>NZ_JBCHKV010000014.1:0-176837 GCF_039023525.1 Mycobacterium sp. 050272 | reverse complement strand
CGAGTACGAGGCCGCCCTCACCGGCACCTCACACCCCGCGAGCCAGCCAACCCCGGCCCTCGCAACCGACTAGGAACAAAACCTGGGGCAGTTCACCGGACCCACCGGCGAACGCGCCCACTGGTGGTGGTACCAACCCTTCCAACCCCAACCACCACCCACAAACTAGACCAGCCAGCCCGGCCCGGTGCTGAAACTCAAACATGTTGGGGAAAAACGCCTTTCGCCCGCAATACGCGCAACTACCGTATCGCGGCGACCAACCATACCGCACCAGCCGCTGACCCGCCGACGTGCGCACTCCCCTGAGTTAACTCGGGTGTTGACCTTCTCCGACAGATCCGCGAGACGCCGGCTTCGGCCCCCTCGCGAGTTCGGCCAGCATGGCGTTGTAGGCCGTCAGATCGGCGTCGTCGTCGCGGTCAGCCGCCCGATCCAGACGCCGCGCGGTGCGCGCATCGCTGCGGGCCCACTGCATCAGCAACGCAAGCATCACGATCACAAGCGGCACTTCGCCTGCCGCCCAAGCGATTCCGCCGCCCAAGCGCTGATCGCCTAGCAGGTCGGTATGCCAACTCAAGCCCAGGGATCGGTAGTAGGCCTCGCCCAGCACAGTTGGCGTGCCCATCAATTCCACACCGAAGAATGCGTGCATGGGCAGCGACGCGAACACCACCCCGACCTTGGCCAAATGCGGGATCGGCCGCGGCGTCGGGTCGACACCGATGACCACCCAATAGAAGAGGTAGCCGCTGACTAAGAAGTGCACGTTCATCGCCAAATGCCCGGCGTGACTGGCCACCGCGTCGTCGAAGATGGACGTGAAGTAAAGGCCGTAGAAGCCCGCGACGAACAACACGGTGGCCACGATCGGATTGGTCAGGATGCGCGAGACCCTGCTGTGCAGGGCGGCCAGCAGCCATTCGCGCATTCCCGGCGGGTCGTTGCGACCGGCGGCGGGCAGTGCCCGCAAGGCCAAACGGACCGGTGCGCCCAACACCAGCAAGATCGGCGTGAGCATCGACAGCCCCATGTGCGCGACCATGTGCATGCTGAACATCGCCGGCATGTAGCGGCCGACCCCGGACGACGTCACAAACAGCAGGGTCAGACAACCCAGCAGCCAGGCCACGACCCGGCCGGCGGGCCAATGGTCGCCACGCCGGCGCAGCCGCAGCACCCCGGCGACATACAGCGCGGCCAAAATGATTGCCGCCGTGCCGAAGACCAGATCGAAGCGCCAGTCCAGCAGGATGCGCGCCACCGTCGGCGGGCCGTCGAAGTCGTAACCGATTTCGGCCTCGGGGATGGACGGCAGCCGGATCGGCGGTGGCGGCGGCGGGGTGCGGCCGAGCCCGACGGCGATGCCGAAAGTCACGCCGAACAGGACCGCCTCGACGAGCGCGAGCCGGATCAGGGCGCTGCGCGAAGTGGGATCACGTTGCAACGCAACGACTCCGACGCGACGCTGACGCCAGCCCAGCACGCCTAGCGCACACAGCGCGACGAACTTGGCCAGCACCAGCCGCCCGTAGGTGGTGGTCAGCAGGTCCGACGGCAACACTCGCACCAGGGCGTTCATCACGCCGCTGAGCGCCATCGCGACCCAGCACCACAACGCGATCGTCGAGAACCGCCGGGCCGCAAGGGCGAGGTGATCGCCGCCGCGCAGCGCGTGCGCCAGCAGAGCCAACAGTCCACCGGCCCACAGGCTGGCGCCGACGAGGTGGATTAGAAGGCTGTTGGTGGCCAGGTCATGTGAGCCGCCGGCCGAGGAATGGCCGGTCAGCCCCAGCGGGATCAACGTGAGCAGCGAACCGGCGAGCAGCAGCGGCGTCCACGACCAGCGCAGCACCGCCAAGCTAGCCAGTGTGACGCCGGCGGCCAGGAACGCCGTCCACCGCCACGAGGAGGCGGTGTTGACCAGGCTGGCCAGCGACCAGAGCCGTACCGGATCGAGCATCTCGGCCAGCCGGTGACCGGATACGTCGGAAATGGTGAGCGGGATCAGCAGTGCGGCACACACCGCCCACACGCCCGACGCGACAGTCCCGAGCCGCAGCGCCCGGTAGCCTCCGGCGTCGAGCACGCCGGACTTCTGCGGCGGCACCAGAAACGCCGCGAACAGGAACGACCCCACGGCCAACACCGCGGCGATCTCGCCCGCCGCCCGGACGAACGGCAGGCCCAGGGTGGTCGCCGGGCCCGGATTGGGTAATCCCGTGGCGGTCAGCGCGTCGGCCAGCGACAACGTTCCGATACCGGCGGCCGTACAGCCGGCCAGCACCGCGACGCCGCTGAGCAGCGGCCACACCAGCTCCCTGGCCTTGGCTGCGGACTGGCCAATCGTCATACATCCAGGGTATGGGCGGGCATCGGCAAAGCCCGCGCTACCCGGCCGGGCGAGCGGTGCGCTCCTCGCGTGCCTGGAATTCGCGGGCCACGAATTGGTTGCGGGCGATGTGCTCGACGTAGCCGAAATCTCGCAGGATCGCCCGCAATTCCCGCCGGAAGGCGACCCGGCGTTCGCTGAGATCCGGGGCGGGCGCGATCAGATCCTGATCGGCGACGACCTGACGCGCGGTGGCAAACAGCAGAGTGGACACCGACTCACTGCTGCGCACCCGCGTCTGCGCGACGTACTGCCGACCGACCCCGAGTGCGGACTCGGTGAGTTCTTTTTGGCCGACGTCGGCGGGCGCATCGCGCAAGACGTCGGCGACGATCTCATAAGCCTCGAAGAACACCCGCAGCATCGCGTCGGACATCAACGGCCGCTTGGCGAACAGCAGCGCATCGATCGCGGCGCCGCCCGCCGCGACGTGCGCCTCCCAATCGTCATGCCATGCCATCTCTTCGGCGATGTTGTCGCGGAAGGCCGTCGAATCGGCGAAGTAGAAGTCGAACTTGAGCAGATCACGCAGCCGCATCGCCTGCGCCCAGAAGGCTTGCATGCGGTCGCCTTCGGTGTGCCGGGCGTGCGCCAGGGCGAGTTCGACGATCGAGGTCTCCAGGAAGGCGTGGATGACCGAGTTCCGGTAGAACGCCGCGGCGTGCTCCTTGTCGGGGGTGATCAGCCACACCGGTTCGCGGCCGCTGTCGACGCGAGTGATCGGGTGCCCGTTGGACAATGCGTCGACCGCCGCGCGCACGCCGTCGCGGGTGCGCAGCCGCAACGCACTGTTCGACACCGGGGTGTTCTTGCGGTCCAGGTAATCCAACGAGTCCTGCAAGGTGTGGTGGAGTTGGTCGAGCGTAAGCGCCGCGCCGCGGGTGGTGAGCAGCAATGCGCACACCAAACCCGTCGCCGTCACCGGGGTCGCGCGCAGGATCCGCCACGCGACTTCGAACGACATCTTCTGCAGCGCAAGACGTTTGGCATCGTCGTCGTGGCCCAGCGGGCCGTGCGGTGGCCCGAGGTACTGGCGCATCGAGACCGCCTCGGGGAAGCGGACGTAAATTTTGCCGTAGTTGCGTTCGCCCTGGGCCTTGATGAAGTTGTACAGCCACAGCACACCTTCGGGTGTCTTCTCGCCACCGCGCGCGTAGGCTGCGTATTCGGCGGTCTCGTGCAGCTGGTCGAAGCCGATCGAAACCGGTTGCAGCAGAATGTCTTCGCTGCGACCATCCAGATACGCGTTGGCCACATAGGACATCAGGCCGAGCTTGGGGGGCAGCATCTTGCCGGTGCGCGAACGAGTGCCCTCGATGGACCAGCTCAGGTTGAAGCGCTTCTCGACGATGTAGCCGACGTATTCGCGCAGCACGTATTTGTAGAGCGGGTTATCAGCGATGTCGCGGCGGATGAAGATCACGCCGGAGCGGCGCAGCAGCGGACCCATCAATCCGAACGACAGGTTGATGCCGGCGAACACGTGCACCGGCGGTAATCGGTTCTCCTGCATCGCGACCGGCACCACCGCACCGTCGATGTAAGACCGGTGCGAAAACAGCAGCACTGCCGGATGTAGTTCCAGCCCGGTACGCATCGCGGCGACCTGAAACGCGTCGTAGTCGATCTCGGGTTCGAATCCGCGGCAAATCGCCCTGGCCAGAACGGAAACCAGGTCGACCGACACCCGACTCCATCCGGTGGCCAACTCGTCGAGCATCTTGCCCGCTTCCTCGACCGTGGCGCCCGGAATCTTCTTCAGTCCCGCGCGAAACCGCGTGGACGCCAAGATCTCCGGCTTCATCAGCCGCGGAGACTTGTACTGCGGCCCGAGGATTCGGTACTCGGCCCGCTCCAGTGCCAAAAGGGCTCGGCGCGTGACGAATTGGGCGAAGTCCCGTTCATCCCCGCCGACAGTGGTATCGCGCCACTGCTCGCGGAGCTCGGACATCTTGGCCGCTTCGCCGGCCACCACCCGGGCACGGTGGCGATCCTTGTGCAGGATCTGGCGCTGACGGCGTTGGTTGGGGTGGTACGGATCCCAGCCGGGAAGCAGCCCAGCCAGCTTCGCGGCCCTGCCGCGATCGGGAGCCGGGAGCCAAAACACCCGTACCGGCACGATCGAGCGGTCTTCGCCGGACTCCAGCTGGTCGACAAGCAGATTCAACGCTGTCGGTGGCGCGCCACCGGGCGGCAACTTGAGCACGTCGAACGTCACATCCGGATTCCGGGCTCGCTGCTGACCCAGCCATTCCATCACCAGCTGCGTCTCGATGCCGGACTCCATGGACGCCAACACCAGCGAATCTTGCGCGGTCAGGACTGCGCTGGTGTCTGCGGCCGGTTGTGTCACGTGCGCCCTATGGGCCGGGACGTAGATTCGGCGCCGCCGGGCTGATCCGCACCGGACTGCGTCGCCTCACCGTCTTTGAGAGCGACCTCCGATTCATTCGGATTCGGCTGTGCCGGTTGCGAATTAGCTGCAGGCTTTGCCGTCTTGGCCGCCGACTTTCGGGGTGCGGCCTTCTTCGCAGGCGCCTTCTTCGCCGGGGCCTTGGTCACCTTCGTCGCGGTGGCCTTGGCAGCCGGCTTGGCCGGTGCCTTTTTGGCCGCTTTCTTCTCGGCGTACACGTCGGCGTCTGGGAGTTCGTCTTCAGGCCAGTTGGCCAAGGTGTCCAGGTAAAGCTGACGTACCTCGGCGATGTGCTCAGGCAGCGTCTCAACTGTCCAGTCCGCCACCGAGATCGGCGGGAACACCGCGACATCAACCGTGCCCGGGTTGATCGTGGTGGAGTTGCGCGCGGCGACGATCTCGGCGTTGCGAATCACGATGGGCACGATCGGAATTCCCGCTGCCATCGCGATGCGGAACGGCCCCTTCTTGAACGGCCCGACCTCGGTCGTGTCGATTCGTGTACCTTCCGGAGCGATCAGGATCGACAGGCCCTTCTTGGCGCGCTCCTCCACCTCGGCCATGGTCTCCATCGCGGCGATGGGGTCATCGCGGTCGATGAACACACCATCGGTGAGCTTGCCAAGGGTGCCCACCAGCGGGTCCTTCTGCAGCTCCTTCTTGGCGACGGCCACCCAATTGTCACGCACCAGCGCACCGGCGATGACGGGGTCAACCTGGTTGCGGTGGTTGAAGATAAACACCGCGGGGCGCTGCGCGGTCAGATTCTCTCTGCCGATGACGTTCAGACTGACACCGCTGGCACCCAACAACGTCTGGGGGAACATCGAGGTGAAGAAGTTCACCCCGCGCCGCCGGCTCAGCGTCGCCAGCCCGACACCCAGTGCGCCGGCCGCGACCGGGAACATCGAGCTGATGCCCGCCAGCGTGCGCACTTGCGGCCGGATGCCCACACTGCCCCGGCTGTTGAATTCCAGCACCGGCCAGCCCCGACGCTTGGCGACGGCGGCCATTTTGCCCTCGGGGTTGGTGGGCCGTGGGTTGCCGACCAGGTACATCAACGCGACATCCTCATCGCCATCGGCGTAGAAATAGCTGTCCTTCAGGTCGATGTCATGCTCGGCCGCAAACCGTTGCACCGCATCGGCTTTGCCCGGCCCCCACAAAATCGGCTCGACGACCTCGCCGGTCAGCATCCCGTCGTCGTTGACCGCGAACTTGTTGGTGAGTGTGTTGGCGATGCCGAGGAAGCGGGCTACCGGATTGACCTGGATGGTCAGCGCCGACGAGCTGAGCACCACGGTGTGGCCGCGAGCAACGTGGGCGCGCACCAGCTCGCGCATCTCCGGGTAGATGCGCGACTCGATCCGTTGAGCGAAGAGCCGCTCACCGATCTCGTCCAGATCGGTCAGCATCCGGCCGCGCAACGCCTCGGATGCCTTGCTGATCAGATCTTCGAACTCGAGACGCCCGAGCCGGTGGTTCAGGCCGGCCTGAACCATGCTGAGCAGCTCGCCGACGCCCATGTCTCGCCGGCGCAAGCGTTCCTGCGTGAGGATGACCGCGGTAAACCCGGCGACCAGCGTTCCGTCCATGTCGAAGAATGCCCCGACTTTGGGGCCGGGGGCGCTGGCACGGATTTCAGCGACCGAGCCGGGCAGCCGCAAATCCTTTGGGGGCGTTGGTATTCCGCGGTCTTTGGCGGCGCTCATGAGCCCGACACCGATTGTGCCGTCGCATCCGGTTGCGCAGAAAACGACGCCGGCACCGCGTGCGGCGCCGGGTCACCGGCCAGCGCGAGAATCTCGTTGAAGCCCTCCAACAGGCATTGAGCGAACAAGGCTTCCTTTCGTACCGATGCTCTGTCGTAGCGCACCGTGATGGTGCACCACCCGCCACGCGAAATTAGCACCACCATCATCGCCACGCCGGGAAGTGGGCCGATACCGTACTGCCGCAACACCTTTGCACCGGCGATGTAGGTGTCGCCCGGATAAACGGGGACGTTGCTGGCTTGCACGTCGGCGCCGACCACCGAGCCGGTGATCCCCTCCAGCACCGAAGTGGGGAGCACGCTGAGCACCGGCGCCATCGAGCCGATGATGTTCATCGCGGGTTCGTCTCGCCGCTGCGTCATCTGGGCGCGGATCTTGCGCATCCGGGAGACCGGGTCTCCGGCACCCACCGGCGCCGACAGATTGACGCCGGTGAACCGATTGCCACCCGCGGTGTCAGCGTCGGCCCGCAGGCTGACCGGGACCGCCATCGGCAGCGAGCCGATCGGGACGCCGAGTGCTTGGTGGTAGCGCTGCAAGGCGCCGCACAGCCCGGCTAGGTAGGCGTCGTTGATCGATCCCCCGCCGGCTTTCGCGGCCTTGTGCAGATCGGCGAGCGGGATGTCGATTGCCTCGGAACGGGTGGCCAGGCTGCGCCGGCGCAACAGCGGCGAGGGCTCGGCGGCCCGGTTGACCACCCGGATGCCGGAGATGGCGTAGTTCACGATCCCCGACACCGTCGATACCGGTTCCATCAGCACGCGCCCGGCCGCCGACACCGCTCCGGAGACCGCGCCCACGACACCACCGACCAGAGCGAACGGCAAATGGGTGAAGCCCTCTCGCATCAGATCGTTGGGCGACAGATCCTGGGGGACCGGCAGCGGCGGCGTCGGCCGGGCCGGTGGGTCGCGCTCGAGGTCATAGATCTCGGCGAACATCTCGACACCGCCGACTCCGTCGGTGACGGCGTGGCTGACATGCAGCAACGTTGCGGCCTTGCCGTCGGGCAGACCCTCGACCAGGGTCGCGGTCCACAGTGGCCGCGAGATGTCCAGCGGCGATTGCAGGATCAGCTCGGCGAGATCGAATACCTCGCGCAGCGTGCCGGGTTCGGACACGCGCACCCGCCGGACGTGGAAGTCCAGGTTGAAGTCGGGGTCCACCACCCAGCGCGGATTGGCCGTCGGCAGCGTCGGCACTACGACTTTCTGCCGCAGCCGCAACACCTTTCGCGACGCATTCTCAAATCGGGTGCGGAAGCGCTCCCAGTCCGGCGTGGTGTCGAGCAGTTCGAGCGCCATGATGCCCGAGCGGGTTCGCGGGTTCGCTTCGCCTCGATGCAGCAGGTAGTCAACCGGCCCGAGTTCGTCGGACAATCCGAGGCCCCCCTCGGGCTCAGTCATGATCGCCGCATCGACGCGCCAACCTTGTCACCGCCGTCAAGCCTCCTGCCTCAGCTCCGCAAACCGGATAGCTCCACCAACGCTAGTCGCGTTGACCCGCTGGTGAAAGGCACGATTCAGTAGCTGCGGCACGCGCGGCGAACCGACGGATGAGACGTTGTGGCAGGCAGTTGATCTGCGCGACTCAACTGGCCGACGGCGCCAACAGCGGCCACGAATCGAGTAGTGCGGTGGCCCGGCGCCCGTAGATGATGCCCAAGAAGTCCGCGACGGCCTTGGCGGCCAGCCGCGAGCGGGCCGTGGACAAGATGTCGAATGCGTGGTGGGCGTTGGCGAGCTCGGCGTACGCCACGAGTGGGGCTCCGGCGTCGCGCATCGCGGCGCAGAACGTGCGCGCCTGCGTGCAAGGAACCAGTTCGTCCCGCTCGCCGTGCAGCACGAAGAACGGGGGTGCTTCGTCGTGCACATAGTTGATCGGCGACGCCGCGGCGAAGCGCTCAGGCGTTTCGGAGTATCGGGCGCGCATGACGAACTGCTCGAGGAACGGCAGCATCAGTTCGTGCATGACCTCGGCGTTGGTGAAGTCGTAGACGCCGTAGTACGGCACAGCCGCCTGGACCGTGGTGTCGGCATGTTCGAACCCGGGCTGGAACCGTGGGTCGTTGGGCGTCAGCGCGGCCAACGAGGCCAGATGGCCACCGGCTGAGCCGCCGGTGATCGCGATGAAGCTGGGGTCGCCGCCGTAGTCAGCGATGTTCTCGCGGACCCACGCGATCGCCCGCTTCACGTCGATCAGGTGCGCCGGAAACGTCGAACGCGGGCTCTTGCTGTAGTCGATCGACACGCAAATCCAGCCGAGTTCGACCATCCGGCTCATCAGCGTGTAGGCCTGGCCGCGTTTGCCGTTGACGGCCCATGCCCCGCCGGGAACCTGGATCAGCACCGGCGCGCGACGGCCCGGCGCCAGGTCGTGACGGCGCCAGATGTCCAGCAGGTTGTCCCGGCCGCCCGGGCCATACGAAATGTCCGATGTCTGAGCGGCATAGCGCGCGTGCGGCCCCGGCCGGTGCAACAGCCCGCCGCGCGGCGCGCACTCGGAGACTTCGAAGGCCGGGTGGCTCACCAGGTCCGCGTAATCCGGCCCGAACGACGCGGCGAGGCTGGCGGTGAGCGTTTGCTCGGCCCGCTGGCCGGCCCAGGAGGCGCCCACCCGTCCGATGGAGGGAGCCGAGATCCGCGACAACGCATGCCCGGTCACCACGTGCGGGGGAAATTCCGTCGACAACCAGCCGGCGAACCAGCCCAGGGCGAACGGCGATCCGCGCAGCAGCAGACCAGCGGCCCGTGAGGCACCCCTGGCATCTGCTACCAGGCGAAACGCTTGGGAACCCGCCCTCGCGTACCGCGCAGTCATACTCAAGGCCACGCCCATTGAACTGGTCTCCTCGACCCTTGTGCACACGCCTCGTTGCGGTTAACAGCTGTTTACCAGCTGGTGTTGTACGTGTGTCGAGGTTCTATACAGTAACTGATTTCGTTAGCGGTGCAAGGCTTTTCGCGCGTGTCGCGTCGGCGAGTCGGGGTGGTGTCGTTTGTTGGATAGACTGACCTGCGCATTGCCTCCGTAGCTCAGGTGGATAGAGCAAGGGCCTTCTAATCCCTAGGTCGCACGTTCGAGTCGTGCCGGGGGCGCTCAGGATCGACATTTGGAGCCAGTCCGCACCCGTCCGACGGGCAGGCGGCGACGAATCACTCCTAGGCGCCGGTTCGGGGGGCGTGCACCTATTCCGCGACCGCACCACCAGCGTCTGCCGGTCACGCGGTCACGAAGTCGACAAGGACTTGGTCGTGACTTTTGACGCTTTCGCCTACGAGTTCCAGCTCCTCGGCGACATCTACGTACTGCATGAAGTCGGTTCCAAACGGATTCACCTCATCGGATCCCCTCAGGAAATAGCGCAAGCCCTGAGCCTCCCGCCGCACCGGGGTGCAGTACGCAGCAGACTTCTCGAGGTGTTCGAAACCGCTGACCAGCTGAGGGGTGCTGCGACCCACCTGGAGAGTCAGGCGCCGCTGCCGGACGGACCGGCCATTGCCAAGCTGTTTCGCAGAGTCGCGGATAGCCTGGCCGCCTGACCATCGATGGTTTGCTGCCGGCTAATTTTCGGGCGCCCGCAGCGATCGCTGATAGCCGTGCATTCGGGCAAAAAATCTGAGTTGCGGCCCGCAATCTGCAGGTGGGCGATGCCTGGCCCGCACTCGCGGGTGCGGCGGGCCTGAAGTCACCAGGACCGCTAGAGCGCATGGCCCCGAAAGAGCCAGCAACCGCGTCGTTTTCACGTGCCCGCAGCGCGGTTCGCGACCGAACTTAAGCGTTAACAATTCTGTTACTCGCGGTTTCTCTGAGCCGCTCTAAATCGCGAGATTCCCGAGTACGCTCCTGCTGACAAATCAGCGCGCTTTACCCCTCAAAGCGAATGACATGCCGGATTTTGCTCTTTTGCCGCCGGAGATCAACTCCGGCCTGATGTACACCGGCCCCGGGTCGGGGCCGCTGCTCGCTGCCGCCGCGAGCTGGGACGTGGTGGCCGGACAATTGGAGTCCACCGCCGGCGGCTGGTCTTCGGCGGTCTCGGGTCTGACCCTGACCTGGTTTGGCCCGTCGTCGATGCGGATGGCCGCGGCGGCCGCCCCTTACCTGGCTTGGCTGCACGCCACAGCCGCCCAGGCCGCGCAAACCTCGGCGCAGGCGTATGCGGCGGTGGCTTCCTATGAAGCCGCGTACGCGATGACGGTGCCTCCGCCGGTGATCGCGGCCAACCGTACGTTGCTGATGGCGTTGATCGCGACCAATTTTTTCGGGCAGAACACCCCGGCGATCGCGGCCTGCGAAGCCCAGTACATGGCGATGTGGGCTCAGGACGCCGCCGCGATGTACGGCTACGCCGCAGCCGCCGAATCCGCCAGCACGCTGCAACCGTTCGACGAGCCGCCACAGACCACTAAGGCCGACGGTCAGCTCGACCAGGCTCGCGCGCAAGCCCAAAGCGACGGCCGGGGCGGGAACTGGTGGAATCACTGCGGCAACGGCAGCCACGAGCCCAGCCCGACCACGATCGGGCCCGGCGCCGCCAACACCGCCGGCTCCGAGGGCGCGACGGTCGTCGTCAACGAGGGCACCGTCACGATCGGCCCCGGCTCGACCTTCACCGCCACGCAAGGTTCTGTCACCGCCGGCGCCGACGGCGCCGTTCTCACCTACCCCGAGTTCAAGCCGATCATCCTCGGGCCTTTCGAATCCGCTTCTTTTCCCCGCTTCATCGGCACCAACATCACCGTCTCCTCCGGCTCCCTCACCGTCGGCCCGGGCTCCACGGTCACCCTCGGCCCGAGCGGTTCGCTGACCGGTGGCCTCCAGGGCGCCACAGTTACCGTCACCTCTGGCACCATCACCCCGGTCGCGCCGGTCACACCGGCAACGACGGCGACGCCGGCCGCGGCGGCCCCGGCGGCGACAACATCATCAACGGCCCCGGCGACGTCGGCGACGACGTCCTCGTCGACGGCTGGGACGACGTCGTCATCGGGGACCACGTCGGGGACCACGTCCGGGACGACGGCGGCGCCCGCGGAACAGGTCCCGGGGGTTCAGCCGCAATCGGTGCCGGCCGCTCAGCCGCAGGCGGTGCTGCAGGCTGCACCGGCGTTGGCACCGCCACAGGCCGCACCGGGGATAACCGGTCCGCTCGTGGTCCCCGGGGGCGCGGGCGGCGGCGTGCTGCCGGCGATGCCCGCGGCCCCCCTGGGGGATCCGATGCAGTTCGTGACGGAGGTGCACCAGCCCGCGGGGGCTGCGCCGGACCTGGCCCTCGGGGACCAGGTGGGCTGGCAGCCGTTCGTGCACACAGATCGGGTAGCACTGACTTCGGGTGCGACGCTATTGGGCGCCGGCGGCGGCGGTGGCCTCACCGCATTCGTCAACACCAAACCCACATTTTATCGTGGCGAAACTGTTGTAACCAAAATTCAGCATGAAGCAATAGTGCGCGACGCGTCGCTTCGATTCGCGAAAAGCTTGGATATGGTACAGGTCGGGATTAGTTCGTTGTCGATGTTGAAATTATCGGCGGGACTTGATGAATTAGTGTCGTCCAACGACGCTGTCCGAAACCTCTTCGGACAGGTACAGGCCGGCGCGGCCGCCCCATCCGCCGATCAGGCGCTCGAACTCCTCGCGGGTGCAGCGGAATCGACTGCCACACTTGACCAAATCGCAACCGCCACGTTCAGCGCGGCGCTTGGCGCGGCACCTCAAATGGCCGACCTGAACAGCCTGATGACGGAAATGAAGTTCATAATGCCCCGCGATGTTCTGCTCAAAGCTCAATATGCCGCGATCGCCACACTTTTCGCGGCCCATGTTTCCGAAGCCGACACACCGACCAGCAACTGGAGCCAGGCCGCGAGTGCGGCCGTCGCGGACTTTATCGACGCGGTACGAAGCGATTTCGGTCTGGACCCAATGACGTCGAGCTAAGATTCTTAAGGGATAGGATTCACATATGCACATGGACCAGGCTGTACTCACTTCGCTTGCGACGTTGCTAGGTGCCGGCGTTGGCGGCTTTACCACGTTCATGTCATCCAAAGCCGCGTTTCACCGAGGCGAAACCCTGGAGACCAAGCGGCAGCACGACTCATTGATGCGCGATGTGTCGGTTCGCTTCGTGAAAACTTTGGATATCGTGCAGGGCGAGGTTAGTTCGTCGAAATTCAAGGGATTATCTGCGGAATTCGATGAGCTGGTGTCGTCCAATCAAGAGGTCAAGCACCTCGTCGAGCAGGGAACCGGCGGCGCGGCCACGGCAACAGCGTCCCCCGCCCTTGAGCTGCTCTCGCATGCAACGGAACCGACCCCTTCCATCGCTGAGCAAATTGCAGCCCCGACGTTTCGCGCGGCACTCGTCGCGACGCCTTCCATGGTTGACTTGAACAGCGTTATGGCGGAAATGAAGTTGATAATGCCCAACGACATTCTGCAAAAAGCCCAGTACGCCGCGATCCTCACACTTTTTGCGGCCCTTATCTCCGAGGTCGGCGCACCGTCGAATAACTGGAACCAGGCCTCGAGCGCGGCCGTCAGCGACTTTGTCGAGGCCGTACGAACCGATTTCGGTCTCGACCCCATCGCGTTGACCTAAAACGCCCGCAGGGAGTCGATCACCGCGCCGGCGAAGCGCGTCGGCGATGTGTCAGCATGGGAACGTGAACGCACGCCGGTTCGCTTACGCGCTGGGTGCCGCAATGGTGACGACCTGGGCCACGCTGAACGCATCCCAGGTGATCGCCCCCGCATCCGCTCTCACCTGCCCCGACATCGAAGTGACCTTCGCGCGCGCCACCAACGAGGCACCCGGTGTCGGCGTGGTCGGCCAGCAGCTCGTCGATGCACTGCGGCCACAGCTCGGCGGGCGGTCCCTCGGGGTGTATGCCGTCAACTACCCCGCCGGCGAGGATTTCGCTGCGTCGGCATCCGCCGGCGGCAGCGATGTACACGCTCACGTCCAATCGATGGTCGCGACCTGTCCCAGCACCAAGCTGGTGCTCGGCGGATATTCCTTGGGCGCCATGGCGATCGACGAGGCCACCATCGCCCGAGCACCGATTGCCGGCTTGATCCCCGACATCCTGACGGCCGACCAGGCCGACCACGTTGCGGCGCTCGCCTTGTTCGGCAATCCCTCGGACCGGTACCTCGCAGCGCCGGTCAGCGAGGTCAGCCCGTGGTACGGCGCTAAGGCCATTGACCTTTGCGCTGCCGGCGATCCGGTGTGCACGCCGGGCGGGGCGCTGGCGCTACCGACCCACGACGAACTGTTCTCGCCGGCACACCTGTCGTACGCGCAGTCCGGAATGCCCAGTCAGGCCGCGACTTTCGTGGCAAACCATCTCTGACACCGCGCCTTTCCCTTCGCGCCGCCGATGAGGCACAATCGCGCTGGTGACGACTCCGCGAGGACCCTCGGGCGGCGAACCGCCGGAACGGGCTCGTCCGCCCATGCCGGGCGGGCCCGCCAATCGACCGGCGCCCCCACGGCCTCAGGTTCCCGGGCCGCCCTCGGAATCAGAAACTCGCCGCATCCCCCTGCGCGACGTTCCGCAAGATCCACCCACCGTGCACGCCTCGCGGCCGCCGCAGCCCCCGCAGGGTCGGCCACCGCAACCACCCGCTCGGCCGCCACAACCACCGGGCCGACCGCCGCAACCACCGGCCCGGCCCCCGCAACAGCCGGGGTCCCCGCCGAATGTCCGCGCGCATCAGCCCGGGCCCCCGCCGCCTGCGCCCGGTTCGCCGGTGTGGCAGGAAGGGGCCACCACCCGGCTGCCCACCCGTCCGCAGCCGGAGGACGACCCAGCTCCGGCCAAGAAGCGGGGGTTGCTGCGCAGGCGGAAGTGGTCTCTTGCCGTGATCCTCGGCGTGGTGGTCGCCGTCGTGGCCGCCGCCCTGATCGGCGGCGAGTTGTATGCCCGGCACGAGGCGAGCAGCAAGGTGGCAAACGCCGTGCAATGCGAGGTCCAAGACAGCGCAGCCGTCTCGTTCGCCACGGCACCGCCGGTGCTCTGGCAATACCTCACCAAGCACTACCCCGACATCGCCGTCCAGACCGCGGGCAACCAGGTCCGCAGCGTCAAGGGCATGAAGGTGAGCATCGACATCCGCAATATCCGGCTGAACCAGGCCAACAACTCCGCGGGCACGATCGAGTCCTTGAAGGGCACCATCACCTGGTCCACCGATGGCATCAAGCAGTCAATCCAGGACGCCATCCCGACGATTGGCAGCCTGGTCACCGGCGAGGTGACCACCAACCCCGGTGATGGCACCGTCTCGCTGAAAGGTCTGCTGGACAGTGCCACCGTCAAGCCGCAGATCGTGAACAACGGGTTGTCGCTACAGGTGGTCAGCTTGACCGCGCTGGGCTCCACGATGTCGACCGACAGCGTGCAGAAGAGCCTGGACGAGCTCACGTCGAAAGCCAACAACTATCCGTTGGGCATACACGCCGACAGCGTCAAGGTGACCGATAGCGGTGTCGAGGCGGACTTCTCGAGCAACAACGCCACCATTCCGGCCGGCGGCGGCAGCCAGGACAGCTGCTTCGCCAATTTCTGACGGCAATGGGCAAAGCCGTTGGCGGACAGCCAGTTTCAAGATTATGGCCGGCCGGTGCGCTCGCGGTGCTGGCAGCCCGGCCAGCAGCAGGGTCGGCGCTGGCCTTCCTCCAGCTCCTCCTGCGTGCGGCGAATGCGGCGCTGCCTGGTCGCCTGTTGCTTGGCGTCCTCGACCCAGCAGATGAACTCGTTGCGCGCCAGGGGCGTGATGTCGCGCCACGCCGCTAATGCGGTCGAGTTTGCGGTCAATGCCTCGCGCAGATCCGCGGGCAGCTTGTGTACCACCCCACCGGGCACCTGCTTGCCGCTCACCCGGCCAGATTAGCCATGATCACGACCCCGGGGTGTACTGCCACACCAGCCCGCGAGTGCCGTTCGTCATCCGCTCGCACTGCATCATGTGTCCATCCGCGTCGCGCATCGTCGCATACCGCAGGGAACACGGCTGGCCGTGCAGCGGCGGGTTGGCGTGTGCGACGCCGAGACCGAGCGCGAGCAATCCCAGCACTATCGCCGAGAAGACCACCCAGCGGATCGCCTGCGCTTTGGTGCTGATGGTCGTGCTCATGGATACCCCCTCATCGTGGTGCCGGTCACTGGTGTCTTCAGGATCGGCGGCCACGCTTGCGGGATCCTCTACGAATTCTTGAAGCGGCGGCCCCAAGTACCCTTAGCTCGCCAATGACGTCGCCGACCGGAGGTGCCCCGATGGCCCAGTCCGATTTCGTCCTGTTCAGCGTGGACAATCGCGTCGCACTGCTCACCGTCAACGACCCCGACCGGCGCAACGCGCTCACAGGCGAGAGCTCAGCCCAGCTGCGCGCCGCGGTGGAGCGGGCCGAAGCCGATCCGGAGGTGCACGCGATCGTGGTCACCGGGGCGGGCAAGGCGTTTTGCGCCGGCGCGGACCTCAGTGCCCTGGGCGCCGCGGGCGCCGGAGCCGCGGAATCGGGACTGCAGCAGCTCTACGACGGCTTCATGGCCCTGAGCAGTTGCACGCTGCCGACCATCGCCGCGGTGAACGGCCCCGCGGTCGGTGCGGGCCTGAACCTGGCCCTGGCCGCCGACGTGCGCATCGCCGGGCCAGGCGCCCTGTTCGATCCCCGATTCCAGAAGCTGGGGTTGCACCCTGGCGGCGGTGCGACCTGGATGCTGCAGCGGGCGGTGGGCCCGCAAGTCGCCCGTGCGGCCCTGCTGTTCGGCATGCGCTTCGACGCCGAATCCGCCGTGCGGCACGGGTTGGCGCTCAGCGTCGCCGACGATCCCGTCGCCGCGGCGTTGAAGCTTGCCGCCGGGCCCGCGTCCGCTCCGCGCCAGGTGGTGCTGGCGACCAAGGCCAGCATGCGCGCCACCGCTCGTCCGGGATCGCTGGACAACGACGACCACGAATTCGCGATGCGCACCGAACTGGGGCCGCAGGTGTCGTCGATCCAGTCGCCGGAGTTCGCCGACCGGCTCGCCGCGGCCCAGCGCAAGTAGGTCTTAAGCCGCGGGTTCGCTGGCGACGGTCTCGGGCTGCGCCTTGACGCGAAACGCGGGGTCCAGCAGGCGTACCGCCCCGATGAACGTCAGGGCCATCAGCGGCGAGAGAGCGCCGTAAATCGCTACCGGCGTTGCCATTTCGACGCTGTTGAGCAGTTGCGGGCTGAGCGCCACGCCGAGGGCCACCACGGTGTTGTGCAGACCGATCTCCAGGCTGATCGCAATGGCCTGCGGTGGGCCCAGGCGCATCAACCGCGGCACCAGATAGCCGACGGTGAGGCTGACCGCGCAGAAGGACACGACCGCCCCGCTCACCACACCGAAGTTGTGCAACAGCGTCGTCTCACCTTGGGCGATCGCCCCGCCGATCGCGACGATCAGCAGCAGTACCGCGACGACCTTGACGGGCGTTTTCAATCGACGCGCCAGCTCGGGGAAGCGGTGGCGTATCGCAATACCGATCGCGGTGGGGATGAGCACCAGCGCGAACACCGTGACGAACTTGTCCAGCTGTAGCGGGATGAAGCGGCCCTCGCCGAGGAACCAGGTCATCGATGCGGCCAGGATGGCCGGAAGGGCCACGATCGACAGCGCGGCGTTGATCGCGGCCAGGGTCAGGTTGAGCGCCAGGTCCCCGTTGAACAGGTGACTGACGATGTTGGCCATCGTCCCGCCGGGCGTGGCGGCCATCAGCATCAGGCCGACCGCCAGATGTGGCTCCAGATGGAAGGCTTCGGCGATCAGCAGGCACAGACTCGGCAGCAGCAGGGACTGGCAGATCAGCGCCACCGCCAGCGGTCGCCGCATCGTGGCGGCCCGCTTGAAGTCATCCACGGTGAGGGTCAGCCCGAGGGCGAGCATGACCACCGCGATGACCAACGGAAAGTACTGGTTGCCCATGACGCTCCACGGTGTCGTTGCGCGGGGGCCGTCGGTTTGAACGGCGCAACTAGTTAGCTTGCCTTAGACAGCACCTATCCGCGCGGCAGGCAACCGGACGGCGAACAACAAGTAGCCGTCGCGAAAGCTCAAAACCCCCGAAATCCTAAGGGCTTCAGGGGTTTTGAGAGCAAAAGCGAGTCAGGAAGCCGACTTGATCGCGATCTGGTCGACCTGCGTGTATCCGGGCGGGTTGCCGCAGGCTCCCGTGATGTAGGTGTGCGCGGCCGTGCCGGTCAGCGTGTTGGGATCCCACACCGTGTGAGTGGTCGTGCCGTAGAGGGTGTAACCGCCGCCCACGCAGTTGACGTTGCTCATCGTGTCCATGACCCATTGACCATCGACCAGCGTTGCCTGGCTGGCCCCGAGCCCGGCCTTGATCCAGAGGCAGCCATTCCCGCAAGAGTTGACCGTCCAGCTGTTGTCTATGCTGTGGCCGCCCGGCGTCGTCACGGTCTCGGTGTAGCTGCCATTCATCGTCGGTGTGTCAGCCCACGCCGTGCCGGCCGAACCGACAGCGAAACCGGCGCAAATAGCGATTGCGGCGAAGCCCCGCGCGATGGTCATCATTCGTTCCTTCCGTGAACCTAAACTCAATGCAGCAAGCAACTGTCATGTGCTGGATCAAAGATTACGACAGATTTGCGGGCTCGGCATTCGCGAATGTTTCTGCTCTTTTGCAATCTCGTTAAGACACCGAAAGTGCCGCATTAGCAAGATCCTTACGGCCAAAGAGCTTGACAGCAGCGGAAACAACGCCGTAACACGGGCGACACATGTTGGGTATCCGCATTCCGGTGGGGCAATTTTTAACGGGGTAGCCCGCGTCGACGGGAAGTGAGATACCGGTGGTGTAGCAACGGCCGGTTCGTTGAGTTTGGAATGGTGGGACACCGAGCATCCGCCGACGTACCCGCCGCCACCGCCGTCCCGGCAGCCGAATTTCAATTGCGGCCTGTTCTGGTGCCCGGTACCGCCGCACCCGTGAGTGCCGGCTAGGCGGAATCTTCGGCTCGCCGGACCAGGGCCGCCGCGTGCTTGAGCACCGGCGAATCGACCATCTGCCCTTCGAAAGCGAACACCCCGCGCTCGCTGCGCGCCGCCGCCAAGACTCGGCGTGCCCAGTCCAGCTTCTCCTCTGTAGGCCGAAAGGCCTTGCGCACCACCGGAATCTGGGTCGGATGAATGCACACGGTTCCGGCGAAGCCCAGCGCCACCGCGTCTTGCGCCTCGGCTCGTAAGCCGTCGCGGTCGCCGATGTCCAGGTGCACCGCGTCGAGCACGGCCAGACCGAACGCCGACGCCGTCAGCAACGCCGTCGACCGCACGTGACGGGCGACATCGCGGTAGGTGCCGTCGGCCGTGCGACTGGAGCTGCCGCCCAGCGCGGCGACCAGATCCTCGGCGCCCCACATCAGCGCCACCGTGCCCGGCGCCGCGGCGATCTCCCTGGCGAACACCGCACCACGTGGGGTCTCCAGCAGCGCGATCACCTCGAGTGGAGCCAGCGCGCTCACCTGTTCTGCCGATTCGGTCTTGGACAGCATCACCGTCGTATACGGCGTCGGCTTCAGGGCCTCAAGATCGCGAGAGTGTTCGTCGGTGTCGGCGGCGTTGATCCGCACCACGGTGCGCTCGGGGTCCAGCGGGGTGTCCTGCAACGCCTTGCGGGCGGCCGGCTTGTCGGCCTGCGCCACGCCGTCCTCGAGGTCGAGGATCACCACGTCGGCCGCCGCGGCCGCCTTGGCGAAGCGCTCCGGACGGTCGGCCGGGCAGAACAGCCACCCGGGGCCGGCTGCGGCTACATTCATCGGGGCTCCTCGTCGACCGGTCGCTTTTGCACCAGGGTCTTGCGGACAGCGCGTGCGACCACGTCGCCGTCCTGATTACGTCCCGTGTGTTCGAGGCTCACGATGCCCTCGCCCGGGCGGCTCTTCGATTCACGCTTGTCGGTGCACACGGTCTCGGCGTACAGGGTGTCGCCGTGGAAGAGCGGTTTGGGGAACGACACCTCCGAGAAACCGAGGTTGGCCACGATGGTGCCCAGCGTCAGCTGAGTGACGGACAGGCCGACCAGTGTCGACAGGGTGAACATCGAGTTCACCAGCCGCTCACCGCGAAAGCCCGGCTGCTCAGCAGCCCATGCCGCGTCGAGGTGCAGCGGCTGGGTATTCATGGTCAGCGTGGTGAACAGCACATTGTCCGCCTCGGTGACGGTGCGCCCGGGGCGGTGCAAATAGGTGGTGCCGACCTCGAATTCCTCAAACCACAAGCCGCGCTGCACAACCGACTTGCCCACGTGGTCCGGCAAGCTCACGACAGGCCCAGCGATCGCGCGATGAGCATGAGTTGCACCTCGGTGGTGCCCTCACCGATCTCGAGGATCTTGCTGTCGCGGTAGTGACGCGCCACGGGATATTCGTTCATGAAGCCGTATCCGCCGTGAATCTGGGTAGCGTCGCGCGCGTTGTCCATCGCGGCCTCCGACGCGATCATCTTGGCGATCGCCGCCTCCTTTTTGAATGGCTTGCCCG
Source organism: Mycobacterium sp. 050272 (assembly GCF_039023525.1). Taxonomy (NCBI): domain Bacteria; kingdom Bacillati; phylum Actinomycetota; class Actinomycetes; order Mycobacteriales; family Mycobacteriaceae; genus Mycobacterium; species Mycobacterium sp. 050272. The sequence continues at coordinate 156,723 of NZ_JBCHKV010000014.1, read as the reverse complement.
CCAACATCTTTGCAGCCGCATCGTAGTAGGCCGTGCGCGCGACGTGGGCACGCGCCTCCATCCGGGCGATTTTGAAGCTGATCGCCTGATAGGAGCCGATCGGCTGCCCGAATGACTGTCGCTCCTTGGAGTACTTGACGCTTTCGTCGACGCAGCCCTGCGCCGCACCGGTTGCCAGTGCGGCGATCGCGATTCTGCCTTCGTCGAGGATCGACAGGAAGCCGGCGTATCCGCGCCCCCGGGCGCCCAGCAGATTCTCTTCCGGGACGCGGGCGTCTTCGAAAGTCAACGGATGGGTGTCCGAGGCGTTCCAGCCGACCTTGCTGTAGAACGGTTCGACGATGAATCCCGGTGTGCCGTTAGGCACGATGATCGTCGAGATCTCCTTCTTGTCGTCGGCGAGCGTGCCGGTGACCGCGGTGACGGTGACCAGCGAGGTGATGTCGGTTCCCGAATTCGTGATGAATTGTTTGGAGCCGTTGATCACCCACTCGCCGTCGTCGAGTTTGGCTGTGGTGCGGGTACCGCCGGCGTCCGAACCCGCCCCGGGCTCGGTCAGCCCGAAACCGGCCAGCGCGCGCCCGGCCACCAGGTCGGGTAGCCACTTTTGCTTCTGGTCGTCGGTGCCGAATCGGTAGATCGGCATGGCCCCGAGCCCGACCCCGGCCTCCAGCGTGATCGCCACCGATTGGTCGACTTTGCCGAGTTCCTCGAGCGCCAGCGAGAGCGCGAAGTAGTCGCCGCCCATCCCGCCGTACTCTTCGGGAAACGGCAGCCCGAACAGGCCCATCTCCCCCATCTTGGCGACAACCTCGTACGGAAAGCTGTGCTCCTCATCGTGTTTGGCCGACACCGGAGCCACCACCGTCCGCGCGAAGTCGGCGACGGTGGCGCGAAGATCTTCGTATTCCTTGGGTAGGGTCCCCGCGGTAATCGTTGTCGTCATGATCGCTTAGTCCTTCTTCTCTTCGGAGTCTGGGATCAGGCGGGCCAGCACCTGGTCAACCGTCACCTGATCGCCGACCGACACCAGCAGCTCGACGCGTCCCGAAACCGGTGCGGCCAAGGAGTGTTCCATCTTCATCGCCTCGACGACCACCACCACGTCGCCTTCGGACACCGCGGCGCCGGAGTCGACCTGCACCGCGATCACGCTGCCGGGCATGGGGCTGAGAACCTCCGCCTGCCGGGTACCGGACGCACGGTGAATCTTGGTTTCCTGCGCCTCGCGCAGGTGCCAGGTGCCGCGCTCGTCGGCGATCCACAGGTGCCGGTCGGCCTCGGCCCACCGGTACTCGCGGCGCAGCCCGTCCAGCGTCGCACTCATGCTGCGCCGCGCGACTTCCACACTCGCCGAATGGCTTTCGCCGTCGCCGACCTGTACCGTAGCGGCACTCGGCAGACCGGAAACCGAGACCGTCTCGGTGCGCAACGCCGTGCGCATCGCGGTGCGCACAGCAGCGGCACCGGCGCCGACGCGCCAACCCGAGGGCTGCGCCCACGCGTTGCCCCGCGCGCGGTGGGCCAGTACCCACTGGAGGTAGAGACCGCCGGCCGCGAGCACGTCGTCGGGCGCCGGCAGCGGCGCAAAGGCCGGCAGCCGCTCCTCGAGCAGTGCGGTGTCCAGGTCGCCGGCTTGCACCCGGTCGTCGGCGAGCAGAAAGCGCAGGAATTCGATATTGGTCTGCACACCCAGAATCGTCGTCTGCGCCAGCGCGCGGTCGAGTTCGGCCAGCGCCTCGGCGCGATCGGCACCGTGGGCGATCACCTTGCTCAGCATCGGGTCGTAGTCGCTGCCCACCACCGTGCCGGCCAGCAGTGAAGAGTCCACTCGCACACCGGGTCCCGAAGGCTCGAAGACATCGAGCACCCGCCCGCCGGTGGGCAGGAAGCCGCGGCCGGGATCTTCGGCGTAAACCCGCGCCTCGATCGCGTGTCCGTTCAGCTCGATGTCGTCCTGACCGAAGGTGAGCTTTTCGCCGGCACCCACCCGCAGCTGCCACTCGACCAGGTCGAGCCCGGTGATCGCCTCGGTGACCGGGTGTTCAACCTGCAGGCGGGTGTTCATCTCCATGAAGAAGAACTCGTCGGGTTGCTCGGCAGAGACGATGAACTCAACCGTGCCGGCTCCGACGTAATCGACGCTGCGGGCGGTGTTGCAGGCCGCGGTCCCTATTCGCGCGCGGGTCTGCGGATCCAGCAACGGCGAGGGCGCCTCTTCGATGACTTTCTGGTGACGCCGCTGCAGGCTGCATTCCCGTTCGCCGAGATGCACCACGTTGCCATGGCCGTCGGCAAGAACCTGCACCTCGATATGCCTGGGCCGCAATACGAATCGCTCCAGGAATAGCGTGTCGTCGCCGAACGACGACGCGGCCTCCCGGCGCGCGCCGACCAGCGCCTCGGGCAGCCGGGCCGGGTCTTGCACCAGCCGCATGCCCTTACCCCCGCCGCCGGCCGACGGTTTGATCAACACCGGATAGCCGACCTCTGCGGCCGCGGCGACGAGCTCGTCATCCGTCAATCCCGATTTCGCCACCCCGGGCACCACCGGAACGTCGAAAGCGGCGACCGCATTCTTAGCGGTGATCTTGTCGCCCATCACCTCGATCGCGCGGGTCGGCGGACCCAGGAACACCACATCGGCGCGCTCGCACGCGGCGGCGAAATGGGCGTTCTCGGAAAGGAACCCATAGCCCGGATGGATCGCCTGGGCGCCGGTGCGCGCCGCGGCATCGAGCACCTTGCCGATATCGAGGTAACTCTCGCGGGCGGGCGCCGGCCCCAGCCGTACCGCCGTATCGGCTTCGTGCACGTGCCGCGCCTGCGCATCGGGATCGCTGTAGACGGCCACCGACCGGATACCGAGCCGACGCAGGGTCCGGATCACCCGCACGGCGATCTCGCCGCGGTTGGCCACTAACACCGTGTCGAACACTGCACTCACATCCGGAAGACGCCGTAGGAGACCGGTTCCAGTGGCGCCTGCGCGCACACCGAAAGGGCAAGCCCGACAAACATTCTCGTATCGGCTGGGTCGATGATGCCATCGTCCCAGAGCCGGGCCGTCGAGTAGTACGGGTTACCCTGGTCCTCGTACTGGGCGCGGATCGGCGCCTTGAACGTCTCTTCTTCGTCGGGCGTCCACGGTTTGCCCGACGCGCTGAGCTGTTCGCCGCGCACCGTGGCCAGCACGGAGGCCGCCTGCTCGCCGCCCATTACCGAGATGCGGGCGTTGGGCCACATCCACAGAAAGCGGGGCGAGTACGCCCGCCCGCACATCGAATAGTTGCCCGCGCCATAGGATCCGCCAATTACCACGGTCAATTTGGGCACCCGGGCGCACGCCACCGCGGTGACCATCTTGGCGCCGTGCTTGGCGATCCCGCCCGCCTCGTAGTCGCGGCCCACCATGAAGCCCGCGATGTTTTGCAGGAACAGCAGCGGAATCTTGCGCTTATCGCACAGCTCGATGAAATGTGCTCCCTTGAGCGCGGATTCGCTGAACAACACGCCGTTGTTGGCGATGATCCCGACTGGGTGGCCATGGATGCGCGCGAATCCGGTCACCAGCGTCTTGCCGTATTTCGCCTTGAATTCGCTGAATTCGCTGCCGTCGACCAGCCGCAGGATGACCTCGTGCACGTCGTAGGGCACCCGCGGATCCGGCGGGACGACGTCGTAGAGCTCGGTCTGCGCGTGTTTGGACTCGACGGTGGGCAACACCTGCCACGGGCTGGGCTGGCGTGGGCCGAACGTGGCCGCGATCGCGCGCACGATGCGCAGCGCGTGCTCGTCGTCGTCGGCGAGATGGTCGGTGACGCCGGAGACCCGTGAGTGCAGGTCGCCGCCGCCGAGGTCTTCGGCCGAAACGATCTCTCCGGTAGCGGCTTTCACCAATGGCGGACCGCCGAGGAAGATGGTGCCCTGCTCGCGGACGATGACCGCCTCGTCGCTCATCGCCGGCACATAGGCGCCGCCCGCGGTGCACGAACCGAGCACCGCGGCGACCTGAGGAATTTCCTTGGCGCTCATCGTCGCCTGGTTGTAGAAGATGCGCCCGAAATGCTCGCGGTCGGGGAATACCTCGTCTTGGCGCGGCAGAAAGGCGCCACCGGAGTCGACCAGGTAAATGCACGGCAGTCGATTCTGCAACGCGACTTCCTGAGCACGCAGGTGCTTCTTGACGGTGATCGGATAGTAGGTGCCGCCCTTGACCGTCGCGTCGTTCGCGACGATGACACACTCGCGCTCCGACACCCGCCCGATGCCGGTGATGATCCCGGCCCCGGGGGATTCGTCGTCGTACATCCCGTTGGCGGCCAACGGGGTCAGCTCCAAAAAGGGGCTACCGAGATCGAGCAGCCGGTCCACGCGTTCGCGCGGCAACAGCTTGCCACGACTGACGTGGCGTTCTCGCGCACGCTCATTGCCGCCCAACGCCGCGGCCGCCAGTTTGGCGTTCAATTCATCGACCAGCCGACGGTGCTCGTCGGCGAACGACGGTGCGGCCTTCACCGACACGGTCACGACAGGCCTCCTCGCCGTCACGCGACTTCAGTTAATGATCATTAACTCGGCGCCGAGAATACCACCAGGTGTGCTACCGAGTCCAGGGACAGCCACCGTGACGCCGCAACAGAAAACGCGCGCAGGTGTCCATCACCAACTGCCTCGTTACTGGCCTTGTCCCAACCTCACCGCCCCGGGCACCGAATTACGAGATGTCAGCCGTCAGCCGTTGGAAGGAAACACATGAATAGCGACCAGATGACCGAGTTGTGGGATCGCCACATGGCAAGTGAGTTCGCGGTGAAGGACGCCGATCTTGCGGTCGCCACAATGACCGATGACGCGACCGTCATGCACTTGCCGACGATGAGCGGCGGCTCCGGCAAGGAGAACCTGCGCCGCTACTACGCCGAGGTGTTCATTCCCGGCATCCCGGCCGACACCACCAGTGAGCCGATCGCCCGATCGGTTGGTGACGGCCTGCTCGTCGACGAGTTCATCATGCGAATGACTCACGACCAGGACGTGCCGTTCTTGCTGCCGGGCCTGGAGCCCACCGGCAAAACCTTGGAAATACCGGCCGTGGTCATCGTGAAGTTCCGTGGCGATCTGATGGAAAGCGAACGGCTCTATTGGGACCAGGCCGCGGTGCTGCGCCAGCTCGGCCTGATCGACCAGAGGCTGCCGGCCGCTGACGTCACCGAGGTGTCCGGTTACCTGCGAACCCTGAGTTAATCACCGATAACTCGTGCTACGTTAGCGACGATTAACCGAAACTTCCGGATGTACGCGGGAGGTCCGTCATGACAGCGTCCACCCCGGACACCCCGCCCGGTCAATGTGAAGCGCCAAATCGCCGCAGCCAGTTGAAATCCGACCGGCGGCAGCAACTCCTGGCCGCCGCCGAGCGACTCTTTGCCGAGCGCGGATTTCTCGCGGTGCGTCTCGAGGACATCGGCGCCGCCACCGGGGTCAGCGGCCCGGCGATTTACCGCCACTTCCCCAACAAGGAGTCGATGCTGGTCGAGTTGCTGGTCGGCATCAGCGCCCGACTGCTCGCCGGGGCCCGCCAGGTGACCGCCCGCAGCACCGACGCGGCGGGCGCGCTGGAAGGGCTGATTGATTTTCACCTCGACTTCGCATTCGGCGAGCCCGATCTGATCCGCATCCAGGACCGCGACCTTGCGCACCTGCCCGCGGCCGCGCAGCGCCAGGTGCGCAAGGCGCAACGCCAGTACGTAGAGGTATGGGTCGGCGTGCTGCGCAAGCTGGACCCCGCGCTGGCCGAAGCCGATGCGCGGCTGGCGGCGCACGCGGTGTTCGGCTTGCTGAACTCGACGCCGCACAGCATGAAAGCGGCGGAGAAGCCGGCTCGCGCGGCGCGTTCGCGCGCCGTCATGCGGGCCATGACGATCGCCGCGCTGGCGGCCGGGGGCCACGTCGGCTGAATTGGCGTCATCGAGAGATTCCACGCCCAGCCGCTCGGCTTAGGTACCCTGCAATCTGTGAGGTGGACATGAACGATCCACGTCGACCCGACCGGTTTGGTCCCCCTCAGGCGGGATCCGAACCGACCGGGCCGATTGGCCCGCGGAACGTGCCGCTCGCTGATCCGGCCTACGCCGACCAAGCGCCGTACGCGCCTGCCTACGGCGGGTACGCGCCGCAGTGGGCGCCGAACGTGAACGAGACCAACACCACCCGACGCCTGCCGGCGTACTGGCAGCAAGACCAGGACCAGCCGCCGGGCGGGGTGCCACCCGGCGGCATGCCTCCCCCGCCGCCGGAAGGCCCGAGATCGCCACGCTGGTTGTTGATCGGCGCCGGCGCGGCGGTGCTCTTGGTGGTCGCGCTGTTGATCGCGCTGGTCCTGACCAATGGCGCGCTGAAGACCCAGACCGCCGTGCCGCCGTTGCCCGCCATGCCCACGTCGAGTGCGCAAAGCCCGGCGCCTCGCACCTCCACCCGGACATCGCCGCCGCTGCAGACGTTGCTGCCGGTGCCGCCGCCCAGCGGCTCGGCCGGACCGGCGCCCACTCCGGGCGCGATGCAAAATGTGGTCTACACCGTCAGCGGCGAGGGCCGGGCCATCAGCATCACCTACTGGGACACCGGCGACGTCATCCAGACCGAGTTCAACGTCTCGCTGCCGTGGACCAAGCAGGTCAGTCTGTCGCAGTCGGCCGCGCATCCGGCCAGCGTCACGATCATCAACATCGGCCATAACGTCACCTGCTCGGTGACCGTGGACGGCGTTCAGGTGCGCCAGCGCCTCGGGGCCGGCATCACCGTCTGCGACGCCGCCGGACGCTAGGTCTGTTCGACCGGTTCGACCACCGCGGCGTGGCGCGGCGGGACGCGGACCGCGATCATCGCGATCAGACCGGCGATCAGCACCAGCGATATGCCGCCCAGCCCGGCGCGCACCGCGCCGAAGACGTCGACAAACACCGAGAACAGCCAGGGCGCCACGAACGCGACGGCCCGGCCGGTCATCGTGTACAGGCCGAACGCGACGCCTTCCCTGCCGTTGTGGGCCATCTGCAGCAACAGCGCACGCGCCGAGGATTGCGACGGCCCGATGAACAGGCACAGCGTCAGGCCGCACACCCAGAAGGCCATTGGACCGGAAAGCGCCATCATGGTGAGCGCCGAGGCGACGATCGCCACCAGCGACGCGACGATGACCGGCTTGGACCCGATCCGGTGATCGACAAAACCCCCCACGACGGCACCGACGGCGGCGACGATGCTGGCCGCCACCCCAAAGATCAGCACGTTGGCCTGCGAGATGCCGTACACGTTGACCCCCAGCACGGCGCCGAAGGCGAAAATCGCCGCAAGCCCGTCGCGGAAAAGGGCGCTGGCGCCCAGGAAGTAGACCAGGTTGCGATCGCGGCGCCATTCCGCGGAGATCTCGGTCCACAGCTTGCGGTAGCCGCCCAGCATGGTCGTCGGCTGGTACACCTCTTTGCTGTCGGGCAGCCGGTGCGCGACCAGGAGCAACGGCAGCCCCAGCACCGCCAGCCAGGCCGCGGCGGCCAGCATGGCCTCCCGGACGTAGAGCCCGTCGGCCACGGGCACTCGCAGCAGCCCCCGCACCGCGTCGGGTCCGGAGCCGGAGCCGGCGATGAAGCCGGTGTAGATCAACAACAGCAGCAGCACGCTGCCGAGGTAGCCCGACGCCCAGCCCAGACCGGAGATTCGGCCCGCCGTCCGCGGGGTCGAGAGCTGACGCAACATCGCGTTGTACGGGACGCTGGCCAGGTCACCGCAGGCCGCCGTCGCGCCCAGCAGCACCAGCCCTGCCCACAGGTAGGCGGGCCGGTCGTGGATCAGGAACATCGAGCAGGTCAGCGTCACCGCCAGGCCGGTCAACACGCTCAGAGCCACGCGCCGGCGATGCGGCGACTCCACCCACACACCGACCAGCGGCGCCAGCAGTGCGACCGTCAGCCCGGCGAGCGCCCCCGCGCGGCCCAGCCAACTCTCCGGTGTGGTCCTGCCGGGCAGTCCCTCGCCCACGCTGCTGGTCAGGTAGACGGAGAAGACGAATGTCGCCACGATCGCGTTCAGACCCGTTGACCCGCAGTCCCACAGCGCCCACGCCACCACCCGAGATCGTGCGACGTCGCCCACCCCCGGTTCCGGCTGCCCCATGCCCGGCACTCTATTTGTTAAGCCGAGAAGCCGCCGCGCACGGTTGCGGCCCGGTTGCAGCCGCTGTCGCACGGATGTGGCCGCTGTCTACGATTGGCGCATGCCAGTACCCGCTCCCAGCCCCGATGCGCGCGCCGTCGTCACCGGAGCTTCGCAAAACATCGGCGAAGCGCTGGCCACGGAATTGGCCGCGCGCGGGCACCACCTGATCGTCACCGCGCGACGCGAGGACAAACTCAACGACCTTGCCGCTCGGCTAGCCGAGAAGTACGGCGTCACCGTGGAAGTGCGGCCCGCTGACCTCGCCGACCCGGTGGAACGGGCCAAACTGTGCGACGAATTGGCGACGCGCAACATCTCCATCCTGTGTGCCAACGCGGGCACCGGAACGTTCGGTCCGCTCTGCGGCCTCGACCCGGCGGGCGAAAAGGCTCAGGTGCAACTGAATGCCGTAGCGGTGCATGACCTTACGTTGGCGGTACTGCCCGGGATGGTCGAGCGCGGCGCGGGCGGCATCCTGATTTCCGGTTCAGCGGCCGGCAATTCGCCGATTCCTTACAACGCGACCTATGCCGCCTCGAAGGCCTTCGTCAACACCTTCAGCGAGTCGTTGCGCGGCGAACTGCGCCGCTCGGGTGTGCACGTCACGCTGCTGGCGCCAGGCCCGGTGCGCACCGATCTGCCCGAGGATGCCGAGCGGTCACTGGTCGAACGGCTGGTGCCCGACTTCCTGTGGATTTCGACCGAGCACACCGCCCAGCTCTCGCTGGATGCATTGGAGCGCAACAAGATGCGCGTCGTTCCGGGCCTGACCTCCAAGGCGATGTCGGTCGGCAGCGGATATGCGCCCCGCGCGATCGTCGCGCCGATTGCCGGCGCGTTCTACAAGAAGCTCGGCGGCGGCTGACTCGGCCCTGCCGAGCGTAAGCCCACTAGCGTTATTTGGCAGCCTGCCTACGCTGGCGTGCGTAGGGCGAGTTATCTCCGGCGGCGGCCGGTGCCGAATTTGGCCCGGATGAGATCGCGTAACCCCGTCTTGATCACGTCCTTGACGTCTGGGTTCTGCAGCACTTCCTCCCACCGGGCCGGCCCCTTGGGCTCCGCCGGCGCGGGCATCGGCGGGATGTCGTAGGGGTCCGGATACGACACCGGCGGGACTTGCGGAGGAAGAGCCTGCGGTGACGGCGGAGGAGGTTGGCGCACTTCGGGTTCCGGCGGTTGCTGAACTGTGTGGCCGTATTTTGCTTGCAGCGGACTGTCTTTCGCGGCCTTGGCGATCTCATCGGCGTCGATGGCGCCCATCAGCGACCGGGGAACCCGCATGCGCGTCCAAGCAACCGGCGTCGGTGCACCCTTCTCGGACAGCACCGTGACGACGGCTTCACCGATACCCAGCGACGTCAACGCCGACTCCAGGTCGTAGACATCGGTTTTGGGATAGGTGCGAACGGTCTTGGACAGTGCCTTCTGGTCATCGGGGGTGAACGCACGCAGGGCGTGCTGAATTCGCGCGCCCAGCTGGGACAGCACGTCGTTGGGTAGATCGGTGGGCAACTGGGTGCAGAAGAAGACCCCGACGCCCTTGGAGCGGATCAGCTTGACGGTCTGCTCGACCTGGTCGAGAAACGCTTTCGACGCGTCGGTGAACAACAGATGCGCCTCATCGAAAAAGAACACCAGCTTGGGCTTGTCGATGTCGCCAACCTCGGGCAGTTCCTTGAACAGGTCGGCGAGCAACCACATCAGGAAGGTGGAGAAGATCACCGGACGCAATGACTGACCGCTGAACTCGAGCAGCGAGATGGTGCCGTGGTTCTGGTTGTCGACGCGCAGCAGGTCGTGCGGATCGAGCTTTGGCTCGCCGAAGAAGGTGTCGCCGCCCTCGCCTTCGAGGTTGACCAGGGAGCGCAGAATGACGCCGGCCGTCGTGGACGACACCCCGCCCAGAGATTTCAGGTCGGCCTTGCCCTCGTCGCTGGTCAGGTGGCTGATGACGTTGCGAAGTTGATCCAGGGTCATCAGCGGGCGGTTGTTCTCTTTTGCCCAGTGGAAAATCAGGCCCAGGGTCGACTCCTGAGTCGCGTTGAGCCCCAACACTTTCGACAACAACACCGGGCCGAAACTGGCGACGGTCGCGCGGATCGGCACGCCGAGCCCCTCGGTGCCCAACGATAAAAACTCCACCGGGAAGCCGGTCGCCACCCAATTGTCGCCGGTGTCTTTGGCACGTGCCGCGGTTTTGTCGTTGGCCTCCCCCGGCCGCGACAGTCCCGACAGGTCGCCCTTCACGTCGGCCATCAAAACCGGAACCCCAGCAGCGCTGAGCTGTTCGGCGATCAGCTGCAGCGTCTTGGTCTTACCGGTACCGGTTGCCCCCGCCACCAGACCATGCCGGTTGACGGTGGCCAACGGGATGCGGATCTGCGCGCTCGGGTCCGCGGTGCCGTCGATGACGACGGTGCCCAACTCCAATGCCTGGCCTTCGACGGCGTAGCCGCCGGCGATCCGGCCGGCCGCCGATTCTGTGGTCATCGCGCCGCGCCCCTCTCGGGAGAAAAATGCAACGCCCAACACTACTTGCCAGGGGGCAACGGGGGCAGGGCCCACGTGCGAATACGCTGGGCGCTGTGCGCGACGAATTGGTGTGGATCGACTGCGAAATGACCGGGCTGGATGTCGGCAAGGACAAGTTGATAGAAATCGCGGCCCTGGTCACCGATGCCGATCTCAACATTCTCGGTGACGGGATCGACGTGGTGATCCACGCCGATGACGCCGCCCTGTCGTCGATGATCGACGTGGTCACCGACATGCACACCCGATCGGGGCTGATCAACGAGGTGCGGGCCTCGACCGTCGACCTGGCCACGGCCGAGGCGATGGTGCTCGAATACGTCGGCAAGCACGTCAAGACGGCCAAGACGGCGCCGCTGGCGGGCAATTCGATCGCCACCGATCGTTCCTTCATCGCTCGCGATATGCCGGCCCTGGACTCGTTTCTGCATTACCGGATGATCGACGTCAGCTCGATCAAGGAACTGTGCCGCCGCTGGTACCCCCGCGTGTACTACGGCCAGCCGGCCAAGGGGCTGGCCCATCGGGCGCTGGCCGACATCCGCGAGTCGATCCGCGAGCTGCAGTTCTACCGCCGCACCGCCTTCGTGCCCCTTCCCGGGCCTTCTACCAGCGAAATCGCGGCGGTGGCCGCCGAGCTACAGGGCACCGACGGCGCGGAACCGTCAATTGATTCGGCCGTCGAGCCACCGAACCGCTAGTATCGACAGTCGCCGCTTCTCGCAGGCGGTCGTGGTGGGTGTAGTTCAGCTGGTAGAGCGTCAGGTTGTGATCCTGAATGTCGCGGGTTCGAGTCCCGTCACTCACCCCACAGGGTCAGAGGGCATTTCCGCCCTCTGACCTTTTTGCTTCTCCAGGCCGATCGCAAGCTCAAGGGCAGCGAAACCGCCGCTCGTCGGGCGCCCATTCCGATGCCGGCACGCAACTTATTGCATTGTGGCGCAATGACCTTGCGACGCCGGCCGGTCTTGGTGGCCCTCGGCGCCAAATCCCGGTATCAGCCGGGTGCCGGCATTTGCCAGCGCCCGCCTTTTCCGGCCTTTTCATGGCGTACTATCACCCCATTGCATAGGTTCGGAGTGGTCATGTCTGGTCTGAAGTACAAGGTCGTCCTCGCCCTGGTCCTCGCGCTCACCGCCCCGGCGGCATCGGGGTGCACGTTCACGGTCGTGTGCGACCCGCTGTTTACCTGCGCTTAGCAATTTCGTTTTAATCCATTGCGCCGCAACTAATTCACACATCGAAGCGATTTTCGAGCGGACCCGTCAGCCGAAATATATGCTGACCGAATGGCCGAGGCTCCGGCACGAGCAAGTCGGTGGGCTGCATTTCGCAATGCCCTTTCCAACGCCAATATCGCCCGAGCGGAATCATCGATCGCCGCCGGCGTCGTCGCCCATGTGGCCTGGGTCTCGACGATGTTGGTGGTCACCTTCGACCTGCTGGGCCCGGTGGGGCCCGGCTGGTTCCTGATCGTTCGCCAGATCACCGGGGCGATCAGCGCTCCGGTGTATGCCGCCCTGGCGGGCCGGTTCCGGCGCGAGCGCGTCCTGGCCGGCTCGATCGTCGCCCGGGGAGTCGCGGTGGCGCTTGTGATTCCGCTGTTGGGACATCACACCGTGAGCGCACTACTGTTTCTGGTAATCGCGCTGGAGGGGTTCACCCAGTCGGCCCCGAAGGCGCTGTACGACGCCCTGATGCCGTGGTTGGCCGACTCACCGGCCCAGCTGGTCGCCGCAAATGCCGTTTCCGCGCTGCTCGAGACCTCCGGGGTGCTGGTCGGCGCGGGCGTGGCCGCAATCGCCTTGGGGTCCTCCGGTCCTGCCGCCGCGCTGGTGACCATCGTGGTCTTCTGCGCGCTGGGAGCGTGGCCGCTTTTCACCATTCGCGGAGTCGACACGCGGGTGCGCAGCGAGGGTTCCCGAATCGTCAACGAACTCGCCGGCGGCATCGCCGTGCTTCGCAAGTCAACGAACGCCAGGGTCGTGGTCGCCGTCATGGCCGTCACCGCGTCCCTGACCGGTACCGCGCAAAGCGTGGTCGCCAGCATCGCGAGTGACGTGTTGCATATCGGGGCGTCGGGGACCCCGGTGCTTATCGGGGCGGTCGGTATCGGCGGACTGGTCGGTGGTATCGCGAGTCTGTCGCTTGGCCGTCATTCGATGTCGCTGCCGATGGTCTTCGGGTTTCTGGCGTGCGTGGCGGTCTTGCTGGCGCTCGCGGTGACTTCGGCGGAGGCTCTGGCGATCCCGCTGCTGAGCGCCTTCGGCATCGGGATTGCCTACCAGATCGTGTGTGGCCGTACCCTGTTGCAGCGCAGCGCGTCCGGACGGTCGCTGGACCTACTCGCCGGAATCAACGCGGTGATCGCCGTCTCGGTCGTCGGCGTGGCCGGGTTGTGCGCGGCCGAGGTGAACGCGGCGATCGGCGTGCGCGCAACGCTGCGCCTCGCAGCGGGTTTGGCGCTGCTGGGTGCGATCTACGGCCTGTTGCGCGTGCTGCGGGTGGAACGGCGCGCGCCGGTGCAGCGCGAGGAATTGGACGCCATCAGGAGCGTGGCGGCGTTTCGGCCGTTGTCAGTCGCGGCCGCCGACCAGCTTGCCTCGTCGCTGATCGCCGCCCATAGCGCCGACGGCGATGTCGTTGTCCGGCAAGGCGAGTCCGGCGACGACATGTTCCTGATCGGTTCCGGCGTCTTCGAAGCCGTTGTCGACGGTCAGCCGGTGCGAACGCTGCGTGACGGTGACCACTTCGGCGAGATCGCCCTGCTGTTCGACGTACCGCGCACCGCCACGGTGCGATGCCTGCGGGCCGGCACGCTGTGGCGGCTGCGCCGGCAGGATTTCCTGCGCGCCATCACCGGAAATTCAACCACTCAGGACGCGATCAAAGCGATTGTCGATCAACGGCTCGAGTACGCCGGCAACCTCGGCCTCAAACCCACGGACTAGCCGCGTCAGGTGTTGGCGTTGCCGGCTTTCCACTGCGGCCAAGGGATGTTCCAGTCGCCCAGGCCCTCGGTACCGGGCAGCGTCGGCCCGACCGTGTTGACGACCTCGACGATGTCCCCGCTCTTGCTGTGGTCGTAGAACCACTCGGCGTTGCTCGGGCTGACGTTCAGGCAGCCGTGGCTGGTGTTGGTGTGGCCCTGCGCACCGACCGACCACGGCGCGGAGTGGACGAAGACGCCGCTGTAGGACATCTGCGTGGCCCAGTCGACTTCGGTGCGATATCCGTTGGGCGAGTTGACCGGAACGCCGTAGGTGGACGAGTCCATGATGATGTGCCTGTAGCGGCCGCCGATGATGTAGAAGCCGTTGGCAGTCGGGGTGCTGTCCTTACCCATCGACGTCGGCATCGTCTTGACGACCTCACCGTTGACCCGGACGGTCACCATCTTGGTGTTGTCGTCGGCGGTCGAGATGACCTCGTCGCCGATCGTGAAGTGGGTCTTGACGTTGTCCTCGCCGAACATCCCGTCGCCCAAATCAACCCCGTAGGTGTTGACCGCGACGTCGACCGCGGTTCCCGACTTCCAGAAATGCTCTGGGCGCCAACGCACTTCGCGATTGTTCAGCCAGTAGAACGCGCCCTCGACGGGCGGGTTGGTGGTGATTTTGATCGCCTTCTGCGCGGCGGCGCGGTCGGCGATGTTCTCGTCGAACCGAATCGCCACCGGCTCACCGATGCCGACGACCTCGCCATCGCCCGGCGCGACGTACGGCATCGTCAGGTGTGCGGGCGAACTGGTCGAAAAGCTCATCTGGCGGCTCGCCGCGCCACCGAGCCCGGTCGCCTTGACGTTGAGCGTGTAGTGCCGGTTGTAGCCGAGCTGCTCGGTGGTCGACCAGCGCAGTCCATCCGGGCTGAGTTGACCGTTGATCGTCCGGCCGTTGTCGTTGACCATCGTGACCGACGCCAGCACACCGTCGGCAACGTTGACCGTGACCGGCGCGTCGACGGTGACCCCGACGGCGCCGTCCGACACCGAGGAGGTCAGCTTGGGGACCAGCAGGTCGGCAAACGGTGTGCCCTTGTCGAAGATGATCTTCGGCGGAGCGGCGGCGTGGTTGCTGCTGCAGGCGACGCCGACCACGGCAAACATAACCATGGCGATAACCAGCCATGATCGGTGTCTGCGCAAAGCCGTCATCACGTGACCTTCCAGATTCTTTGGTTACGTTCTGGTCACCGCTGACCGGAGAATACTTGCGAATATTCTAATGGGTTACGCCCCGTGCTCATGGCAACTCAGCTGGTTTGGCCCGGCCAGCGATCTTGAACAAGAGCCCCGTGACTCTAAGTCAGCAATCCGAAGCCCGCAAAACGCGCGACGCACAGCCTCTACACTGGGAGGTCCGACGATTTCGTTCCGCGATGGGATGCCTGTTAAAGTCGCAACGCGGTCGTGGTCGACCAAGCGCCGTTAGCTCAGTTGGTAGAGCAGCTGACTCTTAATCAGCGGGTCCGGGGTTCGAAACCCTGACGGCGCACCAACCTATTACCGCAGTTCATGCGGTATTTTGTCGTTCGAATCGCGTTTGCTGGATGACCGCTCGGCATCCGGAATCGGCGGCCACGCTGCGGGGAGAGCGCGTACCAGCAGACCAGTTCCAACCGAGCTTGGGACGACGACCGCGCTGGCTGGCGCCCTGAGCGCTACTCACGTCTGATCAGTGGTGCGGTGCCGTTGGTTCCGTCGAAGGCGTTTGCTGAGGGCGCATCGGTCCGCCCGGACCCATCCCGCCCGGCCCCATCATGCCGCCGGGTCCCATCATTGCGCCCTGCCCGATCATCGGGCAGCCACCACTTTGGCCGCCGTAATATCCTCGCTGGTGGCCGCTCGAGGACCAGCCCAAGACCAGCCCCGAGAAGAAGATCACGGCCACGACGAATACGGTACCGGCGACGATCAGGACCCACGCCGCGACTTGACTTAGGCGGGTACGCGCGCCGTATCCGCCGTCGTAGGGGGGTTGCCCAGTCGCGGTAGTCGGTTCGATCGTGGATTCAGGTGTTTCTGTCATGGTTCGAAGAATGGCATCCACATACCCAACGGGGGTAGGGACTATTGGCCCTAAGAACTGCACATTGCTTGTGTTGTCAAGCGGTTAACTGGCCGACTGAGAAATCCTGCCCCAACCTGTGGTTGCTCGGAGTAGTTTCTTCTCGGTGCCTGGCGCACGACTGGCACCCCTGGTCAACGAGCTGCGTCGAAGGAGCCTCAATGGGGTTCATCCAGCCAAACCTGCCCGTCGTCGACGTTCCCGAATGGAGCAAGCTGCCCCGCGCCGAGCGGATCATCCCGATGCAGCGCCACGTCGCCGAGAACGGTTTCGGCACTCCCCTGATCATGCATGTGATGTACGGCGTGAAGATCGCGCTCTACATCCTCGGTGGCTGGTTCTTCGGATGGTGCACCACGGGCATCGGCGGTTTCGGCGACGTCAGTACGTGGTGGTCGGAGCCGATCGTGTTCCAGAAGGCCGTGCTGTTCACCATGCTGTTCGAAGTCGTCGGTCTGGGTTGTTGTTTCGGGCCGCTGGCCGGGCGCTACTTCCCGCCGATGGGCTCGATCCTCTACTGGCTGCGGCCCGGCACCATCCGGCTGCCCCCCTGGCCGAAGCGAGTGCCGCTCACCAAGGGCATCGACCGGACCCCGTTCGACGCGTTGCTCTACGGCGCGCTGCTGGTGTTGCTGGGGACGGCCCTGGTGTCCGACGGTTCTGGCCCAATTCCGGCTCTGGGCACCGCAATTGGTGTGCTGCCGAGGTGGCAGACCATCGCGATCCTCGCGGTGTTGGCCGCAATCAGCCTGCGCGACAAGGTGATCTTCCTGGCTGCCCGCGCCGAGGTGTACGGGCCGCTCGCGCTGGCGTTTCTGTTCGTCGGAGCCGACATCGTCATCGGGGCCAAGCTCGTCTTCATGGCGATCTGGCTGGGCGCAGCCACCTCGAAACTCACCAGACACTTCCCATTTGTGATCTCGACGATGCTGGCCAACAACCCGTTCCTGCCCTCGGGCGTGCTCAAGCGCTCGCTGTTCAAGCACTATCCGGACGACCTGAGGCCCAGCGCGTTGTCGGGCTTCATCGCGCACTTCTCTACGGCGATCGAGGGTTTGGTGCCTCTGGCGTTGCTCTTCTCCCATGGCGGCTGGCCGACCACGATCGCCGCATTCGTGATGATCGTGTTTCACCTGAACATCCTGCTGGCATTTCCGATGGGGGTACCGCTGGAGTGGAACGTGTTCATGATCTTCGGTGTGCTGTGGCTGTTCGTGGCCCACGCACACGTCGGTCTGTCGGACCTGACCAGCCCATGGCCCGTCGTGCTGTTCGCGGTCATCACGACGGTCGTCGTGGTGGGAAACCTCTTCCCGCGCAAGGTTTCCTTCCTGCCGGGCATGCGCTACTACGCCGGCAACTGGGACACGACGGTGTGGTGCGTCAAACCCGCGGTGGACGACAAGTTCCGCACCGGCTCCCGTGCGCTCGGTCCGATGCAGCACCTGCAACTCGAGCGGCTGTACGGCAGCAAGGAGCAGACGCTGATCCCCTTGCACCTGGCGCTGGCGTTCCGCGGGATGAACACCCACGGGCGGGCATTGCTGACGCTGGTGCATCGCGCGCTGGCCGGCTACGACGAGGACGACTACAACCTGTGCGAGGGCGAGGTGCTGTGCTCGATGGTGCTGGGGTGGAACTTCGGCGACGGCCATATGCACAACGAGTGCCTGATCGAGGCGCTGCAGCAGCGCTGCGGCTTCGAGCCCGGCGACGTGCGGGTGGTGATTCTGGACGCACAGCCGATCCAGCGACAGCGGCAGGAATATCGGTTGGTCGACGCGGCGACCGGAGAATTCGAGCGAGGCTACATCGACGTCGACGACATGGTCACCACCCAGCCGTGGGCCGACGACCTGCCGGTGCACGTGCAGCGCAGCGCGACCTCCGACACGGCCTAGCGTGGCGACGACAACAGCCGTCGCGCAACAAGATCCAGCACGTATCCGATCAAGCCGATGACCACGATCACCGCGACCACCTGGCCGTAGGCCAGCTGGTCGCGAGCGTTGAGGATCTGGTAGCCCAGACCCGAACGCACGCCCAGCATTTCGGCCGGCACCAGCACCACCCACGCGATGCCCAGCGCTACCCGCAAGCCCGTTTGCAGATGGCCCCGGATGGCCGGCAACACCACAACGGTCAGCAGCTCGGTTCGGGTCGCCCCGAAGGATCTGGCCACCTGCAGATACCCCGGGTCCACGGCGTATACGCCGGCCGCGGTGTTGATCAGGATCGGCCACACCGCTGCCGCGGCAATCAGGAAAATGACCGGCTGGTTGCCGATTCCGAAGATGGCCACCGATATTGGCGCCCAGGACAGTGGTGAGATCATCCGCAGAAACTGCACGACCGGACGAGTGGCGCGGTCGGCGACGTCGTTGAGCCCGATCAGCAATCCGGCGGGAACTCCGATGACGGCGGCCACCAGTAATCCGACCAGCAGGCGCCACAGGCTGACCCCGGCGTCGGACAGCAGCACGCCGCGGTTGTAGAGCTCGGCCAGCGACTTGACCACCCGGCCCGGTGTGGTCTGGTGCAACAGCGATTGGGGGCCGGCCAGCACGGCAGTGCCCAGCCACCAAATGCCCACCGCCACCGCGATGGCCAGCACCGGCGGCCACCAACGCCGTAGCAGCGACCACCGGGAGGTTGTTTCGGGCGCTGACAGCGCGGCTTCACCCGATGCGTCGACGGAGCGGATTTCTTCGGTGGTCATAGCGGCTGCACCTGTTCGACGCGGGTCAGATCAGTTGGGAGACCAAAGCTTTGCGGTCCGCCGTGGGACCTCAGCGCGGTTCGCACGAAGCTGTCGTCGACAAGCTGAGCATGGGCGGTCGCGGGATCCAGCCGGTTGAGAAATCGCCGGTCGCCGTCGACGACGGTGTCGTGCATGGCCTCGACCAGCCGCCGCGTGAAACTCGGGAACGGGAACGGCTGGAAACCCAACCGCTGCGGCTGCCAGTCCGGATGCGCGAAATGGTAATCCTGGGCGCGGTACGTCAGTGCCGTCTTGATGGCCGGTATCGGCTGAGGCAGATAGGCCCCGGCCGACAGCGCAGTGGCCGCAGCGGACCGGTCGGCGTTAATACGTTGCTGCGCAAGCACAATCGAGTTCACCAGCGATGCCGCCGCCTGCGGCCGGTTGTCGATCAGATCCTGGTGGGCCAGCACCACGCAGCAGGCGTGATCGCGCCACACGTCACCGAGGAATGTGTGGATTCGCCCGATCTTGCGCACCTGGGCCATCGCGTTGAACGGGTCGGCTACCACGTAGCCCCCGATCGATCGGTTGGCCAATGCCGGCACCATGTCTGACGGGCTCATCACGATCAGCTCGACGGTCCGGGCACTGCGCGAGGCACTACGGCGCACCACCGGCACCAGGTCGTGGGCGCGCAGCAGCTCTTGCAGGATGATGTTGTGGATCGACCACCAAAACGGGATCGCCACTTGCGTTCCGGCCAGCTGCCCGAGCTCGGTGATGTTCGGTGCGACGGTCAACGCCGAGCCGTTGGTGTGGTTCCAGCTCAGCACGCGCACCGCGCTGCCCAGCAAGAACCGCAGCTGCAACGCGGTCGGCATCAGCATGTGCACGGCATCGACCTGGCGGGTGACGAACGCCTCGGCCAGCGACGCCCAGCTGCGGAACAGCACCGGCTTGGCCGAACTGACCACACCCGGCTGATAGAGCCCGGCGGCGTGCGCGATCAGCAGCGGCGCGGCGTCGGTGATAGGAAGATAACCAATCCGCAGTTGACCGCTGGTGTTGGTCCGGTCGACGGCCGCGGCACGCGCGAGATCAACCAATCCGGCCACGCCCCCGGCCGCGGCCAGGCCGACCGTGCCTGCCAGCAGCGAGCGCCGGGAGAGCAGCGCAGGGCGCATCAGTCGGTCACCCGGTAGTGGCTCAGGATCTCTTGTCTGAGTTCCTCGTTGCCGCTGTCCGGTCGCCATTCCCGGCGGATCCGCCCGTCCGCGCCGAGCAGCACGATGCGGCTGGCCAGCTGCAGCGCCTCGTCGACGTCATGGGTGACCAGGACGACGGTGATGCCCAATTCGGCGGCGAGGTCGGCCAACCAGTCCTGCAAGTCGCCGCGGATGGCGGGGTCCAGGGCACTGAACGGCTCGTCCAGCAGCAACAGCCGCGGCCGGGTGGCAACGGCCCGGATGATCGACACTCGCTGAGCCTGTCCGCCGGAGAGCTGGTCAGGGTATTGATGCGCCACCCGCTGCAGGTCGAAACGTCGTAGGAGTTCGCGGGCGTACTCGGGCTCAAACGACTTGCGGTTGGCGGCGAACCGCCCGGCGAACACCACGTTTTCGCCGGCCGTCAGCCACGGCATCAGCAGCGGTTGCTGGAAGACCACCCCGGTGTGCGGGCGCGCTACCCCGTTGCCCGAAGACCATTCGACGGTTCCCGATGTGAGCGTCTCCAGCCCGGCGATCACCCGCAGCAAGGTGGATTTGCCGCTGCCGCTTCGTCCCAGGATCGCAAGAAAGTCGCCGTCGTCGATGGTCAGGTCGATACTGGCAAGTGCATGGCTGTTGGACCCAAAACGCTTGTGGCCGTCTACTATTCGCACCGTGCCAGTCGCCACCGTGATCGTCCTTTCGCCAGCCCGACGTTGCCATAGACAGGCCGCGCTGTCCACGCGACCGGTTTGTGGTGTCGCCCACGGCAACTTATGGTCGCGCAGGTGCCTACCGGCAGGATCGAGCGTTGAAAGGTATTGTTACGCAGGTGTTTTCCGACTGAGGACGTGACGTTGCGCCACGATAAGGATCGCCCACCGCACCCAATCGGATCCTGCTGATCGCAACCAACGGCCGCGGTGGCCTCAGCCGAGGTTCAGCGATTCCTGACCCGGCGTACCACCACGATGACGACCAGCGCCCCGACGCCCGCCAGCGAAGCGGCGACCGCGGGTTTGGTGACGAACCCGATCACCCGGATCTTGAGGTCGTCGGCCAGGCGGCGAGGGTTAGCACGCTCGGCGAGCGAGTCGACGGTCGCCGCGAGCTGGTCGCGGGCGAGGTCGATCTCCTGCTTGATGGCTTCGGGGTCCCGGTCGGCCACGGTCCTGTCCTCCAAGTCCTCGTCGGCGTGGTGCACCTGAGGAACTACCCTAGATCAGCTGGCCTTCACCCCAGCGCGCCGGGAACAGAAAGGACCCACGTTGACCGAGACCACGCGGCTGGCGCCGGGCGACAAAGCGCCCGCCTTCAGCCTTCCCGACGCCGACGGCAAGAAGGTATCGCTGGCCGACTACAAGGGCCGCCGGGTCGTCGTGTACTTCTACCCGGCCGCGTCGACGCCGGGGTGCACCAAGCAGGCCTGCGACTTCCGCGACAGCCTCGCCGAGCTCAACGGGGCCGGCCTCGACGTCGTCGGGATCTCCCCCGACAAGCCGGAGAAGCTGGCCAAGTTCCGCGACGCCGAGGGGCTGACGTTCCCACTGCTGTCCGATCCGGAACGCAAGGTACTGACGGCCTATGGCGCCTACGGCGAGAAGCAGATGTACGGCAAAACCGTCACCGGAGTCATCCGCTCGACGTTCGTCGTGGACGAAAAGGGCAAGATCGCGATCGCCCAGTACAACGTCAAGGCCACCGGCCACGTCGCCAAGCTGCGTCGCGACCTGTCCGTGTAGTCAGTCGCCGATGACGGCTGCTGCCGGGTGCTCGGTGATGGGCCGCGCGCATCCCTGTTCGTCGCAGACCCGCTGCAGTCTCTCCAGCGTCTCGTCGAGCCCCGGCCCCAGCCGCTTTCCGGGGGTGAAGGTGGCCGGCAGATGCTGCATGCCCTGAATCACGCCGATGGTCGGATAGTGCACGGTGCCCTCGGGGTCGCAGCGGTAGTCGGGCATCCGGTCGAGCACCGCCGTGAGCATCGATTTGAACACGACGCGCGCGACGTTGGAGCCGATGCAGCGGTGGATGCCGAGGCCGAAGCTGAAGTGCCGGTTGTTCTTACGGCCGAGGTCCAAACGATTCGGATCCGAAAACACCGCGGGGTCGCGATTGGCCATCGCCCAGGACAACCACAGGCGATCGCCCTCCTTGAAACGTGTGCCGGCTATTTCCAGATCGGCGGCGATCGTGCGACCGTCCCCCGGCGCGGGCGTGAAGTACCGCAGGAACTCCTCGGTCGCCGAGTCGAGCAGCGTTTCCGATTCCTCCCGGAGCAGTTCGCGCTGTTCGGGATTTTCGCCTAGCCATTCGAGTGCGTGCGCGGTCAGCGCGGTCGTGGTGTCGAAGCCTCCGCCGATGATCAAACCGAGCATTCCGAGCAGTTCGCTGTCGGGGGCGGGTTCGCCGTCGATCTGAAGCCTTGCCAACGCATCCACCAGGCCGGGGCGCGGGTTCTCGCGGATCTCGAGGAGGTGGTTGAACAAGTCCATGCCCATCGCCATCGTCTGCTCCAAAACCCTTGGGTAGTCCGGAGAGTCGGCGGGGGTGTAGACACCGGCGTGGGCCGGCTCGCAGTAGAGCTGCCATTTCTTCAGGGGAACGCCCATCATCGCCAGCGTCAGGACCGCAGGTGTGATGTTCGCAAGATCGTCGACGAAGTCGATCCGCCCCCCTTCGATTTTCTCGTCGATGCTCGCCCGCACGATCTCGTCGACAAACGGCTTCCAGCGCTTAACGGCCGCCGGCGACAGGTAGGGGTTGAGGATGCTGCGGTAGCGGGAGTGTTCGGGTTCGTCCATCTCGAGCATGCCGCCGCGGACGCCGGTCCCCTGCGACACCGTGGGGATTGTGATGCCCTTATAGCCGGTGCCTTCGCCGGTGACGTCGTGGTCGTTGGACACGTGCGGGCAGCGCGCGAGCTCGAAGACTTCCCGGCTGCCCGCCGCCACCCAATGCCCGTCATAGGTGTCGGTCCACGCCACCGGGCAGGTGGCGTGCATCTCCTCGGTGATCGCGGTGAACCGCTCGCGGTACTCCGGGGTGTGGCGATCAAAGTGGTAACGGTGGGGCTTGCCGGCCGTAGCTGCCGTGCCGGTCAGGGTGTCTTCCGTAGTCACCGTGGCCTCTCCTGCGGATGAGTGGCTGCCTGTAGAAGCAGTATGCGACGAGACCGTCCGTCTACAAAGCCATTCTGGATTTCAATTGGGATCGGTAGCCGCCCGAGATCGCCAGAATTTTGGTAATGGCTCGCCGTGACGTGCGGCGCAATCGGTATCAAAAGGACTATCGATGAATACACCTCGCGTTTTCGGTCGGATTGTCGCGGGCGCGCTGATATCTGGCGGCGTAGCCGTGGCCGGTCTGGGCCTGGCCGCACCTGCCCAGGCTGGGCCGTCCTATTGGCATTACTGCCCCGGCCAGAAATGGGGATACACCGTTGCGATACCGCCAGGATTCGATTTGAGTGTCTGCCACTGGTTCGCCGTCACCGTGACCAACGGCCCGTCCGGCCCGGTGTATCACTTCGAGGAGGCCAACCCGGCCGACGTACCACCGCCGGCACCCGGCTTCCCCTGGCCGTGAAATATCGCTACCTCGGCGCGACTGCACCAAAACCGAATCGCAGAGCGGATTATTGAGCCATGGCCCCGGAAGAGGACCCGGAGAAGCAAGACCCAGAGGAATACATACGCAACCTGGAACGCGGCACCGGGCAGTCGTCGGGCGCTCCCCATTCGTCCGGAACGTCAAACGGCGGCCGGGTAGTCGGGCGGTCGTTCGGGGACGTCGCGAGGCTGGCGAACACCCCGCGTGGTCGGGTGGTATTGGTGGGTGCGTTCGCGGCTGTGTTCGCGATCGCGGCCCTCGTCAGCCATTACTCCGGCACCACCGTGCACGGAAATCTCACGATGATCAATGGCGGGGCTAAGGACACGATCGACTGCAACGGCGGAAACCTCAGGCTAGAAGGTGACAACAACACCTACACCGTCACCGGCCACTGTCGCAGGCTTGACGTCTCCGGAAGCGCGAATCACGTCACCGTCGACAGCGCCGACATCATCAGTGCTTTCGGCGACGACAACGCGATCACTTACCGCTCCGGGTCGCCAACGATCAACAAGACGGGTAACAACAACATCGTGTCTCAGCGCCCAAGCGGGTGACGTCTATACGCGTGCGCTTGGCGCGAAATGCCCGACCTAGGGCACAAGTCCCCTTGTGAATCACCGGCCAGGGCTACAGACTCCCGCGACATGAGCGGTGATCATGGACGCGGGACCGATCCGCGCCAGCGGGGTGCACGTGGTGGTGACAACGCAGAGCAAAACCACGATCGAGGTCATCACCCGCTAGTCGGACAGCCGCACGGCGACGACGAGGGACCGATCGCCGACGCCGAACAGCGCGCCGAGCGATTGCGTTCCCACGAGCACCAATTCGGCCAGCGCGGCGAACGATTCGACCGGCGCTCCCCGTTCGTCGTCGGATTGACCGCATCGGCCGGCGTGGCCGTGACCTACGGCGCGGTCCGCGTCCTCGGCGCGATGTCCTCGGTGCTGGTATTGATCGGCGTCGCGATGTTTTTCGCGCTCGGGCTCGAGACCGCCGTGTCGTGGCTGGTCAACCGTAAGGTGCCGCGCTGGGCGGCGGTGACCGTCGTGGTGACCCTGGTGTTCGCCCTGATTGCCGGGACCTTGGCCGCCACTATTCCCCCGCTCGTGCAGGAAGCACGCCAGCTCGCCGAGCAATTGCCCCATTACCTGCAGCATGCCCACGACCGCTCGTCGCTGATCGGCCGGATCGACGAGCACGTCCACCTGCAGCAGCGAATCACCGAGCTGGCCAACGGATCCGGCCGCTTCACCGTCGCGGGCATCGTGCACACCGGGTCGCAGGTGTTCGGTGTCGTGTCCCATATCGGCATCGTGGCCATGCTCACCGTCTACTTCCTCGCCGATATGCGTCGCATCCGCACCGGCTTCTACCGGCTCATGCCCAACTCCCGGCGCCCCCGCGCGATCCTGATCGGTGACGCGGTGGTGGCCAAGTTCGGCGCGTATCTCTTCGGGAACGTGCTGACTTCGATCATCGCGGGGTTCGCGACGTTCGTGTGGTGCCTGCTGCTCGATGTCCCCTACGCGGTCCTGCTGGGCGTGGTCGTGGCCATCTTGGACCTCTTCCCCTACGGCTCAACGGTCGGCGGATTCATCGTCACCGCGGTGGCACTCAGCGTCTCCATCCCGGTCGCGATCGCGACGGTTGCCTTCTACATGGGCTTCCGGCTTGGTGAGGATTACCTGTTGACCCCCAAGATCATCGGCCGCGCCGTGCGCGTGCCGGCCGGTGTCACCGTGGTCGCCGTGCTCCTGGGCGCCGCGTGGTTGGGCGTCGTGGGAGCGCTGGTTGCGATCCCGCTCGCGGCGGCCCTGCAGCTGCTGGCTCGGGAACTGCTCTTTCCGATACTCGACGATGCGTGAGGGTGCCGAAAGTTGTTGCGGCCAACGGTCAGTGCGTCGTCGCGCCCGACAGATCCAGGGCGATGTCGACCAGCATGTCCTCCTGGCCACCGACCATGCCGCGACGCCCGGCCTCGACGAGCAGCGTGCGTGCGTCCACACCGAACCGCTGCGCCGCGGCCTCCGCATGACGCAGGAAGCTGGAGTACACACCGGCGTAACCCAGGGTGAGCGTCTCGCGATCGACGCGCACCGGGCGCTGCTGAAGCGGGCGAACCAGGTCGTCGGCGGCGTCCTCGAGGGCGTTGAGATCGCAGCCGTGCTGCCAATTCATGCGGGTCGCGGCCGCGATGAAAACCTCCAGCGGCGCGTTGCCCGCACCGGCGCCCATGCCGGCCAGTGACGCGTCGACCCGGCGACACCCATGTTCGACGGCCACCATCGAATTCGCCACCCCCAGCGACAGGTTGTGGTGGGCGTGAATACCGACTTCGGTTTCCGCGCGGAGCTTTTGGCGCACCGCGTCGACGCGCTCGGCGACGTCGCGCATGGTCATGGCGCCGCCGGAGTCGACGACGTATACGCAGCCGGCGCCGTAGCCCTCCATCAACGCGGCCTGCTCGGCCAGGGCCTGCGGAGCGCTCAGATGGCTCATCATCAAGAAACCGACAGTGTCCATACCCATGTTGCGGGCGGCCGAGATGTGGTGCGCGGAGATGTCGGCCTCGGTGCAGTGGGTGGCGACCCGGACCACGCGGGCACCGGCGCGGTGCGCCACGGCGAGGTCCCGGACCGTGCCGACTCCCGGCAGTACCAGCGTCGCGATCTTGGCGCGGTGCACCACGGCGGCGACCGCCTCGATCCACTCCAGATCCGTGTGCGCGCCGAACCCGTAGACACAGCTGGACCCGCCCAGCCCGTCACCATGGGCGACCTCGATCGAGTCCACCCCGGCGGCGTCCAGCGCCACCGCGATGTCGGCGGCCTGTCGCAGCGTGTACTGGTGTCGCACCGCGTGCATCCCGTCGCGCAAGGTGACGTCGCTGATGTAGAGCTGCTCGGTCGTACTTATGGTCAGACACCCACCTTCGTCATGGAATGTGCCGCAATGCTTTTCGCGGTGGCCAGCGCCGCGGAGGTCATGATGTCGAGGTTTCCGGCGTAGGCGGGCAGGTAGTCGGCGGCACCGGTCACCTGCAGGAGGCTGGTGATCCTGGTGCCGATGAACTTTCCGGTCTCGGGAATGTAGAGCGGGATGTCCGGGCCGAAGGTCTCGAACTGCACCGGCTGCTTGAGCCGATATCCAGGCACGTAGCGCTGGACCCGCTCGATCATCGCGGCGATGGACGCCTCGATGGCGACATGGTCGCAATCACCCTCGACCAGGCAATACACCGTATTGCGCATCAGGATTGGCGGATCGGCCGGGTTGAGGACAATCACCGCTTTGCCCCGCTGCGCCCCGCCGACCACCTTCAATGCGGTGGCGGTGGTCTCG
Organism: Mycobacterium sp. 050272; assembly: GCF_039023525.1. Taxonomy (NCBI): domain Bacteria; kingdom Bacillati; phylum Actinomycetota; class Actinomycetes; order Mycobacteriales; family Mycobacteriaceae; genus Mycobacterium; species Mycobacterium sp. 050272. The sequence goes on along the minus strand of NZ_JBCHKV010000014.1, from coordinate 130,039 downwards.
GTGAACTCATCGATGTTCGCGCGGGTACCGGGCCCGGCCGACCGTGACGAGATCGACGACACGATCTCGGCGTAGGACACCGGCGCCACCTGGTTCACCGCGGCCACGATCGGCACGGTCGCCTGCCCACCGCACGTCACCATGTTGAGGTTCGGCGCGTCGATGTGGTCTTCGAGATTGACCACCGGGACACAGAACGGGCCGACGGCCGCCGGGGTGAGGTCGAGCACGCGTACACCGTTGTGGCGCAACACCTCCCAGTGCCTCAGGTGAGCCTCGGCAGAGGTGGCGTCGAACACCAACCGAATCTGGTCGAAGCCGGGGAGGGCGAGCAACCCGTCAACGCCCGCCGCGGATGTCGGCACGCCAAGGCTTTTCGCGCGGGCCAGCCCGTCCGAGGCCGGGTCGATGCCGATCATCGCGGCCATTTCCAGCGGGCCGCCGCCGCGCATGATCTTGAGCATGAGGTCAGTGCCGATGTTGCCCGACCCGATGATCGCCACGGGAAATCGTTGACCGGTCATACATTTCTCCATCTACTCAAACGTCACGCCGACAGTGCCCAGGCCGGTGATCGTCGCCGAAGACCGGTCGCCGGCGTGCACGAACGCGGCCGTGGTGTAGGAACCGGACATCACGAATTGCCCCGCCTCGATCGCGGTTCCGTACATGGCCAGGGCGTTGGCCAGCCACGCGACGGCGGCGGCCGGATCGCCTTGCACGGCGGTACCCCGCCCCGTTTCGACGAGCGCATCGTTGAGGTAGAGCGCCGCGGTGGTATCGGGCAGCGACGGTGCGTCCGCGATCGGCACCCACCCGCCCAGCACCACCGCGCCGGAGCTGGCGTTGTCGGCGACGGTGTCCGCCAGGGTGATCCGCCAGTCGGCGATGCGGCTGTCCACGATCTCCAGCGCCGCGGCCACTGCCTCGGTGGCCGCCATCACCTCCTCGACCGTCACCCCCGGACCGCGCAGCGGCGCCCGCAGCAGAAACGCCACCTCGGGCTCCACCCGCGGCGCGCAGAAATCACCTCTGGGCACCGTCGTCCCATCGGCCAGCATCATCGTGTCCAGGACGTAGCCGAAGTCAGGCTCGTTGACACCCAGCAGGGTTTGCATTGCCGCCGAGGTCAACCCGATCTTGTGGCCGCGCAGCCGCGCACCCGCGCCGACGTGGCGGGCCAGATTACGCCGCTGGACAGAATAGGCCTGAGCCACATCGAAATTGGGGTACGACTCGGTCAGCGGCGCGATTGGGTCGCCGCTCAACTGTGCGGCGTACAACCGCTGAGCCGCTTCGTCCAGCTGCGGGTCGGCAGCGATCACATCGGTCATCTAAGGTCCCCAGATCCCAACAGCTGAGTCGCCGACTCGAAGACCAGGCGGGCGTGCAGTTCGAACAGCTTGAGCAGATCCACCGAGTCGCCACCGATCTCCTTGGCGATAAACAGCCCGTCGGCACCGGCGATCGCGTAAGTGGTCAGCAGTCGCACGCTCTCCTCGTCGAGTTCGGGCGCGACGTCGCGCACCATCGTCTCGAACCGGGCAAACGCCCGGTCGCGCACTTCGAGAAACATCGCGCGGGCGCGCGGCTCGATCGGGCGCCGCTCCAGCGCGAGCATCAGTCCCAGGCGGATGAAGTCGGGCGCATCCAACAGCGCCTTGGCCACCTGCGTCCCGAGTTCGACCACCCGCGCCCGGACCATGGCGCCGCCCGGGAGGTCCAGCGCGGCGAGCCATCGGCCGAAACTTCGCTCGATGACCGCGGCTATCAGGTCGTCCTTGTCGGCGAAGTGCCAGTAGATGGACGTCGGGGGGAGGCCGCTTTTCTTGCTGACCAGAGAGATCGTCGTGCCTTCGTAGCCGCGTTCGGTGGCGACCTCGGTCGCCGCATCGAGGATGCGCTCGCGCGACTGCTCCCCGTTGCTGCGGGTGCGTCTGCGGGCGCGCGGCTCGGTTGCGCCGGGGCCTTGCGTCACGGTGCCTCCTTGGGGGGTGTTGACGGTCACGCTACAAAAGCTTACTGTATGGATCGCTACATTAACAATCGGCGAAGAGGTCGACATGAAGGACCAGAAAACCTACGACGTGGCGATCGTCGGCTACGGACCGGTGGGCTGCACCGCGGCGAACCTGTTAGGCCAACTTGGTCTCAATGTCGTGGTGGTGGAACGCGACCCCGACATCTATGCCCGTGCTCGAGCCATCTCGACCGACGAGGAAGTCGTCCGCATCTGGCAACAGGTCGGGCTCGCCGATCGCCTCAACGCCGACATGCAACCCGGCTCCGGGGCGGCGTTCGTCGACGCCAACGGTGTGCCGTTCGTCAGGCTGCTGCCCGTCTCGCGGGGCAACGGCCACCCGCCGCAGCAGTTCATCTATCAACCCGCGCTGGAGAAGGTGCTGCGCGAAGGGGTCGACCGCTTCCCCAACGTGTCCGTCCTGCTCAACCACGAATGCCTGCGCCTCATCCCGCAGGAAGACGGTGTCGAATTGATGTTGGCCGACCTTTCGGTTGACGAGTTCCGCCGCATCCGGGCCTCCTACGTGATCGCCGCCGACGGCGGGTCCAGCGCCACCCGCGCCCAGCTGGGTGTCGGGTTCAGCGGTCGAACCTACGCCGAGCGCTGGATCGTCATCGACACCAAAGTGCTCCGGGAATGGCCCGGCCACGACCGGCTTCGGTTCCACTGCAACCCCGAGCGGCCGACCGTCGACTGCCCCACCCCGCTGGGACACCACCGCTGGGAGTTCCCGGTGCGTGACGAGGAGGACGAAAAAGACCTGCTGCATGAGGAGGCGATCTGGAAAGTGTTGGACCGCCAGGAAATATCGCCGGAGAACGTCCAGATCCTCGGCTTCGCCTGCTACAGCCACCATGTCCGCTTCGCCGACCGGTGGCGGGCGGGCCGGATCTTTCTGGCCGGAGACGCCGCGCACGCGATGCCCCCGTGGATCGGCCAGGGTATGTGCGCGGGCGTGCGCGATGTGGCGAACCTGTGCTGGAAACTGGGGGCGGTGCTGCGCGGGTCGCTGCCGGAGTCCGTTCTCGACACCTACCAGGCCGAGCGGCTACCGCATGTCAAAGAGGTGACCAACCGCGCGGTCAAGACCGGCAACCTCATTATCCAGCGCAATCGGTTCCGCGCGGCGATGCGCAACCACTTGTTCCGCACCGCCAGCAGGGTGCCGTATTTCACCACCTGGTTGCGCGATCACCGCTGGCTGCCCGACGCGCGCTATCACGACGGCTTGTTGGCGCGCAACGGAAACGGGGCGGTCGGCTGGCTCATTCCGCAACCTTGCGTCCTCGATGAAAAGGGCGACAACGTGCGCCTCGATGACATGCTCGGCGGCCGTTGGACCGTACTGCACACCGGGCGCGCGGCCCAATGGCCGCACTGGCGGGCGGCGGGCGTACCCGTCCTGCAGCTCGCCCCGCCCGGAAGCGTTCCTCGCGCGGACTGCGTCGTCGACAATGACGGGTCGCTGATCGCCTGGCTCGGCAAGAAGGGCGCCTCGGTGGTAGCCGTTCGGCCCGACGGTTTCGTCTACGCGGGCGCCAGTGACCGCCAACCTCTGCCCCCGCCGCCAGCCGGCTTCAAACCTTAAGGAACACAATGAGTATCGGCACCATCACCGAACACACCGTACGCGTCAACGGCAAAGAGATCTTCGTCGCCGAGTGCGGCACCGGCCCTGCCGTCGTGCTGCTGCACGGCGGCGGCCCGGGCGCGTCGGGCGTATCGAACTACGCACGCAACATCGAGCCGCTCGCCGAGAACTTCCGGGTCATCGTTCCGGACATGCCGGGTTACGGCCGCTCCAGCAAGGGCGTCGACCGGCGAGACCCGTTCGGATACCTAGCCGTTCACATCCGCGGCATGCTCGACGAGCTCGGCATCAAGCGCGCGCATCTGGTCGGCAATTCCTACGGTGGTTCGTGCGCGCTGCGGCTGGCGCTGGACACTCCGGACCGCGTCGACAAGCTCGTGCTGATGGGTCCGGGTGGCGTCGGAACCACCCGCGGACTGCCCAGCGAGGGGTTGCGAAGTCTGCTGGCGTATTACGGCGGCGACGGACCGAGCCGTCAGAAGCTGCGCACGTTCATCCGCTCTTACCTGGTGTATGACGCGGACGCGGTGCCCGATGCGCTGATTGAGTCCCGCTACCAGGCGTCGATCGATCCTGAGGTCGTTGCCAACCCTCCCCTGCAACGCCCGTCCGGTTTACGCACCCTGTGGCGCATGGACTTCACCCGCGACCGCAGACTCGGCAGCCTCTCGACACCGACGCTGATCGTCTGGGGGCGTGACGACAAGGTCAACAAACCCAGCGGTGCCGCGATGCTGGCAGACCGGATGCCCAACGCCGACGTCCTGCTCACCGCCCGCACCGGCCACTGGGTGCAGTGGGAGCGCGCCGACCTGTTCAACGCGGTCACCACCGCTTTTCTGAAGGGCTAAGGCTCAATATGTCTGCCACACAATCACCTTCGGTGTTCGGCAACGTGCATCTGGGTTATGTCGTGATCGAAACAAACAAGATCAGCGACTGGAAACGCTTCGGCCGCGACGCGATCGGCATGCATCTCGACGAGCTGGCCCCCGACACGGTTCGATTCCGCCTCGACGACAACGAATGTCGCGTGCTGCTCCGGCGCGGGCCGGCCGAGGACGTGGTCGCGCTGGGCTGGCAACTCGACGGCCATGCGACGTTCGACGAGATCAACCGCCGTGTCGCCGACCACGGGGTGCCCTCCGTCGCGGGCACCGACGAGGAGGCGAAGCTGCGTGGTGTCGAGCGCTTCCTGCGGTTCCCCGGCCCGCATGGGCTCACCCAAGAGATCTACACCGCCGCCCGCACCGCGCCGTTGTCCCTGGACATACCGGGAAGCGGATTCGTCACCGGCGCAGGTGGAATGGGCCACGTCGCCCTCACGACCAAGAAGCCGCACCTGGTCCGTGGTTACTACAACCACGTGTTCGACGCGCGGCTTTCGGACTACATCGATGAAACGATCAGCGGAATGAAGTTCAAGATCCGATTCCTCCGGGTCAACGAACGACACCATTCCGTGGCGATCGCATCGGTGAACGCCCTGCCGCTCAACCCGATTCGCACCCGCATCCAGCACGTCAACATCCAGGTCGAAACGCTCGACGACATGGTCGCCTCCTACCAACGCGTCAAGGAACTGGGATTCGGCATCGCGCTGTCGGTGGGCCAGCACACCAACGACAAGGAGCTGTCCTACTACGCCCTTACGCCGTCGGGCTTCGAGTGGGAGGTCGGCTGGAACCCGATCGTCGTCGACGAATCCACCTGGAGCCCCACCACGCACCAGGGCATCAGCATTTGGGGGCACCAGCCGGAAGGGCAAACCGTCGTCGACAAGCTCAACCAGTTCGCGGTCGCGGCCCGCTCGGTGCTGCAGCGGGAAGACACGGTCGCGGCGCTCAGCGCACCGGGGATCGCCGACGACTAGCGGTGGCGTCGAGCTAAGCCAGTTTCGCTAACAGCAGGGCCTCGGCGATGGCCGCGCGTTCCAGCACACCCAAGTGCAGGCTCTCGTTGATGCTATGGGCCTGCGTCGCTGGATCTTCCACCCCGGTCACCAGGATCTTCGCCTGTGGGAACGCCTCGGCGAACTCGGCGATGAACGGGATCGAGCCGCCCATGCCCATGTCGATCGCGTCGACACCCCACGCCTGCCGGAACGCTGCTCGCGCCGCGTCGTACACGCTGCCGCTGGCGTCGATGGCGTAGGGCTCACCGATGTCGCCGCGGGTGACGCTGACCTGCGCGCCCCACGGGGTGTGCTGTTGCAGGTGCGCCGTCAATGCGTCCAGGTGTGCGGCCGCGTCGCCGCCGGGCGCTACCCGCATGCTGATCTTGGCGCGCGCCCGCGGGATCAGCGTGTTCGACGCCTTCTCGATCGGCGTGGTGTCGATGCCGATCACGGTGATCGCGGGCTTGGCCCATAGCCGCTGCGGCGCCGAGCCCGAGCCGATCTCGGACACCCCGTCCAGCAGACCGGAGTCGGCGCGCACCCGTTCGGGCGGGTAATCCACCGCTGCGGCGGTGCTTTCGTGCAAGCCGGCGACGGCCACGTTTCCGTCGTCGTCGTGCAGGCTGGCCAGCAGTCGGACCAGCACGCTCAGCGCGTCGGGCACCACGCCGCCCCAAATACCCGAGTGCAGGCCGTGGTCGAGGGTGGCGACCTCGACGACGCAGTCGACCAGGCCGCGCAGCGTGACTGTCAGCGCCGGGGTTTCGGTGCTCCAGTTGTCCGAGTCGGCGATGACGATCACGTCGGCGGCCAACGCGTCTTTGTGCGCGGCGAGCAGGCGCCCCAACGACGGCGAGCCGGATTCCTCCTCACCTTCGACGAAGACCGTCACGCCCACCGGCGGTTGGCCGCCGTGTGCCCGGAATGCGGCCAGATGCGTTGCGATACCGGCCTTGTCGTCGGCGCTGCCGCGCCCATACAGGCGTCCGTCGCGCTCGGTGGGCTCGAACGGCGGCGACGCCCACTGGTCGCGGTCGCCTTCGGGCTGCACGTCGTGGTGGGCGTACAGCAGCACGGTGGGCGCGCCGGCGGGTGCCGGATGCTGGGCGATGACGGCCGGGGCGCCGCCCTCGCTGACGATGCGCACGTCGCCAAAACCGGCCTGAGACAACAGATCCGCCACTGCCTGTGCGCTGCGATGCACCTCGTCGCGGCGGCCCGGATCGGCCCACACCGATTCGATCCGCACCAGCTCCTCGAGATCGCGGCGCACCGACGGTAGGACGGCACGGACGCGCGCAACCAGATCGCTCATGATTTCGAGGCTAGTCAGGGCGTTTCGAGGATTGCGACCGCGGCCGCGGTATCCCCTTCGTGAGTCAGCGACACATGGATCGTGACGTCGGCCAGATGCGTGGCGATGTCTCCGGTCAACCGCACCCGCGGCCGTCCCCACATGTCGGTGACGACTTCGATGTCGCGGTGGATGTCCTCGCGCAGGATCGGCCGCTGGGAGAACCGCGAACCGGACCACGCCTTGATCACGGCCTCCTTCGCGGCCCATCGTGCCGCCAGGTGACGCGCCGCCGACGAACTCTTGTCGGAGGCGTCGCGACGCTCACCCGGCGTAAATGTTTCGGAGAACACCGTTCCCGGTTGGTCAACCTGGTCGGCGAAATCCGGAATGGAGACGAGATCGATCCCCACACCGACAATGCCCATGGCTGGCCAGGTTAACCGATCGCCAAAGTCATCCGGCAGGCACCTCATAGGCCTCGTCATCGCCCAGTCGCGCGACCGGGTTCAGCAGCATCGAAGCCTCCTGGCGCTTCTCCGGCGAGCTGTGGTCGAAACGACGGTCCGGCGGCCGCTGATACATCGGCTCGCCGCCGGCGATGGCCGACACCAACCGGCGCTGACCGGCCAGCAGGCGTGCATCCGCGCGCCGCTGGTAGTCCTCGCGCTCGCTGGGGTCCAGCGTGGCGATGAACGCCTGTGGGTGCACCAGCGCGACCAGCCCGGACACGTGACCGAACCCGAGGCTGGTCAGCATGCCGGCCTTGAGCGGGAACTTCCCGCCGAGGCGCAAGGTGTCGCGCACCCAGACGAAGTGCGCCGACCCGGACAACTCGTCGTCGACGCAGTCCAGGCTGCGGTTGGGCGGGATCACGCCGTCGCGCAGCATCTGGCACAGCCCCATCATCTGGAAGACGGCGGCGCCACCCTTGGCGTGCCCGGTGAGGCTCTTCTGCGACACGACGAACAGCGGAGCACCCTGCGAGCGTCCCAGCGAGTCGGCCAGCCGCTCGTGCAGCTCGGTCTCGTTGGGATCGTTGGCCAGCGTCGACGTGTCGTGTTTGGAGATCACCGCGATGTCGTCGGCGCCGACACCCAACTTGGCCAGTTCTCGTGCCAGCGGCGACTCCTTGCCGCCGCGGCCCGCACCCAGCGCACCCAGGCCGGGGGCCGGGATGGAGGTGTGCACGCCGTCGCCGAAGGACTGCGCGAAGCCCACCACCGCGAGCACTGGCAGACCCATCTTCAGCGCTAGGTCACCGCGCGCCAGCAGGATGGTGCCGCCACCCTGAGCCTCGACGAAGCCGAGCCGCCGACGGTCGTTGGGCCGCGAGAACTTCGAGTCCGTGATGCCGCGGTCGCGCATCATCTCGGTGCTGGCGGTGGCCGCCATGTCTCCGAAGCCGATGATGCCTTCCAGCGTCAGGTCGTCGATACCGCCGGCCACGACCATCTCGGCCTTGCCCAGCTTGATCTTGTCGACGCCCTCCTCGACCGACACCGCGGCCGTCGCGCACGCGGCGACCGGGTGAATCATCGAGCCGTAGCTGCCGATGTAGGACTGAACCACGTGGGCGGCAACGATGTTCGGCAGCACTTCCTGGAAGATGTCGTTCGGCTTGTTACGGCCCAACAGGTTTCCGTGGTACATCGTCTGCATCGAGCTGCCGCCACCCATGCCGGTGCCCATGGTGTTGGCCACCAGGCTGGGGTGCACGTAGCGCATCACTTCGGCGGGACTGAACCCGGCGGACAGGAACGCGTCGACGGTCGCGACGATGTTCCACACCGCAAGGCGGTCAATGGAACTGGCCATGTCCGCGCTGATGCCCCACACGGTCGGGTCGAACCCGGTCGGGACCTGGCCGCCGACGACGCGCGACAGCTTGTTCTTGCGCGGTACCCGAATCTCGGTGCCCGCCTTGCGGATAACCTGCCAGTCGCTCGACTCGGGCACCGGCCGGATCACCGTGTGCTCGGGGTCGAATTCCGCGAACGCGCGGGCGTCGGCCTCCGACGAGACGACGAACGCGAAGTCCTTGTCCAGGAACACCGACACCAGCAGCGGCGACGCGTGGTCCGGGTCGATCGAGCCGTCGTCGACGAACTCCCGGATGCCGCAGCGCTCGACAACGATGTCGTGGTAGCGCTCGACCAGGTCGGCCTCGTCGATCAGGTCACCGGAAGCCGTGTCATACCAACCCGGTTGCGGGTCGTCCTCCCAGCGGATCAGCCCCGTGGTCCAGGCCAGCTCGAGGACACCCGCAGCCGACAGTTCGTTGTCGACCTCCATCTCGAAGCGGGTGCGCGACGATCCGTACGGGCCGAGTTCGGCGCCGCCGACGATCACCACGAGGTCGGCCGGGTCGAGATCGAGGTCGGCCCATTCCGGCGGCGGCGCCGGGGTGAACCCGCGCGGCGGGGACGGCAGCGCGGCGATGGTGCCCGCTGCCGGCTGGTCGTCTTCGACTGCCTCCGAGGACATCTCCTCGCGGGCCTTGGCGGCCAACTCCGCCATATCGATTTCGACGTCGCCGAGACCGCCGGTCAGATCCGCCTCGATCGGCTTGCCGGCCGCGGCCACCTTCGACTCCACATCGCACAGCGCCAGCAGCATCCGGGCCATCTCGTCGGTGGAGTAAGTGGTGACACCGGCCTCCTCGACTGCGGTGACGATGGCGTCGTTGTGACCCATCAGCCCGGTGCCGCGGGTCCAGCCAATCAGCGCGTGCGCCAAGCTGACTCGCGCGGCCCACGAGGATTCGGCGTGCCAGCGGCTCACCAGAGCGTCCAGCGCGGACTTGGCCTCGCCGTAAGCGCCGTCACCACCGAACATTCCGCGGTTGGGCGAGCCCGGCAGCACGACATGCAGGCGTGACGCGATGTCGCGCTCGGCGCCGATCTTGGACAGGCCGGCGATCAGCCGCTGTACGGCCCACAGCAGCACCTTCATCTCCATCTCGGAACGTGAGCCGGCCTCCGACAGGTCACCGGCCACCCGTGGAGCCGCGAACGGGAACAGCAGCGTCGGGGTCTGGGCGTCCTTGATGTGAATCGACTGCGGCCCAAGGCTTTCACTCTGCTCGGTTCCAACCCATTCGACCAGGGCGTCGATGTCGGAGTAGGAGGCCATGTTGGCCGCGACCACCCACAGCGTCGCTCCGAAGCGGGCGTTGTCGCGGTAGAGGTTGCGATAGAACGCCAGCCGGTCATCGTCCAGCTTCGACGTCGTCGCGATCACGGTGGCGCCGCCGTCAAGCAGACGCGCCACGACCGACGCGGCGATCGAACCCTTCGACGCACCGGTGACGACCGCGACCTCGCTGCTGTAGTGACCGGGGTCCGGGTTCTCGGCACCCGCGGCGATGCGGCCGAACAGTGAGGCGTGGATTCCACGGCCCGCCGCCAGGGCCTTGCCCTGCCACCACGTCGCCTGGGTGGCGACGACATGGCCGGCGCCCTCGAACCGCTCCGACAGGTTCACCCAATCGGCGTCGATGTCGCCCTCGTCGGTCAGCCACAGCTTGACCAGGTCCTCGCGGGCGCTGGCCCAGCGGTCGTCGAACACGACGGCCTTCTTGGCCTCGAACGCCGGCGCCACCAAACGTGGCCATTCCGAACCCAATTCGGCGGTGACCAGGTCGATCAGCTCGGCGTCGGTGGCCACCGGCGATACGCTGACGGTGTCGTCCAGACCCAGCTGGCCCAGCACCAGGCGGGCCGCCGAGGCGAGCACGCCGTCGCGACCGGTGATCTGGTCGGTGAACTCCGACAGTGCGGCGGCGTCGATCGTCGCTCCGCCGCCACCGCCCGCCGAGGGCAGCGACACCGAAACACCCTGGCGCGCGGCGACCGAAGCGACCGCGGCGTCGATGACCTTGTCGACAGCAGCAGCGTCGGCCAGCGCACCCTCGTGCAGGTGCCCCATGGCACCGCCGCGGACGCTGGTGCCCTCGCGGGTTCCCAGCGCGACCTCGACGACGACGTGCTTGGCCCAGCCTTCGCCGAGCTCCCAGGTCTTGGTGACCCGCTCGATGATCGCGGCCGGGCGCTTGCCGGACGGGCCGAGAACCGTGCGCAGCTGGTCGTTGATCGCGTCGGAAAGCACTGGGCCGTAAGGCTTGTAGGTACGCGCCAGCTTGGTGACCTGCGACCGCAGCCCGGCCAGGTCGGCCTCGGCGGCACCGTCGATGGCCCCGAGGTTCAACTCCGAACCGAGGTCGACCAGCAGCTGGTTGCGTCGCGATGACGCACCGTCGGTGATGGACTCGATGGAGTCCAGCTGCTCGATCTGGTCGATGCGCATCTTCGCCGACAGCGCGATCAGCGCCAAAGTAGCGTCGGCCGCGTCGAACGTGAGGTCGTCCGGTCGCGGAGCACCCGAGGGCGCGGTGGGCGCGGCTGCCGGTGCCGCCACCTGCGGCGCGCCGTCGGACGCGGCGGCGCCGGAATCAACGGCTTCTTCAACCTCGGCCTCCGGCTCGGGGTCGGTGTCGTTGGCGAACAGCACCGCGGCGTCACGCTCGGCGTTGAGCACTTCGACTGTGCTGTGCGCATATTCGGGCAACTTGAGGGTGTTGGTGGCCAGTCCGGCGACAGTCGGCGCGGACTTCACGCCGATCTCGACGAACCGCTCCACACCCAAGCCGCCGGCGGCCTCCTCGATGAAGAGCAGGTCCTGAGTTTCGATCCAGCGCACCGGGCTGGCGAACTGCCACGCCAACAGCTCGATGAACACCGTGCGGGCCATCTCACGCGGCCGCTCGGCCAGCCAGGTGTCGTAGTCGGCCAGGATCTCATCGAGCGGTTCGGCCGGCACCAGATCCCGGATCTCCTGGATGAAGTCGCGATCCAGCGTGAACGGCCGCGGCACCAGGTTCGGGATGTAGCGCCCGATGACCAGCTCGGGGTCCTGGTCGCGGGGCATGACCCGCTCCAGCGAGCGGCGGAAGTCGGCAACGCCTACCCGCAGCACCCGCGAGTGGAACGGCACGTCGATGCCCGGCACCAAGATGAATGACCGCTTGCCGCCGCTGATCTCGCGACGCTTCTCCACGGCTTCCTCGAGGGCCTCGAGACCGCGGACCGTGCCGGCGATCGCATACTGCGAGCCGCGCAGGTTGAAGTTCACGATCTCCAGGAATTCCCCGGTGCGCTCGGCGATTTCGGCGACGAAGTCGGTGACCTGGTCGTCGGGCAGGTCGATCTGCGAGGGACGGATCGCGGCCAACCGGTAGTTGGAGCGGCCCATTTCGTCGCGCGGCACGATGTCGTGCATGTTCGACCCGCGGTGGAACACGGTCTCCAGCAAGGCTTCTAGCTCGTAGACGCCCAGCACACAGGCCAGCGCGGTGTATTCGCCGACCGAGTGACCGCAGGCGATGGCGCCCTCGACGAATGCGCCCTGCTCGCGCATCTCCGCGACCTGGGCGGCCGCCACGGTCGCCATCGCGACCTGGGTGAACTGCGTCAGATACAGCACACCGTCGGGGTGGTGGTAGTGCACGCCGCTGGCGATCAGGCTGGTCGGGTTGTCGCGCACCACGTGCAGTACCGAGAAGCCGAGGGTGTCGCGGGTGAACTTGTCCGCGTCGTCCCAGACCTTGCGCGCGGCCTTGGACCGGGCGCGAACTTCCATACCCATGCCCTTGTGCTGGATGCCCTGGCCGGGGAAAGCGTAGACGGTCTTGGGTGCGGCCAGTCGCGCGGTCGCCGACATCACCAGGTCGGTTCCGACCTTGGCCGTGACCTCCAAAACCTCTGCGCCCTGGTCGATTCCGACGCGATCGACCCGGAAGTCGACTTCGTCGCCCGGACGCACCATGCCCAGGAAGCGCGCGGTCCAGCCGATCAGACGGGCCGGCGGGCGGGCCTGGCCGTCGGTGGCGGTCACCGTGTGTTGCGCGGCGGCCGACAGCCACATGCCGTGCACGATGGGCGATTCCAGGCCGGCCAGCAGTGCGGCCGCTCGATCGGTGTGGATCGGGTTGTGGTCACCGGACACCACCGCGAACGGACGCATGTCGACCGGCGCGGTCATGGTGACGTCGCGGCGGCGACGGCGCGGGGTATCGGTAGTGTTCTTCGACACCGCACCACCGGCCCGGGACGGATCGGTGAGTTCGGCCGGACCGGTGCGCCCGAGGATTGCGAATCGCTCCTCGAGGATCGCGATCGTCGTACCGTCGGGGGCGGCCACCGTCACCGAAACCGGGACAACTCGGCCCATGTCGGTGTCGATCGCCGCCGAAGCCGTTGCGGTAACGGTCAATTGGGCCGGCTGCGCGGGCAGCTTGCCGACCACATGAGCGGCGTGGTCGAGGTGGACCAGGCTCAGCAGGCCCTCGACGACCGGCACGCCGGCCTCGGTGACCGCGGAACCGATCGTGGCGAAGACCGCGGGCCAGCACAGGCCGACCAGCGCGTCGGGCACGGTGGTGAGGCTGGGTGCCAGGCGCTCGCCGAAGGTGGCCGTGACCCCGGTGTGGTCGGCGACGCGCTCGGGGTCCCAATCCACCGTTACGGTCGCGGTCCCGTCGGTGACCGTCGGGAGGAATTCCGGCCCGTCGACACCGGCGGCGATCGCCAGGACGGCACGCATCGCCGCGGTGGCGTCGTCGGTGGAGACCACCGGCGCACCCCCGTCGATGGTGTTGGCGTGCAACGTGAATGGGATGTCGATCCAGACACCGGACACCGGGACGCTCAGAACGACGCGCTCCTCGGACTGAACCTGCAGGCGAGCCCCGGTCGACGAGTGCGTGGCGCGCTGAGGTTCGTGGACCAGCCAGTCGGCCGGATCGGCGATGCGGTGAACCGGGTTGGTGGCGGTGCGCCCGGCCCACAGCACATCGGGAGCGTCGAGCACGACTGCCAGCGGCCCGGTCACATCCGGGCGACCCAGCCGGCGCGAGCGGACGGCTTTCGCCTCGCCGCCGGCGGCCAGCACGTCGTCGATGGCGGCCTGCTCGAAACGGTCGAGCAGTTCGCCGACGGGCTCGTCGACCCGGGTGATGCCGGCGACCGCGGCGGTGCCGGGGATGATGCACACCTGGTCGGCGTCGTAGCGGGCGTCGTGCGCCTGCCACAGCGAGTCGCTGCGCCACCAGCGCCGCACGTCCTTGTCGATGACTGGCACGAAGTTGACCGGCTTGCCCAGCGTCTTGCACAGCGTGACGAAGAACGGCACGTCGGCCGGGTGCAGCACCACGGTTTCGGCGTCGGGGTAGCTCGCGAGCAGCTGTTCGATCGCCGCCGGCGGGTTCTCCAGCAGTGCGTCGTCGTTGAACAGCGTTTCGATTGGGCCGTGGTCCTGGGAGTGCAACCGGGCCTCGGCGCGCTGCAGCATCTGCTGGAAACGGTCGCGCCAGGTGTCGGCCAGCCATGGGCTGCCGGGTGTGGCGGTGTCGGCGGTCGAGTTGCCCTCACCGATGGCGAGCTCGACATAGCGCTGCAGCCACTGCAGGTAGGTCATCTCCCGGACATCGCCGAAGTACGGCTTGGCGGTGCCGGCCATCGCGGCGATGATCTCGTCGCGGCGTTGCGCGACGGCGTCCGCGTCACCGGCGACCTCGTCGAGCAGCCGGCCGCACCGCGAGGCGGTGTTGTCGATCTCGTGGATGTCGGCGCCGAGCTGGCTACGGCTGGAAGCCATGCCGCCCTGGGCTTTTCCGGCTCCGATCCACTGGTCGGTGCCGGTCGTCTCGACCAGCAGCTGCTTGACCGACGGCGACGTGGTGGATTCCAGCGTGGCCATCGCCGCGGTGCCGACCAGGATCCCGTCGATCGGCATCGACGGGAAACCGTACGGCTGCGACCACCGACCGGACAGGTACTCGGCGGCCCGCTCGGGCGTGCCGATGCCGCCGCCGACGCACACGGTGATGTTGGAGCGCGAACGCAGCTCCGAGTAGGTCGCCAGCAGCAGGTCGTCGAGGTCTTCCCACGAGTGGTGGCCGCCGGCGCGCCCGCCCTCGATGTGCACGATCACCGATTTGGTGGGCGCCTCGGTCGCGATGCGGATGACCGAGCGAATCTGCTCGATGGTGCCGGGCTTGAACACGACGTGGCTGATGCCGACGTCGTTGAGCTCGTCGATCAGTGCGACGGCTTCCTCCAGGTCCGGGATGCCGGCGCTGATCACCAGGCCGTCGATCGCGGCGCCGGCCTGACGGGCCTTCTGCACCAAGCGCTTACCGCCGACCTGCAGCTTCCACAGGTACGGGTCGAGGAACAGGGTGTTGAACTGGTAGGTGCGGCCCGTGTCGAGCAACCCGGACAGCTCCTCGATGCGCGCGGCGAAGATTTCCTCGGTGACCTGCCCGCCACCGGCCAGCTCGGCCCAGTGTCCGGCGTTGGCCGCGGCGGCGACGATCTTGGCGTCGACCGTGGTCGGGGTCATGCCGGCCAGCAGGATCGGCGAGCGTCCGGTCAGCCGGGTGAACTTCGTCGAGAGCTTGACGCGGCCGTCGGGCAGCGTCACGACGGTCGGCGCGTAGCTCGACCAGGGCCGTGCCACCTCGGGGGTGGCACCGACGGTGAACAGGTTGCGCTGACCGCCGCGGGTGGCGGCGGGCACGATGCCGACGCCGAGGCCGCGGATCACCGGTGCGGTGAGTCGGGTCAGGATGTCGCCGGGACCCAGGTCGAGAATCCAGCGCGCGCCGGCGTTGTGCACCGCGGTGATCTCTTCCACCCAGTCGACGCCGCTGACCAGGATGGCGTCGGTCAGGCGCCGGGCCAGCTCGACGTCCAGGCCGACCTTCTCGGCCCAGCCGCCGACGATGTCGATGCCGTCGGCCAGCCGTGGGGTGTGGAAGCCCACCTCGACCTGAACCGGGTCGAACGTCGGCGCGAAGACGTCGCCGCCGCGCAGCTTGTTCTTGCGGTCGGCTTCTTCCTTCTCGGAGATCTGCTGGCAGTACAGCTCGAAGCGGGAGAGTTGCTCCGGCGTGCCGGTGATGACGACCGAGCGCCGGCCGTTGCGGATGGACAGCACCGGGGGCAGCACGGTGCGAACGTCCTGGGAGAACTCGTCGAGCAGCGCGACGATGCGTTCCGGGTCGGCGTTGGTGACCGACACCATCGGCGGGCGGTCGCCGAGCACGGAGATGCCGCGGCGACGGGCCACCAGCGTTCCGGCCGCGCCGATCAGCTGGGCCAGCGCCAGCAGCTCGACGTCGCGAGCCCCCTCGGCTTTGAACGCCTCGACGGCGAGTACGCCCTGCGAGTGCCCGGCTACGGCGACCGGCGGGGTCGCGGTCCAGTCCATGCCCTGTCGCGCCAGGGCACGCCCGGCCGCGATCTGGGTGAGCAGCACGCCGGGCATCGACACCGCGGCCGACGTCAGGTGCTTGTCCGCCGGCGTCGGGTCCTCGGCCGCCAGCGCGCGCACCCACTGCAGCGGCTCGAAGCCGATCGGACGCACCACGACCAGCTCCTTGGCCACCGGCTCGAGCAGCAGCTCCGCTTCGCCGACCAGCGTGGCGATATCGGTCTCGATGCCCGCCGACGACACCAGCTCTTCCAGAGTTTCGAGCCAGGCGCTGCCCTGCCCACCGAACGCGACAGCGTACGGCTCACCGGCCGCGAGACGGTCGACCAGAGCATGGGTGTTGTGCGGGCCATTCCCGTCGCGGTCAGCGGACACCCGGTCGTGCTCGTGGATCGTCACCTTGTATATCTCCCTGTATGCGTCTTCACGTATCGGTTCGTTCGGCCTGCTGACAGTCCCGGCGGGCCGGGCCCCAGCCGGCTCTGGGTCGATTCCGCTTTGAATCGCAGCCCGAATAGCGGCTGACCGGTGTGTTGTCGGCGGGCCACTCATGTCGACCAAGCGGCGCGGCGGACTGCATCGGCTGTACTAAGAGTGTCATAAGGATTCGGGTCATTTTTCTGCGCTGATCGGTTACTGATGAGTTCTACGCACGGGTAACCGTGTCGTGGGTAACACCCGGATTAACCGGCCTTCCGGGTATCCAGAACAAACGTCCTGCATGCAGGTGGTTACGGTCGAGTAGCTATAACTGCGCTGTTCAAGGCGTCATTGTTATCAAATCGTTATGTTAAGAATTCGTAGTGCGTGCCGCCCTTCGCGCCGCCATGGCCGCGGCGTCTCGCACTCGGAGGCGTCCGCGCGTCACGACGAACGGCGAACAAGTGTTTGCTGGAGTCGAGTTGCGAAAGCGCGGCCGGATGCGCTAGAGGGTCAGAGATGTTCGCGACGCCGCGCGATTGCTAGGCCCACTGCCCGAATTGCGGCTTGAGGATCTCGTTGACGTCCACCCCAACGCCGCCCACGCTGCGCTTATCGATCTCGACCTGGTGCAGATTGGCCGCCGGATGGGCATAGCCCTTGGGCGATCCCCAGTTGTGCTGCCAAAAGCAGCAGCCCAGGCCGTCGTGCAGCGCCCAGTCGATGGTTTTGGAGTTGGCGTAAACGCCCGTCCGCTGGTGCCCGATCACCGACTCCCAGGACCGCAGGTATGGAGCGATCTGGGTTTTGTACTGCTCATAGGACGGGTCGTCGTCGATCGATGCGTAAATCGGCGCGTCGGGGGGTCCGCCGGCCGCCTCGTGCAGCTCCATCCCCCGCTTGGCGTGCTGCAGCCCGGCATTGGCGCCGCCCAGCCAGTCGGCGGAGCTGGCCTTGCCGTACTGGTAGCAGGAGACAATCTTGAGCCCGCCGCTGTGCAGGTCACGCGCTTCGGAGAGCTGGATCGGCTTGCCCAGCATCCAGTTGCCCCCCGGCCGCCGGTCCGAGACATAACGGATCGAGCCCACCGCGCCCGCGGCGCGTATCTGGCTGGCCGGGATGACGCCCGCGGCGTAGTCCAGCAGAGTGCCCAGCGATGCCGAGGCCGTCGGCGCGCACATCGAAGACGCCGCAACGCCCAGGCCGACCAGAGCCGGGGTCGCGGCGGCGAATTTGAGCACGTCACGGCGCGAAAACGACACATCAGAAAGGGTACGGCACGAACCTCATCAGACACATCAGTCACACGGGTCACAGCTTTGTCACGTCTGGACATCTCGTGTTTAGTCCGCGGCGACTCCGCGGAGGATCGAGTGTGCGGTTACGCCAATGACTGTGCGCTCAGGGTGGCGACGCGCCGGGCCGGGCCGCCGTGCGCGCACGCCGAAAACCGTGAGCGCACCCCCAAACCAATCCAGGTCCCGGCCCAATTGTTGTTGTCACTACTAAGTTTATAAAGTTAACGTCGGAGAGTGCGGAAACCACAGGGGGCTTGCAATGGATCGTGACCAGCTCATCGACCTGACCCGGCGGGCTTTGAAGTTGGCCCGCGACAAGACCACCGACCTGGCCCCGCGGCCACACACCGTCGACGCCGGCGATTACACATCGCTTGATCGACACCTCAGTGAACGGGCGTTGCTGCTGGCCAGCCCGCAGCTGGTCGGCTACGTCAGCGAGCTGCCCGCGCCCGGCGCCTATTGCACCAAGACCGTGATGGGGCGATCGATCCTGGTGACGCGGACGTCCGAGGGGTCGGTGCGCGCCTTCGACAATGTCTGCCTGCACCGCCAATCGCCGGTCGTGACGGGGTGTGGCTCCGCGAAGCGGTTCAGCTGTCCCTACCACGCCTGGACTTACGACAACTCCGGCAAGCTGGTCGGCCTGCCGGGCCGCGGGGGCTTCCCGGACACGACGGTCAAGTCCGCTTCGCTGACCGAACTCCCTGCTGCCGAGTTCGCCGGGTTCCTCTGGGTGTCGCTGGACAAAGACGCCACCCTGGACGTCGCCGCGCACCTGGGACCGCTGGCCGACGAGCTCGACTCGTGGGGCATCGGCCGGTGGTCTCCGTTGGGCGAGAAGGTCCTCGACGCCCCGATCAACTGGAAGTTGGCCGTCGACACCTTCGCGGAGAACTACCACTTCGCCACCGTGCACCGGGACACCTTCGCCACGATCGCCCGCAGCAACTGCACGGTGTTCGATTCGTATGGGCCGCACCACCGGTTGATCTTCCCGCTCAACGCGATCCTGGAGCTGGAGAATGTTCCCGAGGAGCAATGGGACCCGTTCCACAACATGGTGGTGATCTATGCGTTGTTCCCCAACATCGTGATCTCGGTGACGATCGCCAACGGCGAGCTCTTCCGGATCTACCCCGGCGAGGAGCCCGGCAGGTCGATCACCGTGCACCAAAACTCGACGCCGCTGGATCTTTCCGAGGAATCCGTAGCGGCCGGCGCTCAAGCCGTGTTCGAGTACGCGCACGCGACGGTGCGCGACGAGGACTACAAGCTGGTTGAGGGGCTGCAGGCCAATCTCAACTCGGGCGCACGCGACCACCTGCTGTTCGGCCGCAACGAGCCGGGACTGCAACATCGCCACATCGCGTGGGCCGATGCGCTCGCCGCCTCAGCTGCCGTCGGCTGACTGGACCTCGGACAATACCGCGATCAGATCGTCGACAAGCGTTGCAAGAGCACTATTTTGGGCGGGACGAGCCCCGGCCAGCAGTTCGGCCGCCGCGCCGCGACGGCCTGCCGCAACCAACGGCACCAGCTCGTCGACCATCGACTGCAAGCCCGGATCGACGTCGGCGACGGTGGTGGCCAGCACCTCGACCAGCTCCCAGTCCCGATACAGCGCGAACGAGCGCTCGTTGAACGCGAAGCCGCTCACCGGCTTACCCCACAGCGTGCCCTGGTAGCGGTACGGGCCTTCCATGTATTCGATCGGCAAACCGTGCGCCGGGGCCGGCACCAGCGGTTCACCGATGAGATCGAGTTGTAGTGTGGCACAGGTAATTCGGTGCCGATCGGGCATGTACCGGGCCGGGGCCGGCGGACGCACCAACGGCCGCACGGTTTCCGGCCATCGCACGTAGCTGCTTACGGTGACCTCCACGTCCTCGGCGCACTCCGGCGCGATGGCAGGGTCGGGATGACTCGTCGTCACACCGGTAAATGGTTGCAGCGCATTGCCGTTCGTGCGGTCGAACTGCCGCCAAATACTCAGGTCGACACCGTTGTCGAAATTGATCGTGCGCCATTCGTGCGAGCGGGCCCGCGGGTCTCCTCCGGATCCGCCGCCGCCCGCGTACTTGGGGAACCACTGCCGGTCGACATGTCCGGCGCTACCGGAGACCTCCTCGATCGTCTCGCCCCAGCGCAACGTTCCGGTCATCGACATGCCGGTCTGGAAATACGAGTATGTGTCGTCCTGACCGAAGCAGACGATCTTGCCGTTGTAGGTCGACGCCCCGACCGGTGTCGGCGCGCGCGTCGGGGTAACGACCAAATCCAGCCGCATGGACCGGCCCTGGTGATCCTGGCCCACCAGGCTGACTCGATAGGTGTAGGGCAGCAATCCACCATCGCCGTCGCGGCACGTCGTCCACGACGCGGTACCGGCACTGCTCTGATAGCTGATGTCGAGATAGCCTGCGGCCATGGACAATTTGCGCTGCGCGCCGGGTTCCATGTTCTTCGGCGGCATGTCGTAATCGGTGTACGTGCCGTAGTCACCGGTATCCAGGTCGAACAGCGCCATCGTGTAGAAGTCGGCGATGACCGTTGCACCGGGTTGGTTCTTATTGAAGATGGTCAGGAACGCAAACGACCGGTCGCTCTCGACGGCCTGCAGTTGCCCGGCGATGAACCAGGTGTCGGACTCCTGGTCGGGATGTTCACCCTCGGCCTCGGGGAAATCCAGCTGGCTGTCACCGGGCACCAACTGATACGGGTAACGGCGCCAATCGGTGTTCATTTCGGCTTCCTTGCCACGGCGCTATCCTTATTCTTTGCTATGTTAGCGTCAATAGCGAAGTTACGGCCACGACCTCATCCCCGGCCCAAGGAAGTGTCCCGATGACAGAAAAATCCGACCATCGGACCTACGCCGAACTGTTCATCGGAGGGCAGTGGCGCAAGCCGGCCAATCCGCAACAGCTCGCCGTGATTTCGCCGCATACCGAGGAGCCGGTCGGGCACGTACAGGTGGCCGGACCCGAGGACCTCGATGCCGCAGTTGCCGCCGCGCGGCAGGCTTTCGATCACGGCCCGTGGCCACGCATGGCCCACGCCGAACGGATGGCCAAGGTCGAACAGCTGGCCGGGATCTACGGCGGCCACGTCGACGAGATGGCCGATCTGATCACCGACGAGATGGGGTCGCCGCGCACCTTCAGCCGGATGGGCCAGGGTGCGGCGGCGGCGGCGCTGATCCACCTCACGCTGGCCGCCGCCCGCGACTTCCCCTGGACGGAACGGCGCCAAGGCGTTCTCGGCGAGGTGCACCTGCGCAGGGCTCCGGTCGGGGTGGTCGGCGCGATCGTGCCGTGGAACGTGCCGCAATTTTTGATCATGCCCAAGTTGATCCCGGCGCTGATCGCGGGATGCCCGGTCATCATCAAGCCCGCGCCCGAGACACCTTTGGACGCTTTGTGGTTGGCCGAAATGATCGAGCAGCTGGACCTGCCCGAAGGCGTGGTCTCGGTGCTGCCCGGCGGACCCGACATCGGCGAGGCCCTGGTGCGCCACCCCGGCGTGGACAAGATCGCGTTCACCGGTTCCAGCGCGGTCGGGCGCCGCATCGCCACCTTGTGCGGCGAGCAGCTCAAGCGAGTGAGCCTGGAGCTGGGCGGTAAGTCCGCGGCCATCGTCCTGGACGATGCGGACATCGACAAGACCGTCGCCGGGCTGAAGTCGGCCGGCCTGATGAACAACGGGCAGGCCTGCGTCGCCCAGACCCGCATCCTGGTCAGCGACAAGCGTCACGACGACGTCGTCGACGCCCTGGCCGCCATGATGTCGTCGCTGACGGTCGGCGACCCGGCCGATGAGGCCACCGACATCGGCCCGCTGGTCGCCCAACGGCAACAACACCGGGTCCAGGACTACATCAAGTCCGGGCAAAGCGAGGGTGCGCGCGTCGTGCTCGGCGGCGAGGCCAGCCCGTCCGATCGCGGATGGTACGTGCAGCCAACGCTATTCGCCGACGCCACCAATGACATGCGCATCTCGCGGGAGGAGATCTTCGGCCCGGTCTTGACGGTGCTGCGCTACCGCGACGAGGCCGACGCGATCCGGATCGCCAACGAGACCGACTACGGATTGGCCGGTTCCGTGTGGACGTCCGACATCGCCCACGGCCTCGAGGTCGCCGCCGGTGTGCGCACCGGCACGTACGGCATCAACATGTACACACTCGATATCGGCGCCCCGTTCGGCGGCTTCAAGCAGTCGGGCATCGGACGCGAATTCGGCCCCGAGGGCCTGCACGAGTACGTCGAGCTTCAGACGTTGGTGTGCAAAGGGCAACTGCCGCCGTTAACCGATTGATAATCAGCCACTTTGGGGCATCTGCAAGGTGAGCTCGACCGGGCAGCACAGAACGCCATGTTGGTTGGTCACTTCGATCGTGATGTCGACCAGCCGGCGCGGTGGGTCCACCGAAGTGTCCAGCCGCTTGGCCACCGCCCGGCCCCGGCCGATCATCGTGTCACCCGCGTAGATCGAACCGACCAGCCGCAGCGAGCGGCGCACGACCCGGCTGCTCGGCCCGGCCCAATCGGTCGCGACGCGATCGGCGAACCCGGCGAGATGCATGGTGTTGAGGTAAATCGTTGGGCTGCCCTGACTTTGGGCGTATGCGGGATCAAAGTGGCCCGGGAAGTAGTCCCAGGTCGCGCCAGCGTTCTCGACCACCCGCTGGTAGCTGATTTCGTCGATCACCTCTGGCAGCTCGACGGGAACCGTGATCTCGTTCCACTCCAATTCGGCAAGGTTCATGCTGACGCCGCCGGGGTGAAGCGGAACAACGTATTTCGCGATCGGGCAACGACCGTTCCGTCCTGGCGGCGATAGGTCTCCAGCGTCTCGATGAAATGGCCGGTACCCAGCCGGGTCTGCTTCTCCGGTGATACCGAGACCAGTTCCTCGACACTGGTGAGCACGTCACCCTCGACGATGGGTTCGGTGAACTCGACGTCGTTGGCGGCATTGATGAATGTGTTGCCCGGCAACGGCACTCGCAAGATCAGCGACACCGCGGGCCGCCGGCCGCCGGGCTCCCACGGCGGGGGTATCAGCCATCCCATCAGCAGACCGGGCGGGGCCACCAGGGCACCCCACTGCCGGCGCGCGAATTCCGGGTCCCAGTAGGAACGATTGCCATCGTGAATCATCGAGGCATACAACTGAATACGCGCACCGCTGACCGGATTCACCGCGGTCCGCGGTTCGCTTGCCGCGCCAACCATCCGCAGCGCGTCTTCATAGGTGCCGAAGGCCAATTGGTAGCTGAGGTCCGAATCCACGTATCGGTGCCGCTTACATGACAAGCGGGTGCCGGCTCGGCACCAGATCCCAGGAGAGATTACGCGACGTGTAGTACCAGCCGCCGCGCTCGTAGATCAGCTCATCCCGGTATGTCCCGGTGGCGCGCAGCGTGGTGTCGCCGAAGGCGGCGGAGAACAGCACCGCGATACAACGCTGCATCGCGTGGACACCGTCGACCGCGATCTCGTGATCGACGGTCACCAACCGCTGTCCCTCGCCCCCGTCGAAGGCCAGACGCAAGTCGGCGAACAGTTCGCCGTCGCGGACGAAGCTGGCACCGGAATGACGAAACGTCGCGATCCAGCTATCGCGGTCACCGTCGGAGTATGCGCGATTGTGCCGGGCGTTCAAATTCAAGATCGCATCGCGGCCGGTAGCGGCCTGCAAGAACTGTTCCTGCTGGTAGGACAACGTCATCTCTACTCGCCAGCCTCTCCCCGAAGGAAAAAAGAAACGAACTACGTAACATGGACTTTACTTACCGCTTAACAATATATCCGTATTCTTCCCGATCCCAGACCCCCGAAGTCAAACCTTTGGCTCGCAATAAATCTTTACGTACCCGCCCGATAACGTTCTTCGGGAGTTCGTTGACCTCCTCGACGTAGCGAGGCACACAGAAGTAGGGCATCCGGTCGGCACAGAAGTCGAGCAACTCGGCGCAATCCAGCACCGCGTCCGGCCGCAGCGCGACCACGACCAGGATGTCGTCCTCGCCCAATTCGCTGGGCACCCCGATCGCTGCAGCCTCGGCGACCGCGGGGTGGCCCATCACGACGCGCTCCACTTCGACCGAGGAGATGTTCTCGCCGCGCCTGCGCAGCGAATCCTTGATCCGGTCCACATACGTCAGGTTCTGATCGGCGTCGAGCCGGCCGAGATCACCGGTGCGAAACCATTCCGGGTGCGGGTCCACCCGAGCATCCCGGCCCAGGTAGCCCTCGCTCATCACGTGCGGGTGCCGGGGCCGGCAGGCGATCTCGCCCACGGCCCCGGCGGGCAGCGGGTTCCCGTCGTCGTCGACAATGCGCACGTCGAAGTTTGGGTTGGGCCGCCCCGATGTCCCGGGCACCCCCTCGTCGGCCACGCCCTTGACCGCGATCGGGAAGGCCTCGGTCATCCCGTACATCGTGACAATGCGGCAGCCGTAACGCTTTTCGATGTCGTGATAGCAGCCGGCGTCGATCGGCGCGGCGGAGATGAACCGCAGCGGCAATGCCGCATCGCTCGGCTCGGCGGGCTGGTTGTACAGCATCGACACCATCGCGCCGGCTCCGGCAAAGCCGACCGCGTCGTGGGCGCGGATGTCATCCCACACCTGAGCAGGATGGAACGATTGCGCCAGCACAGTCGTCGCGCCCACCAGCATCGGCGCCAGCACGCTGGGCGCGGCGCTCAGGTGAAACAACGGCATCGCCGTCCACAACGCCTCCCCCGCTCGCAACTCCCAGGCCGCCGCAACGGTCGCTGCCACCGAAAACAGGTAATCCCAGCTCGTGGCAACGGCTTTCGACGGCCCGGTGGTGCCCGACGTGTAGAACAACGCCCCCACCTCCCCCTCCCGTGCCGGGTTGTCCGCGCAGCGGATAGCTCCGGCGTTCAAAGCCGCATGAAGCGAATCATCCTGCACCACAATGTCGGTCACCGTGTCCAGCCGGTCGGCAACCTCATCGACGCGGGCAAGCCGCTCGGCGTCGGTGAGAATCACCTTGGGCCGCGCCAACTGCAGGGTGTGCAGCAGAAAGTCTCCCTTGTTCGCGGCGTTGACCGCCGCACTCACCGCGCCGATGCGGGCCGCGCCCAACCAGAAGTACACCCATTCGGGGCAGGTTCCGGTGAACAACGCCACCCCGTCACCGCGGCCCACCCCCAATTCGGTGAGCATGTTCGCCGCCGCGCACGCGCGCTGCCGCATCTGCTCGAACGTCACATCGGTCCCGGCGATCGACATCATCACTCGATCCGGGTATTGCTCGGCCCGCCGGTCCAGCACGTCCGCAACGCTGAACCGCTCCACGCCGAAATCGGAGGGCCCCAGAGGCTTACTCCGAACCGAATGCATCACTTAGGCTTTCGCGGCCGCCGGGTCGGGCTCGCCACCGGCGGTGTACCCGAAGTCGTCTGGCGACGGCTCGGCGTCGGGGTAGAAGCGGTGTGCCCAGCGCCGCAGTGCCGCGTAGTCGCGCGCCTCCTCGGGAGCCAGGTTCGGCTTCTCCAGGTACTTCATGTTCTCCCAGGTGAAGAAGTCCTGTTTGATGACTTCTTGTTGCAGCGCCAGGAATTTCGCGGCCCGGCCAGTGGGCTTGTCGCCGGTGTCGCCGGGTTCGCGGACGGAAGCCTGCGTGTAGAAGTAGTCGGTGTAGTCCTCATCGACCGGCGTCTGCCCGGTGACCTCGATGGTGGCCACCAGGTCACTCGGGAAGCGGACGAGCCCCAGCCCCAACGAATAGTTGTCGTAGATGATCTTCGCGTCGACCGGCCCGTTAGGGGTCAGCCACGTCTTGGCCCGGCCCCCACCGAAGTGAGCGTTGACGGTGGCATGCAGGTGATAGCCCGCCACCTCGAACGAGGCGGTGTTGGCGGGGTTGGCGGCCTTGTGCACGTACTGCACGTGATACGGGTCGGCCGCGTTCTCGATGATCATCTGCGCGTGCACCTTGACCCGATTGAGCATCCGGCTGTGCGGGTGCAGCGGGTAGTACTCGCCGGTCTCCAATTCGGGCAGCGCCGGCGGCTGCCAGTAAGGCGCCCGGCCGTGTCGTTCGTGCCAGACCAGGATGAAGCCGTACCACTCCATGGTCGGATAGGTGCGGATGCGAACGTTGTTCTTGCAGCCGATCTTGCTGTAGGGGATCAGCGCGTTGCTGCCGTCGCCGCGCCATTGCCAGCCGTGCCAGGGGCAGACGATGTTCTCGTTGTCGACGGTGCCGCCGACGCCCATGTTTGCGCCGAGGTGCTGGCAGTAGGCGTCCAGCACATTGACGTTGCCGGACGCGGTGCGGAACAGCACCAACTCCTCACCGAAGTAGTGCAGGCGCTTGACGTCACCGGGCTTGACGTCGCTGGCGAAGGCGACGATGAACCACCCGGTCGGGAATCGATAGGTGGACAGCGCGATGCCGGACTGTCCGAACTCGCGTTCCGATGGATCTTGCTCTGAAATCGTATGCGTCACGAGAACTCCGTTTCCCACGCGGCCGAGCCGCTCTTACCTCACCGCGTTTCGACGACTAGAGTCTATTTTTACTATCTTAAGCATTGAACGTCAACGCGGCACCAGGCGGGTTGCCGCACGATAGGAGAGCGAGCGGGGTTGCGCATGACTGCTGCTGCAGTGGACCTATCCGATTTCGCCTTGTGGCGTAACGGTTTTCCCGACGAATTGTTCGCCGACTTACGGCACACCAGACCCCTTTTCCGGCACGAACTGACACCGGGTGTCGCCGACACGGTCAAGCGCCAATTCTGGGTCGCGACCAGGCACCGGCATGCGGTTCGCCTGCACCGCGACACCGAATCGTTCACCGCCGCCGACGGCCCGCTCATCCAGCCGGTCGCCCTGTTCGCATCGTCTCCGACGATCATCACGCTGGACCCACCGGAGCTGAACAAGCGCCGCAAACTCATCGCAGGCGCCTTCAACCCACGCGCGATCGCCAAGCTGGAAGCCGGCATCCGGGCGCGGGCGGCGCAGCTGATCGGCGCGCTGCTCGCCAGGGGCGGTGGGGACTGGATCGAAGATGTTGCCGACGCGTTGCCGATGACGGTGATCGGCGACATCATCGGCATCCCAGACGAAGACCGGCCGCGAATCTTCGACATCTTCGACCGCATCCTGAAGGCGCTTGCGCCCGAGGCAGGCCCGAGCGGACAAGTAGAGCTCGAGCTGTTCGGTTCGGTCTTCGCATACGCGATGGAGCTGACGGCGGACAAGCGCGACAACCCGACCGGTGACATCTGGAGCACGCTGGCGACCGCGGTGATCACCGGCGACGACGGCGAGGAATTCCGCCTGCCCGAAAACGAGCTGGAGTTCTTCTTCTTCGTGCTCGCGTTCGCCGGCAGCGACACCACCAAGAACGCACTGGCCATGGGGCTACAGGCGTTCGTCGCCGACCCCGAGCAGATCGAACGCTATCGCGCGGACGAAGCGGTGCGGCCCGGCGCCGTTGAGGAGGTGCTGCGCTGGGCCTCCCCAGTGGCGTACTGGACCCGCACCGCGAAGGTCGACGTAGAGATGGACGGTCAGCACATCCCCGCGGGCGACCGCGTGGTGTCGATGCTGCGTTCTGCCAATCGCGACGAGGAGGTCTTCGAGTCGCCGTTCACCTTCGACATCGGGCGGCAACCCAACCCGCACGTGGCATTCGGCGGTGGCGGGCCACACCACTGCCTGGGCGCGATGCTGGCGCGCGCCGAACTGCGGGCCGTGCTCGACGAACTGCTGCTGCGCTGCGATCGCATCGAAATCGGGCCCGCTACCGTGTCGTATCCGAACCTGACCACCAACATGTCGATCTACGACGAGATGCCGATCTCGTTGTCCGACCGGCGCTGAGTCAGTCCTGCAAGCGCAGTGCGGCCTTGGGGCATTGCTCCACCGCGGCGCGGACGTCGATCTCCCGGTCCGGCGCCACCTCGCCGTCCGCGATCTGCACGACGTCCTCGTCGCCGAGTTCGAACACGTCGGGGGCGAGCGATTCACAAAAGCCGTTGGCCTCGCACAAGGTCTCGTCGACGGTCACGCGCATCAGTTGCCTCCTCATAGGCCCTTCGGGCGGGTTCCGATCACCCCGCCGGCAGCGAGGTTCGCCAGTTCTTCGTCGGTCAGCCCGCACCGATCGCGCAGTACTTCCGCGTTGTGCTCGCCGAGGGTCGGCGGTGGGCGCAGCAGCCACCGATCCTGTCCGGTAAGCGAAGCGAACGGCGGGCACGGATACTCCGCTGACCCGATGCTCGAATGCCGCAGCTCTTCGAAAAAGCCCCGGTCGCGCAGTTGGGGGTTCTCGGTCACCAGCGACGGCGAGATCACCGGCGCCGCAGGCACACCCGCGCTCGCCAGCCGCTCCACCGTCGGCCCCAGGGGCTGTCCGGCAAACCACTGCCGCAGCCGGTCATCGATGTCGTCGTCACGCTCGCGTCGCCCGGCGGCGGTGCCCAGAGAATCGTCACACCAGGCCGGCTGCCCCATCACCTCGACGAGCGCGGCCCACTGCTGGTCGTCACGCACGGTGACCGCGATCCAATCGTCGTCTCCGGTACACCGGTAGAGGTTCTGGATCAACCCCCCGAAACCACGATTGCCGTTGCGGCTCAGCGTCTTTCCGTATACTTCATACTCGATCGGCTGTATCGCGGCGGCGTTGAGCACTGTCTCGAGCATCGGCAGCTCCAGCTGCTGACCCGTTCCGGTGCGTTCGGTGAAGTTCAGCGCGGCCAGCACGGCGAAGGCGGCATGCACCCCGGCCAGCGGATCGCAGGCGCCGCGCGGCGTCACCGGCGGGGCATCCGGCAGTCCGGTCACCCAGGCCAGCCCGGCGAGCTGTTCCATCGTGGGGGCGAATCCGACCCGGTCGCGCCACGGGCCGTCCAGACCGAACGCGGGCATCCGGGCGACGACGAGTTTCGGATTGACTTCGAGCAGCACGTCGGCGGTCAGCCCGAACTGGTCCATCACGCGCGGTGAGAAGTTCTCGATCACGACGTCGGCGCCGGCCGCCAGTTTCTTGAACAGACGCCGTCCCTCTTCGGAGCCCAAATCCAAGGTGACTGAACGCTTGTTGGTGTTCATCGCGTGAAACACCCAGCCGTACTCCCACCAGTCGTCCACGTCTTTGCGCATCCCGCCGGAGTACCGAATACCGTCGGGACGCTGGATCGACTCGACCTTGATCACGTCCGCGCCGAACGCCGCCAGCAGATGGGTTGCCGCCGGCCCCGCCCAAAAGGCCGTCAAGTCAACGATCCGCACACCCTCCAATGGCCTAGCGCCGGGCGCCAGTGCGCGCTCGTGTTCGCTTGTGCGCCAAGCCGGCTCGTCGTTGTCGGCGCCCAAAGCAGCGGTCTGGCCCACCGGAGCCGCCGCGCACGCCGACATCAGCCACGGCGGGCGGGGCTGATGAAAGCCGGCGGGGTTGGGCTGGAATACCCCGCGTTCGGTCGCGTAATCCGTGTCCCGGATCGTGGCACCGTTACCCAATGCCGCGATCGGCAGCCGGAACAGCTGGCCGAGTTCGACGATCTCCGCGACGGTGCGTTCGGCCAGCCACGGGCCGATCTGTTCGCGGATCAGGTCACGATAGCCCCACCGGCCGATCTGAAAACGCAGCTGCTCAATCTCTTCCAGCTGCGGGCATTCCACCATCGCCAGGAAGTCGAGCCACTGCTGACCGGTCACCATGGTGATCCCGACGTAACCGTCCTTGGCCGGCTCGATCGACGGGACTTCGGTGGTGCGGCTGATCGGCGGCACCCGCAGTAACTGCGAATGCAGCCATTCGCTGCTCTGCATCAACGTCATCGCCTCGAGCATCGAAAGATCCAGATGCTCACCGGGACCGCCGTGCTCGACGCGACGACGCACGGCCAGCGCACCGAACGCGGCGAACACACCGCCCATGTACTCCCCCAGGTCGCCGCCGATCGAGATCGGGGGCCCGGCCGGATCACCCCGGAAACCGGGCGAGCCGGCCCAGGCCTGCAGGGTGAACTCGCTGGCGGGACGGTCGGCATATGGTCCGGTCCAGCCGAAGTCGGAGATCGTGACGACGACGGCTTGCGGCACGTCCGCGAGCAGCCGGCGCGGATCTATACCCAGCGCTGCGGCACGCGACGGGCCGGCGGTGAGGATGATCACGTCGGCGCCGGCCAATTCGGCACGCAATCGCTGCGAGCCGGGCGCGAAGGTCATGCTGTGCTTGCCGGCGTTGAGATAACAGTAGAACGGCGACGGCTCGTCGTCGGGCACGTTGGAACATGACGCCGAATAACGCCGCAGCCAATCGCCTTGCGGCGGTTCGATTTTGCACACCCGCGCCCCGGCGTCGACCAGCAACTTGCCGCAGTAGCTGCCAGCTATCCGGTCGCTGATCTCGACGACCCGCAGCCCGTGCAGCGGTGTCGGACGGTCGTCAGACCCCTGGCTCAATTGCATCCGCCCTTCCGATCGACACGCGATCAGAGATGCTATTTATATCATTACTGCTAAAATAGCTAAGCCAGCTGAGTGTGGCGGGTTCGCCGCTCTGGCGCTGCTCCTGCGAGGAATGGATGACCACCCTGGGAATTGGGCCCGATGCCCGTCGCCGGTTGTCGGCGCCGAGGATCGCCGAAATCGTAGCCGACGAACTGCGCCGGCAAATCATCGACGGCGAGCTTGCCGACGGCGATCTCCTGCCGCGCCAGGAAGTCCTGGTCGAACAGTTCAACGTCAGCCTGGTCTCGCTGCGCGAAGCGCTGCGCATCCTGGAAACCGAGGGGCTGGTGTCGGTGCGCCGCGGTAACCGTGGCGGCGCCGTCGTGCATGCGCCGGCCAAGACCAGCGCGGCCTACATGCTCGGGCTGTTGCTGCAGAGCGAGTCCGTTCAGGTCGCCGACCTCGGCATGGCGTTGCAGGAGCTGGAGCCCGCGTGCGCCGCGCTGGCGGCTCAGCGTCCGGACCGGGCGGACACCCTGGTGCCGGAACTCAAGCAGGTCAACGATTCCATGGCCGAGCACCTCGACGACGGGCGACTGTTCACCGAAATCGGCCGCCAGTTCCACGATCTCATCGTGCAGGGCTGCGGAAACCACACCATCATCGCGGTCGTCGGCAGCCTGGAGACGCTGTGGAGCAGCCACGAACGTCAATGGGCAGACGAGAGCGCGGCGCGCGGCACCTACCCCTCGCTGACCCAGCGGCGGGCCGTCCTCAACACACACGTCAAACTCGCCGAGACGATTGCCGAGGGCGACGTCGACCGGGCTCGGCGCATCGCGGGACGTCACCTCGCCGATACGCAGACCTATGTGCTGGCCGGTCGCCCCAGCCAACGGATCTACGCCCTGTCGCCGCAGTCTCTTTCTCGTTCGGGGTCACGCCCGCGCGGTCTGCGGCAGTCCTAAGTCCCTATGCGAACCGCGTTGGTCACCGGCGGCAGCGGCGGGATTGGAAAAGGGTGCGGGCGCAAGCTCGCCGAACTCGGTTACGAGGTGGTCCTGGTGGCCCGGCGCGAGGGTCCGTTACGCGCGGCGGCCGAGGAGATCGGGGCCCATCACATCGTGGCCGACGCATCCGATCCAGACGGATTTTCCACTGCGATAAGCACTTTGGAGACGATCGACCTGGTCGTCCACGCCGCCGGCGCGCTCGGCGGAACGTATGCGCGTAAACAGACCTTCCAGCAGTGGCAGACCATCATCTCGGCCAACCTGGATTCGTGCTTCGTGGTGACCGCCGCTGTGCTGCCGCGGATGCGCCCCGGGTCCCGCTTCGTTTTCATCTCGTCGTCGGCCGCACACGAGCCGATGATGGCCCGCACCGCCTACTCCGCGTCGAAGGCCGGCATGAACGCGTTCGCCCGCGCCCTGGCGCTCGAAGTCGATCGCGACGGCATCGCCGTGCACATCGTGACGCCGGGCCCGGTGGAAACCGAGATGCTGCAGGACGTTCCCTTCGAGATGTTCGCGATTCAGATCTCCGATGTCGCCGAGGCGGTCGCCTGGCTGGACACCGTGGACCCGTCGGTGGATCTGCCGGAGATCCGGCTTTCCGCGGTGCAGCGCGGCCCGTACGCCCGGCCGCCGGTCGTTCCTAACGAAGCGCGCCGCCGCCGTCAGGGAACGGCTTGATGACCGTTTCGCCGAACTGGTGCAGCGATTCCGGCTTCGCGAAATCGGCGAACCACACATAGAAGCGCTCCACCCGCTGGGCGGCCAGGCCCGCGAAATGCCGGGTCAGGTCGTCGGCGTCACCGCACACCAGACCCGCCCCGAGCACGCCGAAGCGCCGGGTGCTGACTTCGCGCACGGTCTCGGGGTCGGCACCCGAGTGCGCGAACCCGATCATCTGCTGCACCGAGATTCGGGCGTCGCCCGCCGACGGGGCCAAGGTGGCCAGCCGATCGATGTAGTCGGCCTGCAGGTTCCACCAATCCGCATGATTGCGAACAAGTTCCATCATGCGAGGCCCGCTGCCGCCCAGGACCAGCGGTATCGGATGGTTGCGCTGGGGTGACTGAGCCACGCCGTCGTCGGCACCGTCGCCCCAGTACTGCCTGATCAGGGCCAGGTGACGGCCAAGCTGCGCGACGCGGGCCACCGGATCCTGCTGACCGACATCGAATCGGCTGAACTCGGCGGGCCAGGAGCCCGAACCGAGGCCCAGATCGAAGCGGCCGCCCGATGCGTCCGACAAGGTGACGGCTTGCTTGGCGAGCACGGCGGGATGCCGAAAGGCGTCGCACAGCACCAGGTGTCCGACCCGCAACCGCTCGGTGTTGGCCGCCACCCAGGTCGCGACGGCCATTGCCTCCCAAATGCTTTCGCCCGGCAACCCGGGAGCCTCGAGGTGATCGATGAACGCGATTCCGTCGAAGCCAGTAGCTTCGGCAGCCCGCGCGCGTTCCGTGATGTCGGCCACTGACAACCGCACCTGCGGCAGGAACAGATACCACTCGACCATGCGCCACCTATGCTCGTGCCGATTGCAACAGTGCGGCTAGTTTACTATCTTTATTATGTTAGGGGTCTTATGGATGTCGGACTGACTTCGGATCAACTGTCGCTGCGCGACACCGTGCGCGACATTCTGCGTACCGAATGTCCTCCCGATGCCGCCCGGCAGGCCTTGACGGACCCGGAGCGCTGGCGCGTTCTGTGGAAGACCGTAGTCGACTTGGGCTGGACCGAACTCGCCGCACCCGGCGGTGACTTCGGGCCCGTCGAGCAAGCACTGGTTCTCGAGGAATGCGGTGCCGCGCTGGCCCCAATTCCGTTGCTCAGCAGCGTCGGTTTGGCCGCGGGCGTCTTGCGGGCCTGTGGTCTGGACAAGCTGCTCACCGACATCGCCGGCGGCGTCGTCGCCACCCTGGCGGTGCACGCCAAGGGATCTCGGCTACCCGAGCCACCGTTGACACTGCGCGGCGGACGGGTGCGCGGCCGGGCGGTCGCGGTCCCCGACGCGGCCCGCGCAGAGCTGATTGTCACGCTGGCCAAATCCCTCGACGGCTATGTCGCTGTGGCGGTGCGCACCGGGGACGGTATGACGATCACCGCGGGCGAGTCCACCGACCCCGCGCACCCGGTAGCCGACGTCGAGATCGACGCCGAACCCGTGGCCTCGGCGCCCGTCGACCTCGAGTCGGCACTGACCGCTCCGATGGTGGCCGTCGCCGCCGATCTGGTCGGGACTGCTGGCGCCGCCTTGCACCTGTCCGTCGAGCACGCGAAGTCCCGCCGTCAGTTCGGCACGCCGATCGGGGCGTTTCAGGGCATCAAGCACGCGCTGGCCGACAACTACGTCGGCGTCGAGCGCGCCCGCAGCCTCACCTACGCGGCGGCAGCCCGCCTCGCGGTGGCGAACACCGCACCCGCGGCCGCCTGGACGGCCGCGGCGCTAGCCAAGGCGGCGGCCGGTGATGCTGCGGCCAACTGTGCCCGCACCGCCGTCCAGGTGCACGGCGCACTCGGACAGACCTGGGAGCACGACGCCCACCTCTATGTCCGGCATGCCTGGCAGGGTGCGGCGCAGCTGGGAGACAGTCGCGCGCTCTACCACGAGGTGGGCTGCCGCTTCCTCGCCGGAGGCGCGGCATGACGACTCCATCCGAGGTGGTCGCCGAGTACGTCGACTGGTTAGCCGCATTCCTGCCCGACGACTACTACGAGAACTACCGCCGCTATCGCTGGGACATCGCGCTGCGCCGCGACCACCAACGGGCCGCGTTCGAGGCCGGGTGGATCCAGCCGACCTGGCCGCGTGAGCATGGCGGCCGATCGCTGGGCCTGCGCGACGCGATGGAGATACGAATCGAGGGCGCGCTGCGGTCGGCGCCCAAGCTGCCCAACATTCAAGGGCCGGGTGTCGCCGCACCCGGCATCCGCCAGTTCGGCACGCCAGCCCAGATCGAACGCCTGCTCGTGCCCCTGCTGCGCGGCGACGAGTGGTGGGCACTGGGCATGTCCGAACCGGAAGCCGGATCGGATTTCGCCGGACTGCGCACCCGCGCCGAGCGCGATGGTGACGTCTTCGGTGTCAACGGCCACAAGATCTGGACCACACAGGCCCACGAATCACGGTGGTGCACGCTGTATGCCCGCACCGATCCGGACGCGCCCAAGCACCGTGGCATCTCGTGCCTGATCCTCGACCTGCACTCC
The DNA here is from genome assembly GCF_039023525.1 of Mycobacterium sp. 050272. NCBI lineage: Bacteria > Bacillati > Actinomycetota > Actinomycetes > Mycobacteriales > Mycobacteriaceae > Mycobacterium > Mycobacterium sp. 050272. Next base: position 95,563 of record NZ_JBCHKV010000014.1, on the reverse strand, counting down.
CCTGGTGTGCGCATCGAACCCATCCGGATGTCGTCGATCTCCGATGAGACGTTCTGCGAAGTCTTCCTCGACGACGTCGAGATCCCGGTGCAGAACCTGCTGGGCCCGGTCAACGGCGGCTGGAACGTTGCGCTGTCGTCGTTGCACCACGAGCGCCAGATGATCTGGATCATGAACTGGGTTGAAATCAAGCGCGGACTCGACGCGGTGCGCAAGGCCGGCAACGGCGCCGAAGACCAGGGCTTGTGCGCCGAACTCGGGTCGCTGCTCGCCGATGCCGAAGCACTGCGGGCCACCGGATACCGTGCGCTGGGCAACGAACTGGCAGGCCGCGGCAGCCCGGAAGCCGACATCATGAAACTACTCGGATCGGTTACCTTGCAACGGGTTTGGGAACTCGCCGCCGCCGCCGAAGGACCGGGCTCGGCCAGCGACCCGGATCTGCTGTTCGAACGCCAGGACGCGCTCGCCGCCACCATCTACGGCGGGACCTCGGAGGTGCAGCGCAACATCATCGCCGAGCGACTACTCGGGCTGCCGAAGGGATAATGATGGATTACGACCTCGGCGACGACGCCGTCGAATTGCGACACCGGCTGCGAGAGTTGATCGCTCATCACGTGCCACCCGACTTCCTCGGGGCCTGCACGGAGGATCCCGAGGACCTCGCCACCACCGAGACGTTCTGCAAGCTGCTCGCCGTCGAGGGGCTGCTGGCGCTGGCCTGGCCGAAAGAGCATGGCGGCGGCGGTGGTTCGGTCTGGCAGCAGACCGTACTACGCGAGGAGATGTGGGCTCAGCACGAGCCGCGCGGTCCGCAATACATGGGCATCAACTGGGTCGGTCCGGCACTGATGCGCTACGGCACCGAAGAGCAGAAGGCCAAACACCTGGGCGCCATTGCCTCCGGCGATGTGATTTGGTGCCAAGGCTTTTCCGAGCCGGAGGCCGGATCCGACCTCGTCTCGTTGCGTACTCGCGCCGTGGCCGACGCCCAGGGGTGGCGCATCACCGGCCAGAAGGTGTGGACGTCGTACGCCCAGATGGCGTCGTGGTGTGTACTGGCGACGTGCACCGACCCCGACGCGCCAAAGCACAAGCGGCTCACTCTCTTTCTGATCCCGATGGATCGGCCCGGCTTCACGGTACGGCCGATCCCGTCGATGCTGGGCCCGCATCACCTCAACGAGATGTTCCTCGACGGCGTACCGGCGTACCCCGGCGATGTGCTCGGTGAGGTCGGTGACGGCTGGCGGGTGATGCGTGAAGCGCTCGCGTTCGAGCGGGTCGGAATCGCGCGCTACGCACGCTGCGAGTCGCTGCTGCACCGCATGCAAAGCGAGCTCGGCGAGGACTGGGACCGGTTGCCCGAAACGCTTCGGGCCCGGTGGGTCCGGGCACTTGTCGACTTGCGAGTGGCCAGGCTGCTGGCCTACCGCGCGGTGTCGCTGCAGGACGATCCGTCGGCGGGGGCGGCGGCCAGCGCCGCCCGCATCGCGACCACGACCTGCGATCAACAGGTCGCCGAGTTGCTGTTCGACGTGCTGGGACCGGTGGCGCTGGACAGCGGGGCGTCGTCGGCACTGCACGGGGCGATTGAAGACCATTGGCGATACGCACAAGCGGCCACTGTGGCATCGGGCACCATCGAGGTGCAGCGGATGCTGGTGGCACGAGACGCTCTGGGAGAACGCCGGTGAAAACCACACTGCCACAAGATATTAGTGACTTCGCGGCGGTCGCGGCCAAAAGGTTCGATCGGCTGGGCGGGCCAGCGGCCGCCCTGCGGGCCGAGCGAGACGACAGCGTCCGGGACGCGGCGCGCGTGGCGCTGAGCGAGCTCGGCGCGTTCGAACTCGACGTCCGGTCCGGTCCCGACGACATGCTGGCCGCGGCGGTGCTGTGCCAAAGCGCCGGTGCGCACGCGTTGCCCTATCCCCTCGTCGAGGAGCTGCTGGCGATCGACGGTGCCCGGCTGGCCCTGGTCGACCCCGAGGCGCCGCGCATCGACCACGGCGACCTGCCCGGCGACTGGATCGCCGCGGACTTGGACGGTAATCGCTACCGGCTGCGGATCGCGTCGCGGACCAACGCCAAATTGGGGCCGTTCCTGGTGCCGGCCTCAATCAGCACACCCGACGGGACAGTTCCGGTCGCCGACATTAATCTTCATCTCGTGCTGGGATCATGGCGGATTCTGGGTGCGATGCAGCGCTCGCTGCAGATCGTCACTGACCATGTGCAAGCACGCATCCAGTTCGGCAAGCCGCTGGCGGACTTCCAGGCTGTCCGGTTCGCCGTCGCGGATGCCTCCGTCGCGATACGCGGCCTGCACGAACTGGCGAAATACACCATTTGCCGCCCCGAATCACTGCCGGTGCGGGTGCATTCCGCCGACGCGCTGGTGTTGCGGTTCAAGGCCGCCGACACCGCACGGCAAGTGCTGCGCACCTCGCATCAGTTGCTCGGTGCCCTGGGGTTCTGCGACGAGTCCGATGTCAGCGTGCTCGACCGGCACACCCAGCCGCTGATCCGTCTTCCGCTGGGCGCCGAGGCGCTCGGGCTGCGGTTGATCTCCGACGTCCGCGACGGCTCTCTGGAAACCCTGTTCACGGAGCCGGTATCAGCGTGAGCACCCAGCCCGCCGAAGCCTCGGCGACGCCGAACCCGTTCGAGGACGGGGTCCCGTTCGGAACCAAACTGGCCGAGCTCGCCGAGGAGCTCGGCGACCAGCCGGCGGTGACGATCGTCGCGCTGGACGGCACCACGCAGACGCTGAGCTTTCGCGAGCTCGACGCCCGCGCCAACCAGTGGGGACGGGCCCTTGCCGCCAGCGGGGCCGAAACGGGTTCACTTGTCGCGCTTGCTATCCCAAACTCACAGCACCTGGTACTGGCCACGCTGGGGTGTTGGAAAATCGGCGCGGTCCCGATCCCCATGCACTGGGATCTGCCCGAATGGGAGCGGGACCGAGTGCGCGCGGTGATCGATCCCGCCGTCGTCGTCGACGAGACAAGCCGGTGGGAGCTGGAGGCCCGGGCCGCCGCGGAATCGACCGGCCCGCTGCCCGAAGCCGTTTCCCCGCATGCCAACGGAATCTGTAGCAGTGGGTCGACGGGCGTACCCAAGGTGATCCTCAGCTTGGCTCCGTCGCTGTGGATACCGCAGCACGGCGAACCGTTTCTGTCCAACTGGACGCCGGTGGACAAGCCGCAGACGATCCTGGTCCCCGCGCCGATGTATCACACCAACGGCTTCGCGACCTTCCTGATGCTGCTCAGCGGCGACCATCTGGTGATCCTCGAAAAGTTCGACGCGGCAGTGTTTGTCGACGCGATCGAGCGTTACCGGATCACCAATTTCACGGCCACGCCGACGATGCTGGCGCGCATCGCGGCCCTGCCCGACATCGCGCAACGCGACCTGTCCAGCGTCGTGTTCATCCTGCAGGGCGCCGCGGTGATGCCGCCGTCGCTGCTGCACACCTGGTTCGAACTGCTCAGCCCCGAGCAGATCGTGACGGCCTACGGCATGACCGAGAATCTCGGCCTGACCGCATTGCGCGGCGACGAATGGCTGGCGCATCCCGGCAGTGTGGGTCGCGGCTTCCGCGACACCGAGATCCGGATCCTGGATGCCGACAAGAACCCGCTGGGCCCCGGCGAACACGGTGAGGTCTACCTGCGTTCGGTGATGAGTGCGGGCTACCGCTACCTCGGTGGGGCGCCGCCGCTGCCGTCGACCGACGACGGGTTCCGGTCCGCCGGCGACATCGGCCACCTCGACGAGGACGGCTTTCTCTACATCGTCGACCGCCGCGTCGACATGATCGTCAGCGGCGGCGCGAATGTCTTTCCCGCCGAAGTCGAATCGGCGCTCGCGGGACACCCCGGCATCGCCGATGTCGTGGTCATCGGACTCGCCGACGAGCGGTGGGGCCGCCGCGTACACGCGGTCGTGCAAGCCGCCGACGGCGTGGAGGTCACCGAAGAACATGTGATCGAGTACGCCAAAAACCGGCTGGCGCCCTACAAGGCACCCAAGACGGTCGAGTTCGTTGACGAGATTCCCCGCACGGCGGCCACCAAGGTCAATCGCTCGGCGATGATCAAGGCCCGCGAGGGCTGAGCGTCGCGACGCTAATACTCGCGGACACCGCGATGGCGGCCAAACCGACCAGGAGGCGAATCCTCAACGCGGTCGCCGATCCCCGGGATCGCCGCCTATCGATTTCGCGGCTCGGCCGGCGACGATGGCACTGTAGAGCGCGACAGGAACCGAAACTAGTAGGCCACCGACTCCGACAAGCATGGTGACGCCGAACGACCACCCCCACAAGGTGGCGACCAGAAGCGCGACAAGCGTTGTCGCAGTGAAAAAGATGTACAGCGGCGTCAGTCGCAACGCGGCGCGGTGGCCCGCCACCCAAGCCTGATCGCTGCTCATCGTCGATGGTGTGCGGATTCCGGTCCACTGGTTGCGCTTTAGCCGACCGTTGGCGGCTCGCCAGTTTACGGTGATGAGAACGACGGCCGCAGCGATCTGGCAGACAGCCCAAAACGCCGACATGAGGTAGCGTTCACTTTCCATTCGTCCTACCTTTGCAGTCCTTATCTCCGGCATGCGTGCAGATGGTGAAACGTCGAACGGAGTGCGCGATCCCGCCCTCGCGGCAATAGGAGACGTCGACGGCGCCGACGAGGATCCGACTCTTAGCACGCTTGCTCGCCTGCTGGTAGCGGGAAGACGCCGTCTCGGTGATTGCTCTGCGCTGTGCCAACGTCAACCCCATCCACTGGGCCTGTACGCGCGCATTTCCAGTGAGGCAACGAAGCACCCTTTCGCGCGTATTTCAGACGAGCCAACGCGGTCGGACCTGTCCATTATAATCGAATGTATGTTCGAAGAATCGCCTCGGTTCGCTGCGCGGATCATCGACCGGATCTGCGCGGCGTCACGTGCGGAGAACCAGTCGGCGGGGGCGCGGCTCGCGGCGATCGGCGAACTCGATTCACTGCGGCTGCGCGAGTGCGGGGAACGGGAGTCCTGGGCGACCGACACGTGGGACGCCATCTCCGCGGAGATCGCCGCGGCCCTGCACATCAGCCAAGCGCTGGCGTCGAGTTATCTGAACTATTCGCGCGCCATGCGAAATCGGTTGCCGCGCATAGGCGCCGCGTTGGTCGCCGGCGACATCAGTTACTCGACATTCCAGACCATCGTGTACCGCACTGACTTGATCACCGACCCCGAGGTCGTGGCCGCGGTGGACACCAAACTGGCGATGAAAGTTCGTGAGTGGCCATCGATGACGCGGGGCCGATTGGGCGCCGCGGTGGACCGCGTCGTGGCCCGAGCGGACCGCGACGCCGTTCGGCGAACCCGCGAACACCAGGCCGATCGCGAGTTCTCGCTCTGGGACGGCGGTAACGGGTTGACAGAGGTGTTCGGCCGCCTCGTCACCACTGATGCGCGCGGGGTGGACGCGCGCTTGAATACGTTGGCGCGCACCGTGTGCGAGCGAGACCCGCGCACCGTCAAACAGCGCCGCGCCGATGCGTTGGGCGCATTGGCAGCCGGATCGGACAGATTGCAGTGCCGCTGCGGGCAGCCGACCTGCCACGCGGGCACGACGCCGGTGCCGAGCCCGGTGGTCATCCATGTTGTCGCCAACCAGTCCACCGTCGACGGCACGGCACCGGAGCCCGGCGCACTCATCGGCACCGATGTGCTCATCCCCGCCGAGCTGATCGCACAACTGGCCGACACGGCGAAGCTTCGGCCGCTGGTGCATCCCGGCGACGCACCGCCCGAACGTGGTTACGTCCCGTCGCGGGCGCTGGCTGATTTCGTGCGTTGCCGTGACCTGACCTGTCGATTCCCCGGATGTGACCACCCGGCCACCGCAAGCGATCTCGACCACACCGTCCCGCACTCCCAAGGCGGAGCTACCCACGCGTCGAATCTGAAATGCCTTTGCCGCCAACATCATTTGGTCAAGACCTTCTGGGGCTGGCGAGATCGGCAGCTTGCCGACGGCACGGTGCTCTGGACTTCGCCGTCCGGGCGCACGCATGTGACCGCTCCCGGTAGCGCACTGCTATTCCCGCAGTTGTGCGCTCCCACCGGTGAGGTGACTCCGGACATCCCTCCCGACGGGTGCACCGATCGCTACGCCATGATGCCGCAGCGGCGCCGCACCCGAGCCCAAAGCCGCGCTGACTACCTCACCGCCGAACGGCGGCGAAACCGGCAAGCCCGCAACCAGCTCCAGACGGCTTCGGCCGCAACACAACTCACCTCGCAGGGCGGACCGCCGGACGGCGAGCCACCACCCTTCTAGACGTGGTGGCCGAAGACGTCTTCCATGACTTCACCGACCGCCGCCAGCGAACGGCTGGAGTGTTGCTTGACCAGTACGTGGCCGCCCAGGACGACGAGTGCGATCGGCAGCTCGACCGCCCCGAACACCAGCAGCGCGGTCAGTCCCGCGACGTAGACGACATCGTGCTTGTCAGGCCGGTGGAACTTCCCGATGACCGGCAAATCGATCGCCCGTGACTCCAACTCACGCAGGGTGCGCAGGGTACGGGCGCGCTTGGAGTTCGGGTGCGCCTCGGCGTAGGCCGCCCACCGCTGCGCGAAACTCGGTCCGAACCGCAGCTCTTCCTGCAGCTCTTCGTGGAGCTCTTCGTGCAACTCGTCATGGAGCTCATCGTGTAGCTCGTCATGGAGCTCTTCGTGCAACTCGTCGTGCAGCTCGTCATGGAGCTTGTCCGAGTCGGAATCCGTTGCAGCCGAGCCGTTTTGTTCTTCGTCCAGCGTGGTCATGTCTGTCTCTCTCTGTTGTGTCGTCGGTTAACCGGCTGGTGTGAGTTCCAGTTGTGGTGCCCGCTCCCCCTTGGCGCCATTGCCGCTGTCCATACCCGGGAGCTCCTGGGCCCACGTCGTGAGCGAGCCCACCATGTTGTTCAAGACGTTGTCAGCCTCCCCGCCGTACTTTGAGACGCGTTTCCCGATCATCGCCGCCATCCGGATCAACAGGTCGGGCTTGGCGGCCGTGAGCACGGTCAGCGCCACGGCCGGGGCCACACCTTCGATCCACCCCAGCGGACCCAGCGGCACGCAACCGACGAGTTGGCTAAGGCCGGGGGTCGTGATCAGGGCGCCCATCGCGACGAATGTGCCGACGACAGTGCTGACCACGAGCGGATCGCGCGAATCCAGCAACGTCTGCCCGAGCTGCGTGGTGACCAGGCCGACCAGACCGACCGTTGCCGCACGCTGCGGGGCGGCGCGGGTAAAGGTGGCCAGACTCCACGAGGTGCTTGCTCCAATCGTGGTGGCGGCCCCGCGGATAGCCACGGTCTCCATCAGATCGTCCATGTTGATCCCACGCTCCGACGGCGGTCGCATGTTGCGCACCGCGCTCACCGCGACGGCCGTCGTGGGGAACACGTCGGTCAGGATGTTCACCAGCAGGATCTGCCGTGCCGTCAGCGGCGCCATGCCGCGGACCATCGTCCCGTACATGTTGAAAGCCACTTCACCGGCGTTGCCGCCCAACAACATTCCAACCGCGGCCTGTGCTTGCTGCCACAGCCGATGCCCTTCCTCGATCGCCTCGAGAAGACTTCCGACGCGGCCCTCGGTCAGCACCACGTCCGCGGCGCCGCGCGCCGGGTCGCTGCCGTGCGAGGACACGCCCACGCCCACCGCGGCGGCACGGATGGCCGCGGCGTCGTTGGCACCGTCGCCCACCATCGCCGTCACCACCCCGGAATTGCTGATCTGCTGCACGATCTGGACCTTCTGCTCCGGCGACATACGCGCATAGATCACGTTGGTCTTGACGACCTCGGCCCGTTCGGCGATCGACAACCGCTCCCAGCGCGCTCCGGTGATGATGCAGTCCTCGGGCACGTCGAGCCCGATCTCGCGGGCAATGGCGCGGGCGGTGGCCGGGTGGTCACCGGTGATCACGCGTACGCCGATGTCCCGTTTGGCCAAGCCGAGCAGGAGCTCCCGCGCGTCGGGCCGGGGGGTATCGGTGATCCCGAGGAAGCCCAGCAGGCGAAGGCCGTTGCGGCACAACGGTTCCAGGCCCTTGTCCTGCGCGATCTCAAGCTCATCGTCGGTCAGCGTCTTGTCGGCGACCGCGATCACCCGAAGGCCTTGGGTCGCCATCCCGTGGACGTGTGCCAACAGCTCCTCGCGAAGGTCGTCGTCTTGACCCTCGACGCACGCGGATAGGACGATTTCCGGTCCGCCCTTGACCGCCAGGGTGTCGCCGTCCAGTCCCGCCGCGTAGGCCCGGCCGGCGCGGAACGGCAACTCGCGGTCGCGCTTGGGCTGGCTTCCGGCCCGGTTGACCACCGCGGCATCCGTCGCCTGCAGCGGAGCGTGCTCGGTCAGCGCCACCGGGGTCGCCAGCGCCGCACGCTCGAGAATCACGTCCTCGTCGAAACCTGGTTGTGCGGAGATGTTCGTTACCACCAACCGGTTTTCGCTGAGCGTTCCGGTCTTGTCGAAGCAGACCACCTCGACACGACCGAGCGTCTCGACCGACCGCGGCGCGCGGACCAGAACATTGCGCTCGGTCAATCGCCTGGCCGCCTCGCGCTGAGCCAGCGTCGCCACCAACGGAAGGCCTTCCGGCACCGCGGCGACCGCACAGTACACACCGCTGGTGACGGCCTCTTTGATGCCCGAGCCTCGCAGCAACGCGGTGGCGATCACGCCCACGCCACCGGTGAGGGTCCACGGCAGCACTTTCGCGGTCACCGCGGCCAGCTGCGCGTGCAGCCCCACCTCGTCGCGCCGGCGCGGAGCCAGCGCCATGGCCCGGCCCGCGGCGGTCGAGTCACCGACCGCGATGACCACCGCGCGGCACACCCCACTGAGCACGGTCGAGCCCTCGTAGATCATGCAGGCACGTTCGGCCAGCGGTCGGCCCGGCGTCGGCGCGGGGTTCTTGGTCACCGGCAACGACTCACCGGTCAGCGACGATTCGTCCACCTCCACGGCGACCGCGCTCAGCACGCGGGCGTCGGCGGGGACCAGCTCGCCGGACCGGACCTCGATGATCCTCCCCGGCGTCAGGTGCTCGGTGGCAATGAGCTCGAACTGGTCGGGGCCGGTCAGGACGCGCGCAGGCGGCGTCTGGGCGCTGAGCAGTCTGTTCAGCTGACGATCCGAGCTGAGTCGCTGCGCCGCGGCGATCGCGGCGCTACCGACGAGCACGATCCCGACCAGCACACCGTCCATCGGCGAACCGACAAGCGCGCTCGCCATGGCGCCGGTGGCAAGGATCGGCGTGAGCGGATCCTGCATCTCATGCCACATCGCGTCCACGACATCCTTGCCGCTGTCCGCGAATTTGGCGGCCAGCGCCTGCATCCGGGTCTTCGGCAGCTGCGCTGCCGGGGCGACGGGACCGGTGGAGTCGGCGAGCTCGGGCCACAGCACCCGAATCTGTTCCTGCGCCTGGTCGGCATCCAGGGCATGCCATTCGGTGTCGGAGGCAGCCGCCGGATCGGGCTGCATCGCCACACCCCGCCCGATCACGTATCCGGGGATGAGTGCGATGGCGGCAGCCGCGATGCTGGGGCGCACGCCCGCTGCCCGAACTCCGGGCAGCAGCGTCAGTGAGCCGAGAAGCGTTCCGGCAGCGGCTAACTCGACGCCTCGACGCGCGGCCGATTTGGCCGCGGGGATGGCATCGATGATCCGGCAGGCAACCTTCAGATTCGGGATCAGGACGTCGGCCGTCCACGCGGGCGCCGCGCGCCCGGCAGGCCAAACCCCCAGCGCGAGGTCCGCGGCCGCGAAGGCAAGCCGAAGATCACGCCCGATCACGGCGACGATCTTTCCGTCGGCCTGCAATTGCCGGACCGCTCCGAAGATGGTCAGGTCCACGTCGGCGTCGTCGAACGGCAGCAGTTCGTCGAATGTCCCCCGCAGGTGGCCGGCATCGGCCTGATCCACCGAGATGAGCTTGAGATCGGCGGCACGCGCGGCGGCCATCAGCGGTTCGGCGTACGGGTCGGCATTGCGCGCCACCACGACCTCGAGGTCCTCCAGCTCGGGCAGCTGATGCGCGGGCGACAGCGAGCAGCCGGCGTGGACACCCGGGCCGAGCAGGCCGTCGTTGACATCCGTTTGGGCACACTGCCATACCTTGGTGCGCAGTTCACCGTCGACGCCGCTGATCTCGGCGACGCGCAGGGCCTCACCGATCAGCACCGCGGGCTCGACGATCAGCACGTCGACACCGTCCAGGCGGCGGATCGCGTCGGGTCGCATCACCAGGGTGTGGTGGTAGCGGTTCAAGCCGGCGCAGAACGTGGTGGCGAACGACTCGCGCGCGTAGTTCAGCGCCCGCGGCGCGGCAACGATGACCGCCTCGCTCGCGAGCATCGCGCCGCCGCTGACGGTCAGGGCGATGGCGCCGGCAAGGCCGGCCGCGGTAGCCGCGCGGGCGTAGTTCTCCGACGCGGTGTCCGGCACCGGGCGGGGCCGCGACGTTTCCGGGTGCGGCTCGCACTGCGCGCTGAGCGCGAGGTTGGGTTCGTGCTCGTTCCAGGCCTCCACGGCTGACAGCGCCTCGATGAGGCGCAGGCTGCGAAGGCACATGTCCGCGGCGATCACCGACGGGGTGTGGCCGAGCGACTGTGTGACGGCGGTGCCCAACGCGAGCAGTGCGTCGGCGCGCCCGCGCCCGAGGGCCCGCTCGAACACCCGGCGGACGTCGGGCTGCGCCTCGGCGAAAGTGGTCGCGGCGGCAAAGGCCCGCGGCAGTCTCGGCGTCCGCGTCACCTGCAAGAACGTGGTCACACCGAGCGAGATGGCCTTGGCTCCCAGCAGGCTCATCCGATTGACGACTTCCGCGCCATCCCCGGGGATGTCGATCACCGGCAGCCGGTCCGGGGTCTGCGAACCGAACTCGTCAGCCGACTTGCTTCGATCGGCTTTGGCGGTGAAGGCCCGCTCGATCGCCTCCACCATCAGCGCCAAATCGTCTACGGTAGGCCCGTTTTCGTCGATGTCGACAATCAGGCGCGCGAGCGGCCAGTTCACCTGGGTGCGTGTGACACCAAGGGTGCTGCCGATCGTCCTTTCCAGGACGGTCTCGTACTCGGACGAGCGGGTCGCCTCGGGCATACGCAGCTCAATCCACCCCCGGCCATTGCCGGACCAGCGGCGGCGGGGACGGTCCCCGCCCAACAACTCAGCTGCCGCGGCTGCGCCGCCTGCGACCACCATTCGAAGCCCCGAGACGATCGGCTCGATGACCATATTGCGCTTTACGCCCTCTCACGATAGTTAGCTTTGACATTGCAGATTCACGCAGCAGACTCGTCGAAGTAGTACGTGCGTGCTACACCGTAAGGACTGAGAGGATCTAAGAGCGCCACTTAGAGCTTCTGAAAAGCAAACGGACGACAAATTATTGGCCACGCACACAACAACTCGAATCTTGGGAGGGCACAGTGACGCTCATCGAACGAGCCACTAAATCGGCGAACTCGGTTGCCGACCAAACGGTTTCAACAGTTAGCCAGATCGGGACCGCGGTCGCCGAGGGCGTCGTTGTTACAACGAGGGACATTCGCACTGGAATGCGGGAAGGCCACATCCGCCCTCGGACCGCCGTCGTCGCCGCGGCAGTTGGCCTGATCGCCGTCGTCGAATGGCCGCTGCTGCTCGCGGCAGGCGGTGTCGCGGTGCTGGCCAGCAAACTGAAGAAGCGGTCCCCCGAGGCCGAAAGCGACGGCGCAGCCGAGGTCGAGACGATCGACGTCGAGACCGAAACCCCTGAATAGGTTTCCGCCCGACCCCTGGCGGCCGGGCGTACCGGCCGGCCGACACCTCACGACACGCCGGCCCGCGCGGTAACCTCATTCTCGACGCGCACGCATGCGCGACGGAAGGGGACCTAGCGCACATGACCGCCCCCAGCGATGAAGCCGAGGTAACACGCGGCGACCGCTTCATCAAGACAGCAGTGGAGATCCTGCGCGAGACGGGGCGCACCGACTTCACCGTGCAGGAGATCGTCGCCCGCTCCAAGACTTCGCTGCGGGCCTTCTACCAGCACTTCAGCAGCAAGGACGAACTGTTGCTGGCGCTTTTCGACAGGACCATTTCGCAATCGGTGCGCAGCTGGCGCGCCGAGATCAACGGGCTGGACAGCACATCCGCCCTGAAGCTGCTGCTCGACCGCATCAGCCAGCAACCGGAATCCACCACCCAGGACAGCCTCAACCGGGCGCTGGGTCTGTATAACCAACATCTGGCCGAGACGCGTCCCCGCGAATATGCCCGCGTGCTGTCCCCATTGCATCAACTGGTTCGCGACATCGTCGGCCAAGGAATCACCGAAGGCGTGTTCAATCCGGGGCTCGATGTCGCGGCGTCGGCGGCCATCGTCATGCAGACGATGGTCGGGGCGCAGCGGTTGCATTGGCTGGGCACCGAATTGAACGGGACCCCGATCGACGCCGGCCAGCTGTACGACTTCCTCAGTCGCGCGCTGGGCATCCGCGACGTCGACGACGAAGCCGGCACGCCCTCGCTGGCCGAGCTGTTCGCCCAGATCGGCTTGCGCGCGGGCTCCCGCAACGGCGAATTCGCGATGACGATGCCGGTAAGTCCGAACGTGGTCAACACTTCTGGGGCGCTGCAGGGCGGCCTGATCGCCACCCTCGTCGACGTCGCGGGCGGCCAGTACGGGCTGGATTTTCTGGAGCCGGGCACCACCATGACGACCGCGGATCTGTTCGTCCGCTACCTGCGTCCTATCCGGCAGGGCGCCGCGTTCGCGGTGCCCCGGATGCTGCGCGCCGGCCGGCGGGCGATGGTCATGCAAATCGACATCTACGGCGACGGCGACGACGAGGTGGCCGCGACGGCGACGGTGAATTTCGCCATCATCAACGGCGAAACACCCAAGGGTCTCCGGGCGTACACCTAACGCCGATACACGTTATTGCACAGCGGTGGTAACGTCATTACCGCCCAAAGAGAATCCAGCCTTCAAGGAGATCGCTATGCCGTCTCGCGAGCTTCCCTTTCCCGTATTCGACGCCGATAACCACATGTACGAGCCGCAGGAGGCGCTGACCAAATTCCTGCCGGAGAAGCGCAAAAACGTCATCGACTACGTGCAGGTTCGCGGCCGCACCAAGATCGTGGTGCGCGGACACATCAGTGACTACATCCCCAACCCCACCTTCGAGGTGGTGGCTCGTCCGGGCGCCCAGGAGGACTACTTCCGCAACGGCTCGCAGGGCAAGAGCTACCGCGAGATCCTCGGCGAGCCGATGAAGGCCATCCCCGCATTTCGCGAGCCGGGCGCGCGCCTCGAGGTGATGGACGAGCTGGGCATCGACTATGCCCTGATGTTCCCGACGCTGGCCAGCCTGGTCGAAGAACGCATGAAGGACGACCCGGAGATGACCCACGACGTCATCCACGCGCTCAACGAGTGGATGCACGAGCAGTGGTCGTTTAACTACCAGGACCGCATATTCGCCACCCCGGTGATCACCCTGCCGATCATCGACCGCGCGCTCGAAGAGCTGGAATGGTGCCTGGAGCGCGGCGCTCGCACCGTGCTGGTCCGCCCGGCGCCGGTGCCCGGATACCGCGGCAGCCGGTCGTTCGGCCTGGAGGAATTCGATCCGTTCTGGCAGGCCTGTGTGCGCGCCGAGATCCCGGTCTCGATGCACGCCTCGGACAGCGGCTACTCCGAGCTGCTCAACATCTGGGAGCCCGGCGACGAGTTCCTGCCGTTCAAGCCGACCGCCTTCCGCAGCCTGGCGATGGGCCACCGGCCGATTGAGGACGCGTTCGGTGCCCTGATCTGCCACGGCGCCCTATCGCGCAACCCCGACCTGCGGATCCTGTCCATCGAGAACGGCGCCGACTGGGTGCCGACGTTGTTCAAAGGCCTTAAAGGCGTTTACAAGAAGATGCCGCAGGCATTCACCGAGGACCCGATCGAGACCTTCAAGCGGTGCGTCTACGTCAGCCCGTTCTGGGAGGACCGATTCACCGAGATCGTCAACATGGTCGGCACCGACCGGGTGGTGTTCGGATCGGACTGGCCGCACCCTGAGGGCCTGAAGGACCCGATCAGCTTCGTCGACGAGCTCGACGGCTTCAGCGACGAGGACAAGGCGAAGATCATGGGCGGCAACCTAATGGAGCTGATGAAGGTCTCCAAGCCGGCCAAGAAGCCCGTCTCGGCCTGATCCGGTACCAAGCACTGCCCGCCTCCGAGCGACATCCCGTCTGCGTTGTCGCTCGGAGGCGGGCACTTTGGTATGTCCTGGTCGAAAGCCGGACTATAGACGCGGCCTTCGACCTTGCTATAGAAAAGAATCTTCCCTGCGGGTTAGGAGCGCACGTGAATCTTGCTCCGGTCGAGTCGTCAGTAACCAGAGTCACGCTGAGCCCCCGGCTGGTTTCCGAGCTGGGCGATCCGCACAGCACGCTACGGGCGGCAACCCAGCGCAGCGGCCCGGTCGTGATCATTCGCGCGGGCGGCGAGGTCGACGCCTCCAACGAGCACACCTGGCGCGGGCTGGTCACGGAGGCGGCCGCGGTCGCCACCGCGCCGGGACCCTTCATCGTCGACATCAACGGCCTCGATTTCATGGGTTGCGGCGCGTTCGCGGTCCTGGCCGCCGCATCCGAACGCTGCCGGTCTCGCGGCATCGCACTACGGCTGGTCAGCTGCGATCCCGGCGTTGCCCGGGTCATCCAGGCGTGCAATCTCGGCAGCGCATTGCCCCTGCATCCGACCATCGACACCGCGCTGGCCACGTCGGTGGGTTGAGAACGGGTTACCGAGTTCCCCGGACGTTAGCAAACTGATGCTCGAAGCACCCTCGAGCCATTGCTAATCTGATTACTTACGCGTGTCGAATAGAACCGCGCGTTGGTGGATTTCTCGGTCCATGGAAAGGCCCGCCGGGAGGCTCAGGAGGGACGGCCAGATGGTGGCCGAAAAGGACTGGGACAAGATCGTTGGTGCGGCCGACGACGTGCGTCGCATCTTCGAAAAGGTCCCCGCGATGCTGATCGGTCTGGAAGGGCCGCAACATCGCTTTGTCGCGGCCAACGCCGCCTACCGCGCCCTGAATCCGGCGCTCAACCCGGTAGGAATGCTGGCGCGCGAAATCTATCCCGAGCTGGAGAGCCAGCAAATCTTCCAGATGCTCGACCGGGTCTATGAGACCGGCGAGCCGCAATCCGGGGCCGAGTGGCGCCTGCAGGCCGACTTCGAAGGAACCGGACTCGAGGAGCGCTACTTCGACTTCCTCGTCACCGCTCGTCGCCGCGAGGGCGGAGCGATCGAGGGCGTCCAGATCATCTTCGACGACGTCACGGATCGGGTGCAGGCGCGGTTGGCCGCCGAGGCCCGCATCGAGGAACTCTCCGAGCGCTATCGCAACGTCCGCGATTCCGCCATCGTCATGCAGCAGGCGCTGCTGGCCTCGTCGGTCCCCGTGGTTCCCGGCGCCGACATCACCGCGCAGTACCTGGTCGCCACCGAAGACACCGCGGCCGGCGGCGACTGGTTTGACGCGATACCCCTCGGGGACCGGCTGGTGCTCGTGGTCGGCGACGTGGTCGGCCACGGCGTCGAAGCGGCGGCGGTCATGTCGCAGTTGCGCACCGCGCTGCGAATGCAGATATCGCAGGGCTACAGCATCACCGAAGCGCTCGAGGCCGTCGACCGGTTCCACGAACAGGTGCCCGGGTCGAAGTCCGCCACGTTGTGCGTGGGCTCACTCGACTACGACACCGGTGAACTCCAGTACTGCACCGCCGGGCATCCACCGCCGCTGGTGGTGAGCGCAGCCTCGAGCGCACACTACGTCGAGCCGTCGGGCGCCGGTCCGCTCGGCAGCCGCGTCGGTTTTCCGGTTCGCAGCGAAATGCTGGACGTCGGCGATTCGATCCTGTTCTATTCCGACGGCCTGATCGAGCGGCCCGGGCGCCCATTGGGCGCCAGCACCGCGGAATTCGCCGACCTGGCCGCCAACATCTCCGCCGGTGCCGGCGGGTTCGTCATCGATGCGCCGACGCGAACCATCGACCGTATCTGTTCGGAGACGCTCGAATTGCTGCTCCGGTCAACCGGTTACAGCGACGACGTCACGCTGCTGGCCGCGCAGCGCCGCACTCCCCCGGCTCCGCTGCACATGACGCTGGACGCGACGATCCACGCCGCACGGACCGTGCGCTCCCGGCTTCGCGGCTGGCTTTCCGATGTCGGCGCCGACGCCGACGACATCTCTGATGTCGTGCACGCGATCTCCGAGTTCGTCGAGAACGCGGTCGAACATGGTTACGGCACCGAGGTTTCCGACGGCGTCGTTGTCGAAGCATCGCTGTCCGGCGATGGCAACATGTACGCCGCGGTGATCGACCGCGGACACTGGAAGGATCACCGTGAAGGCGAACAGGGTCGCGGGCGCGGGCTCGCGATGGCAGAGGCGTTGGTTTCCCAGGCCCTCATCACCCGCAGCGACAACGGCACGACGGCCAGCGTGACGCACCGGCTATCGCGACCGGCCAACTTCGTCACCGACACGATCGTCAGTCGGGCAACCTACCGCCGGGCCAGTGACAACGAATTCGTCTCGACCGTCCGCGAACCCGGCCAGATCGTCGTCAGCGGTGACGTCGACTCCAACACCGCGTCCACGCTCGACCGCCTGATTGCCGTCGAAAGCCGTTCGGGCATAGCCCCTTTGGCGATCGATCTCAGCGCCGTCACCCACCTGGGGTCCGCGGGCGTCAGCGCGCTTGCGGCCGCCCGTGACCGGGCGTTGCGACAGGGCGGCGATTGCGTGCTGATCGCCCCGCCCGGCAGCCCCGCCCATCACATCTTGTCGATGGTCCAGATACCCGTCAACAGCGGCGATAGCGAGGACGTCTTCGCCGAGGACTAGTCCTTGCCGTGTCGCACCTGGTTGAACGGCACCCCTCGGTCGGCGGCGTACTCACGCGGGAAGCCCAGCACCCGCTCCCCGATCACGTTGCGCGCCATCTCCGTTGTGCCGCCGCCGATGGCGACGCTTTGGCGCACCAGGTACCGCAGTCCGGCCTCCAGGCCATCGCCGGTCTCCCCGACCACACCAGCCGCTCCCGCGACCGCCATCGCGGTGTCGACGTCCACCTGCACGGTCTCGGCGTGGAACAGCCGAATCAGCGTGCCGGCCGCCGCAGGCAGCACACCGTCACCGACGTTGCGCGACACGTGTTCGATCAGCTGCTCGGCCACCATCCGATGCACCAACGCCCGGCCGGCCATCTCCCGCAAACGTTCGTTGTCGGCCTGACCGGTCTTAGTCAAAAGCGCAACGTAGTCAATGGGATTGGCGCTGCCGCCCTCGCTGCCGCTGCCGCTGGCGAACTCCGAACCCTGGCCGACTGCCCGCCGCTCGTGGTACAGCTGACGTGAGGCCACCGCCCAGCCGCCGTTGACCTCCCCCACCACGGCGTCGTCGCCGACGTCCACACCGTCGAAGAACTCCTCGCAGAACTCCGTGGAGCCGCTGAGCATGGTGATGCGGCGCATCGTGATGCCCGGGTGATCGATCGGGACCAGGAACATGGTCAAACCTTCATGCTTGGGCACATCCCAGTTGGTGCGGGCCAGGCACAGGCCGTAGTCGGCGGCGAACGCGCTGGTACTCCAGGTCTTGGCGCCGTCGATCACCCATCGGTCACCGCGCCGTTCGGCCCGGGTGATGACGCCGGCCAGATCCGATCCGCCGCCGGGTTCGCTGAGCAATTGCACCAGCACCTCGTCGCCACGCAGTGCGGCGGCGATGTGCTGCTTCTTCTGCGCTTCGGTACCGGTGTCGAGCAGGGTGGCACAGCAAATGGTGAACGTCGGGATATTGAGAATCAACGGCATCTCGTAGCACAGGGATTCGTCGTCGAACGCCTTCTGGTAGGCGTAATCCAGACCCAGACCGCCGTATTCGCGCGGGAAGCAGATGCCGGCGAATCCGCCTTCGTAGAGCCGCTTTTGCAGTTCCCGAGCGCGTTTCCAGGCGTCCTCGTCGTCGCGGGGAGCAGCCGGCGGCGAATCGGGGTCGATGGGCGGCATGTTGTCCGCCAACCACACTCGGGCGCGGGCGGCGAATTCTGCGACGGATTCCGTCGGCGTCTGGTCGTGCGTCATTTGGTGGTGCGGCCGGCTTTCTCTGAGTCATACACCCGCAAGTTGTGTTCTTCCGGGGTGCCGAACATGGCGCGGTACAAGGTAACTCGCCTGAGGTAGAGGTGCAGGTCATGTTCCCAGGTGACACCGATGCCGCCGTGCATCTGCACGCAGCCCTGGACGATCCGCCCCGCCATCTCTGAGACATAGGATTTCGCGACGCTGGCCGACAGGCCTGCGGCAGGTGCGCGGTCGGCGACATCGGCAACCGCCGCCGCCGTGGTGGCGCGGCACGCTTCCAGCCACAGCTTCATGTCGGCGAAGCCGTGTTTGAGCGCTTGGTAGGACGCCAGCGGACGGCCGAATGTGTGCCGGTCCAGCGCCCACTGGACGGTGAAGTCGAATACCGTTTGCACGATGCCGACCACCTCGGCGCACTGCAGAACCGCAGCGATCTGGCTTTGCCGGTCGACCAGCGCGGGGGTCTCAGCGGCGCTGCCGATGGCCGCGGACGAGTCCACGACCACTCCGTCGAAATGCACTCGCGCGTATTGCTTGACCAGATCGACCGACTGCTGGGGCTCGACCCGAACCCCGGGCGCGTCCGTCGGGACCAGGAACTGACGGACCTCGTCACCGCAGCGCGCCACCACGAGCAGCAGGCCGCTCTGGGCGCCGGCCTCGACGCGATCCTTGGTGCCGTCAATGCGATATCCGGCATCGGTCTGGGTGGCTGTCACTGACGGATTCAACGGCTCCCAGCCACGGCCCGGTTCGGAGACCGCCCACGAAGCCACGGTTTCGCCGGAGATCAACGCCTCGATGACCGCCGCGTGGGAATGCGCATCGGCACATTCGGCGAGCGCGGTGAGCACGACGCTGACCGGGTACAGCGGGCCGGGTGCGACGGTCTTGCCGAGCAATTCGGCGACCGACGCCAGATCCGCGACGCCACTCTCCGAGACGCTGCCGCCGCCCAACTCCTCCGGAACCAGCAGACCGGCCCAGCCGAGCTCCGCGGCGCGCTGCCACCAGGCCGGGTCGAAGGAAACCCCTGCCGCATGCAGCTCCCGCACGCGCGACAGCGGCGCTTCCTTCTGCAGAAACGATTGGGTTGTCGAGACGAAGAGCGCCTTTTCAGGCGAGTCCACGGCCGTCATGACACCGACCGGCCTTTCCGCAACATTCGGTCGCCGCCGCCAAGAATCACGTTCTCGATATTAACAAATGACAATACCGCAAGCGCTACCGGAGTTCGCCGAATAGCCCCGATCGAGGTGTTACATCGCGAACACGCGGCGCACCGACTGCGCGTGCAAAGCGCGGTTCTCTTGTGAGACGACCCAGTCCGGCACCAGCGAATCGAAGCCGTTGAATGTGGCTGCGATGACATGCAATTCGGTGTGTACGAAGGCATGCAGCAGCCGGTTGGCGTAGTCGATGGCTTCGTCGCGGCACGGGTCGATCTCCGAGCAGCTGATGAACGTGGGCGGCAGGCCCTCCAGGTTGGCCCGGTGCGCCGGAACATGCTGACCGCTGGCGCTGGCCGGGCCCAGGTAGTGACCCCAGGCCCGGCTCACCGCCGGACCGTTGAGCCCCGGTGTGCGCTGAAACTCGCGCCGCGACGGCGTGGCATCGCTGTCCAGCATCGGCTGGTGCAGGATCTGCATCCGGATCTGTGGGCCCTCGGCGTCGAACATCCGCTGGGCCAGGCTCGCGACCAGGGCGGCACCCGCATCCCGGCCCATCACGGCCAGCCGGCTGGTGTCGACGTTCAGCTCGGCACAGTTTCGGATCGCGTAATACAAACCCGCCTCGACGTCGTCGATCGCCGCAGGGGCCGGATTCTCCGGGGCCAGCCGGTAGTCGACCGAAACCACCAGGCAACCACCGTCGCGAGCCAGCTCCACGCATGCCGCGTGGTCCGTGTCTAGGTTGCCGGACACGAAGCCCCCGCCGTGGGCGTAAACCAGCAACGGCGCCCCCGAGTCACCTTCAATGCGGCCCCGATAGAAGCGGAGGTTCAGCTGCTGGCCACCCGGGCCGGAGATCGAGCGGGTTTCGACGGCGACCCCCTCGGTGTCGACTGCCACGGCACGCTCGGCGGCGGCCCGGTTGGCCTGCTCTCGCTCGGCGGCCAGTGTCTCGGTACGGAATTCGACGATGCCCACCTCGCTGGCGGCGTCGCGGAGCACCGGGTCGAGGCGGTTAATGCCTTGCGGGCGGGTCAGATCCGTTTGCGTCATACCCTCTCAACTCCCGGGCTTATGGTGCGGGCCTGGCGGGAGGCCCTGTCGGAAACCATAGTCAAGGTAGACCCGGTCAGCCCCGAGCCGTCACACTGCCGCAGCTGCGGGTAACCGGAAACTGGCCCGGGGCGGCTCAGCTGCCCGGTGTGGCACCCTCGCCCGGGAGTGCCTGGACCGTAGCCGGCAACCCGTACAGAGCCGTCGCGTTCCCGCGCATGATCCGCTCCCGCTGGTCGGCGGGGAACCTGTTGATCGCGTACGTCGGCGAGTCATAGCTCCAGTGCGGATAGTCCGTCGAGAACATGAGATTGTCTCCCAGGTCCATCATTTCCAGATACTCGCGGAACTCTACGGTGTCGACGTCTTCCAGGGGCTGAGTGGTGAAGCGGACATGCTCGCGTACGTAGTCCGACGGACGCCGTCGTACCTGCGGCAAGTCGGCGCGGCGGGCCTCCCAGATCCGGTCCATCCGTGACATCACCGGCATCGCCCAGGTGAAGCCGCCCTCGATGAACACCACCCGCAGGTCGGGGTGCCGATCGAAGGCGCCGTCGAAAACCAGGCTCATCAGGTGCGAGACGTACAGCAGCGGCCAGGACGCGAAAAAGTCGTGCCAGTGCGCGGGATTGCCGACGGGATACAGCGGGATCAATTCGAACGGTGTCTGACCCATCAGATGCGTAGAGATCGGTAGCCCGTTGCGCGATGCCGCCTCGTACAGCGGATCGAAATGCGGGTTGCCGAACGGGATTCCGCGGGTCTGCGGTGTCATCAGCACCTGGGCCATGTACGGATGCCCGGCCCAGCGCTCGACCTCGCGCGCCGCCTGCTCCGGGGTCTGCGCGCTGACACTGATCGACCCGCGCCAGCGACCGTGCGCGTTGTGCTTGTCCAGCCACACGTCGGCGAGCCAGTCGTTGTAGGTGGACTTGAGCACGTGTTCGGCCTGCGGCAGCTGCGCATCGCACATCGGCTCCAGCGACGCGATGCTCACGCCGGCGTCGATGAGCAGTTGCTTTGCGGCGTAGTCCGGGTCGCTGCCGGCGACCCCGCCGCCAGGGGGCCACGAGTCCATCCGCAGCGACGACGTCTTGAACGAATCCGGGGTGTCGTAGAAATACGACATCGGGCTCACCGCATTGCCTGTCGGCCAGATCTTGTCCACCCATTCGGCCGGCGCGTAGGACTTGAGCACATCGGTCGACACGGGCAACGGGTGGACGTCGGTGTCGACGATCGTGACGGCGATGTGGTCGTCGCGGCGGACCTGCGATTCAACCCGTTCGATCGTGGTCATTGCGCTCGCTCCTTTGCTCCCAGACCGTAAAGCTCGCTGGCGTTTCGCCACAACACCTGCTCGCGCTGCGCGGCGTCGAGCCCCTGGGCCGCCACCTCGGGCGACGACGTCGACCAGTGGGGGTAACTCGATCCGTACATCAGCAGGTCGGTCTTGCCGGTGAACTCCATCCAGCGCTGCACGTGGGCCGGCTCGACCGGGCCGTCGAATGCCGACGAGCAGAACCGGACATGGCCGGGCAGGTATTCGCTGGGATAGCGATCGACCCAGGGGGTCTGGTCGCGCATCGACAACCAGAAGGTGTCCAGCCGCCACATCAGCGGGGTGAGGATGTCGTAGCCGCCGTCGGCGAAGACGAATTTGAGGCCGGGAAGCCGGCCGAACACGCCCTCGATGATCAGCGTGGCCAGATGCACGAAGTAGTTCAGCGGCATGAACGACGCGTAGCCGGGATAGGTGTGTGCGTGCCCGGCGAATGTCGGGGCATGGTCGACGCCGTTGCCACCGTTGATATGCACCGCGACCGGCAGCCCATGCGCGGCGGCCGCCTCCCAGATGGGTTCGAACATGGGCTTGCCGTACGGCTCGCGGGACTGCATCGGAACGCCGACCTGTACCAGCTTGGGATGGCCGGCCAGGCGTTCGATCTCGGCGACGGCGCCGCGCGGGTCTTCGGGGTTGACCTTGATCGTGCCCCGGAACCGGCCGGTGATATCGGGGTCGAGCCACCGGTCCAGCAGCCAGTCGTTGACGGCGGCGCAGATGCTGGTGTTGAGCAAATAGTCGGCGATGTTGCCACGCGTCAACGGATTCAGGATGGCGTAGTCGACTCCGGCGTCCTCGAACAAGTGGCGGCTCACGGTGTCGGGATCCGAGCCCGGGTAGTGCTCTCCGTAGAGGTCTTGGCGGTAGTCGCCACCGGGTGCTTGGTACCACTGCTGCTCGACGTCGGGGATCGCACGCAGTTGGTGGGCTTGCGGTAGGTAGCGCCGGATCTCGGCGTTGTAGCGGAAGTGCGGTTGCACGTTCGTGTCGATAATCATGCGGTCACGTACACCTCACCGTCGGTGACATCGACTGCGTAGGTGCGGACGCGACGACGCGGATCGGCGAGGCTTTGACCCGTGGTGACGTCGAATTCCCAGTTATGCCAAGGGCATCGGACGATCTGCCCGTCGCGCACCCGGCGTATCCCGCCGGGCTCCTCCGGCGCCGCTTCGTTAGTGCCCCCGAGCAGGCCCAGGCATAACGGGGCGCCCTCGTGGGAGCAGTAATTCACGATCGCGTACAGCGCGCCGTGCACGTTGTACACGCCCACGCCGAACTTGCCGACATCGACGAGTTTCATCCCGCCGGGCGGCAGCTCGTCGACCGAGCACACGAATCTCCGCTGGGCCACTGAGAATCACCGCCTCGTTGACCTACCGGATCAATACTGAGCCCGTTACGGTAACCATCACAAGCCTTGCTATTTATACTATGATAGCGAAAATCCGCTCGAAACACCCGCCGAAGACGCCGGGGCGGTCAGCACCGGCCCGCGTCAACGGCCTTACCGGTTGCTCAGGAGGAGCGCTGATGCCGTTAAGCACCGACAACGTCGGCCAGCCCGTCACCCTCGATTTCACCGGTGAAACCAGCCCCTATCCGTTCTACGAATACATGCGACGCACCGACCCGGTCTGGCACGGCGCGCTGGGCGACCCCTCGCAGATGCCCGAGGAGCTGCGGCCGAACGACGAGTGGGTGCTGTTCGGCTATGACGGCGTGTTCCAGGCCTTCCGCGACGACCGGATCTTCACGTCGGCCGCCTACGAGAAGACCATCGGATTGGTGATGGGGCACACCATTCTGGCGATGGGCGGCAAGGAACATCACGACCACCGCAGCCTGGTGGCCAAGGCATTTCGGGCCACCGCACTTGAACGGTGGGAGCCGTCGGTCATCGGGCCGGTGTGCGATCAACTGATCGACGAAATCAAAAACGACTGTCACGCCGACCTGGTCAAGGCGCTGACGTTCGAGTTCCCGACCCGGATCATCTCGGTGCTGCTCGGGCTTCCTCCGGAGGATCTCGACATGTTCCGGCGGCTGTCGCTTGACCTCATCTCGATTCCGACCGACATCATGGCGGGGCTCAATGCCGCGAGCGAGCTGCACGGCTACTTCCTCGAGCAGGTCGAGCAGCGGCGCCGCAAGCTCACCAACGACATCATCGGCGACTTGGTCGCCGCCGAGATCGACGGCGAGAAGCTCACCGACGACGCGATCATCGCGTTCTTGCGGCTGCTGCTGCCCGCCGGGCTGGAGACGACCTACCGCTCGTCGGGCAACCTGTTGTACCTACTGCTGACCCACCCCGAACAACTGGAGATGGTCCGGCAGGACCGGTCACTGATCCCTGCCGCCATCGAAGAAGGCCTGCGGTTCGAAACGCCGCTGACCATGGTCATGCGCACCACCACCGAAGAAGTCGAAATCGGCGGCAAGACAATCCCCGCCGACGCGCAGATCGACATGTGCATGGGCTCGGCCAACCGCGACGAAAGCCGTTGGCCCGACCCCAATCGCTTCGACATCCTTCGGCCGCGTCAAGCCCACATCGCATTCGCGGGCGGCATCCACATGTGCCTAGGAATGCACTTGGCGCGGTTGGAAACCCGGGTCATGTTGAACAGCCTGCTCGACCGGGTTTCGAACCTCGCCTTTGTTCAGGACGACGGCACCGGCGAGGAGTCCAAGATCATCGGCCTCACCTTCCGGTCGCCGAACAAGCTTCCCGTCACGTTCACACCCGCCGCATGAAAAGCCGCGCGGCGATCCTGCACGACGTCGGCGGGCCGTGGTCTGTCGAGGATTTCGAACTGGACGCACCGCGGGCCGGCGAGGTGCTGGTCGAGATGGCCGCGGCCGGGATGTGCCACTCCGACGACCACATCCTGTCCGGCGACATGTCGGCACCCAACGAGATGCTGCGTTCGCTGGGATTGCCCACCATGTTTCCGATGATCGGAGGTCACGAAGGCTCGGGCGTGGTACGCGAAGTCGGCCCCGGCGTAACGGAGTTCGTGCCCGGTGACCACGTGGTCATGTCGTTCGTCGCCGTGTGCGGGCAGTGCCGCTGGTGCGCAAGCGGCATGGAGTACATCTGCGACATGGGGGCTGGCGTGCTGACCCCGGGCATGCCGACCGACGGCACCTACCGCCACCACACGGCCGACGGCAAGCCGCTTGGCCATCTGGCCAAGGTCGGCGCGTTTTCCAAACATACTGTGGTGTCGACGAATTCGTTAGTGAAAATCGAGCCGCACCTGCCGCTGGTACCGAGCGCGCTGTTGTCCTGCGCGATACCCACCGGGTTCGGCTCGGTGGCCAACCGCTCCAATATGCGACCGGGCGACACCGTCGTCGTAATCGGTGCAGGAGGGATCGGCACGGGCGCGATTCAGGGCGCCCGGGTCGGTGGTGCCGCACACATCGTCGCGGTCGACCCGGTGGAGTTCAAACAAAAGTCGGCGTTGCAGTTCGGCGCCACCCACACCGCCGCATCCGCGGTCGAGGCAATGGATCTGGTGCGCGAACTGAGCTACGGAATCATGGCCGACGCTGTCGTGGTCTCGCCGTCGCTGATCACTCCCGACGACGTCCGCGACGCGGTGCGGCTCACCCGCAAGGGCGGGACCTGTGTGCTGACCGGTATGACCTCGCAGCTGACCAGCTCGGTCAAGATCGATCTGCAGGATTTCATCCTGTCCAACAAATCCCTCGCCGGCACCGTATTCGGTTCGTGCAATCCGAAAGCCGACGTCTTTCGGCTGGCCCGGCTCTACCAAACCGGCCGGCTGCTGCTCGACGAGATGATCACCCGGCGCTATCACCTCGATGACATCAACGACGCGTACGACGACCTGCGAAACGGCCGAATCGTGCGGGGCGTCATCGATTTCGAGATCGAATAGCTGCTATTTTCGACGGCCCGCCACTCGCCGCATCTGGCCGTAGGAGTCGATCGGGCTGTGCAAGGACAGGCCACCGTCGGCATGCACGACCTGGCCTGTCACCCAGGGCAATTCGAGCACACCGACGATGGCCTCCGCCACCTCGTCGGCCTGGCCCAGTCCGCCGAGCGCGGTGCGTTCGGTCAACCCCTCCACCCAGCCCGGCAGTGCTTCCGGGTTGGGCAGCATCGGCGTCCGGGTGACACCGGGCCCGACGGCGTTCACCCTGATGCCGTATGCCCCCCACTCCACGGCGGCGACCTTGACCAACATGTCCACGCCTGCCTTCGATACGCAATAGGCGCCCATGTCACGATCAGCGATAGAACCGCTGATGCTGGACACCGCGACAATCGAACCGCCCGCACCGGCGTCGATCATGGCTTGGGCCGCCGCGCGGATCGTCAACCAGGTGCCGGTGAGATTGACCCCGAGCACCCGTTGCCACTGCGCGGGCGACTGTTCGAGCAGAACTCCCGCCGCCCCGATCGCGGCACAGGTCACCACGCGGGTGGGCACACTGTGTTCCTGGACAGTTCGTTCCATCGCCGATGAGACTGCGTCGGGATCGCTTATGTCGCAATCGATGTCGCCGTCGGCCAGGTCCCACACCACGACGTCGTGGCCCACGTCGCTCAGCTGCTTTGCGACTTCACGACCGATGCCGGACGCACCACCGGTCACCAGTGCGGTGCTCATTTCGCCCGCCCGATCAACTCGACAAGCACACCATCGGGTGCGGTGATCACCGCCATCGCGACGGTCCTTCCGTCCGGGGCGACGACGTCGATGCGACGGACGCCGTCGGTGAAACCCAATGCCGCCAACGTCTCGAGCGTCTCGTCGACCTCGCGCTGCAACGAGAGCAACATGAAGCCGTGCCGCAGCGCAGTGGATTCCGGTGATGCCGTATCGGCGCCCGCCAATTCCACGAGTTCAACGCTCCCGCTGCCCGGTTTGTCCGGATCGCCCAGAAAGATCGACCGCAGCCGATCGGACGTGGCGCCGAACAGCGTTGGCCAATCGCCGGTGAATTGGTAGTCCATCAATTGGGTCAAGCCGAGGCCGTCGCGCCAGAACCGAAGCGAGCGTTCGACATCGGAGGTGCAGATCGCCGAATGGTGGACACCGAGCACGAGTTACCTCCCGCGTTTCAACCGAGATGATTCTGGCCGAAGGCTACCCGTAAGTGTAGCGAGCGCAGCATGCCGGGATCGCAGGGGCCGCCGAGCCGCTACATCTTGATCGCAGGGATCAACCGGCTGAGATTCCAGACACGGTCTCGCCGCGCGGACAGCGACGAGATCGCCAGCGCCACAGCTGTTATCGCGACCAGCACCGTGACCGCCTGCCAGAGCCGCGCGTCGATCCCGCCGAGGATGAGCTGACGTAATCCGTTGACGCCGTATGTCATCGGGTCGAAACGATGCAGGATCTGGAACGGTCGTGACGTGGTTTCAACGGGGTACAGACCGCCGGCACTGACGAGCTGCAGCATCAGCAGGGCCATGATCAGCACGCGCCCGACCGCCGGGCCCATGAGCGCGTTGATCGCTTGAGTTGCGGCCACGAATGCGGCAGAAATGAGAATCATGAACCCGAGCATCGCTACCGGGTGCACCGCGTGCACGCCGAGGGCAAACCGGACCACGCAGTAGAGAATGATCGCCTGGAACAACGCGATCGCGGCCGCCGGCAGGTAGCTGGCGAGCACCACGCGGATCTCGAGCACCTCCGCGGCAATCGCACGACTCTGCAAGGGTCGCAACACCATCCACAGCACCAATGCGCCGAAGAACAGGGCCAACGTCAGGAAGAACGGCGCCATGCCGGTGCCGAAGTTGGGCGCGGCGTTCTCATGCGAGGCTTCGAGATGCACCGGTCCGCCGATAGTGTCGGCGACCGCATCCTTCTGCTGGGTGTTCCAGTTGGGCAGCTGCTTGGCCCCGTCGGCCAGCTTCGTCGCCAGCTCGCCCGATCCGGCCTTGATCTGGTGTGCGCCGTCATCGAGTTTTGCTATCCCGCTTGCTAATTCGGCGTTACCCGACGCGAGCTGCTGGGCTCCGTCGCGCAGCTGGGTCAGCTTGTTCGTCAGCTCTTGGCCCTTGTTGCCAACCTGGTCGAGGGCCGATCCCAGCGGGCTGCCGGGTGCGCGCAGTGCGGAGGTCATCGCGATCGCCGCATTTTGCGCGTCGGTGAGGTGCTGGCGGATCTGCGGCGTGAACTGATGGCCCCGCAGCTGGTCCTGGATGCCGCGCAGGTTGTTCGCCAATGGGTCCCCTCGTGCGGAGAGCTGATCGATCACCGGCGACAGCGAGTCCGCGGCGCCGTCCTGTGCCGTGGCGATGGCGCCGATCTGGTCGTTAGCCTGCTGCAGCGCGGCCGCGCCCTGCTGCAGCTGCTGCGTGTTGCCGCCGATCTGCGACAGCGCCCTGGTGACCGTGAGCAACGGGTCGGTGGCCTGGTTGATCCCGTCGGAGAGTTGCTGGGCACCGGTGGCAAGCCGCGCGGACCCGGAGCGTGCGGAGTCGAGGCCGTTGACCAGCTGGCCGGCGCCGTCATCGAGTCGGGCGGCACCGTCGGCGGCCTGCTTGATACCCGCACCGGACGAAATCACCACCGACAGCAAGTGATTGACGGCCTGTCCGGAGATCCGGCTGGACACGGCGTTGAGCACCTGGCTGATGGCGGTACGACCGATGCTCGTGGAGATGTAGTTGTTGGCGTCGTTGTAGACGGCAATCAGGCTGGCCTTCTTCGGCTGCCCGGTCACCGGCGACGCGATCGCCGCGCTGAAGTCCGGCGGCAACTCGACCATGAAGTAGTACTTGCCGTGGTCGACCCCGTTGCGCGCTTCCGCCAAGTTCACGACGTGCCAGTCCAAACCGCCGTCCGCGGTGAGGCTCTTGGCGATCTCGTCCCCGGCGTTGAACTGCTCACCGGAAACGACGGCGCCGCGGTCGGAATTGACCAGTGCCACCGGCATTTTGTTGGTGTGGCCGAAGGGATCCCAATACGCCCATAAGTACAGCGCCCCATACACCAGCGGCAGCAACATCAGCACGACGATCGCCACGCGTGTCAAACGGCTGCGACCGAACCGTTTGATCTCCGAGCCGAATGCGAGTCCAGCCAACATCTTCAATCCCCTCCGGTCAGGACACGTTGATCGTGAAGTTCGTGCTCGGGTGCGTCGGTGCCCAGGGGGTTGGTGACGCCGACCACGACGGTGCGCTGCGCTGCGATCACGCCGAGCCGCTCCACCGCGATCGCTCGCCGGGCGTTGTCGCGGACTTGCTCGAGGTCGCCGACCACCAGGATTGGGCGATCCGACAGCAGCGCCAGGGTGATGCGCAGCAAAAACAGCTCCAAATCCGACAATTCGACGATGTAGGTGTCCGCGGACGGCGCGGGTGTGTCGCCGAAAACCTCCGTCAGCTCGGCCTGACCCGCTTGCGGCGGCACCACTGAATACCACGGCGCCAACCACCGGCGCTGCTCGGCGAGCACCGTCGCCACGGTCACCGACTCCTCCAGCTCATCGATGTCGTCGAAAGCGGCGATCGCGCAGTGCCGGCGGATCGCGCGCGGCGTCGTTTCGCCGAGCACGCTCAGCGAGCCGTGCGTGGCCTTGAAGCGGCCCGCGAGCGTCAACAGCAGCGTGGTCTGTCCCGGGCCCCCGGGCATCTGGATCGCCTGGAAACCTGGCGCCAGGGCGAGGTCCACGCCGGAGAAGATGGGCCCGTGCTCGCCGTCGACCCCTAATCCGGTGGCGGTGATCACCGGCGCGCTGGTGTCCGGCTCGTCATTGGTGTCCATGTGCGGCTCTTCCTATCTGCCCGAGGCCGAAATCGATTCCAGCAGTGCGGTGATCAGTTGCGCGAGCAGGTCGGGGTCGATGCTGCCGGGCCGCAGGACCTCTTCCATCGCGACGCCGAGATTGAGGGTGACGACGAGCTGGGCGACATCGGCCAGCCGCCGGTCCGACGGCACGGCGTCGGTCGATTCGACGATGTGCAGGGCTTGGTCGGCCGCGGCGCGACGACGCCCGATCAGCCGCTCGCGAAGCAGCGGATCACGCTGGGCGCGCAGCCAGTACTCCACGAGCAGCACGTAGTAGTCCGAATGTTCGCGAACCGAGTCGAGCACCGACCGGCTCACCTCCCGTGCGGCCGCGGCCGTGTCGCCGCCGCTACTGTCCAGCGCTATCGCGATCTGTTCGCCGCGCAACTCGAACTCGCGGTCGACCAGCGCCAGGAACAGTTCGTCCTTGGACTCGAAGTTCGAGTAGACCGCCCCCTTGGTGAAGCCCGCGGCCTGGCCGATCGCGTCGATGGTGGCACCGGCAAAGCCCTCCGACGCGAACACCTTCGAGGCCGCATCCAGGATCCGGTCGCGCACCTCGCCCCGGGTCGGGCGGGTGCGAAGCGGCTTCACCGGTGACATGCCCAACAGCATACTCGCCGGTATCCAACTGATACTAATGAGTATCGAAGGTCACTGCCGCGGCCGTCAGCGCAGCCTGCCATCGATTTCGAAGGCCAAACACAACTCGGCGAGCTCGAGCGGAACGCTCGTCGATCGCCCGGTGTGTTCCTCGATCCGGCGCAGCCGGTGCCGCACCGTGTTGGGGTGGCAGAACAGCGCGGCCGCCGCCTCGGGTACCGAACCGCGATGCGCCGCCCACACCCGAAACGTCTGGAACAAGACGTCGCGGTCCGAGGCGCCGTCCAGGCCGCCCAGCACCGCGTCGGCCAGGCGCAGATTGACATCGGGCGCGGTCACCGCCGCCACGCCCAGCACGCTGTCCCCGAATTGCACGACGGGGTGGCTGTCGGACGTTCCGGCGACGGCGATCCGCGCGTAGCGCAGCGCGGTGGCGATCTCCGACAACGAATCGAACGGTGGACTGACACCGGCGCCATGGCCGCTCGCCCGTTTCAGCGTCGCGATCAGCGAGGCGCGGGCAGCATCGGACGGCAGCGCCACGATGCCGATCTGCAGCTCGGGCAACAGCCGCCACGCGGAGTAGACGCCGGTGCTGAGCAGCTTGTCGACGATGCCGGGCAGAGCGTGCTTGCCCAGGTTCGGGGTGCGGGCGGCGACCACGACGTAGGGGCCGTGGGTAGGCAGGCCGAGCAGGTCGGCGATTTCCCATGGACTGTGGCCGGCCGCCGCCGCGCCGGAGAACAACGCCTCGGTGAGTGCCGCGCGTTCGGCCTCGTCGTCGACGGCCTGTTGGGTTGCGCGGCGGCGGTAGCCGCTCGTCATGGCGTTGGTGTAGACGTCCTGCGCCTCCCAGATGCGTTCGGTCACGGCGAGCAACGCCCGCCGCGAGACGTCGGCGTGGGACTCGATGATCTCGAGGAGCGCTTGCCAGATGAGGTGCGAGCCCACCCGGTAGGCCGCCATCACCACCGGCAGCGGCACTCGGCTGTGCGCGCGGGATTCACCGGTGGCGATGGCCGGTGTGGTGTCGAACGATTGCGGCCGGGCCAGTGCGCTGAAGATGAAACGCACGTTTGCGGTGCAGCTTTCGACGAGCTCGTCGTGACTGACCACCTCGGCGTCCCGATAGAAGTCAATCTCGGCCCGGACCGCCGAGGCGACCGAGGCACCGAGTTCGCCGGTCCGTCGGACCAACTCGGCCCCGATCAGCGACACCTGCTCAGCTGTGTTGTCCGCGCTCACCTGTTAAAGGTAGAAGCGCGTGGGCAATCGGGTCAGCCCAGGTGCGCCAACTGCGGCTTGGTATGCACCACGATAACCGTGGGCCCGTCGGCGGTCAGCGCGGTGTTGAACTCCTCGGCAAGCTTCGCGGTGGTGTCAACGTTGACGGCACGACATCCGAATCCCGTTGCCAGGCAGGCTATGTCGAGCCCGGGAAGATCGAGCCCAGGGACATTCGGCGTCTTTTCCAGCAATGCGAACGCCTTGAGAACCCCGTACTCCTCGTTACGCATCACCACGAACACGATGGGCAGCTTGTGCTGGGCGGCGGTATAGATCGCCTGGATCGAGTACTGGAAGGAGCCGTCGCCGATCGTGGCGATGACGCTGCGCTTGACACCGCGAGCGCGATCGCCGAGTGCGATACCGACCGCGCCCGGTACGCCCCAACCGATGCCGCCGCTGGCCGTCGCGAAGAACGAACCGGGGCGGGTCGTGGGCAACCAGCGCAGTTGTTGCGCCATCGTCGACGTCGACTCCATGACGACCGGGGAATCCGCGAGTTTGACGGTGGCCAGGGTGGACCACGCCGCGTCGGGAGTCAGTGGCGACGAGTCGGCGTCGGCGATTTCCACCCGATCGGCCGGTGCCACCGGGGGTGCGGCGGCGCCACGATGGTCGACCAATTGCACCAGTTGTTCGAGTGCTAACCGGGGGTCACCGATCAGGCTGTCACCTACCGGTGCGGCACCGGCCAGTGCGGGATCGGCTGTAATCTGCAACAATTCGCTGCCTTCGGGCAGGTAGTCGCCGGCTACGTACGGGTAATACCGGAACACCTGCGCGCCGATCACCACGACCAGGTCGTGGCCGCGCAATACCTCTGCGACACCGGCAATGGTCAACGGCAACATGCCGCGATACTGCGGGTGGTTTTCCGGGAAGGACACGCGGTCGGGTAGCGGTCCGTTACGGACGGGAGCGCCGACCTTTTCGGCGAACGCCACGCCGGCGTCCCACCCGCCGCTGCGGTCGACCTCGGGACCGAAGACCAGCAGCGGCCGCTGCGCGCGATTGATTCGGTCGGCGAACTCCCGCAACCGTTCGGCATCGGGCGCCACGCGGCGGCTGACGGTTCGAACGACCGCCGGCCCCAGCGCGGGCTTGTCCCAATCGTCCAGCGGGATCGACAGGTACACCGGTCCAGCCGGTGGTTGCAAGGCGACGGTGTAGGCGCGCATAAAGGCCGCGGGTACATCCTCGGCGCGCTTGGGTTCGTACGCCCACTTCACCCAGGGCAACGGCAGCAGATTCTCATTGGGATTGGTCAGGTACGGTTCGCACAACACCATTTCCCGGGTCTGCTGGCCCGCCGTGACGATGAGCGGGGTGTTGCCGCGGTAGGCGGACATCAGGCTGCCCATCGCGTTACCCGTCCCGGCGCTGGTGTGCAGGTTCACCAGGGTGGGTTTGCCGGTGGACTGGGCGAACCCGTCGGCCATGGCCAGCACCGAGGCCTCTTGCAGCCCAAGGACATACGTAAAATCATCCGGGAAGTTCTTCAGGAATGTTTGCTCGGTGGAACCGGGGTTGCCGAATACCGTCGTCAAGCCCAACTCGCGAAGCAAGTCGTAGGTGACCTTGTGAATCGTTTCCCCGGTTGTCATGAATTCCCCAACTTTCTTTCATCCACGAGGGCATGGACGTCACCGCGGTGCGTCGCAACCTAGTCTCGCCGATGCGCCCGGCGCTGTCGATGTAATCACGCACAGCGCCGGTCCGCGACCGCTGTGCCGCGGCACAACGAGATCGACAGGCCGACCCCAGTGCCGCACACTGTGGCCATGCATGGAATTCGAGTCAGCGAACTCGGCGGCCCGGAAGTCCTCTCCTACGTTGAGATCTCACCACCGTCACCGGGTGCCGGTGAGGTGTTGATCAAGGCCGAGGCAATCGGCGTCAACTTCATCGACACCTATTTCCGGACGGGGCTGTATCGACCCGCAGCGGTTCGGCGCCAAAATCCGCGAGCTGGCTCCCGGCGGGGTGGCCGCCGTGTACGACGGTGTGGGACGCTCGACGTTCGACGCGAGCCTGGCCAGCCTGGCGGTCCGCGGCACGCTGGCACTGTTCGGTGCCGCTAGCGGGCCCGTCCCTCCCGTCGACCCCCAGCGACTCAACGCAACAGGCTCGGTGTACCTGACCAGACCATTCAGGTCGCATTTCGTGCGCAGCCACGACGAATTCGCTTGGCGGACCAGGGAATTATTCGACGCGATCTCCACGGGCACCGTCGAGGTGACGGCGAGTGCGCATTACGCCCTTCGGATGCGGCCAAAGCGCACCGGGATCTGCAGGGCCGTAAAACCACCGGGCCGGTGGTGCTGACTCCCTGACCCCGACTCAGACCAGCGAGTAGCGCACCGGCAGGTGCTTGAGGCCGCCGACGAACGTGGTGGCGACCAGCTCCGGATCACCGTTCAGTTCAATGGATTTCAGCCTGGGCAGCAGCTCGGAGAAGAAGCTGTTGACTTCCATCCGGGCCAACGCGGCACCCATGCAGAAGTGCACGCCGTAGCCGAAGGCGAGGTGCTTGTTGGGCTCGCGCCCCACGTCGAAGCGGAACGGGTCGTCGAAGACATCCTCGTCACGATTGCCCGACACATAGGACAGCAGCACGGAATCCCCCGCCGCAATCGGCACGCCGCGCACGGTGGTGTCTTCGTTGGCGGTCCGCATGAACTCCTTGACCGGGGTGACCCACCGGATCATCTCCTCGGTGGCCAACGGCATCAGGTCGAGATTGTCACGCAGGCGTCTGCGCTGGTCCGGGTTTTCGATAAGTGCCTGCATGCCACCGGAAATGGTCGCGCTGGTGGTGTCGTGACCCGCGGTGGCCACGATCAGGTAGTAGGACACGGTGTCGATGTCGGACAACGGCTCGCCGTCGACCCGGGCGTTGGCGATCGCCGAGGCCAGGTCCTCGGTCGGGTGCTCACGGCGCGACGCCGTCACCTCGTTGAAGTAGCCGAACATGTCGAGCAGTGCCGGGATCTGGTCCTCATTCGAGGTGCCGCGCTTGAATTCGCTGTCTTCGCTTCCGAACAGCTCCTGGGTGAGCTTGAGCATGCGCGCGAAGTCGGCCTCCGGGATGCCGAGCAAGGACATGATCACGAACAATGGGTAGTTCACCGCGACCTGCTGCACAAAATCGCATTCAGGCCCGACGGCCAGCATCTTGTCCACGTAGATCTTGGCGAGCTCGTCGACCCGGAGCTTCATCGCGCGCATGGCCTTTGGCCGAAACCAGTCCGAGCCGATCGCGCGTACCACCCGGTGCTGCGGGTCGTCCATGTGAATCAGCGTGCGCACCCCGGCGTTGGCCTGCAGCTCGTCGCCCACGGTGGTGGTCAGCACCGGGCGCGGCCAGTTGGTGAACTTCATGTTCTCGCGCTCGATGTCCATGATGTCGGCGTGTTTGGTGATCGCCCAGAACGGCTTGTAGTCCGGCACCTCAACCCACGACACCGGCGCGGTGGCACGCAAGTGAGCCAGCGCCGTGTGCAGCCGCTTCTCGTCGGTGTACGCCAACGGATCTGCCAAAGACTTTCCGGCGTCGTCCATCGTCGTTGCAGTCACTGGCGAAACTCCTTCATTGCGGCGGTAATACAGGATTGGGAAGCGTTGTAGAAGATCGGCAGCACGCGATCGACGCCCGCACACCGGCTACGCAAGGCGGCTCCAACTCTGTCGACGGGACCGACGACCGCGAAAGCACCCAGCATGTCGTCGTCGATCAGCGATCCCATTGCGTCCCATTCGCCTTGCTTGGACCGACGATTCAGCTCGGTGTGCAGGTCGCCCCAACCGTGCAACTCGAGCACCTTGCGGTAGGCCGGCGTGGAGCCGTAGAAGGCGATCTGTTTGCGGACGGCCGTGCTGGCCGCTTCCAGTTCGGCGTCGTTCTCGCCGGTCGCGACCATGACCTCGGCCGAGATCTCGAAATCGCAACGACTACGCCCGGCGCGCTGCGCCCCGCGCAACAGTGCCGGCACCGTCACGTCGTTGAGGTAGCGCTGGGAAACCATCGGGTGACCGAGGTGGCCGTCGCCGACCTCGCCGCACATCTCGGTCATCACTTCGCCGACCGCCGCAATGAACACCTTCGGCACCGGGTACGGGTGCTGCTCCGGGGTGAACATCGGCGTCATGATCTTGTGGGTATAGAAGTCGCCCTCGAAACTCAGCTTCGCTTCGCCGTTCCACGCCGACCAGATGGCGTGCAACGCGGAGACGAATTCGCGCATCCGGCGGGCCGGATGACTCCACGGCATGCTGAATCGCTTCTCGATGTGCGGCTGGATCTGGGTGCCCAAACCGAGAATGAAGCGGCCGTGGGAGTACGCCTGCAAATCCCATGCGACGTTGGCGACGGTCATCGGATTGCGTGCGAACGCCACCGCGATGTTGGTGCCCAAATCGAGCCGCGACGTGTGCTCGGCGGCCAGCAGCAGTGGCAGAAAAGGGTCGTGACTGGTTTCGGCCGTCCAACCCCCGTCGTAACCGTGTTGTTCCAGGTGGCCCGCTGCTTCCACCACGCGCTCGAGGCGGTTGGGGATGCCGCCGTCGATCTTGAGCCGGGGGCCGTCAGGCATGCGGGTAACTTTACAGTAAGCAA
Organism: Mycobacterium sp. 050272; assembly: GCF_039023525.1. Classification (NCBI taxonomy): domain Bacteria; kingdom Bacillati; phylum Actinomycetota; class Actinomycetes; order Mycobacteriales; family Mycobacteriaceae; genus Mycobacterium; species Mycobacterium sp. 050272. Next base: position 59,481 of record NZ_JBCHKV010000014.1, on the reverse strand, counting down.
TCCAGTATGTGACCCTGCAGATCGAGTGATGATCGCGAGCGCGGCGTAGCCGGGCGCAGCCGGTCGCCACATCGGACCAGGCGCGCGCGATCGCATCCGCGAGAGGTAGGACTGACGCATGACAAAACCCCCGGATTGGGAGGAAACGCTCGAAGACCTCGCCCGTCGGCGTCAGCACGCGCGGGGCATGGGCGGCCCGGAGCGGCTCGACAAGCACCGCGCCAAGGGCAAGCTCGACGCTCGCGCGCGCATCGAGCGGCTCCTCGACCCGGGCACCTTCCGCGAAATCGGCACGCTGGTGGGCGGCGAGGTCGCGGCCGACGGGCTGATCGTGGGCTCGGGCTCGATCAACGGCGCACCGGTGATGCTGGGGGCCGAGGACTTCACCACGATGGCCGGCAGCATCGGGCCCGGCGGCAACTCGAAGCGCTACCGCATCGCCGAATTGGCGCTGCGCGACAAGACTCCGCTGATCATGCTGCTCGAAGGAGCCGGCTTCCGCCCCGGCGGGGGGCACTACGGCCGCGCCCCCACCGACCTGCTCGCCCAGGCGCAGTGCTCGGGCAAGGTTCCGACGGTCGCTGCGGTGTTGGGTCCCTCGGCCGGACACGGCGCGCTGGTGGCACCGGTATGCGACTTCCGGATCATGAGCGCCCACGGCGCGATCTTCACCGCCGGACCCCCGGTCGTGAAAGAGTCCACGGGAGAAGACATTTCGAAGGAGGACCTCGGCGGACCCGTCACCGCCTTGCCTAGCGGGGTGATCCACAACCTGGCGGACGACGACGAGGCCGTCATTGCCGACATCCGGCGTTACCTGTCCTACTTCCCGCCCAGCGCCTGGTCCTACCCCACCCCGCTGCCCCGCGACGAAGACAGCGAGCCACGGCCGACGCCGGAACTACTCGACATCGTTTCGCGCGACAACCGCCGCGTCTATGACATGCGCGCCGTGCTCGACGTGGTCTTCGACCGGCCGGACTGGTTCGAGGTTCAGCCGCAGTATGGCAAGGCGATCATCTGCGCGCTGGCCCATCTCGGTGGTCATCCGGTCGCGGTCGTTGCGAACCAGCCCAACGTGCTCGCCGGCTCCATCGACGCCGACGCCGCGGACAAGGCGGCGCATTTCATCCTGGTGGCCGATTCATTCCATCTGCCACTTGTTTTCTTCGCGGACAACCCCGGCATGCTGCCCGGCAGCCGGTCCGAGCGCAGCGGCGTGTTGCGCGCCGGCGCCCGGATGTTCGCCGCCCAGACGGCGGCCACCACGGTCAAGCTGCATGTGACGCTGCGCAAGGCATACGGGTTCGGCTCAATGGTCATGTCGCTGTTGGGTTTCGACAGCCAGTCCGCGACCTTCGCCTACCCCGGTGCGACGATGGGTGCGATGAGCGCGGCCGCGCTGGGCCGGGCGACGCACGCCGGCGAGGACGTCACCGCGAAGTTGCGTGACGCCGAGTTGCAGGCATCCTTTCGGTCGGCCGAAAGCATGGGATTCGACGAACTCATCGATCCCCGCGAGACCCGCGACGCGTTGCTGGCTTCCCTGCTGCGGGGTTTGTCGGCCCGCCAGGCCGCCGCGCAGCCGGTGAGCCGGACGATGATTCTGCCCTAATCGCCCGCGCGGTAGGCGGTGACGACCGGCTCCAGCTCGTCGGGTGTCGCGCCGTGCATGATCAGCGCGTCAGCCCCGTATTCGAACTCCTTGCGGATGCGATCCGCACACTGATTCGCCGAACCGGTGGCAGAGGGCTCCAGCCACTCGTCGGGAATCAGCGTCGCGATGTGCTCGATCTGCTCGGCCGTGGCCTTGTGGTCGATCCCCCCGGCGATCGAGGTGACGACGGAGTCTGCCCGGAATCGTTCCAGCACAGCGGGATCCCAGTCGTTGGTCTGCACCATCAAGTCGCCGTAGCCCTGCAGGTAGGTGGCCAGCCGGGCGACCGTCTTCTTCAGCCGCAGCTCTTCGGGAAGATGGTCACCGACCGTCGCGAAACACGACCACACCCGCACGCTGTCGGGGTCGCGGCCCGCCTTCTCCGCCGCGCGTTTGACGGTTTTGACGCAGCGCTGCAACGTCTCCGGTGTGAAGTAGGTGTGCAGGATGACGTCGTCGAATGCTCGGCCGCCCAGCGCGAGGGTGTTGGGTCCGAACGCCACCAGCGCGAGCCGGATGTCCTCGTTGAAATCCGGGTCGAGGAACAGGATCGGATATTTGCCCATCGGGCCTTCGTGGTTGAAGATCAGCTCGCCGTGAAACAGGCGGCGCATCACCTGGGCCCAGTCCTCCATCTGTGCGGTCGTGACCGCCGGGATGCCGAACGCGCCATATATCGCGGCGATGCCACGGCCGATGCCCAGCGTGAACCGTCCACGGGACAGCCGGTGCATCGTGGTCGCCCACGATCCGGTGATCAGCGGATGCCGGGTGTTGTGATTGGTTGCGGCAGTGGCGATCTGCATCCGGTTGGTCACCGCGCAGGCCGCCCCGACCAGTGACGATGCTTCCTTGACGTTCCAGCGTTCGGAGATGAACGCGGTGCCCAAGCCCAGCTCCTCGCCGCGGCGAGCTTCGTCCATCAACGTCGCCGGGCCCTCACCTCCGGCCCCGGCCAGCAGGTAGTAGCCCAATTCACCGAGCACACGATCAGTCAATTCCAAACTCCTTGGTGGTAGCCACAATTCCAGACTTCAGTAATCCGGCCGGCAACCACGCGGAACACCTCGATGCTGGCGATGTGGGTTTCGTTGCCGTCGATGGTGGTGATCTTCGAGTCGTAGACAATGGCGACATGCTCGCCATCGTCATTGGCGATAACGACGTTGAGGTCAAAGTGCAGTGATTCCACTTGCGCCCACATGTCCGTGACCCGGGCAACGGCCTCGGCATGAGTAAGTGTTCGTGCCGTACCGACCTCGTGACGGATTACACTGTCCCCCAACAACTCTTCGGCCAGCTCGATGTCGCATTCGTTCCAGACCACCAGGTTGTAGAGTTCGACGACTTCGCGCGCCGTGCGGACCGCCATCATCACCAGGACACCGGTTCTGGCCCGTTTTGCGAGACCACCTCGCGCAGGAATCGCTCGGAAACCTTTTGCACGCGCCGCGAGAAGATGTGACCCACATGGCTGCCGTCGTACCAGTACAGCTGACCGCCCCAGCGTTCCTGCAACGCGTCGGTGGGCTCACGCATCGCCATCCGATCGTGCCACGCCCCGACGATCAGCCGGCGCTTCGGCGGCGGGGCCGGATCGACCGCCAGCGGATCGATCACCGATGTCAGCTGCGCGACCACCGGGGATCCGAGCAGGTCCCGGAATCCGTCGCGCGCCGATCCCCAGCGCGCGAGGTGCCGGGCAATCATCGCGTTGAGCCCAAGAATTGGGGTGTACAGCGCCACCGCATCGATGTGGCGCTCCAGGTGCGAAACCAGCGCGGCGACCGGGGTTCCCATCGAAATACCGGACACCACAACGGCACTGGCCTGCGGTTGTACCCAGCGCACCACGGCGCGTACCTCCGACACCGAGCGCATCATGCCCGCGACGTTGCCGAGTGGATCCATGTCCGGGTAGGCCGGCCATTCGCGGCGCCGGCACCCGTGACCGGGCTGCACCGGCATCGCGACGTTGAACCCCAACGTGTGATGGATGTGGCCGATGCGAGACAGCAACAAATCCTCGGTGCCACCCTGACCAGCTCCGTGCACCCAGATCAGCCACGGCCGTGGCCGGTCGCGGTGGCGGCATAGGTGCACCACCGCGCGCGCCGGACCACTTAGGCCGTGGGCCGCAAGCGTTTCCGGGAGCTGCGGGTCATGTTCAAAAGTCATCCTTTCGAACGCCAGTCCGCAGATGCGCTGACGTCGTATCGACTTGACCTGCAGCGGTTTTGGCGCGATATGCGCACCGTCGATGCCCAGTGTCGATAACTCCTGGGCCGCCGGCTGGCATGCGTTGAGCGGCCGGATGTCTTTTGTCAGGTTTGCGCCCAACAGCGAAAAACCACTCAGGACAAGTTCGTCCAGCATGACCTCGCCGAACTGGCGGGCTCCACGCGGCGAGAACGGCGCCCAGCCCGTTGATTCGATGAGCCCGGCCACAGTGCGCGGCAGCACCATGCCCAGTTCCCGGCCGATGTCGAAGCAACGTTTCGCCAGCGAAAATCCAGCCATGCCGCCCACCTTAAACCAGCGCCGAATCACTCATGCCAACTTGAAACCGGTATATCCGGCGGCGGCGATTTCGTCGCAGCGGCGCCGGTATTCGGGGATCCCACCGGTGTAGCCCATGTACATCCGCTTCTTGCCGGGCACGTTGCCGCCGTTGTACCAGGAGTTGCAGGACGGGTGAACTAACACCGTCGGCGCGACCAGCGCGGTGGCGTGCTCGATCCACTCCTGTTGGGCGGTACTCAGCGCCTCGATCGTGCGTATTCCATTGTCGCGCAGATGCGAGATGCAATCACCGATCCACTCCACATGTTGCTCCAGCGCCGCGACGAAATTCGTGGCCGCGCTCGGGCTGCCCGGCCCCTGGATGGTGAACAGATTCGGGAAGCCGGCGACCGCCAGCCCGAGATAGGACAGCGGCCCCTCGGTAGCCCAGAATTCACCGAGCGACATCGCGTCGCGGCCCCGGATGTCGATGCGGGACAGCGCCCCGGTCATCGCGTCGAATCCGGTGGCGTAGACGATCACGTCGAGCTCATACTCATTGGTTTCGGTGCGGATGCCGTTCGCGGTGATTTCGCGAATCGGTGACTTACGCAGGTCGACGAGCGTGACGTTGTCCCGGTTGTAGGTCTCGTAGTAGCCCTGGTCGATGATCGGCCGCTTGCAGGCGAACGGATGCACCGGCACCAACGACGCCGCCGTCCGGGGATCCTTGACGATGCGGGCCACGGCTTCGCCGTAGAGCTGGGCGGCCATCCGGTTGGCTTCGATGTCGAAGAAGATGTCGCTCCAGTTGAGCGCGCCCATCACGCCGTTTTCCTCGATCGCGCGCAGTTGCTCTTCGCGCGACGCCGACTTAATCGCCGGACTACTCAGCATTTCCAGCAGGACGGAAAAGGCGCTCAGCCGCGCCGCCCCGATCGGGTGGGCCCGCTGGGCTTCGCGGATCTCGCCGTAGCGGCCCTTCATCTCGTCGAGCTCGCCAGGTTCGAACTGGTGCACGCGCCAGGGCAGCGTGTATGCGGGTGAACGCTGAAACACGCAGAGCTGCAGGGCTTGTTGAGCCACCACGGGTATCAGCTGCACTCCGGTCGAGCCGGTGCCGATCACGCCGACCCGCTTTCCGGTGAGGTCGTAGCCCTCCTTGGGCCAGCGGCTGGTGAACAGCGAGGTTCCGGAGAACGTCGCCGTTCCGGGGATATCGGGTTCGAGCGGCACCGACAGGATGCCGGAGGCGGCGACGACGAACGGGGCGACAAAGGTCTCGCCGGATTCGGTGCGCACCAGCCACACCGCGGCCTCTTCGTCGAACTCCATCGCGACGACCTTGGTGTGGAACGCGATATCGCGACGCAGGTCCAGCCGATCGGCGACGAAGTTCAGGTACGCCTCGATCTCCGGCTGAGCCGGCATCGACTCGGTCCAGACCCATTCCTGCTGAATCTCTTCGGAGAAGCTGTAGGAGTACTCGATGCTTTCGATGTCGCATCGCGCGCCCGGGTATCGGTTGAACAGCCAGGTGCCGCCGACGTTTTCAGCCATCTCCAGCACTCGGGTGCGCAATCCGAGCTGCCGTAACCGATGCAGCATGTACAGGCCGGAGAACCCGGCACCGATCACCAGCACGTCGAAAGATGCGCCGCGTTCCAGCTCGCCTACCGCCGCGGTCATTTCACTCCTTGCCGAGCACGCAACGAACTGCTGAAATCTATACTGTAATGGATTTAGTATCAATGATCGCGAGAGGCGCCGGCGTGAAAGTGCCGTTCACCTGGAAAGTCACCGGATGGTTCATGGTCGGGTGGTCCCCGGAATTCCCCGTTGGCGAGGTCCGACCGCTGCAGTACTTCGGTGAGGATCTGGTCGCCTATCGCGACGAGTCGGGCGAGCTGCACGTGCTCGAAGGACATTGCAAACACCTCGGCGCCCACCTGGGTCACGGCGGCAAGGGGGTCGGTGACTGCGTCCAGTGCCCCTTCCACGGCTGGCGCTGGGGTCCGGACGGCACCAACCGCTACATCCCCTATCAGCCGGACCGCCCCAACAAGGCGCTGCGGCTCAAGTCGTATCGGGTCCAGGAGCAATACGACTGCGTATTCATCTGGCATCACCCCGACGGCAAGGAGCCGCAGTGGGAGATGCCGGACATCTTCCGGAAGTTCCCGCAGTTCGAGACGGATCCGGCCGGCTACTACCGGGCGTATCCGGAGTTTTCCCGGCGCGCCGAGCGCGAACCGGTGCATCCGCAGATCGTCGCGGAGAACGCCCCCGACAGCGCCCATTTCGAGTACGTCCACCACGCGACGGTGACACCGCGGGTGCTGGACTGGAAGATCGTCGAACAGGAATGGCAATTCACCGCCGGCTGGCCGGATGCGCGCAGTGACAATCCCGACGACCTCGCATTACGGTTCCACAGCCACCTGTTCGGGCTCGGCGGAGCGATCAGCGTCTTCGAGGGCGCGCAGAATCATCGCCTCATCTTCACCTGCACGCCCGTCGACGACGAGTGCTCGGACCTGTTCTATTCGATCTGGTGGCCGCGCATCCCCGGTGACGACTCCGACGTACCCGAGGGCAAGCTGCGCGACCTGATCGAAAAGCAGTTCCTGTCCACCGTCTTCGACGACCTGGAAATCTGGCGCTACCAGAAGTACGTCGAAAATCCGGCACTGTCCAAGGTCGACGCGAAAGGCTATATGGCACTGCGAAAATGGGCGACACAGTTCTACGACGTGCCGGCATGAAGCCACCCCTTGCCGATCTCGTCGCGTCCGCACGCACCGCGATCGTCACCCAGGAGTGTCAGGGCGCTGTCATGGGCCCGGACGCGGGGCTGGCCATGCTCGCCGAGGAAGCCCGCCGCGAGGCACTACCCAACATCGTGCGGCTGTTGCCGGCGGCCCGGGCGGCCGGCGTGCACGTCGTGCACTGCCTGGTGCAGCGCCGCCCCGACGGACTTGGGTCCAACCACAACGCCAAGATCTTCGCGATGAGCGGCGGCAACCAGATGGACATCACTCCCGGTACCCCAGGCGCTGACGTACTGCCCGAATTAGGGCCCGAGCCAACGGATTTGATTCTGCGCCGCTGGCACGGGGTGGGACCGATGGGCGGTACCGACCTGGACTCGGTGTTGCGCAACCTCGGGGTGTCCACGCTCGTCGTGGTCGGCGTCTCGCTCAATGTCGCGATACCCAACGTGGTCATGGACGCGGTCAATGCCGCCTATCGCGTGGTGATCCCCCGGGACGCCGTCGCGGGCATCCCCACCGAGTACGGTGCAGCGATGATCGCCAACACGCTGTCGCTGCTGGCAACGATCACCACGACCGACGATCTGCTCCAGGTATGGCAGCAGCAAGCCAAAGGATCCCAGTGACCAACACCGCCTCCGGAACCCGCGGCGGGTTCCCGGACATCTCTCCGGTCGACCACGCACCCCCCGAGCTGGGCCGATTCGCCGCGGCGATGTGCCGTTTGCAGGATCTGACGGTGTCCACCAACCCGGACAGCTCGCTGTGGGCGAGTGCCGCACAGCACGTCGAAGACGCCTGCGCCTTGCTCGACGGCCACCAGGCACCAGAGCACGTGGCGCCGGCCGGCCGCGTCCTCGAATTGCCCGGCCTGGGCCATCCGCTGCTACCGCCGTGGACCCTGACAGAATCCGGACCCGACGGCGTCACGATGGAAGGGCACTTCAGCCGGTCTCACGTCGGCGGCAACAACGCGGTGCACGGCGGCATGATCCCGCTGTTCTACGACTGGCTGTTCGGCATGGTGGTTTCCACCGCGGGCATTCGCCCGACCCGCACCGCCTACCTGCACGTCGACTACCGCAAGATCACGCCGATCGACCAACCGTTGGTCGCCAACGGACGAATCGCCAACAATGAGGGCCGGAAAGTCGTCATCTCCGCGACGATGACGGCGGCCGACGGTTCGCTGCTCAGCGAGGCCAATGGCCTGATGGTCCGCCTGCTACCCCACCAGCCGTGAGAGGCATAATGTCGCACACCGCAACACAATTCACGGTCCCAGCCGTCGCTCGCGCGGTCGCCGACGCGATCGGCGACCGGGATTTGCTGATCCAGGGCGACAAGCGATTCAGCTACGCCCAGACCATCGAGCGGTCCAACCGCCTGGCCGCATATCTGCACTCCAGAGGCCTTGGCTGCCACACCGAGCGCTCCGGCCTGGCCGGCCATGAGGTGGGCCAGGACCTGCTGGGCCTCTACGCCTACAACGGAAACGAATTCGTCGAGTCGTTGCTCGGCGCATTCCAGGCGCGGGTGGCCCCGTTCAACGTCAACTACCGCTACGTCAAAAGCGAGCTGCAATATCTGCTCGCGGATTCGGGTGCGACCGCGCTGGTCTACCACGCCGCATTCGCGCCGCGGGTGGCCGAAGTCCTGCCCGAGCTGCCGAAGCTGCGGGTACTGATTCAGATCGCTGACGACTCGGGCAACGACTTGGTGCACGGCGCAGTCGATTACGACAGCATCATCGGCGCCAGCCCAGCCGAGCCGCCGCCGGTGCAGCACTCCCCCGACGACCTCTACGTGCTGTACACCGGCGGCACCACGGGAATGCCGAAGGGGGTGCTGTGGCGTCAGCACGACATCTTCATGACGTCGTTCGGCGGCCGCAATCTGATGACCGGCGAGCCCGCCGGCTCGCTCGACGAGATCGTGCAGCGAGCTGCCGCCGGGCCCGGAACCAAGTTGATGATCCTGCCGCCGCTGATCCACGGTGCGGCGCAGTGGAGCGTGATGACCGCCCTGACCACCGGACAGTCCGTCGTCTTCCCCCCCGTCGTAGACCATTTGGACGCTGACGACGTGGTCCGCACGATTGAGCGCGAACGGGTCTCGGTCGTGACGGTGGTCGGGGACGCGATGGCCAGGCCGTTGCTCGCCGCGATCGAGAAAGGCACAGCGGACGTGTCGTCGCTGGCCGTGATCGCCAACGGCGGCGCCCTGTTGACGCCGTATGTCAAGCAGCGCTTGATCGAAGCGCTGCCGAATGCCGTTGTGGTGGACGGTGTCGGATCCTCGGAGACCGGGGCGCAGATGCATCACATGTCGGCGTCCGGCGCGGTGTCCACCGGCACCTTCAACGCCGGACCCGATGCCTTCGTGGCGGCTGAGGATCTGTCGTCGATACTGCCGCCGGGACACGACGGAATCGGCTGGCTGGCCCAACGCGGTTTCATTCCCCTCGGTTACAAGGGCGATGCGGCCAAGACCGCTGCGACCTTCCCGGTGATCGGCGGTGTGCGCTATGCGGTTCCGGGCGATCGGGCCCGCCACCGCGAGGACTCCAGCATCGAGTTGCTGGGCCGCGATTCGGTGACGATCAACTCCGGTGGCGAGAAGATCTTCGTCGAGGAGGTCGAAACCGCGATCGCCTCGCATCCCGCGGTGGCCGACGTGGTGGTCACGGGACGGCCCAGCGAACGGTGGGGTCAAGAGGTCGTCGCCGTCGTAGCGCTGGCCGAAGGGGCGCGCGCCGATGCCCAGGACCTGGTGGCGCACGCCGCGCAAACGCTAGCTCGCTACAAGCTTCCCAAGGCGGTCGTCTTTCGCCCCGTCATCGAACGCAGTCCATCGGGCAAGGCCGATTACCGCTGGGCACGCGAGCAAGCGGGACAGGGGAACCGTACGCCGCGAGGCTGAATCCCAACGCGCTAGGGGCGCGGTCTGCCCTTGAGGCGGCGACGGGTCCGGGCCCGTGTCATGCGCATCATGGCGTCGGCATACATCCGCATCGACTTGCTGAAGGGCGGCGCGGCACTGCCGGTGACGCTGAACGGCAGATCGCTACCCACCACCGACCGATGGTGGCTGAACGCGTCGAAGCCTGCCTTTCCGTGATAGGCGCCCATCCCGCTGCGACCCACGCCGCCGAACGGCGCGGCCGATGGAATCATCTGCGCGGCAAAGTCATTGCGAGCAACGCCACCGCTGCGAGTGTTGCGGACGAAGTCGCGGAAATCGTCGTCGTCGGGTCCATACCAGTAGGCCACCAGTGGCGCGGGTCGAGCATTGATGTAGTCGACGGCCTCGCCCAGGCGCGCATAGCCCTTGACCACAAGGACCGGGCCGAAGATCTCTTCGCTGGCGATCTTCATGGTGTCGTCGATGTCGCGCACAATGGTCGGCGCGATCTTGCGAGAGCCGCAGTCGGGCAATGTTTCCCCTTCCGGCGCAACGGTTTCCACGGTAGCGCCGTTGGCGCGCGCGTCTTCGATCAGGCCGACGACCCGGTCGAAGTTGGCCTGATTCACACTCGAGCAGTAGTCGCTGTTGGCGACGACAGTGGGAAACATGCCACGCAGCGTTTCCCGAACGACGCCGACGAACGTGTCGACCTGTTCGTCGGGGACGAAGACGTAGTCGGGGCACACGCACACCTGTCCCCCGTTGACCATGCGGCCCTGCGCGATCCGGGCGGCGGACCGGCGGACGTCGGCGGCCGGTGCGACCACGACCGGGTTCTTGCCTCCAAGCTCCAGCGTCACCGGGACCAGATTCTGCGCGGCCGCCCGCTGCACCAAGGCGCCGACCGAGGGCGAACCGGTGAAGAACAGATGATCGAACGGCAGTGTCGAGAACATCGCCGCGACGTCGGGATCTCCGGTGACGATGGCAAGTTCGTCGGAATCGAAGTAACTCGGCGCGGTCGCCTTCATCAATTCGGCGGTGTGGGCGGTGACCTCCGACATCTTGATCATCACGCGGTTGCCGGCGGCGAACGCGGTCGCGGCGGGCAGGATCACGAGATTGAGCGGGAAGTTCCACGGACCGATGATGCCGACCACGCCGAGCGGTGACGGCTGCACCTCGGCGCGCAGCCCGAACAGTCCTGCCGCACGCATCAACCTGGTCGCCCGCATCCATTGCCCAACATGGGATCTCGTGTGCTCGATTACCGAGGTCATGCCGATGACCTCGGTGAACAACGTCGCCGCCTTGGACCGCGTGCCGAAATCGGTGGCCATCGCGTCGACAAACTCGTCGGTGTTGTCGAAAACCAGCGCCATCAGCCGGTCGATCCGGTTGCGCCGCAGCGCCAGGCTGGGTGGTCCGTCGTCGATGAAGGCTCGGCGCTGCCTGGCCAGGATCGCCGCTAAATCCGCCCGCTGCTGATCCACTGTGCTCATGACGCTGCCGATCCTAACCCCATATTGCCTACTGTAATAATTACAGTACGATCTCATGTAATGGCTGTCCGGGTGTGCTGAGACGGAAGAAGATGCTGGAGATCTAGGTGACGACAAACGTTCACACCACTGGCACCGGCGAGGAAACCGTCGATCTGCGTGACCCCTATCCGTACTTCGCCCACAAGCGCCGTCAGTCCGGTGTCTTCCGGGGGACGGTCATGGATTACACCAAGACGCCCGAGTCCATGCGGCCCAAGAACGAGTACTCCGCGGTGTCGTTCAACGCGGTCAACACGGTGTTCCGGGACGGGCGGGTGTTCAGCTCCAAGCCTTACGACAAGACGATTGGCCTCTTCATGGGTCCGACCATCCTGGCGATGGAGGGCAGGAAGCATCGCGAACACCGCAACCTGGTATCGGCGGCGTTCAAGTCCCGGGCGCTGGCGCAGTGGGAGCCGACGATTGTGCGGCCGATCTGCAACGCGCTGATCGACGAATTCATCGACAGCGGCACCGCCGACCTCATCCGGAACTACACGTTCGAGTTCCCCACCCGCGTGATCGCCCGACTGCTGGGCCTGCCGGACGAAGACCTGCCGATGTTCCGTAAGCGCGCCGTGCAATTGATCAGCTACCACGTCAACTACGAGAAGGCTTTCGAGGCGTCTGCGGCACTGAAGGATTACTTTGTCGAGCAGATCGAACAGCGCAAGTCCAAGCCAACCCAAGACATCATCGGCGACCTGGTCACGGCCGAGATCGACGGCGAAAGGCTCAGCGACGAGGCCATCTATTCGTTCCTGCGGCTGTTGCTGCCCGCCGGGCTGGAAACCACCTACCGGTCCTCGGGAAACCTGCTGTATCTGTTGCTGACCCATCCCGAACAGTTCGCCGCCGTACAAGCCGACCACGCGCTGCTTGGCCAGGCGATCGAAGAAGGCCTGCGCTACGAGACGCCGCTGACCACCGTGCAGCGGTTCACCACCGAGGACACCGAACTCGAAGGCGTGACGATTCCGGCGCGATCGGTGATCGGGGTGTGCATCGGCTCGGCCAATCGCGACGAAACGCGCTGGGAGCGGGCCGAAGAGTTCGACATCTTTCGCAAGCCCATCCCACACATCTCGTTCGCCGCCGGTGAGCACACCTGCCTGGGTCTGCACCTGGCACGGCTGGAGACGCGCGTCGCGATCGAATGCCTACTGAGCCGGTTGACCAACGTCACGGTGCTCACCGACGACGACCCGCACATCCATGGCCAGCCCTTCCGATCGCCGACGGCGCTTCCCGTGACGTTCGACGCCAAGTAGCGTCCGCGGTTAAGAAACCTGACGACGACGGAGTTGGTGGGAGAAATGGTCAAGGTAATGCAGGGCATTCGTGTCCTCGAGGTTGCCCAGTTCACGTTCGTGCCGGCGGCGGGAGCGATCCTCGCCGACTGGGGTGCGGACGTGATCAAGGTCGAGCACCCACTGCGGGGTGATACGCAACGTGGCTTCCTCAACATGGGTGGCATTCAGGTCAACCCCGACCGGCATCCGCTGATGGAGCATCCCAACCGCGGCAAGCGCAGCGTCGGGATCGACGTCACCACACCCGGGGGCCAGGAAGTGATTTACGAGCTGGCCAAGACCTCCGATGTGTTTCTGACCAACTACAAACCGTCTCAGCGCCAACAGCACAAGTTCGACCTCGAGCACATTCGGGCGGTGAACCCGAACATCGTTTACGCCCGCGGTTCGGCCTACGGCGACAAGGGTGCCGAGCGCAACGTCGGTGGCTACGACGGAACGGCGTTCTGGACGCGCAGCGGGATCGGCTACGCGCTGACCCCCGAGGAGCTGGGAGGCGCCCTGGGACAAGGCATTCCCGCGTTCGGAGATTCCATCGGCGGCATGTTCATCGCGGGCGGCATCTCGGCCGCGCTACTGCATCGCGAACGCACCGGGGAGGCGGTCGAACTGGACGTGTCGCTGTTGAGCACGGCGTGGTGGGCCGCCGGCGCCAGCATGACCCAAGGCATGGAGACCGGTGAGGTCATGCGCACACCGATGCCGGGTTCGGCCGGCGCTATGTCGGTGAATCCGTTCATGGGCAACTACGAGACATCCGACGGCGGCACGATCAACCTGTGCATCATCAGCCCGACCGGCCTGATCCGGGACACCTTCGAGCACCTCGGCATCCCCGAGGCCGCCGACGACGAGCGCTTTTCTGAAGTGCTCCCGTTGATTCAGAACGCCAGCGCGGCCGCCGAGCTGATCGCGAAAGCGTTCGCCACCAAGCCCTTTGAATACTGGCGCCAGCACCTGAAGACGATGAAGGGCCAATGGGCGCCGTTCCAGAGCCTGCTCGACCTGGCCAACGACGAGCAGGCCATCGCCAACGACATGATCGCCGAAGTCGAAGTCGCGGCCGGCGGAGCGCCGTTCAAGGTCGTCCGCGGGCCGGTCCAGTTCAACCACGAGCCGCTGGAAACCACCCGGGCCCCGCAGGCCTCCGAGCACACCGAGATCGTTTTGATGGAGATCGGCATGGATTGGGACCGCATCGAGGAACTCAAGAATGCAGGGGCCATTGCATGACTCGCACCGACGACGATGCAGAGCGAAGCGATGAGGAAGTGGTGCCATGAATGACGTCGCGATCATCGGGGTCGGCCTGCACCCGTTCGGCCGCTTCGAGGGCAAGTCGGCGATGCAGATGGGCGTTGACGCCATCCTCGCCGCGGTCGCCGACGCCGGTATCGCTTGGGAAGATGTGCAATTCGCCACCGGCGGCAGCTGGACAGTCGCCAATCCGGATGCGATCGTCGGCCTGGTCGGACTCACCGGCATCCCGTTCACCAACGTGTTCAACGCGTGCGCGACGGCGGCCAGCGCGGTCAAGGCCTGCGCCGACGGAATCCGGTTGGGCGACTATGACATCGGCATCGCGATCGGCTTGGACAAGCACCCACGCGGGGCTTTCACCGAAGACCCGGCGCTGGTGGGCATGCCGAGTTGGTATGCAGAGAACGGGCAATATCTGACGACCCAGTTCTTCGGCATGAAGGCCAACCGCTACCTGCACGACCACAACATCTCGCAGGAGACGCTGGCCAAGGTCGCGGCTAAGAACTTCCGCAATGGAGCCTTGAATCCCAACGCATTTCGACGTAAGCCGATCCCTGAAGAGGACATCCTCAACTCGACGATGCTCAACTATCCGCTGACCCAATACATGTTCTGCGCACCCGACGAAGGCGCCGCCGCGGCGGTGATGTGTCGGGCCGACATCGCGCACCGCTACGCCGCCAAGCCGGTCTACCTGAAGGCCGTGGAAGTCCGCACCCGGCGTTACGGCGCTTACGAGGTCAACACCACGTGCTCTCCGGTCGAAGAAGACGTCGCGCCAACGGTTTATGCCGCCCGCGCCGCGTTCGAGAAGGCCGGCGTCGCACCCGGCGATGTCGACGTGATCCAGTTGCAGGACACCGATGCCGGCGCCGAGCTCATCCACATGGCCGAGTGCGGGTTCTGCGAGCACGGCGACCAGGAAAAGCTGCTAGCCGACGGCGCTACCGAGATCAATGGCCCGATGCCGGTCAACACCGACGGCGGGCTGATCGCCAACGGCGAGCCTATCGGCGCCTCCGGACTGCGGCAGGTCCACGAAATCGTCCGCCAACTCCGCGGTGACGCCGGCGACCGCCAAGTGCCCGGGAATCCGAAGGTGGGGTTCACCCAGTTGTACGGCGCCCCCGGCACCGCCGCGGCGACCATCCTGACGACCTGACGGGGCGTTCGGTGGCTCAGTTCACCCCTTAGGCGATCCGCTTCAGTTCACATTCTGCGCATCGATGAATTCGCAGAACGCGTCGTAGGCACGAGCGCCGTAGATCGTGGCCGGTCCGCCGTGCATGAGGATGCTCACGCCAATGGCCTCCGCGGCTTCCGCGTTGGAAGCACCCGCGCGCGCGGCTCCCTGTGCATGCGAGGCGATACAGCCGTCGCACTCCGCCACCACCCCGATTGCCAGCGCGATAAGTTCTTTCGTCTTAGTATCCAGAGCACCGGAAGTCAGCGCCGCCTTGCTCATTTCGCCAAATCCCCGGTACACATCTGGGATCATCTTCCGCAGCGCACGGTGCTGCGGATTCAGGTCGTTTAACACGCCTTGATAGTGGTTGTGATCGCTCATGTTCTTTACAATTCCTATACCCGCAGGGGTATTCCCATGCATGACCGCCAAGTTACGGGCGTGGCGGTATCGACGGTCCTGGCGTCTGGGACGTGCCCGGACCTGCAGGGCTCATCATTCCCCCTGGGCCCATCATGCCGCCTGGCCCCATCATGCCGCCTGAATTCATCATCGGGCATCCCGTCATGCCGGGATGCATACGGCCACCGGGCCAGCCATCACGATCCCAGCCATGCTCATGGCCCGAAGACCAGCCCAACATAAGTCCCGAGTAGAAGATCACCGCAACGACGAACACGACACCGGCCGCGATGACCACCCAGGCAGCGGCCTGACCAAGCCGGCTCGGCCGGTCGCGCATTTCGGCAGCAGGAGGCTGCCCAGCCGAGGTTCTGCGAGGTGCCTCCAATTCAGATTCATCCGTCATGATTCGAATGATGTCCCACATCCGCGGTTGTCCGGTAGGGACCATCGGCCCTACTAGCGCCTGCCATCACCGGCGCCGCCAACCTCTGCGAGCCACGCTTGGCCGCGGCCGCGTCCTCGCCCAACAGGAGGGAGCGAACCAGCCGACGCGGCCCGAAAGGCCGCAGCATCGAACTGGCGGGGCGTGGGCGCACGCGGATCGGCCACCAGAACCAGCGTCCCAGCAATGCCGCGATCGACGGCGTCATCAGCGAGCGCACGATCAGCGTGTCGAACAGCAGGCCCAGACCAATTGTCGTGCCCGCCTGCCCAATAGAACTCAGATCGCTGGCGGCCATCGACATCATGGTGAAGGCGAAGACCAGTCCCGCCGAGGTGACCACCCCGCCCGTCTCGCCCATCGAGCGAATGATGCCGGTTCTCAGTCCGGCTCCGATCTCCTCTTGGAAGCGCGACACCAGCAGCAGGTTGTAGTCCGAGCCGACCGCGAGCAGGATGATCAAGCCGAACACGGGTGCGATCCAGTTCAGATCCAGGCCGAAGAGATGCTGCCATACCAGAACCGAGAGGCCGAAGGCGGCTCCGAGCGACAACAGCACCGTTCCGACGATCACCAGGGACGCCACCAGTGCCCGGGTGATGATGATCATGACAGCGAAAATTAGTGTCAGAGCGGCAATTCCGACGATCAACAAGTCGTACTGAGAGCCCGACTGGATGTCACGGTAGATGGCGGCCGTCCCGGCGAGGTAAAACTTGGCATCGGTCAGCGCCGTGCCCTTCACCGCTTGATGCGCGGCCGCCAGTTCCGGCTTGACCGCCGAAATGCCGGCCGGCGTGGCCGGGTCCGCGTCATGCGTGACGATGAAGCGCGCGGCCTTGCCGTCCGGCGATAGGAAGAGCTGCAGACCCCGCTGGAAGTCGGGATTCTGGAATGCTTCCGGTGGCAGGTAGAAGTAGTCGCCACTGCGAGAGGCGTCGAAGGCCTGACCCATCGCGCTGGCGGTATCGGTCATCTGAGCCATTTGCGTGACCAGACCCGAGAAGCTGCTGTGCATGGTGAGCAGGGTCGCTTGCATGGATTTCGCGACGGCGATGATCGGGGGGAACTGGGCAAGCATCTGGGGCATGATCGCGTCGACATTGGTCATGTCTCTAATCAGCGTGCTCATGTTCTCGCTGAATTTGTCCACACCGTCGATCGCCTCAAACACCGATCTCGATGCCCAGCAGACCGGGATGTTGAAACAGTGTTGTTCCCAATACAAGTAGTTGCGGAACGGTCTTGCGAAGTCGTCGAAATCGGCCAGATGGTCCCGCATCTCGTTCAGCGTGGCTTGCATCTCGCCCATGTCCGCGACCATGTGATGCGTGGTGCCGCTCAGCTGACCGAGCAAACCTTGCATCCGTTCCATCGAGCCGATCATCGCGCCGAGGTCGTCGCTCATCGTGAGCATGTCGGCCGTGCGATCCCTCATGAATTGGAGGTTCTGCTGGATCGGGATCGACTGGGCACTGATCTGGAACGGTATCGATGTGTGCTCGATCGGGCCGCCCAACGGGCGGGTAATACTCTGCACCATCGCGATTCCCGGGGAGCGGAAGACATCCTTGGCGATTCTGTCCAGGATGATCATGTCGCCGCTGTTGCGCATGTCGTGATCACCCTCGATCATCAGGATGTCGGGATTCATGGTGGCGGCGCTGAAATGTCGCTCTGCGGCGGCATATCCGACATTCGATGGCAGTCCAGCGGGTATGTAGAAGCGGTCGTTGTAGCTGACCTTCATGCTCGGCATGATCAGGATGCCGACGATCGCGATGATCAGCGAGGCGGCGAACACCGGGCCCGGCCAGCGGACGGTCGCGGTCCCGATGCGCCGCCACCCACGTGTCTTGATCATCCGTCTCGGGTCGAGCAAGCCGAATCGAGTCGCCACCACGACCACGGCCGGGGCCGCGGTGAGCGCGCCCGCGACCACCACCAGCAACCCCAAGGCCGACGGAATCCCCAACGCCTTGAAGTACGACAAACGCGCCAGGTGCAGGCAGAAGGTGGCGCCGGCGATCGTCAACCCCGAGCCCAAGATGATGTGAAAGGTCCCGCGAAACATCGTGTAGTAGGCGGCTTCTCGATCCTGACCGGCCTGGCGGGCCTCCTGATAGCGACCGATCAGAAATATCGCGTAGTCGGTTCCCGCTGCGATCGCCAACGAGGACAGCATCGCGACGACGAACGTCGAGAAGCCCAGCAGCCCGTAGTTGCCCAGCAGCGCGATAAGCCCCCTGGCCGTACCCATCTCGAAGCCGACCATGGCCAAAACCAACAGCACTGTGCTGACCGAACGATAGGCTATGAACAGCATGATCATGATGACCACGCCCGTCACGCCCATCATTTTGAGCATGCTCTTGTCGGCAGCCTCATTCATGTCGGTGGTCAGCGGTGCCGGTCCCGTCACGTAGACCTTGATCCCGTTGGGCGGTGCCGATTTGTCGACGATCTCGCGCACAGCTTTGACCGACTCGTTGCCTTGGGTGCTGCCCTGGTTGCCGGCCAGATTGAGTTGGACGTAAGCGGCCTTCCCATCCCGGCTCTGCACACCGGCGGCCGTCAGTGGATCTCCCCACACGTTCTGGACATGCTGGACGTGCTTGGGGTCGGCCTGCAGCCTACGCACCAAGCCGTCGTAATAGCGGTGCGCCTCATCGCCGAGAGGCTTGTCGCTTTCCAGGACGATCATCGCGGTGCTGTCGGAATCGGATTCGTGAAAGGTCGAGCCGATGCGCTTGGCGGCGATCATCGCCGGCGCATCTTGTGGCGACATCGTCACCGCGTGGGTGCGGGCGACCGATTCGATTGGTGGCACAAGCACATTCAAGGCAACGGTCAGCAGCAGCCAAGCTACCAGGATCGGCACCGCGAAGGTGCGGACAAACCGCATGAATTTCGGACGGGCGTCGCTATCGGTGCTCATGCGGCCTTCACCAAACATGACGTTTGTGCGTGACGTCCGGCCGAGGATTTCTGGTCTTTGACCTCGCCGTTGACGATGATGCGACACCCGATGTTGTCACTGTCGCCCTGTGCCACCACGTTGGCGATCACGGCCGGCACCGTCGTGTCGATCGTGTAAATCCAGGGCAGCCCCGCGAACGTCGCTTGTTCCGACTGGGCGTTCTTGTTCAGGTAACTCACGCTTCCCGCGGTGTCGCTGGGCCCGTACACCTCGTATGTCACCCGCTTGACGTGCGTCGGCTCGAGCGGCTCGGCACTGCTCCCAGTCTCGGTGAAGATCGCGTCGGAGCCGAAGACGCCGCGCAGGCGGATAACGGCAATGCTGCCCAGCACGATCGCCACCACGACCACGATCGGCACCCAGGCTCGCTTGAGGAATCTCGACATCGGTGTTTTCGCTCTCATTGCCTCGTGCTGTCAGTTTCGCGCCGGGCTAGCGGACCAAACAGGGCCGTTCGGCCCTGATTTGGATGCGGCAAAGAGGACACGAACACTTCCTGCGGCTTGCACGTCAGCCTCCCTGGTAGCCCTGAACGCAGCTAGCTCTTTATACCATACCCCGTAGGGTATCTTACGTTGCAAATCGGGCCACTTTACGCAGGTCAGCACCCACTAGTGGTTGCTCACCGTGTAGCCGTCGGGCGGCTACGCCAGGATCGGTTGGGTCAGGCCAGCGCGAGAAAGAGCTTCTCCAACTCGTCTTCCGTCAGCGGCTTCTTCCCCTTCGCGCCTTTGCCGGTGGTGCACTCGCGCATACCAGTGGCGACGATCTTGAACCCGGCCCGATCGAGAGCACGCGACACCGCTGCGAGTTGCGTGACCACGTCCTTGCAGTCACGCCCCTGCTCGATCATCGAAATAACGCCGGCCAGCTGGCCTTGCGCACGCCGCAACCGATTCAGCACGGCAGCGATGCTGTCTTCGTCACCAACCATCACGATCTCCTTGCTTGTTATATGCCAATATAAGCCATCATCCCCCCGGGGGTATTCCGCAGCGCTATACCGTGCGCGCATGCCGCCTCGCCCGGCGAGTGTGACCTGGTGGCGGCGACACGCCAGTTGGGCTCCGGGGCTGGCGCGAGGCTAGGAGATCTTCTTGACCGGCGGGGAGTAGTTCGGCTTACCCAGCCCCAGCGTGTACTGGCCGATCATGTTACGGAACACCTCGAGCGTGCCGCCGTAGATTCCCACCAAAGGTGCGAACCGGTAGACGTATTCGGCGCTGCCGTCATCGGCGGTGCCGTCGGCGCCGAACGGCAGCGTCGAGGCCGCGCCGTGGATGTCCATCAGGTCCGGGGAGATATCGCGCATCGTCTGGGCAATCGCCACTCGCCCGTAGATGTTCGGGGATGACAACGCCGCCTCCAATCGCGCGACGCTGCGGCCCAGCCGGTATGCGACGGACTGATCGTCAACGAGCGTGCGCCCGTTGGGATCCGGTCGCGTCACGGCCTTCACGGCGTTGTCGACCGCCAGCGCCATCGAACCGGCCTGGTGCATCATGATCGAGGTGTCCTGCAAGCCGTCGGGTGCGGCCGCGACCGCGCCGTGCTCGGTGTTGAGTGGCTCACGCAGCACCGTCCAGCCGGCGTTCACCTCGCCCAGCCGGTACTTGTCTTCGACGCGGACATCGCTGTAGTAGACGATGTTGGTCCGGTCGCCGTCCACGGTGCGGATGCCCTGGATCTCGATGCCCGGGGAGTCCAACGGCACCAGGAACATGGTCAGGCTTTTGTGCTTTGGCGCATCCGGGGCGGTGTTCGTGATCAGGAAGACGTACTGGCAGTTGTGCGCACCGGTGGTGAACATCTTCGAACCGTTGATCACCCAGTTGTCGCCGTCGCGTACGGCGCGGGTCTTGCAGGTGGCGATGTCGGAACCGCCCTCGGGCTCGGTGTAGCCGAGGCAGAGCCGGACTTCCCCGCTGAAAACTCGCGGCATCACCTCATCCTGCAGCTCGGCCGAGCCGAACTTCGCGACCGACCGGGCCACCATGGCCGTCGTCCCCCAGGTCACCCAAGGAACGTGAGCGCGACGCTTCTCCAGCTCGTAGATGCGCCGGCGCACGCGACTGAATCCGCCCTCGGATTCCGGCTTCCATTCGCACGCCAGATAGCCCGCAGCGCCGAGTGCCAGATGCACGCCCTCGTCGAAGTTGTCACCGGTCTCGCGGTCGCGCCGCAAAACATCTTCGGTCACATGGCTTTTCAAGAAGCCGCGTAATTCCTCGCGAAAAGCTTTGTCCTCATCGGAAAGTTCCACCTGGGAGAAATCCATGTTTGCTCCTGTCCTAGACGGCTGCCGCAGCGCTCTCGCGGGCGGTCACGATCTCGGCGACCCGCTTCGCGGTGGCGCCGGGGTCTCCGGCCGCGAGCGGCCATCCCCGGGCCCGCACCAGGTACGCCGTCGCCGCGGCTTCGGACGAAACACCAAGTCCACCTTGGATATGGACGGCCATGGTTGCCGCCTTGGCAGCCTCCTCCGACATGAACACGAACGCCGACGGCGCCAGCTCCGCCCGTTCGCCCGGTTCATTGTCCAGGAACCAGGCCGCCCGCCGGGCCAGGTTGCGCCCGCCCGCGACGGTGATGGCCATGTTGGCCAGCGGATGCGAAATGGCCTGCAGCGTCGAGATTGGAACACCCAATGTGTAACGGGTCTTAGCGAATTCGGCGGCGATGGTCATCGTCTCCTCGACCAGGCCCACCAGAGCAGCCGCGGTCAGCAGTCGCCATTCGTCCAGTGCGAGTTCGTAGTTCGCCAGGGCTTCGGGCCCCGCCGCCACGACCGTGCGGGTGTCGGCGTTGGCCGGATCGACCCAGGCCATCGGCAACCGGCCGAGATTGTCGACCTTGGCGGGCCGGGTCCCGAATGTCAGGCGCACCACTTGGTCGCCGTCGCGGACGACGATGTGGTCGGCGATCGATCCGGTGGGGATCAGACGAAGGCCCGGCGCACTGTCGATCCGGGCGTCAATGCCCGCGAGCTGCTCACCGCCGGCGACGCCGGTGGTATCGGCGTCCAGCCCGCCGAGCCGGCCCAGCAGCCGCGCCGTGCACACGTGATCGATCCACGGAACCGGCGCCATGCACCGCCCGATCTCCTCGGCCACCAGGGTGAGGTCGACCAGCGTCGCCCCGTCACCGCCGCAGGATTCGGGCAGCGCCATCGTCGTCGCACCCATCGCGCACAAGCGCTCCCACAGGTTCTTGTCGAATCCGGAAGGCTCTGCGGCACGCACCGTTTCGATGGAGCAGTGGGTCTTGAAGAATTGCTTGTAGGCATTCTGCAGATCCACGTGGTGATCAGACAGGCTGTAGTCCAGTCTGCGTAGCTCGAAGCGGTCCATCTCTGTGCTCCTGTCGTATCTCAGGCTCGGTCGCCGAAGAAGAACTCCTGTGCGTTGTTGTACAGGTAGTTGTCCAGTACCTCGGCGGGTAGGTCCAGCGCGCGGGCTTCGGGGATCACCCGGTGCATCCGCAGGACCGGCCAGTCGGATGCGTAAATGACCTTGTTCGGGCCGCGGCTGCGCATGTAGTGCAGCAGGCTGTCCGGCAGCCGCTTGGGCGACCAGGCCGAGGTCATCAAGCGCAGGTTCTCATACTTGAGCATGAGCCGGATCGCGACATCCCACCACGGATCGGCGCCGTGGATCATGCACAGCTTCAGTTCGGGGAACCGCACGCACACTCGGTCGAGGTGAATGGGGTTTTGCACCTCTGCAGGGATCGGCGGCCCCGGAATACCGGTGTTGACGCACAGCGGCAAGTTCAGTTCCGCGCACTTGGCGTAGAGCGGGTAGTATACTGCATCGCTGGGCGGGTATTGGCCGTCGCCCCAAAAGCTCGGCCCCACTACGGCATAAGCGACCGGCAGGTCGCGCACGATGGCGGTCAGTTCACGCAACGGCCCCACCGGGCGAAGCAGGTTGACGCCACCCATGGCCAGGGCGAATCGGTCCGGCCTGGCTTCAACGAATTTGCGCGCGGTGGTCGACGGGCTGGCAAGGTTGTCCATCAGGATGGCCTTTTGCACGCCGTGGTCGTCCATCTCGTCGAGCAACTCGGACAGGTCGACCGGCGCGAACATCGACTGCGGGCCCTTGAAGTAGTCGTCGCGGACCTTGAGCATCCAGGCCGGCTGGGAGTCGACCTCGCCGAAATGAACGTTGACCAGGCAGTCGATCGCTTTCTCGTTCATGTCGACCCTTCTGCCTCGGCGCCGGCCAACGCCGTAACCGGAAGCTGTTCTACCGCAGCTTGTTTAGCCCATCGGTAGTTTGGTTTGCCGTTGCCGAGCCGTTGAATCTGTTCGACGAACAAGATGGCCTTGGGCGCTTTGAAGTGGGCCAGCTGCGATTTGCACAACGCGGCGAGTTCGGCTTCTTCGACGGCAGCGGTGCCCGGCGCCACCGCGACCAGCGCGACGACTTCCTGGCCCCAGCGATCGCTGGGCCGCCCGACCACCAGTGCGTCGGCGACGCCGGGATGGGCACGCAGCACCTCTTCGACCTCTTCGACGAAGACTTTTTCACCGCCGGTGTTGACCACCAACGAATCACGACCGTACAGGCGCAGGGTGCCGTCGGATTCGATACTGGCCCGGTCGCCGGGGATCACCACTCGCGTGCCTTCGATCTCCGGAAAAGTGCGCTCGGTGGCCTCGGCGTCGTCGAAGTAGCCCAGCGGAATCCGGCCGCTGCGCGCCACCCAGCCGATCTCGGGATCACCGGGCGCCAAGAACCTGCGGCGATCCTCCGACACCACCGCTCCGCCCTCGCGGAGGTGAAAGGTCTCACTCTGCGTGCCGCGCTGACTGTGCCCGAATCCCATGTTGCCGGATTCCGACGAGCCGTAACCATCGATGATGGTGACCTGCGGCAGCTTTTCCATCAGCGCGTGCTTGAACTTGGGATTCGTTGCGGCTCCGCCGGTTCCGATTGCGTTCAGCCTCGACAGGTCGTAGGAACCTCGTTGCAACTCGTCGACCAGGGGGCCGGCATACGCGTCGCCCACCATGGTCATCATGCCCACACCTTCGCGCTGCGCGGTCTCCCATACCGCGCGCACGTCGAGTTTGCCCCGGCCGTCGTAGAGCACCGCGGTGAATCCGTTCATGATCGCGGAGAAGGCCGTCCACATGCCGGCGGCATGCATCAGTGGAGAGACCGCGAACCACGGCTGACCACCGCCGCGTACCTTGGCGTGAATCTCCTCGACGCTGACATGGTCGGCCCCGACCATCGACGCCACATACATATCGCTTTGGCGCCACAGCACGCCCTTGGGACGGCCGGTCGTTCCGCCGGTGCACATCATGATCAAGTCGTCGGGTGATCCCGGCGCCGGATCGCCCGAACCACCCTGCGCCAGCGCATCATCCAGCGATACCGCTCCGGGCAGTTCGGCGGCGCCGCTGCCGTCGTCGATGGAGATCAGCAGCTCGGCACCGGGCGACGGCAATACCTCGGCGCACCGCGCGCCGAGCGATCGGTGATAGATGATGCCGCGCGGCCGGACGTAGGAGAGCAACTCGGCGATCTCCCGGGGTGAATAGCTGTAGTTCACGTTGACCGGGATTACGCGGGCTTTCAGGCACGCGATCACCGCGTCCGGGTACAGGTCGTTGTACATCAGCAGCGCGACCCGGTCTTGACCGCACTCCCAGCGGTTCAGCGTGTCGCGCTCACGATGCACTCCGAAACCGTTGGCGATCAAGAAGTTCGCCAATCGACTGGTCCGTTCTGCCGACTCCGCGAAGGTGCTGCGGCGTGATCCGCACACCGTCATCAAGCGCTCACCGATGACGTCGGCGATGGCGTCGAGAACCGCACCGACGGTCCATTCACTCACTGCCGTGGCCGCCTAGGCCGCCACGGTGGCTTTGACGCCGAGCAGATCTAACGCATTGTCGCGCATGATCTTCCGGATGTCCGAGTCGCTGAAGGCCGTGAGTTCTTCGACGAACGACACCGGCGATTCGAGGCCCTCGCCGTGCGGCCAGTCGGAGCCGAACAGAATCTTGTCTACGCCGACGACCTCGGCCAGCTCCGCCAGGTCGTCCTCGTAGTACGGGGCGATCCACACGTTGTTGCGCAGCTGCTCCACCGGGTCCTCGGGAAAGTCGCGCGGCTGGGTGTTGGCCGCCTTCTTCAGGCGCTTGACGAGCCGATGAACGAAATACGAACCGTTTTCGATGCTCACCGCCTTCAGGCTAGGGTGGCGGGTGAACACACCGTGCACGATCATCGAGGCCATCGTGTCGTGAATGGCGCGGTCGTCGAGCAGCACATTGTCCAGCGGATCCTTGGCGCCGAACCCTTCGAACGTCGCCTTGCCGCCCCACGCCGCCGCGATGTGCAGATAGCCGCTGTCGGACAGGTGGAAACCCACCGGCACCCCAGCCTCGGCCAGCCGCGCCCAGACCGGATCGTGACTGGGGTCTCCCAGCGACCGCGGCTTGACCAAGCCGGGCACCGGCGCCGGGCGCACCAGCACCAGCTTCGCACCGCGGGCCAACACGAAATCGACCTCCTCGAGCGCCTTGACCGGGTCGGCCAGCGAGATGATCGGCGCGGAGATGATTCGGCGATCCGGACGGTCGAAGCCCCAGTCCTCGTCGAGCCACAGGTTGAACGCATGCACCGACGCCATCGTCGCGTCGATGTCATGCTTGAGCGCTTCTTCGACTCCGCACCCGAACGTCGGCAACATGAAGACGGTGTCGATGTCCTGGGTGTCCATCACCGTGATGCGGGCGTCGCGGTTCTGGTACTCGGGGTGTTCGGCCAGCCGCTCGACCTTCATCAGCGAGGCCGGATCGACGCCCTCGGGTATCTCACCGCGGAACAGCAGGTCGAGGCAGCCGGGCACGATGATCGGGTCGAAGGTGGGGTTGGGGACGAAGTGGTTGACCTTACCCCCGATCACCGCCAACGTGCGCTTGCCCTGGGTAACCATCTGGACACCGCGGCTCTTGAACGCCTTGTCCAGGTGACGGGTGAACGCGTCCAGCGGTTCGTAGTAGTGGTTGTCGACGTCAATCGCCTTGTAGCTCAAGCTATTCATGATCTTCCTTCCCTGGAACTACGAGTCCGTCGGGCGCAGCGTTGGAAACCGCGGGGGCCGCTTCTCGAGGAAACTCGTGATCCCTTCGATGACGTCCGGCCGCGACATCGCGTCGTGCACCAGGGCTTCGGAGCGGGCATTGGCGTCCACGACGTCGCGGATGTCGTCGCCGTAGACCTGCCGTTTGATTACGGCCATCGATGCCGGCGAACAGTTTTCGGCCATATCCTCGGCGTACTCAAGGACGCGCTTCATCAGGTCGTCGGCCGCCACGACCTCTTTGACCAGGCCCAGATCGGCGGCCTCCTCGGCAAGAAAGGTCCGTGCACTCAGCAGCAGGTCGAGCGCAATTCCCATGCTGGTCAGCCGCGGCAGAATCCAGGAGATGCCGAATTCGGCGATCAAGCCCCGGCGAGCGAACACGGCGCCGAATTTGGCTCCGGCAGCGGCGAACCGCACGTCACACATCAGCGCCTGGGTAAGCCCGATGCCCACACAGGCGCCGTTGATGGCCGCGATGACGGGCTTGCGCAGCGTGGTCACGAAGTGCGGCGGTCGTTCGCCGACCAATTCGGCCAGGTTCGTCGCCCCGGCCTGCTGCATCGATTCGCCGACATTGGCCGCCGCGCTCGGCGCGCCCAGATACGCACCGGCGCAGAACCCCCTGCCCCGACCGGTCAGCACGATCACCCGGATCGCGGGATCGGATTCGGCGCGGTCGATGGCGGCATAGAACCCGGCGGCGATGTCGGGACCCCACGCGTTGAGGCGGTCCGGCCGATTGAACGTCAGGATCGCGACGCCGCTGTCGGTGGTCTCGTACAGCACCGCGTCGCCGGCCCGAGAGTCCTGGGAGGCGCCGTTGCTGCCGGACATTCCGCGGCACCTCCTGAGGCTTTCGACTACTGATTTCGATGGGCTTTGTACCCATACTGTATACCTATCGGTACTGCATTCCACAACTGTCCGAGCGGCCCCTTGAACCGGCGCCAAACAGCGAGTTTCGCAATACGCAACCGCGGTCCGGACGGCCCAAATCCGTCCCGATGCGCGCCGCATTGTTTGGGATCAGGGTGGACCGGGTTACCGACACCTCGACACGACGGACGTGCAGTTGAGGCAGCTAAGGGGATCAGCGTTGAAAGAGGCAGTAAAAACGGCTTGGCACCGCATGAAACAGGCGCGATCGGCAGTCATGAAGTTCGAGGCGACGTGGGCGGGAATTCAATTCCTGTTCGCACTCGGGCCGATCGGGGTCGTCATCGGCGTCATTTTGTGGGTACGAGGGCAACGAAAGCGCGCTGCGCAGGCGCATACGACAGCGCCGGCCGGCAGTGACGCCGCAACCGAAGTCCCCACGCCGGTGGCCGCGGACGCTGCCGCCAACGGGCTGGCTCGCTGACACTGTGTCGAGCGCCACGTTCCGATCGTGTTTTCCCGTCGGGCGGCTGGGAAGAGGAAGTAGTGGCACCCACTAGGCAGGAGGAGGGAATCGCCAATGGTTGACGTCATCAGGGGCATGGTGGAAGACGTTGTCGGCAAGGCCAAGGAAGTAGTCGGTACGGTCGCCGGTCGCAACGACTGGATCACCGAAGGCCAGGCGCAGCAAGACAAGGCAGAAGCGCTGCGCAACGCCTCGAAGAAAGAGGCCGAAGCCGACAAGGCGCGTGCCGAAGCGAAAGTTCACGAGGCGCGTCAACGCGCCGAGCAGAACTAGCCCACGCGCGTTCGCAAGGCCCGGTCACCCCCCTCGGTGGCCGGGCCTTCGTATTCGGCTGCAGCACAAGGGCTTTGGACGTTCGGCTGCTAGTTAATGAGTCCTAGCTTGCGATACGCCGTCTCCATTTGGGCTTTGGCCGTCAGCGGCAGCTCCGCCTGCGGAGGCCGGGAATGCGGATACGAACCTATCGGCAGGCCCAATAGCGAAGCAGCATACTTGAACGCCCCTCCCCAGTGGGTGAAGTAGTCCGATCGCCCTGGATAGCAGGTCCACCACGGACCGACGTCGAGATCGAATTGGTCCAGTCCGGACTCGCGACCGTAATCCATTGCCTCGATCAGCTTGTCGGACATCACCAGATCCCAGTACTCGGAAAACAGTCGCCGCTGCGGAGTTTCGAACAGGTAGCCGGCGGTGCCCAATTGTGCCGGGCAGACGATTCCGTCACGCAGCCATCCGGCCCGGTACACCGTCTTGTCGCATTCCCACACCGCCAGGCCTGGTGCCAGTTCATGCAGCATTCTGCTCGCCGCGGGCCGGAACGCGCCCTCCTTGGTGGCGCATATCGCGGGCACCTCGTCGTAAATGCGGGCACTTTCGGCTGGGGTCAGCACATAACCCGAGGACGGGGAATTGAACATGCCCAACGCGATATCCG
Organism: Mycobacterium sp. 050272; assembly: GCF_039023525.1. Taxonomy (NCBI): domain Bacteria; kingdom Bacillati; phylum Actinomycetota; class Actinomycetes; order Mycobacteriales; family Mycobacteriaceae; genus Mycobacterium; species Mycobacterium sp. 050272. The sequence continues at coordinate 31,062 of NZ_JBCHKV010000014.1, read as the reverse complement.
TGCGCGCAGCAACGTATTTGAAGAAGCGCAGCACGCCGTCGCCGCCGTGTGCCTCCATCATCGGTGTCTGGATGTAGACGATGTCCGCACCCGACTCCTGGGCGTGCAGCGTCAAATCCAGACAGTCCTTGGCCGACATGGCCGCCGTGCAGGACTGCACCACCACACCGGGATTGATGCGGCGTGCCTCTTCGATCGCCACCTCCAGCAAGCGCTTGCGCTCGTCGTTGGTCAGCGACCAGAACTCGGAAAGCCCGCTGGTGCACCACAGCATCGGGTGGCCGAGATCGCCGACGCAGTACCGCACCAGCGTCCGGTAGGCGTCCCAGTCGATGTCGTCACCGTCGGTGCCGCAAAACGGCGTGTAGAGAGAGTCGCCGATTCCCCGCAGTGCTCCGCGCGCCCAGGCGCGTGCCTCAGCAGCTGTCGCCACAATCCACTCCTTTTGTCGGCTAAGCGATTTGAGTCAGGTGAAGTCTGAACCACCGTCGACGTTGATGTTGGCGCCGGTCATGTAGGAGTTGCGCCGCGATGCGAGAAACGCGACGACGGGCCCGATCTCTTCCGGCAGGCCGGCACGCGGCATATGCGCCGGATGCCCAAAGTGCTTGTCGATGGCCTCCATCAGACGATAGGGGTCGCTACCGTCGACACCGACCGAGTCGGCCCAGCCGATGAGCGACTCGGAGGCGATGCTGCCCGGAGACACCACGTTGACCAGGATCTCGTCTTTGGCGAGCAACAACGACAGGTTCTTCGACACGCTCGTCAGCATCGCCTTGGCCGCGGTGTAGGCAGGCAACATCACACTTTGTCGCTGTGTCGAATGCGCCGAAAAGTTGACAACCCGCGCCCACTGCGCCTTGCGTAGCAGGGGCAGCGCCGAACGCACACAGCGCACCATCCCCAGCACGCCGTCTTCGACGGCCTCACGCCACTGGTCGTCGGTCAGCTCTTCGAAGCTGCCCGGCGCTGACGGTCCGACCGTATTGATCAGTACGTTGAGTTCGCCGTCCCATCGGGTGGAGACCTCGGCGAATACCTTGTCGACCTGCGCGGCGTCACCGATGTCGGCCGCGAACCCAACCGCGTCCGGACTGCCGCGTTCAATGAGATCCGCCACCGCATTGTCGAGGACGGCTTGGGCTCGGCCGACCAGCGCCACCCGTGCGCCGTCCTCGGCGAGGCAACGGGATGCGGCCAAACCCATGCCGCGGCTACCGCCGACAACTACAGCTGTCGCGTTCCCCAGACCTAGATCCATCGCGATTTCCGCGGCTCATGGGGTGCGGCAGCCGATGGCTTGCGTCCGGTCATCTTCGCCCGTCCAGCCTTCTATACCAAAAAGCCTACGATAGGTATTACAGTAGCAGATGGAAAAGCGTACGAGAGCCCCGTTGACGGCCCTACCCGAATGGCGACACGCCTACGTATACGCAGGTGGGAGCACATCTGCCGGTAGATTTGATTCAATCGGTGGCACGATTTCAGACCGTACGCCCAGGATACATTTTGATGGAGGTGCCCGTAGTGGCAAAGCAGGCAACCGCTGATAAGCGTCAACGACGCGAACGCGGGTCCATCAACCCCGATGACATCATCAGCGGCGCATTCGAACTCGCGGAGCAAGTCTCGATCGACAACTTGAGCATGCCGCTGCTCGGCAAACACCTCGGCGTCGGAGTCACCAGCATCTACTGGTACTTCCGCAAGAAGGACGACTTGCTCAACGCGATGACCGACCGCGCGTTGAGCAAATACGTGTTCGCCACGCCCTATGTCGAAGCCAGCGATTGGCGCGAAACCCTGCGCAACCACGCCCGCTCGATGCGTAAGACGTTCATGGGCAACCCAATTCTGTGCGATCTGATTTTGATCCGCGCGGCGCTGAGCCCCAAAGCGGCCCGACTCGGCGCCCTCGAGATGGAGAAGGCGATCTCCAACCTGGTCGAGGCCGGCCTCACGCCCGAAGACGCTTTCGACACCTATTCGGCGGTCTCGGTCCACGTCCGCGGCTCGGTGGTACTGCAGCGGCTCTACGAAAAGAACCAGTCCTCCGACGTCGGCCCGCGCGCCATCGAGGACGCCGTTGCCATCGACCCCGAAAACACCCCGCTGCTCGCCCAGGTGAGCCGGATAGGTCACCGGATCGGTGCGCCGGATGAAACCAATTTCGAGTACGGCCTCACCTGCATCCTCGACCACGCCAACCGGTTGATCGACGAGGGGTCAAAAGCCGCCAAGTCGACGACATCCCGGCCGCGCAAGGCGACGAAGTCGGCCTCTCCTGGTGCCCGGGCGAAGGCAACCGCGGACCGTTAGGCGCGAATTCCGTTACTAGGCTTCGGGTTCCGGCACATGAAAGTGCTCGTCGCGTAGCCGGAACGCCTCCTTGGTGCCGTGCTGGGCGCGGGTTTTGACGAAGTTGAATTCGTCCGGCCCGAATTGCAGGTTGGTGCCGTAGGCGTGGAAGAGATAACTCGCGACTTCCTCACCGTTGTACGCCTGGGACTGCTCGACGAGGCGGAATGCTTCCTTGGCGATCACAACTCCGTCGGCCGGCATCTTCGCCGCCTTCTCGGCCCAATAACGAGCGCGCGCGGTCACGGCGCCGGGATCGCAAGTGTCGGTGAAGATTCCGAGATGTTCCAGCTCGCCCGCTTCGATGACGTCACCAGTCAACAGCAGGCGCCGCGCCAGGACCGGACCCAACCGGTGGAAGAACATGTGCAGGCTGCCCAGCGCGGGTCCCAGGAACCGGGTCGCCGGCATGCCGATCTTGGTGTCACGCGCGATCACCGAGATGTCGGTCATCAGCGCCATCTCGAAGCCACCGCCCAGGGCGTACCCGGATATCTCCCCGACCGTCACCTTCGGGAAGCCCATGAAGTTGTGGTAGAAGCTAAATGACTTGCGGTCCACCGCAAGTCGCCTGCGCTGGCTGGGCCGGCGCTTGGCCGCGGCCTCGTCGGGCGCCTTGGACTTCTCGCCATACCAGCCGTATGCGTTGTTCATGTCGGCCCCGGTGGAAAAGACACCCTCGGCTCCGCGCAGCAGTACCACAGTCAGATCGTCGTCTTCGGCCACCTGATCCAGGCACCGGCCGACTGCCTCGCGCATGGTGGCGTCATAGGAGTTGCGCTGCGTGGGATTGTTCAGGGTGATCGTCGCGATTCTGTTGCCGGGATCAACCTCGAAAAGCACGCGATCGTCGCTCGGGGCAGTCATGTCGCGGATTGCTTTCGCCGCCTGCCGAATCGATAGCCGGTCAGCTTGTCGGGCTGCGACGCCAGGGTATTGACCCGGCCGATGCACAGCACCTCGTCGCCGCGCAGCAGCCGCGCGGTCGACTCGATGCCTCCTTCGATCTGCGAACGGGCAATCTCGAAGCGCAGCTCGGTCAGCAACGGCGTGGGCCGCCGGAAACTCACGTGCAGCGATCGCGTCTTGCCGGATAGTCCCATAACGCAACTGTGATGCTGAATCACGCAGTCGAAGAACACGGACAGAAAGCCACCGTGCACCAGTCCCGGCGGCCCTTCGTAGACGACCGGGAAGACGACCCGCCCCTCGGCCTTGTCGGCATCGAGGTAGTCGAACGAGTACTCGGGGAAGGACGGGTTGTAGGCGCCGATGTCCGTGGCGTGGTTGAGATAAACCCGTCGCGGGTCGTCGTCCATCTCCCCGATTCGGGGGGCGTGGTCCTGCGGCGCGGCGCAGGACAGCTCGCTTTCCCATTCGCCGAACTTCGCCAGCATCGCGTCGACCGTTGGGTGCGGATGTTCCAGCGAGAGCAGTAGTGAACTCAGCCGCCGCATCGCGCCGGCGGCCGCCATGGTTTGAGCAAGGGGCGTCTCGCCGAATTTCGCGTCATCGGCGCGTACCGGTGTCCCCTCGGGCATACGACCCTCTTTCACCGGGTGCGACCCGGTTGTTCCGTCGGCAGCGTTTCCTTGATAACTTATACAGCGTAACAATCGTATTGCCTACTGTATGGGTAACCGTATCGCTGAGAAAGGCCGGATCCGACGGTGAGTCACGACGCCGATGCGGCCGACGCGCAGGGGTCGGTGATCGCACACCGGGACGGCGCGATTCTGCGGCTCACCCTCGACCGCCCACAGCGCCGTAATTCGTTGACCCACTTGATGATCGAGACATTAGTCCGCGCGCTGGCCGAGGCCGCCGCCGACGACTCGTTGCGCGCGATCCACCTGCGCGGCGCCGGGCAAGACTTCTGCTCGGGCGCCGACTGGGTCGCTACTAACGACGGCAGTGGACAGCGGCCGCGCACCGGGGACCTGGTGCGCCGGATTCCACATGCCGCGCACCGGTTGATCGAGCTTGTGCAATCCATCCACCTCCCGGTGGTCTGCACGGTTCGGGGCTGGGCGGTGGGCATGGGCTGCAATCTCGCCCTCGCCGCCGACTTCACCGTGGCAGCCGACGATGCCGTGTTCTGGGAGCCGTTCATCGAACGGGGTTTCAGCCCGGATTCCGGTGCGAGCTGGCTGCTGCCCCGACTCGTCGGGATGGCGCGAGCCCGGCGCATGCTGCTGCTCAGTGAGAAGGTGGGCGGAGCCGACGCGGCCGACTGGGGCTTGATTCACCAGTCCGCCCACCCGGCCGAACTCGACGACACCGCCGAGCAGCTGCTGGTGCGCCTCGCCGACGGCCCGACCGTCGCGCTCGGACTGGCCAAGCAAGCCCTGAACTACGGCCAGCACGCGTCGCTGGGCCAGTCTCTGACACAGGAGCTGTTCAACCTGGAATTGTCCTGTCGGACGCATGATTTCAAAGAAGGTCTGGAAGCCTTCCGGCAGCGACGCGCGCCGAAATTCGATGGCCGCTGAAGGGACAAGAATGCCTGCTGACTCGTTCGACACCATCAAATACGAGGTCGACGGGCACACCGCCACGATCACACTGAACCGGCCGGAGGCGCTCAACGCACTCAGCCCGCACATGGTCTCCGAGCTGCGCGCCGCCTACCACGAGGTCGAAAACGACGACAACGTCTGGCTGACCATCGTGACGGGTACCGGACGCGCGTTCTGCAGTGGGGCCGATGTCAGGGAGATTCCCGAAGACGGCAAGGTGATTTACGAGCGGCCGTATCTGTCGACCTACGACCAGTGGGAGGCCCCGCAGGAGGGCACTCCCCCGTTCCGCACGATGGCCAAGCCGGTCATCACCGCGGTGAACGGAATCTGTTGTGGCGCTGGCATGGACTGGGTCACCACGACAGACATCGTCATCGCATCCGAACAGGCGACGTTTTTCGATCCGCACGTCAGCATCGGGTTGGTGGCCGGTCGTGAATTAGTGCGGATCTCCCGGGTGCTGCCCCGCTCGATCGCCTTGCGAATGGCCTTGATGGGTAAGCACGAACGGATGAGCGCCGGACGCGCGTACGAGCTCGGATTGATCAGCGAGGTCGTCGAGCACGACCTGCTGCTGGCCCGTGCCCGCGAGATTGCCGACGTCGTCAATTCCAATGCGCCACTGGCGGTCCGAGGCACCCGGCTGGCGATTCTGAAGGGCTTGAACGTGCCGCTGCACGAGGCCGAGATCATGGCCGAAACCTTCCGCGAACGGGTGCTGCGCACCGAGGACGCCGCCGAAGGCCCGAAAGCCTTTGTCGAGAAACGCAAACCGAATTGGCAATGCCGTTGAGTACCCCACATTTCGAGACCATTCTTCTTGACGTCGACGCGGACGACCACGTCGCAACCATCACGCTGAATCGTCCCGATCAGCTGAATGCGTTCAACCGCACCATGTGTGAGGAGATGGCCGAAGCGTGGCGCACCGTCAGACTCGACGAGTCGGTGCACGCGGTGGTGCTGCGGGCCGCCGGCAGCCGGGCCTTCAGCGCGGGCCTGGACATCAAGACGCCGTACGGGCAACCCGAAAACATATGGAATCACCAGGATCCCGGCGAACTGCTCAGCCCCAAGTGGCAGAAGTTGTGGAAGCCGGTGGTGTGCGCCGTCCAGGGCATGTGCACCGCGGGTGCCTTCTACTTCATCAACGAGTCCGATGTGGTCATCTGCGCACAAGACGCAACATTCTTCGACTCACACGTCTCGGCAGGCCTGGTCTGCGCGCTGGAGCCGATCGGCCTGATGCGCCGCATCGGCCTGGGCGAAACGTTGCGCATCGCGTTGATGGGCAACGACGAACGGGTCAGCGCCGACACGGCATTGCGGATCGGCTTGGTGTCCGAGGTCGTCGCGACCGACCAGCTCGCCAGCCGAGCCCACGAGATCGCCGCGTCGATTGCGGCCAAGCCGCCGTCGGCCACGCAGGGCACCGTCAAGGCGATCTGGGAATCGCTGGACAGGCCCTACCGCGCCGCCATGGAGCAGGGGTTGATCTACACCCGGCTGGGCAATCCCCTGGGCACCGCCGAACTGGTGGCGCAGCAGGGCGCCGACCGCAAGGCTGCCGATCCAAAGATCCGCTGATGGGCCATCATCGGCTGAGTCAACGCATCGCCGACGTACTGGAGCTGCGGCCGAGCGCACCCGCGATCGAGTACGACGGTCGATGGCTGTCGTGGGGCCGGATCGCCGACGCGGCGCGGCACATGGCGTCGGTGACCGCCGAACACCGCGACAACCCTGCGATCGGGATGCTGCTGCGCAACCGGCCGGGCCAAGTGGCGGCGTTCCTCGGCGTGCTGCTGGGCGGGGGAACCGTGGTGACGATCAATCCATCGCGGGGCGACGAGCGCACCCGAGCCGACATCGCCGCACTCCGACTGCCCCTGGTGGTAGGTGAGCCCGAAGATCTGGCTACCTTGGTTACTCCCGGCACGCCGACCATGCCGATCTCCGGATGCCTCGCCGGGCCCGGTGAATCGGTAGGACAACACGACGCAGCTTCGGCCGCAACGCAAATCGCGGTGCGGATGCTGACCAGCGGAACGACGGGTCCGCCCAAGCGAATCGATCTCGGCTATGACATGCTGGCGCGCAGCGTGATGGGTCCGAACCCCGATCAGACGCCGGCGCCGCAAGAACTGCGCCGCGGTGTCGCGATCATGAACTCGCCGCTGGTGCACATCGGCGGCGTGTTCCGGGTCCTGCAATGTGTCACCGAAGCGAGATCCTTTGTGCTGCTGGAACGCTTCGAGCTCAACGCCTGGGCACAGGCGGTGCGCACGCATCGGCCGCGCGCTGTCTCGCTGGTGCCGGCCGCGTTGCGGACGGTGTTGCATTCCGCGCTTACGCGTGCCGATCTGGACAGTATTCGAGCGGTTACCTGCGGCACGGCACCGCTGTCGGCCGACGATGCCGACGCCTTCACCGAGAAATACGGCATACCCGTCTTAACATCCTATGCCGCAACAGAATTCGGTGGCGGGGTGGCCGGCTGGACCCTGGCCGACTACCAGCAGCATTGGGCCACCAAACGCGGTAGCGTCGGGCGGGCCAACCCGGGCGCCCAGCTGCGGGTGGTCGACGACGCCGGCACGCCGTTGGGAGCCGACCAGGTCGGGCTGCTCGAGGTCAAACCGGGACAACTGGGGCGTTCGGTGCCGTGGATGCGGACCACGGATTTGGCGCGCATCGACGCCGACGGCTTCCTGTGGATCGTCGGGCGCGCCGATCAGGCGATCATCCGCGGCGGCTTCAAGGTGATGCCCGACGACGTGCGCGTCGCATTGGAGGGGCATCCGGCGGTAGCGGGCGCGGCCGTGATCGGGCGGCCCGACGCCCGTCTGGGCGAGACACCGGTCGCGATGGTGCAGCTGCGCGACTCCCGCGGCACCGATCCCGATGCGTTAGTGCAGTATCTGCGAACGCGGTTGGCGCGCTACGAGATTCCTACCGAGATCGCAATCGTCGGTGAGATTCCGCGCACCCCGTCGGGTAAAGCCGACCTGAGTGAGATCCGCCGGTTCTTCGACGAATCCGCGGCGCAGCGCGATCATGTCCGGTGATTCGACGGTCGCTGACGTCCTGCGGCAGCAGGCCGGCTCGCGGGACAACCATCCGCTTCTCGTGTGCGACGCGGAGCGGATCAGCTACGCCGAAGCCGACGTCGCATCGGCGGAGCTCGCCCGCGGACTGATCGCCCTCGGCGCGGGCAAGGGGACCCATGTGGGAGTGCTCTACCCCAACGGCACCGAGTTCGTCGTTGCGATGCTGGCCGCCGCCCGGATCGGCGCTGTGGTGGTGCCGTTCTCGACGTTCGTCACCGCCCGCGAAATGGGCGAGCAGCTGGTCGACAGCGATGTCGAAATACTGTTGACCGCGGCGTCTTTTCGCTCCCACGACTATGTGCGGCGGTTGGCCGAGGTGCTTCCGGACGTCGATCTCGACTCCCGGTTGTTAACACCGGCCGCCCCGCAACTGCGCCACGTCGCAATCACTCACGAGACGGTATGCCGACGAGCCGGCGCCGTCGACCCCGAGCTGCTGCGGGCGATGGAAGCCGACGTCTACGGCTGCGATCCGCTAACGATCGTCTACACGTCGGGATCGACCAGCGCCCCCAAGGGTGTGGTGCACACTCATGCCGCGCTGCTGGGACATCAGCGCAACCTCAACAAGATTCGCGGATTGAGCGCGGCGGACAAACTGTTCTGCAATTCGCCGTTCTTCTGGATTGGCGGGTTCGCGTTCGGTCTGCTGGCCAGCCTGGTGGCCGGTTCGACCTTGGTGTGCTCCAACGCCACCGACGCGGGGGCGATGCTGGACTTGCTGGAAACCGAAAAGCCGACGGTGACCAACGGATTCGCGGCCGGCATCGCGCACCTGGCCGAGCACCCGAGTTACCCCGGACGTGATCTGTCGTCGATGCGGCGCGGCAACCTCTATCCGATCATGGCCCCCGACACCAGGCCGGCCGATCCGGAGCTGCGGCACAACATGCTGGGCATGACCGAGGCCGGCAGCGTCGTGCTGGTCGCGGGGGACGAATCCGATCAGCCCGAAGCGCGGCGCGGATCGTTCGGCAAGCCCGCACCCGGATTCGAGACGATGCTGATCAACCCCGATACGGCCGAACCCGTCGCCGTGGGAGAGGTGGGCGAACTCTGCATCCGCGGGCCGTATGTGATGCAGGGTTACTACAAGCGGGCGCGCGAAGAGTGCTTCGACGCCGACGGCTGGTTGCACACCGGCGATTTGGTGCGCACGGATGGCGACGGCTTCGTCTATTTCGTCGGCCGGCGCAGCGCGATGATCAAGACGGCCGGCGCCAACGTCTCGGCGGCCGAGGTCCAGATGGCCATCGCCAAGGTCACCGGCGGAGCTGCGGCGTACGTCATCGGCCTACCCGACCCACGGCGGGGACAACTCGTCGCCGCGGTGGTGGTCCGGCCGGACGGCGCGACTGCGCTGGACACCGTGACGTTGAGCGAACGACTCAAATCCGAACTGTCCGCGTACAAGATCCCCAAACGGTTCATCAGCTTGGCACGCGCCGACGTGCCGCTGATGTCCAGCGGCAAGGTCGACATCCAGCGCCTGAAGCAGCTCTTCGATGCCTGACACCATCGACGCGCTGGTCCGGCTCCGAGCCGGCCGCGACGGGGATACGCCAATGGTGATCGATCCTACGTCTCGGCTCAGCTACCGCGAACTCGATTCGACGACAGACGATTTGGCGGCGAGATTCATCGAAGCCGGCGTCGGCAAGGGTACCCGGGTCGGATTGATCATGCCCAACAGCGTCCGTTGGGTGCAGATCTCCATCGCGCTGGCCCGCATTGGCGCCGTGCTGGTTCCGTTGAGCACCCTGCTGCGGGCCCGCGAACTCGTCGCGCAGCTGCGCATCGCGGCCGTGCAGTTCCTGGTGAGCGTCGAGGAATTCCGGGGTCATCGCTATCTCGACGACCTCAAGGCGGTGCCGCGGGCCGAACTGCCTGCGCTACGCGATGTTTGGTCGACCGGACAGCTTGACGGGGCTGCCGCGAGTGATCGCGCCCGCCATATCGTCGACGCCATGACCGCAACGGTGGCCACCGCCGACCCGCTGGTCATCATGTTCACCTCCGGCAGCAGCGGCACACCCAAGGCAGTCGTGCACTCACATGGCAACGCGTTGGGCGCCGTGCGGTCGGGTCTCGCGGCGCGGTGCATCACCTCCGAAACCCGTCTGTATCTCCCGATGCCGTTCTTCTGGGTGGGTGGTTTCGGCAGCGGAATACTGTCCGCCCTGCTGGCCGGCGCCACCCTGGTGACCGAAGAACTCCCCCGGCCCGAAACCACGCTGCGATTACTGGAACGCGAGCGCGTCAACCTGTTTCGCGGCTGGCCGGATCAAGCCGAGGCACTGGCCCGGCACGCGAGCGCGGCCGGCGTGGACCTCTCGGCGCTGCGTCCGGGCAGCCTGGAAGCCCTGCTGCCGCCCGAGCAGCGGGCCGCGCCCGGAGCCCGGGCCGCGCTGTTCGGCATGACCGAGACTTTCGGGCCGTACTGCGGCTACCCCGCCGACACGGATATGCCGACGACGGCGTGGGGCAGCTGCGGAAAACCGTTCGACGGCGTGGAGGTCCGCATCGTCGACCTCGACAGCGGAGAGCCCCTCGCGGCGGGTACCACCGGGATGATCCAGCTCCGTGGACCGCACACGATGCGGGGGATTTGCGGTCGTAGTCGCGAAGAACTGTTTACCGTCGACGGCTTCTACCCCACCGGCGACCTCGGCCATCTGGACGAGGACGGATTCCTGTTCTACCACGGGCGATCCGACGACATGTTCAAAGTCAGCGGCGCGACGGTCTACCCGAGTGAGGTCGAGCGAGCGTTGCGCACGATCGAGGGCATCGACAATGCCTTTGTCACCAATGTGCCTGGCACCGCGGGGGAACGGGTAGGCGCGGCGGTGGTGCGCGGTGATCGCGGGCTGACCGCCGCGCAGTTGCGCACCGAGGCGAAGGCCGCGCTGAGTTCGTTCAAGGTTCCGACGGTGTGGCTATTGCTGGACTCCGACGACGACGTTCCGCGGGGCGGCACCGGCAAGGTCGACATCCGCCGACTGCGCGAGATGCTGGACGATGGGCGTTAGGGCACCCGCGTCCAGGGTTGACAGTTCAGCGACTCGAAGGCTTTCACCGAAGTATTGATATTCGCGAACATCGGACCGATCGAGGTGTTCGTCTGCAGTACGTGGTCCTTGTTCGCATCGGGCGTGCTGTAGGTGAACCATGAGCACATCGAGTCCTGGGTCGGCACATTGTTGATCCACACGCCGAATGCCGAGCCCGATCCGCCGGTGTGATAGAGACCGGGCGCGATGTCGACCCCGACGACAAAGACGCCGTTACCGGGGATCGGGTCGAGCAAATCAGCATGCGCGGGTGCCGCGAACGCGATCGCCGTCGCGGTTGCAACGAAGAGGGCCGATACCCGAAGCGTTGGAGTCATCTTCTTCTCTCCATTCGTTGCCCACCCTGATGGCAGCGTATGCCCCGCCCCGCCCCAGCAACAAGCGATGGCGACGGCTACCGGCGAACCCCGGATACCGCCGAGCGTGGCAGCCGGCCAGCGCGAGAGTGTCCGCGCAGGACATCACCGTGGACCAGCACGTCGAAAGCCAGATTCAGCCGCATGGGCCGGCTCACCGACTGCCGCCAGGTGAGTCGAGTACCACCATCCGCCGGCTCGCTGGTAAGACCTTGCAGCGCAACGGTTTCGTCTTTGTAAGTCGCCGTACCGGCGAGCCTGTCGCGCAGCTGCGTGAACGCGTACAGCACCGCCAGCGTCCCGATCGGGGTCTTGATCGTCACGTCCCAGTTGCCGTCGATGCTCAACCTAAACCTCCACAGGTTCTCGGCCCACCGGCCGCCATACGGTGCCCCGCCGTTCGTATTCGAAGAGTTCCTCGACGGCGTGGGCTATTCGAGGACCGTAGAAGCGATCGAGCAGATACAGCGCCAGGTCAAGCCCCGACGTCACGCCGCCGGCGGTCACCAGATCTCCGTCGTCGACGACGCGGGCCGCGACCGGGTACACGCCCGCGGCCTCGAGCAGATCCAGACCCAAACGATGCGTCACGGCGTGACGTCCTTCGATAAGGCCCGACATCGCCATCACCACCGAACCGCCACACACCGCTGCCATGGTCACGTCGGGATTGGCGAATGCCTTGTGCAGCAGCGGAGTCAGTTCGGTCTGTGCCGCCCGTGCCAACAACACCGGAATGGTCTCGACGCCGTCATCGGGGTCACCGGCGATCGGCCCGCTGGCACCGGGGACGATCACACACCCGGGTTCGGACGGATCGAGCACGGCGGTGGCGGCCAGCGTCAAACCGCGGGTCCCGCTGGTCACGCGGCGAGGGCCTTCCGCCGCAACCAATGTCACCCAGAGCTCGCCCGCGACCATATCCGAACCGGCGGCCAGAACCTCGAACGGAGCGATGACGTCCAACGGGTCGAACCCGTCGTACAACACGATTTGCGCATGCACCCGGCAATGTTCGCCCGTCGCGGCAACTCAGACCAGTGGCTGGATTGCCACATTGCGCCGGTATATTGCCAAGCCATGCATTCCGTCGCTGTTCTGGCTGAGCCCGACACCATCGCCTTCGACCTCGCGATAGCGGTCGAGGTCTTCGGCCGTGTCTGGCTCGACAATGGAGCGCCGGGCTACCGCGTTCGAGTGTGCGGCTGCGAACCCGTAGTCGCGGCGGGGCCAATCCGGATCGCGACGGACTTCGGCCTGGACGAGCTCGCCAACGCCGATACCATCGTCGTGCCGGGCCGCAATGATGCCGCGGCAGCAGTTCGCGGCGACGTGATTGCGGCATTGAAGTCCGCTTACCACAAGGGTATTCGAATCGCATCGATCTGTAGCGGTGCGTTCACCGTCGCCGCCGCGGGAATACTGGACGGCAAGCGGGCGACCACGCACTGGCTTGCGGCGGAGTTGTTTTCGGCGACTTACCCGACCGTCAGACTTGACGCCGATGCGCTCTATGTCGACGAAGGCCAAGTCCTCAGCTCGGCGGGGGCGTCGGCCGGACTGGATCTATGCCTGCACATGGTCGCGCGTGATTATGGCTCGGCCGCAGCCGCTGACGCCGCCCGCCTCGCCGTCACACCCCTGCACCGCAACGGTGGCCAAGCACAATTCATCATCCGCAATCGGCGCATGTCCAACACCGAACTCGACGGCCTATTGGTGTGGATCGAGAACAACGCGCACCTGCCACTGACGCTGCGCGACATTGCCCGCCAGGCCGCCTGCAGCGAGCGGACGATCAATCGCCGATTCAAACTCGAGACCGGTCAAACGCCCATGCAGTGGGTCAACAATGTTCGGATCCGCCACGCGCAACAACTACTGGAGAGAACTGCCGACAGCGTCGAAACCATTTCGCGTCAAGTAGGTTTCACGTCAGCGACGAATTTCCGCGAGCAATTCCGTCGGCTGTCCGGAGTATCGCCGCAGAGTTACCGAAGCACCTTCCGCCAGAGCTAGGACTCTTCGTCGAGCACCACACCGCGCGCGACGAGATGGTCGATCAACGGGATGGCGCCGGCGGCAAGGTGTTCCGACATCGCCGCGCGGGCAAGTTTGTCGTCGTGAATTTCAAGCGCGGTCAAGATCTCCCGATGGTCCTTGATCGACTGGCTCGGCCAGCCCTCGATCGAGGGGAACACCGATTCGGGGGCATAACGGGTGATCTGCGACATCAACTGAGCGAGTTTCGGCGAGTCCGCCGCGACGTTGATGGCCCGGTGAAACTCGTGGTTCAGCCGGACCGTCCGCTCGTGGTCATCGCCGGCATAGGCCCGTTCCAGCTGGGCCTGGAGTTCCTTGAGTTCTCCCAGCTGCTCGGCAGTGATGTTGACCGCGGCCCGCGCGGCCAGCTCCCCACCGACATGTGCCTGCACGTTCGCCACGTCGGTGACGTCTCGGCCGGTGACCGGCAACACCACGAAGCCGCGACGGGGCTGCTGGGCGATCAGTCCCTCGGCGCGCAGCGCGAACAGCGCCTCACGGACCGGCGTGACGCTGATCCCCAACTCGGCCGCCAATTGATCCAGCCGAATATAGGACCCCGCGGTATAGACGCCGTCGAATATCCGCCCACGGATAATCCGCGCGACGTCCTCGGAGAGTTGAGGCCGCGCAACGAAATCCGGAACGCTCATCTGCCTACACCTGGTATTCCGCGAGCAATCGCTTGCTGATGATGTTCTTCTGGATCTCGCTGGTGCCCTCGCCAATCAGCAGGAACGGCGCGTCGCGCATCAACCGCTCGATCTCGTATTCCTTGGAATAGCCGTAGCCGCCGTGGATCCGGAAGCTCTGCTGAGTCACCTCGGTGCAGTATTCGCTGCACAGATATTTGGCCATTCCGGCAGCGACGTCGTTACGCTCGCCCGAATCCTTCAGCCGCGCCGCGTTGACCATCATCAGATGTGCCGCTTCGACTTTCGTCGCCATCTCGGCCAACTGAAACGCGATGGCCTGGTGCTCGGCGATCGGCTTTCCGAACGTCTGGCGCTGTTGCGCATAGCGCACCGCGAGCTCGAAGGCACGCAACCCGACGCCACACGCGCGTGCCGACACGTTGACCCGGCCGACCTCGATGCCGTCCATCATTTGGAAGAAGCCCTGTCCGGTGATGCCGCCGAGCACATCGTCAGCGGTGGCCCGGTAACCGTCGAAAATCATCTCGGTGGTTTCGATGCCCTTGTAGCCGAGCTTGTCGATCTTGCCCGGAATGTGCAGGCCGGCAACGACTTCGCCGAATCCGACCGGCTTCTCGACCAGGAATGCGGTCAGGTTGCGGTGCGGTTTGTCCGAGCCTTCGTCGGTGCGCACCAGCACCGCCACCAGGGTGGAGGTGGCGCCGTTGGTCAGCCACATCTTCTGGCCGTTGATGGTGTAGGTGCCGTCGGCATCGCGGCGGGCCCGGGTGCGGATCGCCGCCACATCAGAACCCAGCTCCGGCTCCGACATCGAAAACGCACCGCGAGTCTCGCCGGCCGCCATCCGGGGCAGGAACCGCTGTTTCTGCTCGTCGGTGCCGTGCTGGCGCAGCATGTACGCCACGATGAAATGGGTGTTGAGCACCCCGGATACGCTCATCCAGCCGCGCGCCAGCTCTTCCACGCACAGCGCGTAGGTCAGCAGCGACTCCCCCAGCCCGCCGTACTGCTGCGGAATCATCAGTCCGAACAGGCCCATCTCGCGCATCTGGTCGACGATGTGCTGCGGGTAGGTGTCGCCACGTTCGAGTTCGGCCGCGTTGGGGATGACTTCTTTCTCCACGAATTGGCGCACCGTGGCGATGATCTCGGTCTGAAATTCGGTCAGCCCGAGGGTTTGGGCGAGCTTGGTCATGTGCTGCGATTCCTTCCGGCTCAGCAGGCGATGGTGTTCGCGCTCGCGAGGCGCTCGATGTCGGCGGTGGTCAACCCCAGACCCCGCAGGACCTCGGCGGTGTCTTGCCCCAGGGCGGGCGCGGGCGCGGGACCGGGATGCGCACCGTCGAAAGCGGCTGGCAGGCCCGGTGCCAGATAGTCGCCCACGCCAGGTTGCCGCAGACGCGAAAACAACGGATTAGCAGTTACTTTCGGTCCAGCCGCAACCTCGGCGAAGGTGCGGTAGCGCTCGAACAACACCGTGGTGTCCGATAGCGCGGCGGTGATTTCTTCACCGGTATGGTCGGCGAACCAGGTGGCGAATAGACCGGACAGCACGTCCCGGTATCGGTAGCGATCACCCTCGGACCCAAAATCCACCCCCAGCGCCTCAGCGAGCGCCGACACCGCAGCACCCGTGCGCGTCACCTTGAGCAGGTCGCGAAAGTGCCTGCTGGTCAACAGGACAACCATGAAACGGACCCCGTCGCGGCTGATGAAGTCCTGCCCGTACTGACCGTAGATGGCATTGCCCAACCGCGCGCGCTGCGTCCCGTTGACTTGAGGTTCGGTCAACAATCCAAGATTCGCGGCGGTGGCCAGGGCGACATCCTCCAACGCCAGGCTGATCCGCGCCCCGGCCCCGGACTGCTCGCGACGCCGGACCGCGGTGACCACCGTCAGCGCCGCGTACAGTCCGCAGCACACATCCCAGGCCGGCAACACGTGATTGATCGGACCGGCCGCATCGGCCGGTCCCGTGACAAGCGGGTAGCCGATACCTGCGTTCACGGTGTAATCCACTCCGGTGGAGCCGTCACCGCGCCCGAGTAACTGGACATGAACCACGTCGGATCGCTTGGCTGCCAGCACATCATGGCTCAGCCAGGACAGGCCGGCGGCATTGGTCACCACGATCCCGTCGCCCTCGGTGATCAGCCGCGCAACCAGCTCCTGACCCTCGGGCGAACGCATATCGATGGTGGCCGAACGCTTTCCCTTGTTCAGGCCGGTCCAATAGATCGAGGTGCCGTCCGCCGACAGTGGCCAGCGCCCGACGTCGGAGGCGCCGCCGATCGGGTCGACGCGGATCACCTCTGCGCCAAGCTGACTCAGCGTCATACCACACAGTGGCGCGGCGACGAAACTGGACACCTCGACCACGGTGAGACCGGCCAGCGGCAACCCGGGATTGCTCATCGTCAGCCGACCCGTTCGAAGACCGCGGCCAGCCCCTGCCCGCCGCCGATGCACATGGTCTCCAGCCCGTAGCGTGCCTGGCGACGGTTGAGCTCACGCGCCAGGCTGGCGAGCATGCGCCCGCCGGTCGCGCCGACCGGATGGCCCAGCGAGATTCCCGAGCCGTGCACGTTGGTTCGGTCGAAATCGGCTGTGCCGAACTTCCATTCGCGCGTCACCGCAAGGGCTTGGGCGGCAAAGGCTTCGTTGAGTTCGATGAGATCGATGTCGGACAGTTGCAAGCCGGCCTTGGCCAGCGCGGCCTCGGTAGCGGGCACCGGGCCGATTCCCATGATGTTGGGCGCCACCCCCGCCAGGCCCCACGACACCATGCGGACCAGGGGTGTCAGGCCATACTCGTCTGCCTTCTCCCGCGTGGTCACCACACACATCGATGCGGCGTCGTTCTGCCCGCTGGCGTTGCCGGCGGTGACCGTCGCCTCCGGATCATCTTGACGCAGAACCGGTTTGAGCTTGCTCAGCGACTCGACCGAGGTGTCGGCACGGGGATGCTCGTCGGTGTCGATGACTTCCTCGCCGCCACGGGTGGTGACCACGACCGGGATGATCTCGTCGACCAGCACGCCGTCCTGCTGCGCGGCGACGGCGCGCTGATGCGACCGCACCGCAAGTTCGTCCTGCTCCTGTCGTGAAATGCCGTACTCGCGGCGCAGGTTCTCCGCGGTCTCGAGCATCCCGCCCGCGACCGGGTAGTGACGGCCGCCGGCCGTCGTGCGCCCGCGTGCCAGCCCGTCGTGCACCTGGACGCCGTTGCGTGCACCACCCCAACGCATGTCGGTGGAATAGAAGGCGACATTGCTCATGCTTTCGCATCCCCCGGCGACGACGAGGTCGTTGTCGCCGGCGCCCACCTGCAGGCAGGCCTGGATGACCGCTTGCAGGCCCGAGCCGCAGCGGCGGTCCACCTGCATGCCGGGCACCGTCACCGGCAGGCCGGCATCCAACGCCACCACGCGCCCGATCGCGGGCGCATCACTGTTGGGATAGCAGTGGCCGAGAATCACGTCCTGTACGGCATCGGGAGCCAGACCGGTGCGCTCCAGCATCCCTTTCAGGGCGGTTACCCCGAGATCGACGGCGCTGAGCGAGGCGAACATTCCGCCGTAGCGGCCGATCGGCGTGCGGACGGGCTCGCAGATGACGACCTCGGCACTCATAGGTGGCGGCCGCCGGTGATTTCCATAACGGTGCCGGTCATGTACGACGACAGGTCGGATGCCAGGAACAGCGCCACGCTGGCCACCTCACTGGGCTCGCCGGCGCGGCCCATCGGCACCTCGGCGACCTTCGAATCCCAAATGCGTTGCGGCATAGCCTCTGTCATGGCAGAACGGATCAACCCCGGAGCGATGGCGTTCACCCGCACACCCAGGTAAGCCAGCTCCTTGGCGGCCGCCTTGGTCATGCCGACGATGCCGGCCTTGGCCGCCGAGTAGTTGGTCTGGCCGACCATGCCGACCTTCCCGGACACCGAGGACATGTTGATGATCGCGCCCCGCTTGTTCTCCCGCATGATCGCCGCGGCGAGCCGGGTCCCGTTCCAGGTCCCCTTCAGGTGCACGTTGATGACCTGATCGAACTGCTCCTCGGTCATCTTGCGCATGGTGGCGTCGCGGGTGATACCGGCGTTGTTGACCATGATGTCCAGGCCGCCGAAATGTTGCACCGCGGTCTGGATCAGCGCCTCGACGTCGGACGATTGCGTGACGTCGCAGCGCACCGCGACGGCGACGTCGTCACCGCCCAGCTGTTTGGCCACGACTTGGGTTTCCTCGAGGTTGACGTCGCCGAGCACCACGCGTGCGCCCTCTGCCACGAACCGCTCCGCGATGGCCAGACCCAGTCCCTGCGCTCCGCCTGTGATTACCGCCGTCTGACCTGTCAACAACGACATCTGGGTTCACATCCTTCACTGTTTCGCCACCACCGGGCAGTTCCAGGCAAATATCATATTTGATATAAGATCCTGCCCTGGAACGGGGTATCCCGGCTCGGGAGAGGAGTGTCTGATCATGGCCACCGCCGAATCCGTGGCAGTCAGCGACGATGACTTCCGCGAGATCCTCGCTCAGACAAGGCAATTCGTGCGCACTGCGGTCGTCCCCCGGGAACAGGAGATCCTCGACGAGGATCGCGTCCCCGACGACCTGCGCGACGAAGCCAAGAAGATGGGTTTGTTCGGCTACGCGATTCCCCAGGAATGGGGTGGCCTTGGCCTGAACCTGATGCAAGACGTCGAGCTCGCGATGGAGCTGGGCTACACCTCGCTGGCCCTTCGTTCGATGTTCGGCACCAACAACGGCATTGCCGGGCAAGTTCTGGTCGGATTCGGCACCGAAGAACAGAAATCCCGCTGGCTGGAACCGATAGCCTCCGGCGACGTGGTCGCATCGTTCGCACTGACCGAACCCGGCGCCGGATCCAACCCGGCCGGCTTGCGCACCAAAGCCGGCCGAGTCGATGACGATTGGGTGATCTCCGGTCAGAAGCGCTTCATTACCAACGCGCCCGTCGCCGACCTATTCGTGGTGTTCGCACGCACCCGCCCGGCCGACGACCAGGGCCCGGGGATCGCGGTGTTCCTGGTTCCCGCCGATACCGCGGGCGTCGAGGTGGGCGTCAAGGACGCCAAGATGGGCCAGGAAGGCGCGTGGACGGCGGACGTCAACTTCACCGATGTTCGCGTCGGCTCGGATGCGCTTGTCGGTGGCAGCGAAGACGTCGGTTATCGGGCCGCGATGACTTCGCTGGCACGGGGGCGAGTCCACATCGCCGCGCTGGCGGTCGGCGCCGCAACGCGCGCGCTCGACGAGTCCGTCGCGTACGCGGCCAGTGCGACGCAGGGCGGTGAGCCGATCGGCAGCTTCCAGTTGGTCCAGGCGATGCTCGCCGACCAGCAGACCGAGGTAATGGCCGGACGGGCGTTGGTCCGCGAGGCCGCGCGGCTGTGGGTGACTGATGAGGACCGCCGGGTGGCGCCGTCGTCGGCGAAGCTATTCTGCACCGAAATGGCCGGGCGGGTAGCCGATCTCGCGGTGCAGATTCACGGTGGCAGTGGTTACATGCGTGGGGTTGCCGTCGAACGCATTTACCGCGACGTGCGCCTGCTGCGGCTGTACGAGGGCACCAGTGAGATTCAGCGTCTGATCATCGGTTCGAACCTGGTCCGGGCGGCCGGGCGAGCCACGACGAAGGAGCGTTAATGGCAGGCAAGCTCGAGGGGCGTGTCGCTTTCATCACCGGAGCCGCGCGCGGCCAGGGCCGCGCCCACGCCGTGCGCATGGCCGCCGAAGGCGCCGACATCATCGCCGTCGACATCGCCGGCAAGCTGCCGTCCTGCGTGCCCTACGATCCGGCGACGGAAGAAGACCTGGCCGAAACCGTTCGCCTGGTTGAGGAAACCAACCGTCGCATCCTTGCCTCGGTTGTCGACACCCGCGACCTGGAAGCGCTGCGCACGGCCGTCGACGACGGCGTCGCCGCATTCGGACGTCTGGACATCATCGTGGCCAACGCCGGGGTCGCGGCCCCGCAGCCGTGGAACGAGATCACGCCCGAAGACTTTGGCCACGTGCTGGACATCAACGTGACGGGCACCTGGAACACCGTGATGGCCGGCGCGGACAAGATCATCGAAGGCGGGCGCGGCGGCTCGATCATTCTGATCAGCTCGGCGGCCGGGGCGAAGCAGCAGCCGTTCATGGTGCACTACACGGCCAGCAAGCACGCCGTCACCGGGCTGACCCGGGCCTTCGCGGCCGAACTGGGCAAACACTCGATCCGGGTCAACAGCGTCCACCCCGGACCGGTGAACACGCAGATGGGCTCCGGCGACATGGTCGCGGCGGTGGCCAGGGCGATGGAAACCAACCCCCAGCTGGCGCATGTCTTGACGCCGTTTCTGCCCGACTGGGTTGCCGAACCGGAAGAGATCGCCGACGCCGTCTGCTGGCTGGCCAGCGACGAGTCGCGCAAAGTGACCGCGGCCCAGATCCGGGTGGATCAGGGGTCGAGCCAATACTGACGCGTGGGCCAACGCACCCGAGATCTGGCACCGCGCTCGCGATCGGTGCCCAACGCGCGAACATCGGTAGCCGCAACCTCATCCCGAGCTACGAAGTGCCCCAATACCTTTCATCCCGACAACGGCAGACATAGCCGTTTGCCGGCGGCCCGACTGGGCTGCTCATAACGGCGCCGTAATGTGATATACATCACATCGTTATTGAACGACCTGGGCGACACACCCACCCGGTGGAGCAAAAGACTAAGAGCGTTACTTATTCTCTCCACATGGGACGGCCCCATCTGTCGATTAACGCTGCTAAGCCACTAGCAGCTGACATTAATGATTACGTCCTCGCCGACGGCTCCATCGTCCTGCCGGACGGTTTGACGCTCACGTCGTTCTTCGACCAAAACCGCGCGGCATTCGGCGACCGTCCGTCCTACCGATTCATCGACTACGCCAAAGAGCAGGACGGCCGCGTCCTCGAACTGAGCTGGAACGAGCTGTGGACCCAGGTCCGCTCGATCGGCGCCCGCCTCCAGCAGGTTGCCAAGCCCGGCGATCGCGTCGCGATCCTGGCGCCGCAGGGTCTTGAGTATGTGGCCTCGTTCTTCGCCGCCGTCAATGCCGGCAACATCGCGGTTCCGCTGTTCGCTCCCACCCTGGCCGGCCATACCGAGCGGTTGACGGCCGTGCTGGCCGACGCGCGCCCCGCCGTGGTGTTGACGACCACCGCGGCGGCCGAGTCCGTCCGGGAGTCGCTGCGCGCGCACCCAGTGGCCGGGCGCCCGCGACTGATCGCGGTCGACGCGATCCCGGCGTCGCTGGCCTCGATGTTCGTCGAGCCGACGATCGGCACCGACGACATCGCGTATCTGCAGTACACGTCGGGGTCGACCCGCAGCCCGGCCGGCGTGGAGGTCACCCATCGCGCCGTCTGCACCAATGTGCTGCAGATGATCTTGGCCGGCGACCTGCACCGAAACACGCACAGCGTCAGCTGGCTGCCGCTCTACCACGACATGGGCCTGATCATGATCATGTTCCCGGCGTTGTGCGGTGGCGAATACCTGACGCTGCTGGATCCCATGGCCTTCGTGCGCCGGCCGTTCCGGTGGATCAAGGAATTGAGCGCGGAAGCCGCCAACGGCCCGACGTTCGCCGCCGCACCCAATTTCGCCTTCGAATTGGCCGCCGAGCGCGGGCTGCCCCCCGAAGGCGCCAACATCGACCTGCACAACGTGGTCGGCCTGCTCAACGGCTCCGAGCCGGTGACGATCGCCGCCATCGAGAAATTCACCAACGCCTTCGCGCCCTACGGACTGCCCGCGACCGCGGTCAAACCGTCCTATGGGATGGCCGAGGCGACGCTCGGAGTTGCCAGCACTGACCCGCATTCCGGGTACAAGGCGGTTTACCTGGATCGCACCGAACTCGCCGCCGGCCGCGCGGTGATCGTCGAGCCGGACGCCGAGGGTGCGGTTGCTTACGTGTCCTGCGGCCATCCGTTCCGCGATCTGTGGGCCGTGATCGCCAGCCCGGACGGTGGCGAGGTGCCGGACTACGGGGTCGGCGAAATCTGGCTGCACGGCAACAACATCGCCCGCGGCTACTTCGGGCGCGAGGAAGAGTCGCAGCGCACGTTCGGCAACAAGCTGCAGTCCCGCCTCGAGCAGGGCAGCCATGCCGAGGGCGCGCCGGACAACTGCTACTGGCTGGCCACCGGCGATCTCGGCGTATACATCGACGGCGAGATCTACCTCACCGGCCGGATCAAAGACCTCATCATCATCGACGGTCGCAACCACTATCCGCACGACATCGAAACCACGGTCAGTGATTCGTCGCCGGCCATCCGGACCGGCTACGTGGCGGCGTTCTCCGTACCGGCCGAGGTCTCCGACGGTGGCTCGGCCGAGCAACTTGTCATCGTCGCGGAACGCGCCGCGGGTGTCGGGCGCGCGGATCCGGAGGCGATCGCCGCGGCGGTGCGGGCGGCGGTCGCACGCGAGCATCAGGTTCGGGTAGCCCACCTGCGACTCGTTGCCGCCGGCGCGATTCCGCGCACCACCAGCGGCAAACTCGCCCGCAACGCGTGCCGGGCCGAGTATCTCGACGGCCGGTTCAACCGATAACCGGCCTCAGCCGAGCAGTTCCAGCGTCCCCAGATCGCGGACGGCCTGGCAGCCACGACTGAGCATCGCCAGCACCATGTCGTCACCGCGTTCGGTCGAGGTCGCGAAGGCGAAGCCCAGGGCTGAGATCAGCAACGCCTGAGGCATCCCGAGTCGGTAATCGCGCCAACATGTTTCGCGGTCGTAGCCGGTGACGCCGTAACCCAGCAGCGCTTGATGATAGTCGTCGACGAGGTCTTGCTCGACGGTGGATCGAAGCTGCGAATTAAGGCTCGTCGCCGTGAAATACGCGAGATCCCGCGCCGGCAGACCCACACCGAGCGTTTGCCAGTCGACCACGCTCACCCGGGTACGCTGCGGATCGAACAGCAGATTGTCCAGCCGGTAGTCACCGTGCAGCAACGCGAACCGCTCCCGCTCGTACGACAGCCATGGTGTCACCAAACCCATTGTCGTGGTGAAGGTCTCGCGATCTTCAGCACTCATCCGGTCGCCCAGCTTCTCCAGGGTGATGTCGGCACTCACCTTCGCGACTTCGCCGAGGCCCTTGGCCATGTCGTCATCCGGACGGGGAAATGCCAGCCCGGGCAGATCCAGCCAGTAAGGGTCGCACCAGCTTGGCCCGTGCAGCCCGGCCAGCGCCAGCACCGACAACCGCGCCTCGCGCTCGCCGCAGCCGGCGATCTGATCGCCTTGCACCGCGGGTGACTGGTCGGCCAGCAGCAGCGCGTATTCCATGGCGTCGTCGGTGATCTGGCAGTAGTAGCAACTCGGGGTGGGCACCCGCACCCGGTCGGCCACCGACGTGTAGAAGGCGCATTCGCTGCGGTAGCCGATGACGACGCGGTCGCGCACGGTGTCGTCCTGGGCGGGCAGCTTGATCACGAAGGTCTGCGGCAGCTCACCGGGATCGGCGGCGTACTGGGCCGTCACGCGATAGGTCGCCCCGGTCTGGCCGGTGCCGATGGCCACCACGTCGACTCCGGACACGTCGACCGGTGCGTGCCGTTCGCTCAGTGCGGCGGATAGCCATGCGGGTGTCACGTCGCCGGGGTACCGCGGAATCGAGACCACAGCACTCATACGCAACCACGCCTCCAGGACTCGTCCAGCTGACCGACCGCTCAACTGTAAGACATACCGCAAGTGCCATCCGCTGTGGCCTAATCGGCGACTTACTCAGCGACTATGTGCCAGTCGGCAGCCTCGTGCTGCTGGCGCCAGAATTCGCTGAATCGGCCACCGGCAGCCAGCAATTCGTCGATCGACCCGTCCTCGACGACACCCCCGTCGTCCACGAACAGCACGCGGTCGGCGTGGCGGATGCTCGCCAGCCGATGGGCCACGATCACGCGGGTGCGCGCCTGCGGGTCGGCGGTGAGCGCGTCGACCACCGCAACCTCGTTCTCGGTGTCCAGAGCGCTGGTCGCCTCGTCGACCAGCAGCACGGGAGCGGGCTTCAGCAGCGCCCGCGCGATGCTGACCCGTTGCCGCTCGCCACCGGACAGCGCCGAGCCGGCCTCGCCGACGACGGTGTCGGCGCCATCGGGCAATCGGTCGATCAACTCGTCGACCCGGGCCAGCGCGACCGCCCGGCCGAACTGCTCCTCGCCCGCGGTCGGATTGCCGGCCAGGACGTTGTCGCGGATCGTGCCGTGGAACAGGTACGGGTGCTGGAACACGACACTGCTGACGCCGCGGCGTGCCGGCGCGTTCAGCGTGGCGGCGTCGGCGCCGCCGATGACCACACGGCCGCGGGTCGGTTGGTGCAATCCGGCGATCAGCGCCAGGATGGTGCTCTTCCCGGAGCCCGACGGCCCCACGATTGCCGTCGTGGTTCCGGGCTCCAGCGCGAAGCTGACCCCGTCCAGCACCGGCGCACCGGCGCCGTCGTAACCGAAGGCGACGTCGTCGAATTCGATGCGCGGGGCGGATGTGGTGTCCGGCAGGTCGGCGGCGCCCGACGCCACGGCCGGCGCGGTGAGCACGTCGCGGATGCGGTCGAGGGTGGCGCGGGTGCTCTCCAGCGCGGGTGCTAGCTCGCTGACGGTGGTGAACGGCTCCAGGTAGCGGGCGATCACGACGATCAGGGCAACCGCCTCCGCCGCAGTGAGCGTGCCGTCCACGGTCAGCGCCGTGGTGGCGCCGGCCAGCGCGATCAGGGCCAGCTGGCTGGCGACGCTGAACAGCAGCTGGCCGGGGATTTGCATGCCGAGCAGGCGCATTGTCGCGCGGTGTTGCTCGCCCAGCGCGGAACCCACCAGGCTGCGGGCCGGCTCGACCCGCCGCGCGGCCCGCAGCGCCTGCTGGGTCCGCGCGAACTCGATGATCCGTTCGGTGAGTGCGGTATTGGCGTCGCCGGCCGCCGCGTCGGCGCGCCGGGTCAACCGGAGCGAGGCCCACAGCGCGCCAAGCAGCAGCGGCACACCGGCCAGCGCCGCCACACCGAGCTGCCACGAGATTCCCAACAGCGCCAGGCCGATGACCGCGGGCAGCAGAATCGACGTCGTCAGCGGTGTCAGCAGGTTGACCACCAAGCCGACCAGTTCCGGTCCGGTGGCCGCGATCGCCTGGCGGGCCGTCGCGGTGTTGTCGGCGGTGAACCAGTCCAGCCGCACCCCCGGCAACCGGTCGGCCACGTCGTGCTGCGAATGGTCGAGCACCGCGAAACCCAAGTCGAAGCTGGTGCGCGCGGTGATGCTGTCGACGATCCATCCGGTCACGGTCACGACGGTCAGCCAGCCCAGCCACGCCAGCGCACGCTGCGGTGCGTCACTGAACAGTGCGCCCACCAGCGGGACGAGCAGGACCGCGCCGACAGCGCGCACGACGACGGAGATGAGCGCGAGGATGCCGTAGGCGGTCACCTTCGCGCGGCTGCGCGCCGGAACGAGGCTTATCCAGGTGCGAATCATCGCCCGCCCTCCCCCGCCGCGCCGGTCGCGGCCACCGCAGTGCCCCGACCGGTATCCCACAACCGCCGATACCGCCCGTCGGCGGCGAGCAACTCCTCGTGGGTGCCGCGTTCGGCGACCTGTCCGTGATCGAGCACGATGATCTGGTCGGCCCGGGTGATGGTGTGCAGCCGGTGTGCGATCACCAACACGGTCCGATCGCGGGTCAGCCGGTTAAGTGCTTGCTGCACAAGGTATTCCGACTCTGGATCGGCGAACGCGGTGGCCTCGTCGAGGATCAGAACCGGAGTGTCGGCGAGGATCGCGCGGGCGATGGTGAGGCGTTGGCGCTCACCGCCCGAGAGTGCGGCATCCGCGCCCAGCATGGTGTCGTAGCCCTGCGGGAGCCGCAGTATCCGGTCGTGGATCTGCGCCTCGCGGGCGGCGGCCTGGATCTGTTCGCGGGTGGCATCCGGCACGGCCAGCGCGATGTTCTCCGCGACGGTGCCCCTCACCAGTTGTGTTTCCTGCAGCACGAACCCGACCCGCATGTAGAGCTCATCGGCGGTCAGTGACCGGATGTCTTGTCCCCCAACACGTATCACGCCGTGTTCGACATCGTGGAACCGGGCCAGCAGAGCCGCCAGCGTCGACTTGCCAGATCCGGACGGGCCGACGAGCGCGGTCACCGTTCCCGGGCGCAGTTCCAGCGATACGTCTCCGATCACCGGAACCCCCGGGCGATAACTGAAGCCGACCCGGTCGAACACCACGGTGGCCACCGAGTCGCCGCCCGCCGCGCCCGGTTGCTCGGTCACCCCGAGGTCGTGCTCGTCGAGCGCGATTTGCAGGCGCCGCGCGGCGAGCATGCCGGTGCGAATGCCGCCGAGCCCGTAGGCGATGCCGAGCAGCCGGACACCGAAGGTGGTGCCCAGCAACAGAAACGGCAGCAGGTTGACCGGATCCATCCGGTGCGTGACGACGAGCAGGGTGCCGATGACCGAGATCAGCCACAGGAAGGTGGACGGGCGGGTGGCCAGATCCATCGCGGTTTTCTTGCCGGCCAGCGGACGCTGCCAGGCAACCAGGAATCCGACGTACTCGTCGAGCCGTCGCCGGAAACTCGACGCCGCCGCACCACCGAAGACGCGGATCACCGGCTGACCCTCGAGGTAGGCACCGGCCTCGGAGGTCATTCTTTCGGCCCAGCGCGCCGACTGCGCGATCTTCGGACCAGATTGGATCGACAACGCCGAAGCCATCACGAGATAGACCAGCACCGGCCCGAACAAAACCAGCGCCACCCGCCAGTCGACGGCAAACAGATAAACCAGCACCGCCACCGGCGCGACGATCGCATTGACCGCGTCCGGGATCGCGTGCGTGACCAGATAGTGCAGCGACAGGGTGTCGTCGGTGACCAGCTGCTTGATCGCGCCCGATCCACGTGCGGTGAACCAGCCCAGTGGCAGCCGCGACATCTTGCCCAACAACCGCGAGCGCAGCGCACTGGCGAACCGGGCATCGATCACGTGCAGCCAGAGAGTGAGGCCAGCGCCGAGCACGGTGCCCAGCCCCAGCAGCAGGACGGCCGCGATTCCCACATCCCACAATCGCGAGGCGTCGGCGCCGGTCACCAGGAGCCGGGCGAGCTCGACCAGCAACACGAACGGCGCGAGCTGCACGAGTGTGATCACGGCCTGCAGCACACCGGAGAGGATCAGCGCCGCACGCAGCGGCGCGAGCAACCGGCCCGCGGCCTGAGCGCGCCAGTTGCCAAGGTTCGCCGTCACCTTGTCACCGGCGGCCGCCAGTGTCTCGGGCTGTGCCGCAACGCTTTCCGGCGTCGCCTCGTCGGCGGGTGCCGAGGGGGTCTGCGACTCACCGCCTCGGCTGGTGCCCATTTCGCGCCCGGCGCTCCAGTACGCCTGCGCGTGGACCTCAGATTTGGGAAAGCCGAAGGCTTCCTTCAGTCGCTTACGCACGTTCTTCAGCGTGGTGGCCTCGGGTGTCGCCCAGGCATACCAGTTCGACCAGTCGCGGGACTCGATGGCGTCGGCTAGCGATCTCTCGTCCCTGCGAGGTACCCAGTGCACCCGCAGCCGCGGATGGTCGGTGATCGGGATCGCCGTGTCGTGGTCGTCGTGCTGCTCGAGGTACATCTCGATCGGCACCTCGTCGGGAATCGTGCCGATGATGCCGTTCATCCCGGGGATCGATGCCGAGTCGCCGATCAGCAGGTAGCCGGCCGGCTGCTCTTCGAGCGGGTCGAACCGCGACGAGCCCATCAGCGACATCACCGCGATCGTGGTGCCGGGCGCGACGGTGCGGGCCCACGTCGATGCCGGGCCGGCGGGTTCGTGCAATACGACGTCGACCGCGAAGCGGCCCGTCGTGGCATCGGCCTCGGAGATCGTGTAGCCGCGCTGGAACTCGGTGTCCGATCCGGCCGGGTCGGGGAACCAGAACCGCAGCCACGCGGCGGGCTCGGCCTCGACGTCTTCGAACAGGGTCGCCGACTCCATCCGTACCCGCACGAAATGCGGTGCGATGTGCACGGTTTCGAGCACGGTTGCGATGTGATCGCGCGCGCCGAATCCGCGCAATATCGCGCCCTGAAACCCGCGGGCCATCAGCGGTCCTCTCCACCCTGGTCGTGACTCGGCTCAAACTAAGGGTTGCCTTACCATAGCTGAAAGCCACGAGGGTGGTCGAGGCGCGGTCGTAGGAGCAGCCGCGCGTCAGGCGGCGACTCGTGTCCCCTGCAGTTCGCGCAGGGCGGTGCGCAGGCCCCGACGTTTGCCGGTCGCGGGGTCGACGAAGCTGTCCCGCAGCCCCTCGCGAACGCGGAACTTCAATTCGGAATGAGTCTCCGGCGCGTCGTCGGGCGTGCCCTTGAGCAGTTTGTCGGGCAGGGCGAGCTTGAGGATCGTCCAGAACGACTGCCAGTACTGCCGGCCAAGCGATCCGGTGGTGTAGGGCAGGTCGTACTTCTCACACAGCTCGCGCACCCGCACCGAGATCTCGGCATAGCGATTGCTCGGCAGATCCGGGAAGAGGTGGTGCTCGATCTGATAGCACAGGTTGCCGCTGATGAAAGCCATCACCGGACCGGCGTGGAAGTTCGCCGAACCGAGCATCTGGCGCAGGTACCACTGCGCTTGCGTCTCGTTCTCGAACTCTTCCTTAGTGAATTTCTCTGCGCCGTCGGGGAAGTGACCGCAGAAGATCACCATGTAGGACCAGTAGTTGCGAATCAGGTTGGCGACCGCGTTGGCCCGCAGCGTGTGCTTCCAGTTGCGTCCGGCCAATGCGGGGAAGA
This sequence comes from Mycobacterium sp. 050272, assembly GCF_039023525.1. NCBI lineage: Bacteria > Bacillati > Actinomycetota > Actinomycetes > Mycobacteriales > Mycobacteriaceae > Mycobacterium > Mycobacterium sp. 050272. The sequence continues at coordinate 2,105 of NZ_JBCHKV010000014.1, read as the reverse complement.
TGACATAGTCCTTGCCGACCTGCTTACCGATCTTCTTGAGGATGATGCGCAAGTCCTTGCGCACCTCTGCCCACGTTTTCTCGTGTCTGCGGACCCGGGAAAGCTCCAGCCCGTGTGCCGCCACACCCCATTCGAACAGAGTGCCCAGCAGCAGGTTGTAGATCGGGTTGCCGATCATCCACCGCGCCCAGGGCTCGTCGCGGGTGACCCGCATGATGCCGTAACCGACATCGTCGTCCATGCCGACGATGTTGGTGTACTTGTGGTGGATGAAGTTGTGCGACTTCTTCCAATGCACACTTGGTGATGTTGTGTCCCATTCCCATTCGGTCGAATGGATTTCCGGATCATTCATCCAGTCCCACTGACCGTGCGTGATGTTGTGGCCGAGTTCCATGTTCTCGATGATCTTGCCGGTACCCAGCATCGCCGTCCCGGCAAACCAGGCGTACCGATTGTGACTGGCCATCAACAAGATTCGAGCACCAACGACCAATGTTCGTTGCAGGTGCACGGCTCGCCGGATATACCGGGCGTCGCGCTCGCCGCGGGACTCCTCGATATCGGCGCGGATCGCGTCGAGTTCGCGCCCGAGCGCCTCTACGTCCTCGTCGCTGAGATGTGCGTACTGCGTTACGTCGGTAATAGCCATCGGATTCCTCCTTAGATCTTGAGCGTGCAGTCGCCGGATGCCGTCGAGATGCACGTCTGGATGCGGTCACCCTCGCCGTGTTCGGTTCCGGACCGGAAGTCGCGCACATGCCCCGCCTCCAGTGGGAGCACACAGGTTTGGCAGATGCCCATCCGGCAGCCGAACGGCATCTGGATGCCGACTTTCTCTCCTGCCTCTAAAAGGGATGTGGCACCATCGATTTCGATTGTCTTATCGGATATCGCGAAGTTGACGGTGCCGCCTTCGCCGCCCTTGTCGGTGGCCGCGATAGTGAAGCGCTCCATATGCAGCTGGTCGCCGCAACCCGCGTCCTTCCAGGCGCGTTCGACGGTGTCGAGGAGAGCGGGAGGCCCGCAGGCCCACGTAGGGCGTTCCTTCCAGTCAGCCACGATCCCGGTCAGGTCGCCGAAATCGAGATGGCCCGCAGTTTCGGTGAGGTGCAAGTGAAGTCGATACCCGGGCTCGCTGCTTTCGAGCTCGCGCAGCTCGTCGTGAAAAATCACGTCGTCCGCCGTCGGCGCCGAGTGAACGTGCGCTATGTCGGCACCGTGCCCCCTGGACTTCAGGGTCCGCAACATGGCCATCACCGGCGTGATCCCGCTGCCGGCCGTGACGAACAGGATCTTCGCCGGTGGCGGGTCGGGCAGTGCGAACTCTCCTTTCGGAGTCGCCAGCCGCACGATGGTGCCCGGTTCCACGCCGTTGACCAAATGAGTGGACAGGAAACCCTCGGGCGTCGCCTTGACGGTGATCGTGATGTTCTTGTTGTCGCGCTGGGGAACTGAGGTCAGCGAGTACGAGCGCCAATGCCACCGTCCGTCGATCCGTAAACCGATGCCGACGTACTGGCCCGGCCGGTACTTTCCGGAGAAGCCCCACCCGGGTTTGATGGTCACGGTCGCCGAATCCGCGGTCTCCGGGTGCACGTCGACGATGAGGCCACGCAGCTCGCGCGCCGACCACAGGGGATTGAGCATCTTGAGGTAGTCGTCCGGCAGCAATGGAGTGGTCGCACGGGCGGCGAGTCCTCGTGGCACGTTGACCCAGGACTTAGCAGCAGTGACGCCCTTAGTGGGCGACTTGCTCCATCGAGTGAGGCTGTGCAGCGTAGAACCCATACGTCGTCCCAACGTCTTTGTCGGATCACCGCGCATCGGCTGAGGCGCGGTTCTGGTCCGACTACCCGCGCTGGAAATTCACTAAACAGTTGTTCGCTGAACGAGGCGGATGCGATCCCCTGGTCGCAGAATCAAGATCAGCCGATTTCGGCACATCCGTGCACGGCAGGGCGACGAGGACGCCAGGGTGCGGGCGGAGGTCTGTGATTCATTGACATCGAGGACGGATGTCTCCCGACATAGAGGACAGCCCAGTGATCGCGAGGTGTCCTCATGTCCAAGGCCCGTTTGGTCGTTGCCGCCGTCGAGATTGA
>NZ_JBCHKV010000013.1:0-178941 GCF_039023525.1 Mycobacterium sp. 050272 | reverse complement strand
GGACCACCCGCAAACACCCCAACGGCCACACCGAATGGATCCCCCCACCACATCTGGACCGCGGCCAACCCCGCACCAACACCTACCACCACCCCAACAAACTCCTCCACGACGGAGGTGACGATGACGAGGCGGCGTAGCGACTACAGCAGCGTGATCTGTTCGGGCTCCGGCTCGGCCGGCTCGAGCAGCTGGGGACCGTTGTTGCGGATGCTGTTCACCAGCCTCGACACCTCGCGCAGCTCGATGCCCCGCACATCCGGGGCACGGGTCAGCAGCTCGGTGTCCAGCGGGGCGTCGGGATTCAACCAGTCATCCCAGTCGCGCTCGGCCAACATCAAGGGCATCCGATCATGGACCGCGGCCAGCTCACCCACGGCGTCGGTGGTGATGATCGTGCAGCTCAGCAGCGGGTCCGCTTCCTTGTCCGGCTTCCAGACCGACCACAGACCGGCCATGAACAACGGCTCACCGTCGTCGCGGTGCATGAAGAACGGCGTCTTAGCGGTCTTCTTACCGGCGGCGTTGTCCGGATTGGGTCGCCATTCGTACCAGCCGTCCATCGGCACCAGGCAACGCTTGCTCTTGGCCGAACCACGGAAGGCCGGCGACGTGGCGACCTTGTCGGCGCGGGCGTTGATCAGCAGCGGCCCCTTGTTGTCCGGGCCGCCGTCGGGACTGGCCTTGACCCACGGCGGAACCAGTCCCCAGCGCATCAGCCGCACCCGGCGAGTCGGCTCGTCGTCCGGCTCGCTGTGGCGGGAGACCACCGTCGCGACCGTGGTCGTGGGGGCCACGTTGTAGTTGGGCTCCGACGCACGCTCCGAGGTACCGGTAGCTTCGTCGATCGCCTTGATCTTCTCGGCCAGCAGGGCCGGATCCGTCGTGACCGCAAACCGTCCACACATGACTTCCATGGTGCCCCGTACCCACGACACCCGCCGACACGGCAGGATGAACCCGTGAGCACCGACCCCTGGACGGCCCCCATCGCGCCGACGCCGGTGCACGCGACCGTAACCGTGCCGGGCTCGAAATCGCAGACCAACCGGGCGCTGGTACTCGCGGGTCTATCGAGCGCGCAGGGCCAGAGCGCCTCCACCCTCGGCGGCGCGCTGCGCAGCCGCGATACCGACCTGATGATCGGCGCGCTCACCGCACTGGGGTTGCGCGTGGACGGGGACAGTTCCGAGCTGACGGTCAGCGGCCGGCTCGACCCCGGCCCCGGCGCCCGCGTGGACTGCGGCCTGGCCGGCACTGTGTTGCGCTTCGTGCCGCCGTTGGCGGCGCTGGCGAACGTTCCGGTTGAATTCGACGGCGACGAACAGGCCCGGGTCCGGCCGATCGCGCCGCTGCTGGGCGCGCTGCGCGAGCTGGGCGTCCCGATCGAGGGAACCGGTCTGCCGTTCCGGGTGCTGGGCAGCGGATCGGTCGCCGGCGGCATCGTGGCGATCGACGCGTCGGCGTCGTCACAGTTCGTCTCCGGCCTGTTGCTGTGCGGCGCGTCGTTCAGCAACGGCCTGACCGTGCAGCACACCGGCGCGTCGCTCCCTTCGGCTCCGCACATCGCGATGACCACCGTGATGCTGCGGCAAGCCGGAGTCGACGTCGACGATTCGGTACCCAACCGCTGGCACGTGCGCCCCGGTACCGTCGCGGCCCGGCACTGGGAGGTCGAGCCGGACCTCACCAATGCCGTTGCGTTCCTGTCGGCGGCGGTGGTAACCGGCGGCAACGTCCGTATCATCGGCTGGCCGGCAACGAGCGTACAACCCGCCAACGACATTCTCGACGTGTTGAGCAAGCTGAATGCCGTTGTCACGCAAACTGATTCATCGCTCGAAGTACAGGGCCCCGAAGGCTACGACGGCTTCGACGTCGACCTGCGCGACGTCGGCGAGCTGACTCCCTCGGTCGCGGCCCTGGCGGCGCTGGCAACCCCCGGTTCGGTGTCACGACTTTCCGGCGTAGCCCATTTGCGGGGCCACGAGACCGACCGCCTCGCCGCCCTGAGCGCCGAGATCAACCGGCTCGGCGGTGACTGCCAGGAGACCGCCGATGGTCTGGTGATCACTTCGACACCAATGCATTCCGGCATCTGGCGGGCGTACGCCGACCACCGGATGGCGATGGCCGGCGCGATCGTCGGGCTGCGAGTACCCGGAGTCCGGATCGACGACATCGGCGCCACCACCAAGACATTGCCGGAATTCGCCCAACTGTGGATGCGGATGCTGGCCGACGGGGAGTCCAGCGTTTGAGACCGGGTGACTACGACGAGTCCGACGTCAAGGTCCGATCCGGCCGGGGTTCACGACCCCGGACCAAAACCCGTCCCGAGCACGCCGACGCCGAGGCCGCCATGGTGGTCAGTGTCGACCGCGGCCGGTGGGGATGCGTACTGAGCGGGCGTCCCGATTGCCGGGTCACCGCCATGCGGGCGCGCGAGCTGGGCCGCACCCCGATTGTGGTCGGTGACGACGTCGACGTGGTGGGCGACCTGTCCGGACGGCCGGACACACTGGCTCGCATTGTGCGTCGCGGTCCGCGGCGAACGGTGTTGCGGCGCACCGCCGATGACACCGATCCCACCGAGCGGGTCGTGGTCGCCAACGCCGATCAACTGCTGATCGTGGTGGCGCTGGCCGATCCGCCGCCGCGCACTGGGCTGGTCGACCGTGCGCTGATCGCCGCGTATGCCGGTGGGTTGACGCCGATCCTGTGCCTCACCAAGACCGACCTCGCCCCGCCCGAGCCGTTCGCGAAACAGTTCGCGGATCTGGACTTGACGGTGGTCGTGGCGGGCCGCGACGATCCGCTGCTGGCGGTGGCCGATTTGCTCGCCGGCAAGATCACAGTGCTGCTGGGACATTCCGGAGTGGGTAAGTCCACATTGGTGAATCGCCTTGTGCCAGAAGCTGATCGGGCGGTTGGCGAGGTCACGGACATCGGCAGGGGCCGGCATACCTCAACGCAATCGGTCGCGCTGCCCCTAAAACCGACGCCAGCGGGTTCGGGCTGGGTGATCGATACTCCGGGTATCCGCTCGTTCGGACTGGCGCACATCCAACCCAACGACGTGTTGTTGGCGTTCTCGGATCTGGCTGAGACCGTGCATGATTGCCCACGCGGATGCGGCCATATGGGACCGCCGGCAGACCCGGAGTGTGCGCTGGACACGCTCTCCGGTCCCGCCGTTCGCCGAGTCGAGGCGGCCCGCCGGTTGCTGGCGGCGCTCAGGGAGACTTAGCCAGCCGCATGCCGAGCTCGTCGGGCGGCACCAGATGGCCTTCGGCGCAGCGGATTTCGACGCCGGCTTCAGCGCCACAGCCCAGATGCGTGAGCCGCAGCCGGTGACGGCCCGGCAGGTGCTGTCGCCCCCACTCGAACAGCGCCCAGACCACCGGCATGAAATCGATGCCGGCCTCGGTCAGCACGTATTCCTCGCGGCTACGCTGCCCGGGCTCCCGATAGGGCCGGCGCGCCAGTAGCCCCAACTCAACCAGCTCGGACAGGCGTGCCGAGGTGGCCGCCTTGGTGATACCGACGCGGTGGGCGAAGTCGTCGAACCGAGTGGTGCCGTAGTACGCCTCGCGCATGATCAGCATCGCGGACTTGGTGCCGACCACCGCCATCGTCTTCTCGATCGCGCACTGACCGACCGCCGACCACTTCTCCCGATCCGCCAGGGCGCCCTGCAGAAATGTCATGTAGATCACCTCCCGTCTGGGTTGATTTTAGTATATCTAGGCGTTTTGCTGGGTATATCGAGCAATACCCAGGACTCAAGGAGGAGTCATGACCTCATTTCAGGGCCGCGACGCCGTGATCGTCGGCGCCGTCCGCACCCCGATCGGCAAGGGCAAGTCCAGCGGCGCACTGCACGACGTGCTGCCCGTCGACCTGTTGGCGCACAGCCTGCGCGAACTGGTGACCCGCACCGGCGTGGACCCGGCGCAGGTTGACGATGTCATCGCCGGAGCCGTCACCCAAGTTGGCGATCAGGCGGTCAACATCGCGCGCAACGCGTTACTGGGCGCGGGTTTCCCCGAATCGGTTCCCGGCGTCACGATCGATCGGCAGTGCGGCAGCAGCCAGCAGGCCATCAGCTTCGCCGCCCAGGGCGTCATCGCGGGCGCCTACGACCTGGTGATCGCCGCGGGCGTGGAGTCGATGAGCCGCGTGCCGATGGGCACCCAGGTTTTGCCGGGCAGTGACCCGTTCGGCGAGGGTATGGCCGCGCGCTACCCCGAAGGCCTGGTGCCGCAGGGCATTAGCGCCGAGCTGATCGCGGCGAAGTGGGGCTTCTCGCGGGCTCAGCTCGACGAGTTCTCCGCCGGCAGTCACGACAAGGCCGCCCGCGCCACCAAGGACGGATTGTTCGAGAACGAGCTGATCCCGATCGCCGGGCTGAACACCGACGAGATCATTCGTCCCGCGACCACGGTCGAGACGCTGGCCACGCTGAAGCCCGCGTTTTACAGCGAGAAGATGGAACAGCGCTTCCCGCAGATCAATTGGGAGATCACGCCGGGCAACTCGTCGCCGCTCTCGGACGGTAGCGCAGCGGTGCTGATCACCACCAGCGAGGTCGCCAAGAAGCTGGGCCTGCGGCCGCTGGCGCGCATCCACACGACGACCGTGGTGGGCGATGACCCGCTGTACATGCTGACCGGCGTCATCCCCGCGACCGAAAAGGTCTTGCAGCGAGCGGGATTGACGCTCGCCGATATCGACCTGTTCGAGGTCAACGAGGCCTTCGCGCCGGTCGTGCTGGCCTGGGCTCACGACACCGGGGCCGACCTGGCCAAGACCAACGTCAACGGCGGCGCCATCGCGATCGGACATCCGTTGGGCGCCAGCGGCGCTCGCATCATGACCACCATGGTCAACGCGCTCGATCAGCGCGGCGGCCGCTACGGTTTGCAGACCATGTGCGAGGGCGGCGGCATGGCCAACGCCACCATCATCGAGCGGTTGAGCTAGGCACGAGTCCCTAACGTTCGGCGGCTCCCTCACCGTCATCCGGTGGCGCCAGTCGACGCTCGAGCGCTCCGGCGATGTCGGTGGTGGTCACTACGAGGGCGACCATGAATTCGATCAGCTGAGCTCGACTGACATCGATCTGCTGCCGATACCACTGGGCTATCAGTTCGAGAAGGCCGCTGATGACGGTCAGCGCGGTCATCATGACGTTGTCGTCGGTTCCGGCGGTCTCCCCAAGCAATGCGTGCACTTGCCCGACCATGACCCGGGTAAGGACGTCGATGACCTCGCGGCGACGGCCGGCAAGCGCTTCGGCGGTCTGCAGCTCGATTAGTAACGCTGAGCGCCGTGGGTCCTCGTCGATGAAGGCGAACGCGAACTCGATGACGGCCCGAGCCCGGGGTTTGAGGTCGTGCGACGAGTCCGCGACCACCGCCATGATCCCGGCCAGCGCGCGGGTGAATTGGTCCTCGAATGTCGCGATCAGAAGCTCGTGGCAGCCGGGAAAGCTTTCGTAGAAATAGCGGTCGTTGAGTCCCGCGCGGGCACTGATGGCACGCACGCGCAGGTTGCCCACACCGTGCTCGGCGATCGCGTCGAGAGACGCCTCGATGAGCCGTTGCCGGCGCTGCTCACGTCGCTGGTCAGCGGTCAGGCCGCGATGGACAGCCATAAACCTCCGGTCCGAAGGGCGGGTTGCGTCGCGCCCCACTTTGGTGAAGGATCTCACCAAAGTGATCTTTGGTGAAACACTTCACCAAAGATATCAGGGGGCAACAGGGGTGGGCCGTCGATGACGGGTGTGCGCGAGCGTGTCACGGGACTACGTGAACTGGGACGACGGGCGCCGCGCCGGGCCGGCCCCCGACGTGAATACAGCCCACGCCTTGCGGCGCTGGGCCGGTTCTCGATGAGACACAAAGCCGGCGTGGTCGGCGCGTGGGTCGGCACGGCGGTAATCCTCGCCGTGGTCTTTCCACAACTGGAGACCGTCGTGCAGGAGCAGTCAGTACAGCTCCTGCCCAACGAGGTTCCGTCGTTTCACGCGCTCGACGCGATGGCGACAGCGTTCAACGAGGGTGGCGCTAAGACATCGATTGTCGTCGCGATGGAGGACCCGGCCGGGCTGACCCCGTCGGCGCGGCAACGCTACGACGCCCTGGTAGCCGCGCTGCGCGCCGACAGATCGCACGTGCTGCTGGCCCAGGATCTGCTGGCCGACCCGATCACCAGACCTCAAGCGATCAGCAAAGACGGTAAGGCCTGGTTCCTACCGGTCGGGATAGCCGGCACACTGGGCGACCCCAAGGCAGCCGAGTCGGTCGATGCAGTGCGGGCCAGCGCATCCGCGGTGCTCGCCGGGTCTTCGACCACCGCCTATGTAACCGGCCCGGCTGCGACGTTTCATGACGAGATCGCCTCTGCCGAGCACGATCTGCTGATCATCTCCGTTGCCACCGCCGGCCTCATCGCGCTCATCCTGCTGCTCGTCTACCGATCGGTGTTCACCGCACTGCTGCCGCTGCTGGTCATCGGTGCCAGCGTTGCCGTCGGCAGAGGTGTCTTGTCGGCCCTGGGCGAATGCGGCCTGCCCGTCTCTCAGGTCACTGTCGGGTTCATGACCGCCGTGCTCTTGGGCGCGGGCACCGACTACAGCGTCTTTCTGATCAGCCGCTATCACGAGCAACGACGACACGGCGTCGCCCCGGAACAAGCCATCAGCCACGCCTGCGGCAGCATCGGGCGCGTCATCTTGGCCTCGGCAGCCACCGTCGCGTTTGCACTGGCCGCAATGGTGGTTGCCCGCCTCAGCATCTTCCAGGGAGTGGGCCCGGCGTGTGCCATCGCCGTGCTGATCGGGTTTTTGGCCACCGTCACGCTGCTGCCGCCGCTACTAGTGATTGCCGCTAAACGCGGTATCGCCGAGCCCCGCGCCGATCAATCCCGGCAATACTGGACTCGCGTGGCCGTCGTCGTGGTGCGGCGCCCGTGGCCGGTGCTGGCCGCCAGTCTGGTCGTGTTGCTTGCCCTGGCCGGTGTCGCGGCAACGATGAAGATCAGCTACGACGACCGCAAGGGCCAGCCCGCCGGCACCGCCAGCAACCAGGGCTACCAGTTGCTCGACCGACACTTTCCCAAAGACACCGTGATGAACGAATTTCTGCTGGTTGAGTCGAACAGTGACATGCGAACGGCAAAAGGCCTCGCCGACCTCGATGTGATGGCCTCCCGCCTGGCCCAACTGCCTGGGGTGACCCGCGTCTCCGGTGTCACGCGCCCCACCGGGAAGCGGCTCGATCAAGCCCAATTGTCTTGGCAGAACAAACAAATCGGCGACAAAATGGCCGGTGCGGTCGCCGACGGTGCGGCCCACGAGGACGACCTTGCCAAGCTCACCCACGGAGCCGACCAACTGGCCGCCGGCCTGGGCCAACTCGACACCACCCTGCGCCGCGCACTCACCCCGGTCGCCGGCCTGCTGAGCCAAGCCCAAAACGTGGGGCAAAAGCTACAGAACCACCGCCCCCTGCTCGAGTCGGGGTTGCGCCCCCTGGCCCAACAGGCCGCCGCCGCCATCGCGGCCATCGATCCGCTCGTCGAAGGCCTCAACACTTCGCCCTGGTGCGTGACCACACCACAGTGCGCGCAACTGCGCGACGAAACGCAAGTACTGGTTACGTTGCGCAACGGCGGATTCTTCGACCAGGTTGCCGAGCTCGGCCAAAACACCACGCTGTCAACCAGTCTCAGCAGTATTCAAACCGCCGCCAACACCATGCAACAGAGCCTCGGCACTACCGGCGACCCGGCCGACATCGTCGGCAATATCCAGCGACTCCAGGACGGCATCGGTCAACTCGCGTGGGGCGCTCGAGCGTTGGCCACCGGCGTACACGCCCTGGCCGACAGCAACATCCAGATGCTCAGCGGCATGAGCAAGATCGCCGCCCAACTGCAAGGCTCGGCGCGTGCCACCTCCGAATCAGACGCCGCCTCCGGTTTCTACCTTCCCCCAGAAGCCTTCGACGACCGCCAATTCAGCGACCTGGCAAGCCATTTCATCTCTGCAGATGGACACACTGTCCGATTCGCCGTGGCCTCCTCCTACGATCCCTACTCGGCCGATGCGATGGCCCTGAACCAACGCATCCTCGAGACGGCCAACGCCGCGCGACCCAATACTTCGCTGGCCAACGCCGCGATGTCGACGGCCGGTTTCCCCGCCGTCAACTCCGATCTGCAACACATGCTGACCGCCGACTTCGAGCGTCTGGGAACGGCGACGCTGATCATCGTCGGTGTCATCTTGATCCTGCTGCTCCGTTCCGTCGTCGCCCCGCTCTACCTGTTGGGCACTGTCGTGGTGAACTATCTGGCCGCTCTCGGCTTGGGAGTCTTGGTGTTCCAGTGCGGGCTGGGACATCAGATTGCTTGGCCGGTACCGCTTTTGGCGTTTGTGTTGCTGGTAGCGGTGGGTGCTGACTACAACTTGCTGCTCATGTCCCGGCTACGCGAAGAAGCCGGCGACAGTATTCGCGTCGGCGTGCTCCGCACTGTCGTCAGCACCGGTTCCGTGATCACCTCGGCTGGCATCATCTTTGCCGTCAGCATGCTCGGACTGATGGTTGGATCCGTCGACATCCTGGTCCAAGCCGGATTCATCATCGGCTCAGGGCTGCTACTGGACACTTTCGTGGTCAGAACACTGACCGTCCCGGCCATCGCCACCCTCCTACGCGAAAAGAGTTGGTGGCCTGTACCCACACGGAGCTAGCGCAACGATCTCGGCTAGACGCCTCGACGCGCGAGAAAGGACCATCGACCCTAGAAGCTCCCCGAGCAGACCGCGCATCGTCTGTCTCAAGGATCATCACCTGACGAAGGGAGCGCCGGCTATGTGCGGCTGGGGCTGGATGTGGAACGACGGTGGCTGGGGCTGGGGCAGCGTCGTGATGTATATCGCGTTGGCGGCGCTTCTGGTGACGGTGGTCGTCGTAGTGGCCTTCGCGATGCGCGATGTGATCCGGGGCGACAGCCAGCACAACGGCGCTGCCGGGTCTGACCGCGATGGCTAGGCTGACACGACGGGCGGCCCTCGTCGCGCTCGGTTCGATCGCGGCGAGCAGCGTCGTAGGTCTGGGCTATGTTCTTCGCAACCTGTTTGAACCGTCCTCGGCTATCCGCCTCACCGACGGAGACGGCTTCATGGGCGCCGGTCACGTGGACATGAGCCGCTACATGGAAATGTTCAAGCGGCACAACGAGATCAGCCGTGTGGTCGAAGACATACCCGGCGGCGTGCGCACCACCACCGAATCGAAGTCCGCAGACCTGACCGCCCAGCTGCAGGCACACGTCTCAAGCATGTATGCCCACCTCGATCAGGGAACAGAGGTGATGTGCATGAGCCAAAGCCTGCCGGTTCTTTTCCGTCACGCCGGTGGTTATCGCCGCCAGCTCACGCTGACCGCTACGGGCGTGATCGCCGAAGAGACCGCAGACGATCCCGCGCTCACGGAAACCATCCGGGCACACGCCCGAGAGGTCACCGGTTTTGTGAACGAGGGCATGCCGGCAATGATGGGGCCGGCAATGATGGGCCCCGGCGGCATGATGAGACCGCCATGAATCGCCGCTACTTGCCGTTGGCCTGTTTCAGGTGCGCTATCTCGTTGCCCCACACCGAATCCGCGCCCGCATCGCCAATCCGGTAGATCTGAACCATTGTCGCGACAGCGACGATAAGCGTGACAATTGCGACCGTAACGCGAACGCCCAGGTGACGCGGACCGGATCGGCGTTCGGCCAACCCGAGCGCCAAAAGCCCGGCGGCAACGATCAATAAGGCAACAGCAAAATAGATCATGGTGTCGCCCAGCTCGGCGTGCTCGCGCAGAATCGGGCTGGGATTGCGCCGCAAGTCATACAGCCATCCACCGGCGTTTGCCGTGATCGGTGTCAGCACCGCCGTCACGACGGCGAGTATGCCGGTCAACCAGACCAGATGTCCCCGCCGGCCGGCAGGCCATAGGGCGCACACGATCTCCAGCAGAGCCGTCAGCGGCGCAAGCACCACGAGGAAATGCACCAGCAGCACATGGGCGGGCAAGCCATTGATGACCGTCATGAAGGTCCTTTGCGAAGTCGAATTACCTCAGGCGCCAACGTCGTGGCTTGTCCGGCGGCTGGCTGGAGCGGACGCCCAGTGAGGTCGGGCGAGCGTGATCATAACGTCGTTCACCGCTGCAAAGGCAAAGCTAAATATGGCTACTCCGAGAAAGTTTGATGAGGCTGCACTTGCTGGCGCGACGGGGTGGAAATGCGCTTGGCTAGGCGACATGGGTGACGAGCAGCCACTTCAGCAAGACGAATCAACGCACACGGCCGAACCGCATGCCGGCCACAGCTCAGGCCGGCTGAACAGCCTTCGGGCGGCGGTGTTAGGCGCCAACGACGGCATCGTTTCGGTGGCCAGCCTGGTGGTCGGCGTGGCCGGGGCAACCTCAGAGCGCGGCCCGATCTTCACCGCCGGGCTGGCTGCCCTGGTGGGCGGGGCGGCGTCGATGGCGCTGGGTGAATTCGTGTCGGTCTCGAGCCAGCGGGACAGTGAGAAGGCGCAGCTTGCTACCGAGCGACATGAGCTACGACACATACCGGAGGCCGAATTGGCCGAGCTCACCGCCATCTATCAGGACCGGGGCCTATCAGCTGAGACCGCGGCGCAAGTAGCCAAGGAGCTGACGGAGCACGATGCGCTGACCGCGCACGCGCACGCCGAACTCAACATCAATCCCGAGGAGCTGGCGAACCCCTGGCAGGCCGCCGCGGCGTCGGCAGCGTCGTTCATCATCGGAGCGCTGCTACCGTTGATATCGATCCTATTGCCACCCACCGCCTTTCGGGTTCCGGTGACATTCGTCGCCGTGCTCGCGGCCTTGGCGCTCACCGGTGCGCTCAGCGCCCGGATCGGCGGTGGCAGCGTACGGCGGGCGGTGTTGCGGGTCGTACTCGGAGGGGCGGCTGGCCTGGCGTTCACCTACGGCATCGGCCATCTCTTCGGCACCGCGGTCCAGTAGTACCGCTCTTCGGTCAGTGCACGAATCGGCACAGATTCGAAAGGGCCCAAAGCGGGTAATCTGGCCCAATGTATGTGCAGCGGCGAGTGCTGGACCAGCATCGTTTCGATGCCGTGTCCGCGTCGCTGGCACTGGAAGAGTCCAATTCGGCGCTGATGTTGTTGGACCGCGACCTGCGTATCCGCGGTGTCAATGCGACCTACGAAATCCTCTCGTTGCGACCGCGCGGGGAGCTGCTTGGCGAGTTCGTGTCCGACGTATTTCCGGACAACCCCGACGACGAGGAAGCCAGCGGCACGGCGCAGCTTGCCGCGTCCGTGGAATCGGCGATGCGACGGCGCGGCACCGACAGCATGCCAATCGTGCGCTACGACATCACCGATCCACAGGATCCGGACGTCTTCCTGCCGAAGCTGTGGACATGCCAGAACGTCGCGGTCGACGACGGCGACGAGCAGTTCGGGGTGCTGCATCAGGTAGCCGAGGTCACCTCACTCGACGACGCGTTGTCGGCGCTATCGCAGAACGTCGCCGCCGGTGAGTCACCCGTTGCGTCCGAGCACATGCACGTGCTGGCGGCACTGGCCGCCAAGGCCCGCCAGGACGAGAGCCGGGCGCGGGCAATGACAGGCGAGATCGAGCAGTTGCACCGGGCGGTCGAAACCCGCGACATCATCGGCCAAGCGAAGGGCATGCTGATGGAGCGGTTCAATGTCGACGCGGCAGCGGCGTTCGACCTGTTGGCGAAACTGTCGCAGCAGGCGAACATCCGACTGGTGGACATCGCTCGCAAGCTCGTCGAAATGGACCATCCCAGCACGCCATAGCAATGTCGTTGCCCGGCAACCTCTTTGGCGCACGCCCGCGCCGGGCGAGATCAGAGCCAGCCGGTGCGTGCGGCGGCGACCGGTTCGGCGGGCGCTGGGGCCAATTTCCCGTCACGCACGCCGTCGAGCATCCGCTTCACCGCCGCGACAATTTCCGGGGCGGCCGCAGCGAGCCCGGCCTTATCGGCCTCGGGGACCTCGTCGGGTTCTACGCCCGCCCGCGCCAGCACGGCGGCCGGATCAGCCAGCTGCTCGGCCAACCACGACACCGGGTCGGCTGACAGCTCGGGGACGAAGTGCCGGCGCCCGGGTTCCCAGCCCTTGAATTGGGGGTGGTGATGGGCCCGGTCCAGCGTCCCCGGCGGGCTCTCGGTGGACCCGAACAGATCCACCCGCCAGACCGGACGGTTGAAGGCGATCGGGATGCCCGCGTATATCGATCCCTGCGGCTCGGCCCGATCGACGACTCGGAGTTCCAGTCTGACTCCCCGCTCCGGGGTTTCCTGACCTTCGTTCGGGGTCGGGTCGACGAAGAACATATCCCCGACGACTACGCCCAGGGTTTCGAATCCAAACGCTGCAAGCATGTTTCCGAGAGTAGACCTAGGCGGCGGGTGCGCGGAGCCTCAAGACACCGGCGACAACGCGGCGTCGAGCAGCCCGGCGACGTTTTTCCAGTACAGCCAGTCGGCGATGGCACTGCGCAGCGCTGCCGGGTCGGCCGCGGCGTGCGCATCGCCGCCCACGACGTGCTGGGCGTGAGCGACGTAGGCGTGGAACGCCTGCAGGTGCGGTGCCTGACGGCGGGGGTCGTTGCTGACCATCGGCTTCATCACCTGTAACCACTTCATGAAGCGCTCGTCGGCGGGCGGGTTCGCTTCGGCTGGTGGTAGAAGTTCACGCAGACGCGTGTCGGGCGTCTGCGCCAGCCGCTCGGCCGCCTCGGGATTCACCACCTCTAACCGCGACCGGCCGATCATCTCCCCGCTGTCCGGGATGTCATCGGCGTTGAGTACTACCTTCGCCACACCCGGATCGGAATCGGCCAACTGCTCTTCGGTAGCGATCACCGCGCGCAACGTCATGTCGCGCTGAGCCGCCCAGCTTTGCACGGCCACAACGGGATACGTGGCCCAGCGAGCCCGCTCGGCGGGCGCAATCGCGTGGTCGGCGGTGGCCATCAACACCCTCTCGGGCAACTGCACACCGTCCGGGATATAGGCCAGCCCATAGCTGTTGGCCACCACGATCGCGCCGTCGGTGGTCACGCCGGTCACCCAGAAGAATCCGAAGTCCGGCGGCTTGTCCCCGACGGGTGCGTTCAATGCCGCCGCGATGCGCCGCGCCAACTGCAGCGGATCCGCGCCGCGTCGGCGTGCGGCGTCGGCTGTTGCCGCCTCGGCCACCGCGTCGCGCTCGAGCCGAGCCGGTGAGACCGGAATCGCGGCAACCCCAGCGACTTCCGCCACCTGAGCCGCATCCCTCGACGGCGCGACGCGGTCGCCATGCGGCGTCCGGCGATGCGTTGCCGCAGCCGGCCGGACACCCGAAGACTGACCCGGGGAAACTCGCCCGGCCCCGCCGCCCACCGCCGGCACCGCGCCGCCACCCGGCCCGCCACCCGACGCAGTGGACCCGCCCGCGCCGGCGCCGCCTGCGGCTCCCGGCACGGTAGGCATCGCCGGCATGACACCCGCGCTGGCGGGTGCAACGCGCGGTGAATCATCATGCGGCCCAACCTCGTACGGTTGCGCATCAGGCCGTGCCGACCCATCCGGATCGTCGGCACCGCCATCCCGCGATACTGTCGCCGGCTGGCGGACGGTGCCCACAGTTGTCGGGCCGCCGACCTGTGACGGCTGACCGGGCACGCTGGCGGCGGGCGTCGCCGGCACAGCGGGAATGATTGGCGGAGTTGGCAACTGGCCGCCTACCGGAATTGCGGGCAACGACGGCCCGGCGGGCGGGGACGCAACCGGTCCAGCGCCCGGCGGTGCGACCGGTCCCGGCAGCGCGGGGCTGGAATCTGACGGGTCTTCATCCCCCGGCGCTACAGGTGGCGCCTTCTGGTCAAGCAAGTCTTGAAGCCCGCTGGATGGCGGTTTCCACGCCTTGCTCGCCAGAATCTGCTCGGCGGTCATCGTCACCACGGCGACATTTGCCTCGTGGGTCGCAGTGACCACCGCGTTGATCGCTTCGGTCCGTTCAGCTTCGGTCAGCCTGAACTCATTCGCCAATGCCTTGATCTTGGTCTCGGCGACTTCCACGTTGTCATAGATATCGGACTTGGCCTGAATGATTGACCTGCCAATGTTTCGGTGCCAGGTGATCACGGTGGCAAGACCGTCTTGCAGCGACGTCAGCGCTTCGATGAGCGTTCCCACTTGACGATTGGCGGCACCGGAGGCGCTTCCCGACCACACATCACCATCAAAGATGGCCAGCTGTTGCCGATGGCAGTTATCCGCAACGTCGCTGACCGTTCGCAACACCTGCATGTACTGTGCGGCGCGGTCAAAGTTGATGTCCTCGTCGGACTCTGGCCAGCCGTTTGGGGCAAGCATCTTCTCGGCATGCTCACCCGTCGGTGGCGCCAAGCCCATCGATCACTCCTCGTTCCACGGCTGCCGGCTATTGCTTGGGCACTTCCTTGGCGCCCCGCAGACCGATGACGCCCTCAGTCCAGGACCGCTGCTCGGTGTAAAGGGCCTCTTCATCGCCTTGCACGCGTTTGGCTTTGCCGGTGCCCTTATCGCCACCCGCGGCGGGAGCCCCGCCCATACCGCCGCCCATCGCGCCCGAGCCCGGGACGCCTCGGCCGGTGATTCCGGGCCCAGCTGCCGCTCCCCCGGCAGCGGCGCGTGCCGTCGCGCCGTCTTCTCCCCAGGATTGCAACGGTGTGCCCGGCACACCGGCCCCGCCGAAGGACGCGGGCTTGACCCCACCACCGTGCGCAAGCTTAGGCGCGCCTTGGCCTTTCAGGTCTCTGAGCGCCTCGGCCAGCTGCGGATCGGGCGCCTGCGCCGCAGACGGCATCATCGGCATCATCGGTGTCGACGGAATGAACGGCAGACCCCCCTGATCACCGGAAGGGGTGGGCGGCCCAGGCGTCGGCTTGTCGTCGGGTATCCAGTCCGGCCGCGGCGGCGGCTTGAGAACATGTGACTTCTTGATGTCTTCATCGCTCGGCCGCACCGATGGCTTCCACGGCTTGGGCGGATCGATTTTCTTGGCGCTGGGCGGCGCCGTCGGATTCACTTGCGACACTGGCAAACCCGACTTGCCACGGAAGTCAGTAAGCAGAGCCACGGAGTTTTTCGACGCCTCGTTGTAGGTTGTCATGAATGTTTCGTAGCCGGAGTGCATATTGGCTTTGGCCCACGCCTCGAGCTCGAGCAAGCTTTTGTAGTCCCACTTCACCCGCTTCCCGTAGCGCGCGTCCTTGCCCCAGACGTGCTGCTTGCGCAAGGCGCGGAACTCGTCGGCGACCGTTTGAGCCTGACGAGACATCTGATCGCTGAATCTCGCCATGGTGTCCAACCACGTCCGCTGCAATTCGAAATTCTCCCCGACGGCGGTGGCAGCCTCACCTTCCCATTCTCGGAAGGGCCGGAAACGATCGCGGGCTCGCCGCAGCGCGTCGTGGTATTTAGCCCATTGTTCGGCAAAGCGATCAAACGATGCGCCTTGATCCATTTGTTCGAGTTCCAAGGCCGCCTGTTCGAGGTTGTGTAGCCCGTCCATCGCCTCTTGGGGTACGTCCTGGTTCGGAGCAACGCCGGCGCCAAACATCGCGGGGCCGGCATCGCCGGGCGCGGGCCCGGACATGGCCACACCCGACAGCGACGTCTCGTTGTGCAGCGCTGCTGCCGCATCCTCGTCGACGTGGCGATATGCCTTGGCCGCATTCCGCAGCGACTGGGCCAGGTCTTTGCGCGACTTGTCGAACAGCCCTAGGTAATAGCGCATGTTGTCAGCCGAATAACCAAGGTCTTTGGCGCATTGTTTGACGATCGCCAGGCCGCATGGAGGTTGGGGGACTTCGGTGGGTATGCCTCGCCCTTGCTGATCCACCAGCGGCGCTTCCAACTCGTTCGCCCGAGCTATCAGTTCCTCGTAGACGACCTTCGTCATCACCGGTCCGGTCACGGCGAATCACCTCCTAGCTGCCACAGGGCACGACGAATGAGCGCGCGACAAAAGTCCGGTGAAATTCCATCACGCCCGCGCTGCGACAACTGGCGAATCAGCAACGCCGATTACCGGCCATCTCAGCACACCTTGGACGACACCTCGACGTCACCCGCGGTTAGCCTAATCTGAGCCTGGTGCAGCTACCCGCACCAATATTCAAGCGAATTGCGCGTCGCCTGCGGCGGACTCGACACGCTGCCGCGCTGCTTGACCCTGGTACCCTAGGGGGGTACCGTTCGGCGCATGTCAGAAGGCGCGGCCACCTCTTGATCGACGACTTCGCGCTGCGGTGGATCGTCACCGCACTCTTCGGTATCAGCATTGCGACCTACGTCTATCTCCTTGTCGCCCAACGTGACCGATCAACCAGCACGATCGACCATCTGTTGCACCTGACGATGGCGGCCGCAATGATCCTGATGGCATGGCACATCGGATGGGACGTCTCGACATCCGGGCCGATGATCATCTTCGCGTTGGCGGGCGCCTGGTTTGTGCGTGCGGCCTGCAGACGCTCGTCGGCCACCGGTGAGCGACTCACCAACTCCTACTACGCGGTGATGGCGGTGGCGATGGTGTGGATGTACGCGGTGATGAGCGGCAGCCTGCCGGGCCAGGCCAGCCACCCGAAGCCGGATTCGCTGGCCATGAACATGCCCGGCATGGAGATGCCGGCACACGAGATGTCTAGGGCACCAGCAGGATTCGGGTGGGTCACCGCGGTGAACTGGATCGTGGTGCTCGGTTTCGCGGTTGCGGCGCTGTATTGGTCAAGCCGTTGCGCCGCCCGGCGGCAGTCCGCGCGCTTGGAACCGCTGTATCAAGCATGCGCTGCCGCCGGCACCGCGGCGATGTTCTTCGCCCAGCTCTAGGTGCAGCGCCTAGGCCGCCAGATCGTCGGCGTCCTTGAGCATCTGCTCCATCTTCTTCATGGCGCGCTTGTTGCGGCGCCAGCCCCGAACGGTGGCGATTGCGGTCTTGAGGCCGCGCCGCCGGCCGGTCTGCGGGTCGGTACCCGCGAAGTCGGCCTCTAGTTCGGCGAACATCCGCTCGCTACGGGTTTCCGGAGCGTCGTCGGCGCTGTCCAGCAAGTACTTGTTGGGCAACGACAGCTTGGCCATCGTGCGCCACGTCTTGCCGTACTGCACCAGGAAAGATCCTGTGGTGTAGGGCAAGTCGTACTTGTCGCAGACCTCACGCACTCGCACCGAGATCTCGTGCAACCGGTTGCTCGGCAGATCGGGGTACAGGTGGTGCTCGATCTGGTGGCACAGGTTGCCGCTCATGAACCGCAGCGCCGGTCCCGCCTCGAAGTTGGCACTGCCCAGCATCTGGCGTAGGTACCAGTGTCCCTTCGACTCTCCGATCATGTCGGTCTTGGTGAATTTCTCTGCGCCATCAGGGAAGTGGCCGCAGAAGATCACCGCGTTGGCCCACACATTGCGGATCACGTTGGCGACGGCATTGGCCTTCAGGGTGGACTTGTAGGTCGCGCCGGGTGACAGCGAGGTCAGTGCCGGGAATGCGACGTAGTCCTTGACCACCTGACGGCCGGCCTTCGCGAAGAACTCATCGGTGCGCTGCCGCGCTTCGTCCTGATCCATCCGCTTCTTGACGATCTTGCCGATCTCGACGTGTTGCAGGCCGACGCCCCACTCAAAACCGATGCCGAGCAACGTGTTCCACACCAGGTTGAAGAGGTTGAACTTCTTCCAGCGCTGATCGCGAGTGACACGCAGCATGCCGTAGCCGACATCGTCGTCCATCCCGAGGATGTTGGTGTACTTGTGGTGCACGAAATTGTGGGTGTAGCGCCAGTGCTTGGACGAGCCGGCCATGTCCCACTCCCACGAGGACGAGTGAATCTCCGGGTCGTTCATCCAGTCCCACTGGCCGTGCATGACGTTGTGGCCGATCTCCATGTTCTCGATGATCTTGGCCACGCCCAGGGTCACAGTGCCGGCCCACCATGCCGAGCGCCGCGAACTCGCGGCCAGCATCAGTCGGGCGGACACCTCTAGCGCACGCTGTGCGGCGATGGTGCGACGAATGTAGCGGGCGTCCCGCTCGCCGCGTGAGTCCTCCACGTCCTGGCGGATAGCATCGAGCTCAACGGCCAGGGCTTCGATATCAGCGTCCGACAGATGCGCAAATACGTCGATGTCTGTGATCGCCATCGTTCTCACCTCCCGGCGTTCGGTTTTGTGGTCAGTACCTACGCTATCGTAACCTACGACTCCGTAGGTTACCTATGAGTAATACCTAAATGTCGAGCACACAATCGCCGGAAGCTGCCGACACGCAGGTCTGCACCCGGCTCCCGGGCTCGTGTTCCTGTCCGGTTCGCAGGTCACGGACATGACCTTCCAGCAGGGGTACCACGCAGGACTGGCAGATACCCATCCGGCAGCCGAACGGCATCTGGATTCCGGCTCGCTCCCCCGCATCCATCAGTGAGGTCGCGGCGTCGGCGGCCACCGTGCGACCGGTTCGGCCGAAGGTCACCGTTCCGCCCTGGCCGGCTGGTGCCGACTTGGCCACCGCGAACCGCTCCAAGTGCAACCGGTCGCTGATGCCCGCGGCCGCCCAGACCTTCTCGGCCTGAGCCAGCATGCCCTCCGGTCCGCAGGCCCAGGTTTGACGTTCGCGCCAGTCCGGTATCTCGTCGTCGAGCCGGGCGAGGTCGAGTCGCCCCTGCGTCCGGGTCTCGCGCACCTGTAACCGGTACCCGGGATGCACCGACGCGAGCGCGGTCAACTCGGCACCGAACATCACCTCCGATTCGGTGGGCGCCGAATGGACGTGCTGAATGTCACCAATCTGCTTGCGGCGCACCAGCGTACGCAGCATCGACATCACCGGCGTGATTCCCGATCCCGCAGTGAGGAACAGAATCGACGGCGGAGCCGGATCGGGAAGCACGAAGTTGCCCTGGGGTGCGGCCAGCCGCACGATGGTTCCCGGCTCGACGCCGCCCACCAGGTGGCTGGATAGGAAGCCTTCCGGCATCGCCTTGACGCTGATCGTCACGGTGCGCTCGGGGCCGGACCCCGACCGCGCCACCGGGCTCGACGTCAGCGAATACGACCGCCAGCGCCAGCGGCCGTCCATCCGCAGTCCGATCCCGATGTACTGGCCGGGCTCGAAGTCGAAGCTGAAGCCCCAGCCCGGCTTGATGACCAGAGTCGCGGAATCCTCCGTCTCGCGGCGCACCTGCATGATGCGGCCCCGCAATTCGCGCGCCGACCATAGCGGGTTGGCCAGATGGAGATAGTCGTCGGGCAGCAGCGGCGTGGTGATGCGCGCAGCGATCTGGCGTAACGCATGCCAGCCGGGATGCCTTTGGGCACCCGCGACCGTGGGGCGCTTGGTGTCGACCACATTCGCGGTGACCGATTGGTATTTCCTACCCATAATAAAAGCTACGGTACCGTAAGTTACGGTATCTTTTCCAGGCTGACGCGCCCGGATTGCGTCACATTCGCCGGCCGGTCATGGCGGTCACAACAGATCGAGCAGGAACGGCAGCTCCTGGTTCGCATACCAAGCCAGATCGTGGTCCTGGGCGTCGCCGACGATCAGATCGGCATCCTCATCCCCCAGGTCAGCGGCATCGATGGCCTCGATCGCCTTCGCCACGGCCTCCTCCGCACCGGCGTTGTCGACATAGGCCGCGACCACCTGGTCCATCGAGACCGGCCCGGCGATTCTGACCACCGCATCGTCGAGGTCGGGACGGAAGGTGACGTCGTCGACCTCGGCGGTCAGCACCGCGCGTCGTGGCCGCGCCGACTGATCGCCGCCCCCGCCGTCGTGGGCCGCCAGCAGACGCAGCGACGCCAGCGCCGCCTCGCGCAACGCCACGTCGGCGAGCTCGTCCTCGTCTCCTTCCGCATAGGCCTCGCGCAATGTCGGGGTCACCGCGAACGCGGTGCCGTTGACCGGCCGCAGCGAGTCGTCGGCGACGAGCTGCTGCAGCATCGTCAATGTGACCGGAATGTAGACCTGGGTCGCGCCCATCCCTAGGCCTCGATCAACGTCGCCGCGTAGTCGTCGACATACGTCGACAGCTCGCGCGGCGGACGATGGTAGTTGCCGCTGACGACCGGACGGTCGGGCAAGTCGACCTTCGGCTGGTCGACCTCGTGGTAGGAGATGCTGGACAACAGGTGGTGCATCATGTTTAGCCGTGCGTGCTTCTTGATATCGGATTCCACGATGTACCAAGGACTTACCGGCGTGTCGGTGTGCACCATCATCTCGTCTTTGGCGCGCGAATAGTCCTCCCAGCGGTACACCGATTCCAAGTCCGTGGTGGACAGTTTCCAGCGCCGGACGGGATCGTTGCGGCGTGCCTTGAAACGGCGCAACTGTTCGGACTCGGAAACCGAAAACCAGTACTTGCGCAGCAGAATCCCGTCGTCGATCAGCATCTGCTCGAATATCGGAGTCTGCCGCAAGAACAGCGCATGTTCTTGCGGCGTGCAGAATCCCATGACTTTCTCGATGCCGGCGCGGTTGTACCACGATCGGTCGAACAGCACGATTTCGCCCTTGGAAGGCAGATGTGCGATATA
Source organism: Mycobacterium sp. 050272 (assembly GCF_039023525.1). Taxonomy (NCBI): domain Bacteria; kingdom Bacillati; phylum Actinomycetota; class Actinomycetes; order Mycobacteriales; family Mycobacteriaceae; genus Mycobacterium; species Mycobacterium sp. 050272. The sequence goes on along the minus strand of NZ_JBCHKV010000013.1, from coordinate 158,280 downwards.
CCGCTGGTAGTACCACTGGCCGCGCTCTCGATCCGTGGGCACCGGCAAGGCGGCGATATTGGCGGTACGGGGACTGAGGTACTCGGTGATCCGTTTGATGGCACCCCCCTTGCCCGCGGCGTCACGGCCTTCGAAGAGCACCACGATTCGCGCGCCGGAATACCGTACCCACTCCTGCAGCTTCACGAATTCTGCTTGTAGCCTGAACAATTCGGCTTCATACACGGCCTCGGAGATTCTGGCAACGGCGCGCGCCGGCGATTTCTTTTTCTTCGCCTTCGCTACCGGTGCGCCGTCGTTCGAAGTGCTCACATCAACGAATGGTAGATGCACGCATACCGATTTTCACCGCTAACACCTAGCGGGAAGCGTCGAGTAGTTCCTCGAGTGATTGCTTCAACAGCGCCGGCAGCAGGTCGACATCGCTCATCGCCTCGCGGTCGGCGTTGATTCCGAAATACAGCGTCCCGTTGTACGACGTCACACCGATGGCCAGCGCCTGATTGTGCAGCAGCGGCGGCACCGCGTAGGTCTCCAGCAGTTTGGTGCCGGCGATATACATCTGCGACTGGGCGCCGGGGGCATTGGTGATCAGCAAGTTGAACAGCCGCGCCGAGAAGCTGGTAGCCACCCGGATGCCCATCGCGTGCAGGGTCGGTGGCGCGAATCCGGACAACGTGACGATGGTCCGGGCGTCGACCAGCCGGGCGGCCGACGGATTGGATTCGGTGGCGTGCGCGATCTGCGACAGCCGCACCACCGCATTGCCCTCGCCCACCGGCAGGTCGACCAGGAACGGGGAGACCTGACTGATCATCTGGCCGGGGCCCGTCGAGTCGTGCTGGTCCTCGGCATACACCGAAAGCGGTGCCATCGCGCGGATGGTGGCGCCCGACGACACGGCCATCCCGCGTGACATCAGCCAGTTGCCCAGCGCGCCGGTCACCACGGCCAGCACCACATCGTTGATGTCGCAGTCATAGCGGGCGCGCACCGTCCGGTAGTCCTCGAGGCTTCCGCGGGCGACAGTGAACCGCCGATGACGCGAAACGGGGGCGTTGAGCGGGCTACTGGGCGCGGTGCCGCGCGCGACGGTGCGCGCGATGTCGAAGACCCGGCGACCCACGTTGAGCAGCTCGCCGTAGTTCGTCGCCGCCCCGGCCATCGCGGAGCCGACGGCCTGCAGCTGCGTGCCCGGGCCCACCAGCCAGTCGGTGAGCGCGCCCAGCAGCAGCCGCGTCGAGCCGGGCTCGCGTTCCGGGACCCAGATGTCCTCGGGGAACGGCGCCGGATGCCGGGTCCGATCGGCGATCACGTGACCGATCTCCAGCGCGGACATCCCATTGATCAGCGCCTGGTGCGACTTGGTGTAAAGCGCGACCCGATTCTTGGCCAGGCCTTCAACCAGGTACATCTCCCATAACGGCCGCGTCTTGTCGAGCGGACGTGCCGCCAGCCGGGCGATCAGCTCGTGCAGCTGCTCATCGCTGCCCGGCGACGGTAACGCCGATCGCCGCACGTGGTAGGTGATGTCGAAATCGGCGTCGTCGATCCACACCGGCCGGGCCATACCGACCCCCACTTCGCGCACCTTCTGCCGATAGCGGGGTATTTGCGGCAACCGCTGTTCGACGGCGGCGAGCAGCGTCTCGTAGCTCAGTCCGTTGCGCGGGCGTTGCAGGATCGACAGCGATCCGACGTACATCGGGGTGGCGGTGTTTTCGAGCCGATAGAAGGATGTGTCCGCTGTGGACAACCGGGTCACCATTGCGGCCCTGGCCTCCTTGGTCAATCCTTCGGGTTCCCCGATGTTCCCGCTCACCGTAATCGTCCGCCAGGGCGCAACACGGCGCGGGTACGCGCGATGTCGAATTGTGCGATGATGGCCGGCAATTGAAAGACCAATTGTCTGTCACTCTCCTGCAGGCCGCTCGTTCACCGTTGACTTGGAGAGTGCGCGTTGACCATCAGCTCCGTAAACCCCGCTCACCGTGACGATTTCGCCGTCGTGCCGGTCGTCGAGTACGAACCGCCGCCGCGGGAGGTGCCGCGCAACGTCACCGGCTGCCGACAGCCGGCCGTAGCACGCCGAAGCGGCGGCGGGCCGCACCGGCCGTACAGCGGGCGGCCGGTCAGGCAACCCGAGCCGACGGCTCCGGTCTGGTCGGCGACCATGCGTCAGGCGGCGGCCTTCGCCGATGCGGCGCTGCGCCGGGTGCTGGAGGTCATCGATCACCGGCGGCCGGTCACCCAGCTTCAGCCGCTGCTGGTGCCCGGCCTCGTCGACTCCGTGCTGTCGGTGAGCCAGTCGCGCGGCGCGCGCCAGGGCGCCGCGGTGCTGCGCCGGATGCGGCTGCAGCCGGTCAGGCACCGGGATGCGGAGACCGCCGCCGAGGTGTTCGGCTCCTACAGCCGCGGCGACCGCATCCACGCCATCGCCGCTCGGGTCCAGATGCTGCCCACCAGCACCGGAATCCGGTGGCAGGTGGTGGCCCTACACCTCGGTTGATCGGCTAGGCCGGCGATCCGGCCCCCTGGCGCGACGGGCCGCCCGAGAACCGGGCCAGCACCGGACCCAGGATCGCCATCACGAATACATACGCCGTCGCCAGCGCGGCCACCGTCGGGATCGCCGCGCCGACCAAGCCGATGATGATCAGCGAGAACTCGCCCCGCGCGACCAGTGCGGTGCCGGCGCGCAACTGCCCGCGCCGCGCCACGCCGTCGCGCCGGGCGGCGAAGATCCCGGTGGCCACCTTGGTGGCCGCGGTGACGGCGGCCAGCGCCAGCGCGACCGGCAGCACCGGAACCAGCTCGTGCGGGTCCACCTGCAGACCGATCGCCACGAAGAAGATCGCGGCGAAAAGGTCGCGCAACGGTCCCAGCACCTTGCGCGCCCGTTTCGCGGTGTCACCGGTCAGGGTGAGCCCGACCAGGAAAGCGCCGACGGCCGCCGAGGCGTGCAGCGATTCGGCCAGCGCCGCCACCATCAGCGTCGCACCCAGCACCCGCAGCAACAGCTGCTCGGAGTCGGCATTGGCCACCAGCCGGCCCACGTGATGGCCCCAGTAATAGGACGCGAAGAACGCCACGAAGAGCGCACCGATCGCGACGGCCATCCCCGCGACCGCCTCCAGTCCGGTACCGCCGGACGCCAGCACCGCGAACAGCGGCAGGTAGGCGGCCATCGCGAAGTCCTCGAGCACCAGCACCGACAGCACGGCCGGCGTTTCGCGGTTACCAAGCCGGTGCAGGTCCTCCAGCAGGCGCGCGATCACACCGGAGGACGAGATATAGGTGACGCCGGCCAGCGCCAGGATCGCGATGCCGTCAAGCCCCAACAGCCACCCCGCCACCGCTCCCGGGGTGGCGTTGAGGACCGCGTCGACCCCGGCCGAGGGCAGGTGGTGACGCAGGCTGGCGGCGAATTCCGTCGCGGAAAACTCCAGTCCGAGGGTGAGCAGCAACAGGACGACGCCGATGGGCGCACCCGTCATGATGAACTCACCGGCGGCGGCCACCGGCCAGATGCCACCTTTGCCCAGCGACAGACCCGCCATCAAATAGACCGGGATCGGCGACAGCGCGAACCGCCGCGAGATGGCCCCCAACACCGCGAGCGCGGCGAGGAGGGCGCCTAGCTGAAACAGCAGCGCCCCCGAAACCTGCACTGGCTCAGCCCTTGTCGACGATGTGCTCGACGGCGGCGATACCCTCTTCGGTGCCGATGACGATCAAAACGTCTCGCTCCCGCAGCATTTCGGCCGGACCCGGCGAGGCGAGTACATCCTCGTCGCGCACGATGGCGACAATCGACGCACCGGTGCGGGTGCGAGCATGGGTGTCGCCCAGCGGTTTGTCGACGAACGGGCTGCCCGGCTCGATATGGACCTGACCCGCCTCCAGCCCGGGCACTTCGCGGGTGAGCTCGGTGAACCGCTCGGCAATGCGGGGCGCGCCCAGAATCAGGGCCACGGTGTCGGCCTCTTCGTCGGTGAGGTGAAACACCGGCCGGGCCTGGTCCGGATCGTCGGAGCCGTACAGGACGACGTCGAAGTCGCCGCCGCGCCGCGCGATGATGCCGATCCGGTCGCCCTTATGGCTGACGAACTCGTATCGCAGACCGACGCCGGGCAGCAACACCTCCTTGACATCCATATCGGCAACATACCGGGAATCCGCGGCTTGATCCCGCACGGTTTGCCGCGATACAGGCGGAGTTCATATTCAGCAGGGCTAGTGCTGGCCGGCCGCCGCGTGCGGGTGCCGCCGGGCCCCCGGCACCAGCGCCGGCACCTCGCGGCGGTAGGCACGGTACGGTTCGCCCAGCGACTCGACCAGGTCGTGTTCCTCCAGCCGCAGGGCGATCAGGATGTAACCCGTGGTGGCGCCGCTGAACAGCAGGTGCCCGAACGTCATCGTGGGAGTCGCCCAGAATGCGATCAGGAAACCCAGCATCAGCGGGTGACGCACCAGCCGGTACAGGTACCGAACACGAAAGTCCAATTCGCGGTACGGTTTTCCGCGCCAGGCCAGATACACCTGCCGCAGGCCGAACAGGTCGAAGTGGCTGACCATGAAGGACGAGAAGAACACCGTCGCCCAGCCGAACCAGAACAACGCCCACAAAACCACCCGTGCCGCCGGCAGACTCACGTCCCACACGACGTCGGGCAGCGTGCGCCACTGCCAGTAGAGCAGTAACAGCGCGGCACTCGCCAGGATCACGTAGGTGCTGCGTTCGATCGACCTGGGCACAAATCGGATCCACCATCTCTTGAACGCGGGTCTGGCCATCACGCTGTGCTGAATTGCGAAAACACCGAGCAGGACTACGTCAATCAGCACCGCCAGGCCGACCGGGGCCGAGAGCGCATGGTCGACGCTGCGGGGCACCAGGATGTTGCCGACGAATCCGATCGCGTACGTGAACGACACCAGGAACAGCAGATAAGCCACTGCGCCGTAACAGATTGTCAAATATCGACTCATGTATAGATTGTCCGCCGAAATCCGGGCGAGGGAATGGGGCGATTGCCTCAATTTTGGGCGGCCGGTGCGGACAATCCCTGTTGCAGGGCATACATGCTGGCGCCGATGCGATTTGAGACGCCGATCTTCGCGTACGTTCGCTCCACATGATTGCGGGCGGTCTTCTCGGTGATCACCAACGCCGCCGCGATCTCCTTGTTCGACGCGCCGAGAGCGACCAGGCGAAGCACCTCGATCTCGCGCGGGGTGAGACCGTCCGGACGCGGCTTGGGCCGTTGGGTGGGGCGGCCCGCAGCATGCAGCACCGCTTCGACCGCGACGGGGTCGAGCTCACCGGCGCTCACCCGCTCGTGCATCCGCCGACTCGCCGCGCCCGGCGACAGCTCGTCGCGGTATGGTCTTGGCTCACAAGCGGATTGGTAACTGACCGCCGCTGCCAGAATACGGTCGGGCAGGCTTAGCGCGGTACCGGCAAGTCCGCGTGGATATCCCGATCCGTTCAGACATTCATGGTGGTTTCCGGCGACCTCGGCCAGCCGCCCCAGGCCGCGAACCTGGTTGAGGATCCGTGCGGTGAGATAGGGATGCAGTCGCACCCGCTCGAATTCGCCCGCGGTCAAAGACCCTGGCTTGGACCAGATTTGATTCGACACACCGATGCGGCCCAGGTCGTGAACATGGCCCGCACGTCGCGTCAGGGCCGCCGAGCCGGCGTCGACGCCGGCCGCTGTTGCCGCATCGCCGGCGAGTCCGGCCACCGCACGCGAATGTCCAAGCGTGAATGGACATTTGAGGTCGACGAAGTCGCCGAACGCGACAAGTAGTGCGTCCAGCCCGTTGTCGTCGAGCCGTTGGTGACGATCGGGGGCCTCACGCACCGCCGCGGCCCATGCATCGCCGGGGGCCGGGCCGGCCAGGATCGCGTCGGCATTGTGGATGAACGTGTCGACGACCTTCGGGTCGAACTGGCCACCGCGGCGACCGCGAGCCATCGCCACGGCGCCCTCGACACCGTAGGTGCGGTGGTGCACCTCGACCATCTCGGCGAGCTGGGCGACGCGCATCTGGACCGGAATCTCGTCGCCGTGTGCGCCGGCGGGCAGGCCGCCGCCGTCGTAGCGCTCGAAAGCGAATGCGAGCGATGCCTGAACACCGGGGCCCAGGCCGATGCGATCCGCCAGCAGCGCCGCGGAGGTGCAGTGCGAGTGAATGAGCCGGGATAACTGACCGCGCGCATTGGCGAACAGGGTTGCCATGATGGTCAGGCGCTGCGTCAACGGCTGACCGCGACCGATGTTGCCCAGCAGGAAACGCCAATACGGTAGGCCTGACCAGTCGACCAGATACGAGTCATGCCGTACCGCAATGTCATCGCCGAACCAGCGCGCGTATTCATGGGAATCGGCGTGACATCCGATCCACATCACAAGTGTCGTGTAGTAAACGCAATCCCGTTGCGCGTCGGTCAATCCCAGTCGATCCGCGAGCCGGGTCGCGATCATTGCCGCACGCAGCATGTGCTCGGCGGGCTGTCCCAACCCGAGGTCGATCGCCACGGATAGCGCCGCGAGCAATTCGGCCCGGCTGGGCGCCTCGCCCGCCGGCGCCGGCTCGGCTGGGTGCGACGCCATCGGCCCATTGTCCCCTTCGGTCACGTGCAAGTTTCAGCAAATCGAAATAGTGCGCTGCACGGCGCGGTGACGAGTCGGGTCGAACGCCTCCAGGCGGCCGCCCCCGGTTACGAACAGCCCACGCTGCGGACCCCAGAAGTCGGCCAAGCGGGCCTGCCGCGGCAACGGGGTCACCACGCCGAGGTCCTCGCCGCGCCATACCGCGCGCGACTCGCGGACGGCCCAGAATCGCTTGGGAGCGATCATGAATCGCTGGCCGTTCGGCGCGTTGCCGGATAGCCGCACCCGTCCGGTGCCCATCAGCGGTCCGGCGACTCGCCCGAGAGCGCCGAGGGCCCGTTGGCTGGTCCACGCCCATGCGGGCAAACGCGGGGCGATCGCGCTCATCAGCCGGGTCGACGCGCTGGTCCCGAAATCGAGCTGCCACTCGAGCAAGCCGGCAATCCGGATGTAGAGCGACCACGGCGTCACCCAGGCGACGTCGATTTCGCACTGCACCGCATCATTCGGTGTGGCCGAGCTGAAGAAGCGGGAGCAGCTGAGTTCGCCGGAGCTTGTCGCGTAAAACGTCCATACTCCCGCGGCGTCGCGATGCCACACCGACCGGTAGGCCGGCGCGAACGACGACGTGGGTATGCAACGCAGCGCGAGGTAATGTCCGCTGGCGAAGGGAAGCCCCAAAACCCCGAAACCGGCGAATCTTTCGTCGTCGCCGGGGGGCAGCGTGGCGTTGTGCAGGACGGCCGAAGCAGCGTCGGCGGGAGTGTGCAACGTACTCATGCACCGATGCTGCGCGGCACCGCGAGGCCCGCGCATGAGGCTTATGCCTCAAATCGCGTCTAGCGCTTCTTGACCGACTTCGGCGGCTTGGCGCCCCGGCCCTGCTGACGGGCAGCCGCGCGGCGCTCGCGCCTGCTGGCCCCGGCGGGCACGCCGGCCGGAGTCTTCTGCGCGCCACCGCCGTTGCGCTGCACTTCGGCCGAACCGTCTTCTGCCGGGCCGGAATAGGTCAGAGCGGGCGCCTCGGTATCAATACCCTTGGCGCGCAAGGTGCTTGGCGCCGGCTCGCGCACCGCGGCGGGCGCGGCGGCGGGTTCGCCCTGCTGCTGTTCGGTGGCCGCGGCGGCAGTCGCGAACTCCGCCAGGCCTTCCGGCGTTTCCACCGGCGCGACCTGCGGAGCGGGAACCGCTTCGACGCTGACGTTGAACAAGAAGCCGACCGACTCCTCTTTCATGCCGTCCAGCATCGCCATGAACATGTCGTAGCCCTCGCGCTGGTACTCGACCAGCGGATCGCGCTGCGCCATCGCCCGCAGCCCGATGCCCTCCTTGAGATAGTCCATCTCGTAGAGGTGCTCACGCCACTTGCGGTCGATCACGTTGAGCAACACGTTGCGCTCCAGCTGTCGCATCGCTGCGTCGCCGGCGATCTCTTCCAGCTCGGCTTCTCTTGCGGCATAAGCCCGTTCGGCGTCTTTGACGAGCGCCTCGAGCAGCTCCTCGCGGGTGAGATCGTCGTGCTCGGAGTCCGCGTCGCGACGGGTGAGCGATTCGTGCTCGATCCCGACCGGATACAGCGTCTTGAGCGCCGACCACAACGCGTCAAGGTCCCAATCCTCGGCATAGCCTTCGGTTGTCGCGCCGTCCACGTAGGCGGTAATGACATCGCGGACCATCTCGAACGCCTGCTCCTGCAGGTTCTCGCCCTCGAGAATGCGCTTGCGCTCGGCGTAGATCACCTTGCGCTGCTGGTTCATCACCTCGTCGTACTTCAGGACGTTCTTGCGGACCTCAAAGTTCTGCTGCTCGACCTGAGTCTGGGCGCTCTTGATAGCGCGGGTGACCATCTTGGCCTCGATCGGCACATCGTCGGGCAGGTTCAGCCGGTTGAGCATCGCCTCGAGCGCGGCGCCATTGAACCGGCGCATCAACTCGTCACCCAGTGACAGGTAGAAGCGCGACTCACCCGGGTCGCCCTGCCGTCCGGAGCGACCGCGCAGCTGGTTGTCGATGCGGCGCGACTCGTGGCGTTCGGTGCCCAGCACGTACAGTCCGCCGGCCTCGATCACTTCCTCGGCCTCGGCACTGGCTTCTTCTTTGACCTTGGGCAGTTCCTCGTGCCAGGCCGCCTCGTACTCGTCGGGCGTCTCCACCGGGTCCAGACCCCGGGCGCGCAGCCGCTGGTCGGTAAGGAAGTCGACGTTGCCGCCCAGCACGATGTCGGTACCGCGACCGGCCATGTTGGTGGCCACGGTGATGCCGCCGCGGCGACCGGCCACCGCGATGATGCCGGCTTCCTGCTCGTGAAACTTCGCGTTGAGCACGTTGTGCGGGATGCGGCGCTTGGCGAACTGCCGCGACAGGTACTCCGAGCGCTCGACGCTGGTGGTACCGATCAGAACCGGCTGGCCCTTCTCGTAGCGCTCGGAGACGTCGTCGACGACCGCGATGTACTTGGCCTCTTCGGTTTTGTAGATCAGGTCGGACTGGTCGGTTCGGACCATCGGCTTGTTGGTCGGAATCGGGACGACGCCGAGCTTGTAGATCTCGTGCAGCTCGGCCGCCTCGGTCTGGGCGGTACCGGTCATGCCGGCCAGCTTGTCGTAGAGCCGGAAGTAGTTCTGCAGCGTGATCGTGGCGAGCGTCTGATTCTCGGCCTTGATCTCGACGTGCTCCTTGGCCTCGATGGCTTGGTGCATGCCTTCGTTGTAGCGACGACCGATCAGCACACGCCCGGTGAATTCGTCGACGATCAGGACCTCGCCGTCGCGGACGATGTAGTCCTTGTCGCGGTTGAACAGCTCCTTGGCCTTCAGTGCGTTGTTCAGGTAGCTGACCAGCGGCGAGTTCGCGGCCTCGTAGAGGTTGTCGATGCCCAGCTGGTCCTCGACGAACTCCACCCCGAGTTCGTGCACACCGACGGTCCGCTTGCGCAGGTCCACCTCGTAATGGGTGTCCTTTTCCATCAGCGGGGCCAACCGGGCGAACTCGAGGTACCAGTTGGAGGCACCGTCGGCGGGCCCGGAAATGATCAACGGCGTGCGGGCCTCGTCGATCAGGATGGAGTCCACCTCGTCGACGATCGCGAAGGTGTGTCCGCGCTGCACCATGTCGTCCACCGAGTGCGCCATATTGTCGCGCAGGTAGTCGAAGCCGAACTCGTTGTTGGTGCCGTAGGTGATGTCGGCGGCATACGCCACCCGGCGCTCGTCGGGGGTCATGTTGGCCAGGATCACCCCGACCTGAAGGCCGAGGAAGCGGTGCACCCGGCCCATCCACTCACTGTCGCGTTTGGCCAGGTAGTCGTTGACGGTGACGATGTGCACGCCGTTGCCGGCCAGCGCGTTGAGGTAGGCCGGCAACACACAGGTCAGCGTCTTGCCTTCACCGGTTTTCATCTCCGCGACATTGCCCAGGTGCAGCGCGGCGGCGCCCATCACCTGCACGTCGAACGGACGCTGATCCAGCACCCGCCAGGCGGCCTCGCGGGCCACCGCGAAGGCCTCGGGCAGCAGCTCATCGAGGGTCTCGCCGTCATCGAGCCGCTTACGGAACTCGTCGGTCTTGGCCCTCAGCTCCGCATCGGTGAGTTTCTCGACGTCGTCAGACAACGTGTTGACATAGTCGGCCACGCGCTTGAGACGCTTGACCATGCGACCTTCACCAAGGCGCAGCAGCTTCGACAGCACAGCTAGGTCCCCTGTGGGTAGGAGTCTTCGTTAGTAAGGCGACTCCCATCGTAGGTGACGACCTGCTGATGGCCGCCGATCCTCAGGAGAGCCTGATCAGTCCGTAGTCATAGGCGTGACGGCGATAGACGACCGACGGCCGCTCGGTCTGCTTGTCGTAGAACAAGAAGAAGTCGTGTCCGACGAGCTCCATCTCGTAGAGCGCGTCGTCGACCGACATTGGCGTGGCCTCGTGTTCCTTGGTACGCACCACGCGACCCGGCTGATGGTCGCGATCCTCGTCGCCGGTGTCGTGTTGATGCGGCTGGGCGGGCGCATTGTTGTTGCGGAAGGTGCTCTCCGGCGGGGCCACCGCGGTGGCCTCGGCCAGCGAAACCGGGGTCTTTTCGCCGTAGTGCACCTTGCGGCGGTCCTTGCCGCGGCGCAGCCGGCTTTCCAGCCGGACCACCGCGGACTCGAGCGCGGAATAGAAGCTGTCGGCACAAGCCTCACCGCGGACTACCGGCCCACGGCCCCGCGCGGTGATCTCCACGCGCTGACAGGACTTACGTTGGCGACGGTTGCGTTCGTGCTTGAGCTCGACGTCGAAGAGGTAGATGGTCTTGTCGAATCGTTCGAGGCGGGCGAGTTTCTGCGAGACGTAGACACGGAAGTGATCGGGAATCTCGACATTGCGCCCCTTGAACACCACCTCGGCAGTGGTCGTCGGTTCCTGCGCGTCGATCCGTACCGGTGGTTCGTCCAGAAGCTGAGTGGAATCCACGGTGAGCCTTGACATACGTGACAACTCATTTCTCTCTTCACGTCCACGCGCCCTGCGTGCCGGCTTTCTAGAAGAAGCTTCGACGGGGTGGAAACGGTGTGCGAAAGTCACCGCCGCAGGCAGCCCGCCGTCGCAAGGTGTCGAATACTCACCCCCTCCGCACGTGCCGTCTCAAGCTGGGAATTCGCAACCGGTGAGTCGGGCCCGGTAAGTCCCGAAGAGTTGTTGAAGGTTGTTCTCGACGTTAGCTCGTGTTCGCCTCGCCGTGCCACCGATTTGATGAACCCGTAGCGAGTTCTTCACGTCTTCTTGGCAATTTCACTGGTTTACGCCGAGATTCGCCGCTTCAGGCGACTGCGATCGCCAGCACCGCCGCCACCCGCACCCCGGCCGCCGACAAGACCCGGACCGACTCACCCGCGGTCGCGCCGGTGGTGACGATGTCGTCGACCAGTAGCACCTCGGTGCGCGGCGGCCGGCCTCGTAGCAGGACCCGGCCGGCGACGTTGCGCTCGCGCTCGGCCGTGCCGAGACCGACCGAGTCGCGGGTCAGCGCATTCATCCGCAACGCCGCGACGACGGTGGCGTCCGGATGCCGGGCCACGGCGGCGTGCGCCAGACGTGCGACGGGGTCGCCGCCGCGCCGTCGAGCGGCCGCACGCCGAGTCGGTGCGGGCACGACGGCCAACGGGGTCTCGACGATGCCCCAGGTCAGCAACCGGTGAACACCCACCGCCAGCGCCTGGGCCAACGGCGGGACGAGATCGCGGCGGCCCTGCTCCTTCATCGCCAGAATCGCCTGGCGACGGGCACCGGCGTAGCGCCCGAGTGCAAACACCGGTACCTGCGGGTCGACGCGGGGGCTGATCAGGTGCGGTTCGTCGGGCTTGACGACGAGCTCCCTGGCGCACGCGTCACACCAGCGGGTCGACGCGGTCCGGCAGCCGCCGCACTCCAGCGGCAGGATCAAATCAAGCACGGCCCCAGTCTCATCGGCAGGGGTGACATCAACAGCCCGCCAGCTCTTGCACGATGTCGGTGGCTGAACCGGTTCGCGCGTCGCGGAACCCCGCACCCGTCCACATGCCGACGCCGTGCGGGTCGCCCAGCTTCACCGCGGCCGCCTGGATGGGGCCGGTGATCATGGCGGCCTGGGGAAACCCGAATACGGAGTGGGCGTCGTGTCTGTCGATGAATCCGTTGCGCAACGCGCGGGCATATCGCCCGGTGAACGCCCGCGTCACCACGGTTTGGGTGAACTGCGGATCGCGCAAGGCAGCACGGTGCACGGGATTGGTTCCGGCCTCGTCGGCCAGCAAGAAAGCGGTGCCGATCTGCACCGCGGCGGCGCCGGCATCCTGTGCCCGGCGCACGGCGGCCGGAGTCGCCAGTCCGCCGGCCGCGACGACGGGGCAGTCGAAACAGGCGACCAGGGCCGAGATCAGATCGTCGAGAGGATCGGCGGCCGGCGCGGCGATCGGGTCGAACGTGGCCCGATGCCCACCGGCATCGGGCCCTTGGGCTACCAGAGCACTCACGCCAAAGCTGTTGGCGATCAATGCTTCTCGTACCGTGGTCACGGTGGCGAGGGTGAGAATGCCGGCATCGCAGAGTCGGATGCACGCCGCGTCGCTCGGCGGACCGAAAGTGAAGGACACCACTTCCGGTCGCAGATCGCACACCACGTCGAGCTTTGCCGCGTACTCGTCATCGGCATCGCGCGGTTCACCCAGCGCCACGCCGTAGTGTTCGGCTTCCTCCGCCAGCGCCGCCGCGAACGCGCCCAGTTCCTCGACGGTGGCGACCCTGGCCTGTGGCACAAAAAGATTCACTCCCAGAGGACCCGAGCTAAGTCGGCGTGCGGCAAGGATCGAGTCGGCCAATTCGTCGGCGGAGCACAGGCCCCCGGCAAGAAAGCCCAGGCCGCCGCCGTTGGATACGGCCGCCGCCAGCGCCGGCGTCGACGGGCCGCCGGCCATCGGCGCGCCGAGCACTCGAACAGTCAGATCCCCCAATGAAAATCGATCAAACATCACGTACCTCCCCCATACTTACCTGCCGCACCTGACTGAGGGCATATCCGTCGACAATGACGATGCTGCCACCTTCCAGACGGATCCAGCCGTTGGCCTCGAATCCACGCAACGTCGCGTCGATCGTCTCCGGATCGACGCCGGCAAGCCGCGAGAAGTCGTCGGCGGTGAGGTTGTGCACCACGCGCACGACATCACCGTCCTGTTGGCCAAATCGGTGCCGTAGCAATAACAATCGGTTCGCGACGCGACCCTGCGCATCCGCCAATCCGAAATCGACCAGCGAGTTAGTCATCGCCTTCACCCACCGCGCGAACAGTCGCAGCACCTGATCGCACACTTCCGGGCGCTCGACCATCCACGTCAGGAGCCGATCGCGGGCAATCGGCACCGCCAGAACCTCGGTGAGCGTTGTCACACTCATGTCTTGTGGATCTGGATCGAAAAGTGTTATGGCACCGAACATTTCCGATGGGCCTAAAATCTTGAGCACGAACTCTTCGCCGCCGGATCTCCGATAGGAGACCTTGACCTTTCCGGAGACGATCACATAAACGTATCCCCCGAAGTCGCTTTGAGCACCCATCACCTGCCCGGGCGAGAAGCGCCGCAGATGCAGCTGCGCGCACAAGGCCGTGGCCACTTCGGGACTGGTCCTGCTGAATATCCCGGACGTGACCAGCGCCCGGTGTGCATCCTGATGCTCCGGTCGTCGCGGTGCGATGGCGTGCTCACTGGTAGTTGAGGTCGCTGTGCCCGGCGCCTTTCCGTCGTGCCGGTGCTTTGTGAACGTCAGCACGACGGGGCTCGTTGTCTCCCACCACAACACCGCCACCATCAGCAGGATGGGCGTCAGGGCGATTGCAGGAGGGCCGTTCATACTGTTAACACTAAGCAGGACAACGCAGCCGGAGTAGCCACTGGACGCGGACCGCTGGACAGATTGCGTAGCTTCCGCTGTCCCGTCGGTGAAACGAGGCGAGCCCTAACAGCGCCGGGCCGTTCGGAGGTGGGCCCGTTCCTCGGCGGCGAAGCGCTGAAAGGCCCTGCGGCGCAGGGTCTCCGTCGGCGTCTCGCGGTAGCGGGCGGAGTGGGCGGCGGCGAACCTGCCGAGATTGGTGAAGCCCCAACGGTAGGCGACCGAAGCAACGGTCACCTGCGACGGGTCCGACCTCAGCAGCGCATGGTGTGCGCGCCGCAGCCGGACCTCGCGCAGATAGGCCATCGGCGAGGTGTCCAGGTGGCGCTGGAATCCCTGCTGCAGCGTGCGGACGCTGATGTGGGTGCGGGTGGCGATCGAGGTCAGCGTCAATGGCAAATGCGCTTCTTCTTCGATGATTTCGATCGCCGAACGAATCGCCCGCGGCGCGAACAGCCGCACCTCTTTGGCAAGCGTCTCGCGGTGCGGATGGTCGGCGGCAAGCAGGAAGCCGCGGACCAGGCTGTCGACGAACGGCAATCCGACCAGCGGCTGATTGAGCACGCTGTCGGCCCGGAAAATCTGGTCCTTGAAAAGCGCCACCATGTTGATCCAGCTTCGCGTCGCGGCCGACTCGATAGGCATGACGGGTGCGAATTCGGGCTGGGACATCACCTGCCAGCCGAGTGCGTCGCTGAGCGCATCGTCGACGGCCGAACGATCGAGTTTGACGCAGATGAATCTGGTTCCGGCCCTCCACTTCCACGCAGCGTGACCCTGCGGGGGGTAGATAGTCGGCGCACTGGGCCCACCCGAGGGCGCCAGACCCCGGTATTCGCCCCTGGCGCGCCCGGCGCGCAGCACGACGATTCGATAGGCCCCACACAGGTCGCCGGCGTCCAGCGACATCTCGGATCCGACCGCGATTTCGGAAATAGTCGCCGCACCGATGCGACCCACTCGATGACACATGGAGAAGCCGTCGGGATCGGTCAACAGCTGCATGTGGAGCCGGCCGCAGCACACGCCGGTGAAGTCGTCGAAATTCTTTACCGGCTTCCAGATATGCGCATCCGAAGCTTCCCCTGTCGGTGATTCCGTCATTCGGTCGCCTCCCCGCACCAATCCACTGATGTCCCTTCCACATCCGCGTGCCAACAAGCTATCGTCGTCGACCGACGTCGCACCATGCCGTGCCGGTGGCCGTGCGCGATCCGGATAAACCAGTGCGCATTTAGGCTAGCCCCGTTGTGGACGCATGCCCACGGTCAAGCATGGGTAACGTGGCAAGCGAGCGTGTCGGCAAAATCGGAAGCGAGCTCATGATCCACGCTGAATCTGTTCCTGTTCAGTGCTTTTCAGATGATCAGCCTGCAACGATAGGAGCTCGGCCGGATGGTGACATCGTGCACTGTCGCCACCGAGACGATCTGCAAGCGCAACGCATCGTGATCGCGAACCCAAACATTTTTTGCGGCAACAACATTGAACGGCCTAACTGACGTGCACTTGGGCATGATCCCCGACGACCCGGCCGAATGGAAGGCTCTGGCGTCACGACAACTACCGTTGCCACTGTTCGAAACGCACTTTGCGTTCGGCCGTGCACGCGCAGCCGCGGCGACGTCGCCCTACAGATCGCGACGAAGATCCAGCGTTACCCCGGCAGCACCGGAGCAGCACCACCGGTCATCAACCCCGGCACCTCCGACCAACTCTGCTGACTTTCGGCCGCGGACGCCGAATACTGCAGCACGCCTTGGGGTGCCGCGACGTAGACGGTCGACGGGTTGGCCGCGATCGCGGTCAGCGGAATCTGCAAACCGTGGGCGGGGGCGTCGGAGTTCACGCCGTCGAGGTTCACATACGAGACCGGATGGGCAAGATCGTTGCGGGTCACCACCATGTCATCACCGGTGCGCCAGTACAGGGACACCACCGAATTGCCCAACCCGAAACCCAATCGCCGGGGATAGGTCAGCGCATATTGCCCGGCCTGGGTCTGCTCCACACCGGCGAGAATAACCATGCCGCCGATCACCATCGCGGCCCGCGTGCCGTCGCGAGACAGTTGCAAGTCGCTGATCGGGCCGGGGAACTTGCTGGCCACCGCCCCGGAATCCACCGGCAGGCGCGCGGGTTGCCCGGAGGCCGGCTCCTGGATGGCCCGCAGCACGTTGTTGCCGTCCACCACCACCCAGACCGCGTCGTCCAGCGCCCAGCTGGGGCGGGTCAGGCTGTGTCCGTCGGCGGATTGCACCGCCTCGCCACCGAGATCGCCGATCCACAGTGACTCCGCCATGTCCGGGGCACCGCGGTGCAGCGTCACGACGGACGCCACCTGCCGGCCGCTGCGGGACAGCGCCGCGAGCGTCTGATCGCCCATCCGCCCGAACGCGCCGTTCACTGTGGTGGTCCGCTGCCCGTCCAGGCCGACCAGCGATCCGTTGATCAGGGCGTGCAGCCCCGCGCCGGCACCGTCGGCCACACCCGGGTCGGTCGCGGCGACGTCGGAGGTCGTCCATCCGTCGGCGAACCTGTCATCCAGCGGCGCGCCGTCGGCATTGATCACATACGGACCTCTGATGTCGGCTCTGGCCAGAGTCCAAATGATCTGTGCGGCAAGCAATTGCCTACTGTGCGGATCGGTGGTGGACAGCTTCTGCAGATCGATGCGCGCACCGCCGTAGCCTCGCCCGACCCCGTTCTTGCCGCCGTCGGCGCGGGTCACCGGCCCGCGCAGGCGCAGCGGCGGTGCGAGCAGGTTGCGAACCGTGTGCGCCATCTCGGGCCGAGGCCCGGCCAGCAGCTTGGAGATGAGTTCGGTCGGCAGCTGATCGTGATCGGCGACCGCGACATAGCGCGGATCGGGCACCACCGTCTTACCGGTCGGGTCGGCGAAATAGAGCGTGTTGCGTTTGTAGGTAGCTTGAAACTGTTGCCAGTCCAGGAAAACACCGTTGGGCAGCTTGTCGATTCGCCAGCCACCGGATGTCTTGACCAGCTCGATCGGCCCGGGGTCGGGCAGCACGCCCTCGGCCGTCTCGAACACCCCGACGTCGGACAGCGAGCCCAGGATATCGGCCCGCATTGTCGCCGAAACACGTTCTGCACCACGGGTTTCGACGAACACGACATGGTCGATCAACAATGCGCTACCGGCGTCGTCCCAGGCATTGGATGCCGACTGGGTGAGAAACTGCCGCGCCGCCAGATGCCGGTTCGCCGGATCGGCCGTGGCCTTGAGGAATTCGCGCAGCAACACGTCGGGATCCATGCCGGGGGTCGGCTTGGGCAGATTCGACGGGGCCGGTCGCTCGACGGTGCCGATGGCCTGCGGCGCCGACGTACTGGGCACCCCCGCACAGCCTGCCAGCAACAGCACCAGCAGTGCGACGAGCAGGCGCCGCATCACACGCCCCTTTCGGCGTGCTCATGTTGGCGCGGACGTTCTTTGCCCGCCGGTGGCACCGGGTCCCCGGCCGGCGGCGCCGGCTGCGGGATCGGCTTCATCGGCAACGGGCTGGTGGTGACCTTGTGGCCGCGGACCAGCGGAAGCGTCAGCCGGAAGCAGGCGCCCTGACCGGGCTCGCCCCACGCCTCCAGCCGGCCCTGGTGCAGGCGTGCGTCCTCGACGCTGATCGCTAGACCCAGCCCGGTTCCGCCGGAGCGCCGCACCCGCGACGGGTCCGAGCGCCAGAACCTGCTGAACACCAGCTTCTCCTCGCCGGGCCGCAGCCCCACCCCATAGTCGCGGACGGTGACCGCGACGGTGTCTTCGTCGACGCCCATCCGGATGCGCACCGGTTTGTGCTCGGCATGGTCGATGGCGTTGGCGATCAGGTTGCGCAGGATCCGCTCCACCCGCCGCGGATCGACTTCGGCGATCACCTCTTCGGACGGCATGTCCACCAGCAGCTCGATGCCGGCGTCCTCGGAAAGGTGTCCGACGTTGCCCAGTGCGCTTTGCACCGTGGTGCGCAAATCGACTGCCTCCACCGACAATTCGGCCACACCGGCGTCGTGCCGGGAGATTTCCAGCAGGTCGTTGAGCAGGGTCTCGAAGCGATCGAGCTCGTTGACCATCAGCTCGGTGGAGCGTTGCAGGGTGGGGTCCAGCTCGGAGCTGTGGTCATAGATCAAGTCGGCGGCCATTCGCACCGTGGTCAGCGGCGTACGAAGTTCGTGGCTGACATCGGAGGTGAACCGGCGCTGCAGGTTGCCGAACTCCTCGAGCTGGGTGATCTGCCGCGACAGGCTTTCGGCCATGTCGTTGAATGACACCGCCAGTCGCGCCATGTCGTCCTCACCGCGCACCGGCATGCGTTCGGAGAGATGCCCCTCGGAGAAACGTTCGGCGATCCGCGACGCCGAGCGCACCGGCACCACCACCTGGCGCGATACCAGCAGCGCGATTCCGGCCAGCAGCACCAACAGCACCGCGCCACCGGTGATCATCGTGCCGCGCACCAGCCTGATCGTGGCCTGCTCGCTGGCCAGCGGGAAGATCAGGTACAGCTCCAGGTTGGCCACCTGCGAGGATGCCGGCGTACCGACGATCAGCGCCGGTCCCGAGAAGCCTTCGGTGTGCACCGTGGCGTACTGATAGGCCGCCTGCCCCGCCTTGACGAAGCCACGCAACGAGGCCGGCACCTGGTCGACGGGTCCGGCGGAGGTAGCCGCACGCGGGCCGTCGCCCGGCACGATCAGCACCGCATCGAACGCCCCGGCCAGGCCGGGACCGGACGCCGGATCGGTTTTCGACGTCAACGTGTTGCGGGCCAGCTGCAGGCTGCTGTCCAGCGAGCGCGTCTCCTCGCCGTTGACGATCCCGCCGACCGTGCCGCGGGCCCGCTCGATCTGCTCGATGCCCGCCTTGACCTTGACGTCAAGAACGCGATTGGTGACCTGGCTGGTGAGCACGAAGCCGAGTGCCAGGATCACCGCCAGCGACAGCCCGAGCGTCAACGCCACGACTCGCAGCTGCAGCGAACGGCGCCAGGCAATACCGACGGCTCGACTCAACGCACTCATGCCCCGAGTCATGGGACCGGTGCGTCCCCAGCGGTGACCGTGGATACGTCGCCGCGAGCCCCAGATCAATGACGGCGCTCCTCAGCATCGTGACGTCTTACACCGGCGCCGCCGCGGATCACGGAGGTCCGGCCTTGTAACCCACTCCTCGAACGGTCAACACCACAGTCGGGTTCTCGGGGTCTTTCTCGACCTTGGCCCGCAGGCGCTGGACGTGCACGTTCACCAAGCGGGTATCCGCCGGGTGCCGATAGCCCCACACCTGTTCGAGCAGTACATCACGAGTAAACACCTGGCGCGGTTTGCGTGCCAGCGCGACCAGCAGGTCGAACTCCAGCGGGGTCAGCGAGATCTGCTCGCCGTTGCGGGTGACCTTGTGCGCCGGCACGTCGATCTCGACGTCGGCGATCGAGAGCATCTCGGCCGGCTCGTCGTCGTTGCGCCGCAGCCGCGCCCGCACCCGGGCCACCAGCTCCTTGGGCTTGAACGGCTTCATGATGTAGTCGTCGGCGCCCGACTCGAGGCCGAGCACCACATCCACGGTGTCGGTCTTGGCGGTCAGCATCACAATCGGAACGCCGGAATCGGCGCGCAACACCCGGCACACGTCGATGCCGTTCATACCGGGCAACATCAGGTCAAGCAGCACCAGGTCGGGCCGCAGCTCGCGCACCGCGGTCAGAGCCTGCGTGCCATCACCGATGACCGCAGTGTCGAAGCCCTCCCCACGAAGAACGATGGTCAGCATCTCCGCGAGCGAAGCGTCGTCGTCGACGACCAAAATCCTTTGCCTCATGGAGTCCATGGTGTCACCAGATCGGGACAAAACTCGGGCGCCACACGGGCGTTTCGCGTTCGATACGGGCAAATCGTGACAAATTTGTGCTAATTGACGCCCAAATCGGCCGCCAGGCGCGCCGGATCGACGTCCGCGTCGACCACCAGCCATCGCCCGCCCCAGCCCGCGTCGGCCAGCCCGGCGTACACCGCACGGGTGCGCTGCTGCAGCCCGTCGTCGCGCTCGTAGCTGTCGCGCGCGCGGCCGGGATCGGACTCGGCCCGGCTGCGAGCCCGCTGTCCGGCCAGCTCGGTCGACACGTTGAGCAGCACCTGCCAGTCCGGCGCGGGCAGCCCGAGCCGCTGGAATTCCAGCGCGTAGACCCAGGACGCCGCGTCTCCGGAGGCGTCCTGGTGCAGGCGCGCGGCGCTGTAAGCCGCGTTGGAGGCGACGTAGCGGTCGAGAATCAGCACGTCGTGGCCGCGATGCAGCTCCTCGAGGTCGTCGACCGCGCCGGCACGGTCCAGCGCGAACAGCATCGCCATCGCATAGACCGACGCCGCGAGGTCACCGTGCTCGCCGTGCAGCGCTTCGGCCGCGATGTCGGCGGTCACCGACCGGCCGTACCGCGGGAAGGCCATCGTGGCCACCGACTTGCCGGCGGCTTCGAAGGCCTTGCGCAGCCCTTCGGTGAGCGTCCGCTTGCCGGAGCCGTCGACGCCCTCGATCGCGATCAGCATGCGCTATCCAGCGCCGCGGGCGTCACGCTCGCGTGAAGCTCGGCGTCCAACGTCACGCTGGCGTGACACTCGGCGAGGGGGAAACGGCTCAGTAGCGGTAGTGGTCCGGCTTGAACGGGCCCTCGACGTCGACACCCAAGTACTCGGCCTGGTCCTTGGTCAGCTTGGTCAGTTGACCGCCGAGCGCTTCGACGTGGATGCGGGCCACCTTCTCGTCGAGGTGCTTGGGCAGCCGGTAGACCTCGTTGTCGTACTCGTCGTTCTTGGTCCACAGCTCGATCTGCGCGATCGTCTGGTTGGCGAAGCTGTTGCTCATCACGAACGACGGGTGCCCGGTGGCGTTACCGAGGTTCAGCAGCCGGCCCTCGGACAGCACGATGATCGCCTTGCCGGAGTCCTTGAACGTCCACAGGTCGACCTGCGGCTTGATGTTCAGCTTGTGCGCCCCGGAGCGCTCCAGCGCGGCCATGTCGATCTCGTTGTCGAAGTGGCCGATGTTGCCCAGGATGGCGTGGTCCTTCATCGCCTTCATGTGGTCCAGCGAGATGATGTCCTTGTTGCCGGTCGCGGTGACGACGATGTCGGCGTCGGCGATGGCGTCCTCGACGGTCACCACGTCGTAGCCCTCCATCAGCGCCTGCAGGGCGTTGATCGGGTCGATCTCGGTGACCGACACCCGCGCGCCCTGGCCCTTGGCGGCCTCGGCGCAGCCCTTACCCACGTCGCCGAAGCCGCAGATCAGCACGTTCTTGCCGCCGATCAGCGCGTCGGTGCCACGGTTGATGCCGTCGAGCAGCGAGTGCCGGGTGCCGTACTTGTTGTCGAACTTGGACTTGGTGACCGAGTCGTTGACGTTGATCGCCGGGAAGGCCAGATCGCCGGCCGCGGCGAACTGGTAGAGGCGCAGCACGCCGGTGGTGGTCTCCTCCGTGACACCCTTGACCGACTCGGCGATCTTGGTCCACTTGCCCTTGTCGGTCTCGAATCGGGTACGCAGCAGGTTCAGGAAGACCTTCCACTCCGCTGAGTCGTCCTCTTCGGCAGGCGGCACCACGCCGGCCTTCTCGTACTGAGCGCCGCGCAGCACCAGCATGGTGGCGTCGCCGCCGTCGTCCAGGATCATGTTCGCCGGCTCGCCGGGCCAGGTGAGCATCTGCTCGGCACACCACCAGTACTCCTCCAGCGACTCGCCCTTCCAGGCGAACACCGGCACACCCTTGGGCTCCTCCGGGGTGCCGTGCGGGCCGACGACGACGGCCGCGGCCGCGTGGTCCTGGGTGGAGAAGATGTTGCAGGAGGCCCAGCGGACCTCGGCGCCCAGCGAGGTCAGCGTCTCGATCAGCACCGCGGTCTGCACGGTCATGTGCAGCGAGCCGGAGATGCGCGCACCCTTCAGCGGCTGCACCTCGGCGTACTCGCGACGCAGCGACATCAGGCCGGGCATCTCGTATTCGGCCAGGTCAAGCTCTTTGCGGCCGAATTCCGCGAGCGACAGATCGGCGATCTTGAAGTCGATGCCGTTTACAACGTCGGGCGTCAGAGTCATGGCGTGTCTGTTCCTCAAAGTGGATTAGTTAGCTTGGGTATACGCTCGCCAGCCACTGTAGTAGGCCGCCGAAAGGTGGCCAGGTCAGGGGACGTTGATGACGCCGTGACGCTCGGCAAAAGGCGTCATCAGCCGGGCCAAGTCCGCGGCGACATCATGATCTGCCTCCGGAGGCATCGACACGTAACTCAGCGCCAGCCGCACGATGGCGCGCCCCAGCACACCGGCGTCCTCGTCGCTGGTGGCCACCCAGCTGTGGGTGAAGGCCAGGGTCAACCTGTCCGATGCCCGCGTGATGATCGGACCGCTGTCGGTGGTGATGATCTGCAGCAGGTCGGGTTTCGCGACACCGGTCAGCAGGGAGATCACCAGCGGGTCGGCCGCCGATTCGGCGAAGAAGGCTCGGAAGCCCTCCAGGAAGGCTTCGTAGATGCGACCGACGTTGGCGTCGATCGCCGCATGGACGGCGTCGACCAGGCGGTCGGCTAGGCGCAGGGCGTATCCCTGCGCCAGGCCTTGCCGCGAACCGAACTCGTTGTAGATGGTCTGCCGGCTGATCCCGGCGCCGCGGGCCACGTCGGAGAGCGTGATCGCGGACCAGTCTCGCGTCAGCAGTAAGTCGCGCATCGCGTCCAACACCGAGTTGCGCAGCAGATCGCGCGACGCCTCGGCATAAGGAATCCGCTTCACAGGCGCGACAATAGTGCTCACGGACGCGCGACCTCCACCATCTCGAAGTCGGATTTGGCCGCGCCGCAATCCGGGCAGCTCCAGTCGTCCGGAATCTCGTCCCACCGGGTGCCCGGAGCGATGCCGTCTTCCGGCCAGCCCTTGGCCTCGTCGTACTCGAATCCGCACTGCACGCAGACGAAAAGCTTGTAGTCATTCATTGGTTCACTCCTATTGCTTCGAAGTCGACCTTCTCGAGCACCGCACAATCGGGGCAGCACCAGTCGTCGGGGATCTCGCTGAACGGCGTGCCCGGCCGAAAGCCTTCCCGTGGAGCGCCTTTCGTTTCGTCGTAGATGTAGTCGCAGCCCGGGCAGCGGTAGGCGGTCATGCCGGCACGCCATATTTCGCCAGCACCCGCTCGCGCATCCGCGGGTGGACGTTGACCTTGGTGATGTCACCGTCGTAATGCGCCAGCACCCGGTGGTCCATCACCTTGCGCCACACCGGCGGGAAGTAGGTCAGCGCGATCATCGACGCGTATCCGCTCGGCAGGTTGGGCGCGTCCGCCATGCTGCGCAATGTCTGATACCGCCGCGTCGGGTTGGCGTGGTGATCGCTGTGCCGCTGCAGGTGGTAGAGGAACAAGTTGGTGACGATGTGGTCGGAGTTCCAGCTGTGCACCGGCGCGCAGCGCTCGTAGCGGCCGTTGGCGTTCTGCTGCCGCAGCAGGCCGTAGTGCTCCAGGTAGTTGACGGTTTCCAGCAGCGAGAAGCCGAAGACCGCCTGGATGACGATGAACGGGATCACGCCGGCGCCGAAGACCGCGATCAGCGCGCCGAACAGCACCACCGACATCGCCCAGGCGTTGAGCACGTCGTTGGACGCATACGTCCTGGGGTCCCAGGGGCTGCGGCCGAGCCGGCGGATGCGCTGGGCCTCGAGATGAACCGACGAGCGCAGGCTGCCGAACACGCTGCGGGGCAGGAACTCCCAGAAGGTCTCACCGAAGCGGGCCGAGGCCGGGTCCTCCGGCGTGGAGACGCGCACGTGGTGACCGCGGTTGTGCTCGATGTAAAAGTGGCCGTAAGCGGTCTGCGCCAGGGTGACCTTGGACAGCCAGCGCTCCAGCGAGTCCTTCTTATGCCCCATCTCGTGCGCGGTGTTGATGCCGACGCCGCCGAGCACGCCGACCGACAGTGCGAGGCCGATCTTGCCGACCCAGCCCAGACCGCCGTCGAAGCCCAGCCAGTGCAGGTCCGACGCGGTGAACAGGTAGGCGCCCAGCACGACGCTGAGGTACTGGAACGGGATGTAGATGTAGGTGCAGTAGCGGTAGTACTTGTCGTTCTCCAGCCGCTCCATCACCTCGTCGGGCGGGTTCTGCCCGTCGGGCCCGAACCGCAGGTCCAGGATCGGCAGCAGGATGTAGAGCAGGATCGGCCCGATCCACATCGGCACCTGGGCGGCGCCGTGCCAACCGAATTGGTTCAGTCCCCAGACGATCGGCAGCATCACGAACAACGCCGTCGGCGGGATCAGGCCCATCAGCCACAGGTAGCGCTTCTTGTCGCGCCACTCGGTCGCGCCGAGTTCGTCGGCCGCCTGGATCTGGGTGGTCATATGCCAAACCTCCTTGTGAGTCACACCACGTTGAGATTGGACAATACCGCGTCTTACGTCCTCTGTCTAGACAAAGGACGTCGCTTTGTAAAGCATCCGCTACGTCTTCTGGACGGCCTGCCTACGGCCCTGCATGGAGTGGCGGTATCCGTAGCCGAGATAGATCGCGGTTCCCACCACTAACCACACGCCGAACCGGACCCAGGTCAGGGCGGTGAGGTTGAGCATCAGCCAGATACACGCGCAGATCGAGGCGATCGGCAACAGTGGCACCCACGGCGCGCGGAACCCCCGCTCCAGATCGGGGCGGGTGCGGCGCAGAACGATGACCCCGGCCGAAACCAGGACGAACGCGAACAGCGTCCCGACGTTGACCATCTCCTCGAGCTTGCTGATTGGGAAAACCGACGCCGTCGCCGCGACCACCAGTGCGACCAGCACGGTGATCCGGACCGGCGTCCCGCGCGAGCCGGTCTTGGCCAGCGACCGCGGCACCAAGCCGTCGCGCGCCATCGCGAACAGGACCCGGCACTGCCCGAGCACCAGCACCATCACGACGGTCGTCAACCCGGCCAGTGCCCCGATGGCGATGATCTTGCTCGCCCACCCGATTCCGTTCGCAGTGAATGCGGTGGCCAGGTTTGCCGGCTTGCCGCCGGGGACGGTCTTGAGCTGGGTGTAGGAAACCATGCCGGACAACACGACCGAGACGGCGACATACAGGACGGTGACGACAGCCAGCGACGCCAGGATCCCGCGCGGCACGTCGCGCTGCGGCTGTTTGGTCTCCTCGGCCATCGTCGCGACGATGTCGAAGCCGATGAATGCGAAGAACACGATCGAAGCCCCGGCGAGCACGCCGTACCACCCGTAGTGGCTGCTGTGCGCCCCGGTGAGCAGCGACAGCACCGACTGGTTGATGCCGCTCGCCTCGTGCCCGCTTTCCGGCTTGGGGATGAACGGCGAGTAGTTGGAGCCCTTGATGTAGAAGAGGCCGACCAACACGACGAAGATGACCACCGACACCTTGATGGCGGTGATCACCGCCGAAACCCGGGACGACACTTTGGTGCCCGACGCGACCAGGGTCGCCACCACCGCGACGATCAGCAGCGCACCCCAGTCGATGTTGACCGACCCCACGTCGACTGTGCCACCGCCGAATCCGAACACGGTGCCGAGATAACTGGACCAGCCCTTGGACACCACGGCGGCACCAATTGCCAACTCCAGCAACAGATTCCAGCCGATGATCCACGCGAGGAACTCGCCGAAGGTGGCATAGGAGAAGGTGTACGCGCTGCCCGCGACGGGCAGCGTCGAGGCGAATTCGGCGTAGCACAGCGCCGCCAGCGCGCAGGTGGCCGCGGCGATCAGGAACGAGATCCAAATCGCGGGGCCGGTGATATCACCGGCGGTCGATGCGGTGACCGTGAAGATGCCGGCGCCGATCACCACGGCGACGCCGAAGACCATCAGGTCCCACCAGGTGAGGACTTTGCGGAGTCGAGTATCTGGCTCGTCGGTGTCCTCGATGGACTGTTCGACTGACTTAGTACGCCATCGGTTGGACATTTGCCTGCCTCTCGTTAACGTCAGAAGCCATTGGACCGCACAGTACTGGGTACTCCCCCCGGATGCCGGACTGCGCAACCACGCGAGACCACGCAATAGTCATAGGCGCAAGCATCGCGGGTTTGTGCGCCGCCCGAGTGCTTGCTGACCGGTATTCGCAGGTCAGCGTCTATGAGCGCGACGAACTGCCGAGCACCCCGGCACATCGCGCCACGATTCCTCAGGACCGGCATCTGCATCTGCTGATGGCGCGCGGGGCCAGCGAACTCGACTCCCTGTTTCCGGGCCTGCTCAAGGACATGGTGGCCGCAGGTGTGCCGATGCTGGAAAACCGACCGGACTGCATCCACCTGGGTGCGGCGGGCCATGTCCTCGGGACGGGCCACACGCTGCGCGACGAATTCACCGCCTACGTGCCCAGCCGGCCGCATCTCGAGTGGCAGTTGCGCAGCCGCGTGCGCGACATCGATAACGTCACGATCGTGCGCCGATCCGTCGCCGAGCCGCGGTTCGACCCGGCGCGGCAGCGGGTGACCGGAGTGGTGCTGGACCCCCCTAAGGACGAGGTCGGCGGCGAGCCGGAATTCGTGCGTGCCGACCTGGTGGTCGATGCAGCAGGTCGGGGCACTCGGCTGCCGGTGTGGTTGACACAGTGGGGGTATCAGCGGCCCATCGAGCAGAGCCTGGACATCGGCATCAACTACGCCAGCCACCAGTTCCGCATCCCGGAGGGATTGATCCCGGAGAAGGTGGTGGTGGCCGGCGCCTCCCACGATCAGTCGTTGGGGATGGGCATGCTGTGCTACGAGGACGGCACCTGGGTGCTGACCACCTTCGGCGTGGCCGGCGCGAAACCGCCGACGACGTTCCCGGAGATGGTCGCGCTGGCCATCAAGCTGCTCCCGGCGCACTTCACCGACGCGCTCACCGCGGCCAAACCCGTTGGCACACCGGCATTTCACGCCTTCCCGGCCAGCAAATGGCGCCGCTACGACAAGCTGGACCGATTTCCGGCCGGCATCATCGCGTTCGGCGACGCCGTGGCGAGCTTCAATCCCACCTTCGGGCAGGGCATGACGATGACGTCGCTGCAGGCGGGTCATCTGCGGCGGGCCTTGCAAACCGCGGATGACGACCTGGCCGGCGAGCTCAACCGGGCGACCGCCAAGACGACCTATCCGGTGTGGACGATGAACGCGATCGGCGACTTCGCTTTTCACCACGCCGGCACCAGTGCCCCGGTCCCCTGGTGGTGGCGGCCGTCGGGAGCGCTGTTCGACCAATTCCTCGGAGCCGCCGAGACCGAACCCGTTCTCGCCGAATGGTTTTTACGCCGATTCTCACTGCTCGACAGTCTCTATATGGTTCCGCCGCCGCGGATCGTCGGCCGGACCATCGCGCACAACCTGCGGCTGTGGCTGCGCGAGCGCCGCGAGTCGCGTCAGGCCGCCAGGGAGCGGCCCGTCACAAACCTACGGTCGCCCTGAACAACTTGGCGGGCTGGTGCGCGACCAGCCCGACCGGCCCGTCGTCGGCGGCGACCCACGCCGCCATCCCGCGCTCCAGCGACAACGAGCCGGACTTTCCGTGCACCACCGCGGAACCCTCGGCGCACAACAGGATCTGCGGACCGTCATGGTGTGGTGACGCGTCGACTTCGTGGCCGAGGTGTTCGCCCTCCAGGGTCAGCAGCGCCACCGCGAACTCGTCGGCCGGGGTGTCGTAGATAAGCCCGAGGCCCTCTCGGTGCACATGCGGCCGCAGCTGCGCCTCGGCGGTGGGTGCGAAGTCCAGCACCCGCAGCAACTCGGGCACGTCGACGTGCTTGGGGGTCAGCCCGCCGCGTAACACGTTGTCGGAGTTGGCCATTACCTCGATCGCGAACCCGCGCAGGTAGGTGTGCAGGTTACCGGCCGGGATATAGAGCGCATCGCCCGCGGCCAGGCTGATCCGGTTGAGCAACAACGACGCCAGCACCCCGGCGTCCCCGGGGTAGCGTTCGCCGAGTTCGAGCACCGTTTTGGCCTCAGCCGCGAATTCCGTTGCGCCGGAACTGACGTACTGAATGGCGCCGTCGATCACCGCGGACACCAGCACATCGATGTCGGGCTGAGGCGCGGTGATCCAGGTGGTGAACAGCGCGCGCAGCCCGTCGGCGTCGGACTGGTCGTTCAGCAGTTCGATATAGGGGTCGAGGTCGGTGACGGCCAGCGCCCGCAGCAACTCGATGGTGGCCGAAGCCTGACGGAATCCGGCGAGCGCCTCGAATGAATGCAGGGCCACCAACAATTCGGGCTTGTGCGAGGTGTCGCGGTAGTTGCGGACCGGCGAGGCCACCGGGATGCCCAACTTTTCCTCACGCAGGTAACCCTCGATTGCCTGTTCGGCACTCGGATGCGCCTGCAGCGACAGCGGTTCGTCGGCGGCGAGCACCTTGACCAGGAACGGCAGCACGTCCCCGAACCGTTCGCGCGACGCGGAGCCCAGCTGGCCCTCCGGATCGGCGGTCACCGCCTCCAGCAAGGACAGCTCACCCTGCTCGGTTTCCAGGAAGGCCGGATCCCCCGGGTGCGCGCCGAACCAGAGTTCCGCCTCGGGGTGAGCCGCGGGCACCTGACGCCCGGTGAATTCGGCCAGTGCCGTACGCGATCCCCACGCGTACGTCCGTACAGCACCGCGAAGCAGTTCCACTTTTCTATCTATCCCCGCACCAGTCGCAAGTAAACAGCGGCCATCTCCAGCCGAACGGCCAATACTGCCAGTTGCTGTTCGGGGCGGGTCGCGCCTCCCGGCGCCACCGCCCCGACCAGGCCGCCGGACCCGCCCACGCCGCCGGGAGCTTCGGGCACGTCGTGGGCCGCGATCAGGTAGACCTCGTCCAGCCCGGCCACCCGAGCGGCCACCACCGTCCGGTCGCCGGCCAGCGTGAACGCCAGCACCCGCATTCGCTCGGGCAGCGGCCCGTCGATTTGTTCGTCGTGAAAGAGCGCATCCAGCGGCGCCGCGCCATCACCGACATGGACGGGCTCACGCAGCGCCACCACCGCATCGGCCAGCCCGGTGGCGGCGACCACCTGGTGCGCGATCCGCAGCAGCTGCGAACTGCCATGTCGCGCCAGCGCCAGCGTCGCGAGACAGTCACCTGCCAGTGCCACCGGGTGGTGCGACAAGCGCGCGGCAATGGTCTTGGCCGGGTTGGTGAACAGGTCACGGCTCGCGCTGTTGCGCAGCGCTTCGGCGTCCAGCTCGTCGGCGAGCGCCGGCAGGTCGATGTCCAGTCGGGGGTCCACGGTTTGCAGCGTCGCCAAGCCGGCGGCCAGGTACCGGCACAGGCCGAACTCGTCGGGAAACCACAGCCGCGGCGCCAGCGCCGCGGCGCGCCCGGCGGTGGAGTCGCGCAGCGGACCTTCGTACGGCGCGACGATGGCAACCCGTGCACCGCGGCGCACCCCGGTCGCGGCGGCTCCGACCAGGGCCGGGTCGCCGGGGTCGTCGCCGGCGACGATCAGCACGTCGAGCGGGCCTATCCACGGCGGGGCCTCGCCGACGATCGCGATCGGCGCGGACGCCGCGCCGCCCTGCGTCGCGGCCAGCATCGCCCCGGCCGTCTCGGCGGTGCCCCGCCCGGCCACCCAGATCACGCTGCGTGGCCGGTCGCCGCTGCGCAGCGAGTCCAGCTCGCCCTCCTCGACCGCGGCGGCGATGGCCCGCACCTGCGCACCGGCCGACGAGGCGGACCGCAACAGGCCCTGCCGGTCGGCGGCGATCAGGCCGTCGGTGTCTTCGAGATCGATCGCCCGGGTGGCGTTCACGGCACACCCTCATGGCGCTGCACCTGTCCGGCGATTTCTGCGCTGATCTCGGCGACCATCGCTTCGACGGCCTCGGTGGTGCGGCCCTCCGCATTCAGCCGCAGCAGCGGCTCGGTGTTGGAGGTGCGCAGGTTGAACCAGCTGCCGTCGCCCAAATCCACCGTCACCCCGTCCAGGTGGTCGATGGAGTGGATCCGGCTGCCGAACGACTTCAACACGGCGTCCACGCACTGTGCGGCGTCGGCCACCTTGAAATTGATCTCACCGGACGACTCGTAGCGCTGGTAGTCCGCGGTCAGCTCGGACAGCGGCCGGTCCTGCTCACCGAGAGCGGCCAGTACATACAGCGCGGCCAGCATCCCCGAGTCGGCGCCCCAGAAGTCACGGAAGTAATAGTGCGCGGAATGCTCGCCACCGAAGATCGCACCGGTTTCGGCCATCAGCGCCTTGATATAGGAGTGTCCGACGCGCGAGCGCAACGGTGTACCGCCGCGCTCGACGACCAGCTCGGGCACCGCCCGCGACGTGATCAGGTTGTGGATGACGGTGGCGCCGATTTCGCGGCCGAGCTCCCGCGCGGCCACCAGGCTCGTCACCGTCGATGGAGAGACCGGCATCCCGCGCTCGTCGACCACGAAGCACCGATCGGCGTCGCCGTCGAAGGCCAACCCGATGTCGGCACCCGTCTCGCGGACGTGGAACTGCAGATCCAGCAGGTTGGCCGGGTCGAGCGGGTTGGCCTCGTGGTTGGGAAACGACCCGTCGAGCTCGAAGTACAACGGCAACAACGTGATCGAGTCGATCGGGCCGAGCACCGCCGGTGCGGTGTGACCGGCCATGCCGTTACCGGCGTCGACCGCCACCCGCAGCGGTCGCAATCCGGAGGTCGCCACCAGCGACCGCAGGAACTCGCCGTAGTCCGAGAGCACATCGCGATCGGTGATAGACCCCGGCTCCCCGTCATAGCCTGCGACTCCGGCGATCAGGTCTTCGGTGATCACTTTGAGCCCGGTGTCCGCACCGACGGGCTTAGCGCCGGCCCGGCACAGCTTGATGCCGTTGTAGGCCGCGGGGTTATGACTGGCGGTGAACATCGCGCCCGGACAATCGAGTGACCCCGAGGCGTAATACAGCTGGTCGGTCGAGGCCAAGCCGATCCGCACCACGTCCAGGCCCTGGTTGGTCACTCCGGCCGCGAAGGCAGCGGCGAGCGACGGCGAGCTATCGCGCATGTCGTGTCCGATCACCACGCGGTGCGCGCCTTCGCCGCGCATCAGCGCGGCGAAGGCTGCCCCGACATCGGCAACCAGCGACTCGTCGATCTCTTCGCCGACCAGCCCACGGATGTCATAAGCCTTGATGACACGGTGGACAGTCGCGGCGGGCCGAGACATGCAGGGGCCTCCTTGACGCCGTGGATTGATTTGCCTCTTAGCGTCAGCCTATCGGCCCGAGCGGTCCCCTAGTCGGACGGATCGGGCAACACCCGCAGATGCCCGCGGCGGCGACCGGACCGTTTTTCCGGCGTCGCGAGCAGATGGCTGCTGGGCGCGGTGGCCTGGGCTCCGGTGTGGTGCAGATGCGCAGACGCGGGAGTACCTCCCGCCTGCGGGGGAAATCCGTTCAACGGCATGCCGGTGCCGCCCGCGTGCGGCAAGGACGCCTGGCCCGCACCGCGTTCGCGCACGGCGTCGGCAAGCGCGACCAGGTCGTCTTCATCGGGATTCGTGGGCTCCGAATTCAGCGGCCCGGCGTGGCGCACGAGATCCCACCCCCGGGGGGCCGTGATGCGGCCGGCGTGGCCGACGCACAGGTCCCACGAATGCGGTTCGCGCGCAGTCGCCAACGGGCCCACCACGGCCGTCGAGTCCGAGTAGACGAACGTCAAGGTCGCCACGGCGTAGTGCGGGCACCCTGGCCGGCAGCAGCGACGGGGAACGTTCACGTCGGCAAGGCTATCGTGCGCAAACGCCGCCGAAGCGCCGGACACGCGCATCCGTTCGGGCCACGATGTCCAACCGTTACCATCGGCGCGTGGGTGATTCGCGCAGTTTCCCGCGCAACGGACGGCCGTCGGGCCGCACGCCGGGGCACCGGGCAACTCGGCGCGGGCGCGATATGCGCGGCCCTTTGCTGCCGCCGACGGTGCCGGGGTGGCGCAGCCGGGCCGAACGATTCGACATGGCGGTGCTCGAGGCGTACGAACCGATCGAGCGGCGCTGGCAATCACGGGTGTCGGAACTCGACGTGGCGGTCGACGAAATTCCGCGCATCGCCGCCAAGGATCCGGACAGCGTGCAGTGGCCGCCCGAGGTCGTCGCCGACGGACCGATCGCACTAGCCCGCTTGATCCCCGCCGGGGTCGACGTTCGAGGAAACTCGACGCGAGCGCGAATTGTCCTGTTCCGCAAGCCCATCGAACGACGCGCTAAAGACACCGTCGAACTTGGCGAATTACTGCACGAGATTCTGGTGGCGCAGGTGGCCATCTACCTCGACGTCGAACCGACTGTCATCGACCCGACGATCGACGACGAATAACCCACGCGGGTTCTCGGTCAGATGATGCCGCGTTTGAGGCGGCGTCGCTCACGTTCGGAGAGGCCGCCCCAGATGCCGAAGCGCTCGTCGTGTGCCAGCGCGTACTCCAGGCATTCATGACGTACCTCGCAACCCAGGCAGATCTTCTTGGCTTCGCGAGTCGATCCGCCCTTCTCCGGGAAGAAGGCCTCCGGGTCGGTCTGCGCGCACAGCGCGCGGTCCTGCCATTGGTCCGGAGTCAGTTCGGGCTCCGGCAACGGCTCGGGCTCGAATGCGATTGGCGCATCAGGGACCACGGTCAAGTGGGGTCGGGTAATCGGCGCCGGCGCGGAGCTGATCGTGGCGCGCTCAGTGCTTGGCATGACGCCCCATAGGTGCTCGTAAGACATGCGTCGTACGCCTCCTCAGCTTGGTCTTTGAGAGAGTGGTTGTGTCCCGCTGTTCTGATGTAACAGACAATTCGAACAAGTGATCGAATCTCGGTCTGCGACACCGGAACCGGCCGGCCAACCGGGAAATGACACTGATGTGATTAGACACGGGTTAATCTGCCGGGTCAAGCGTTTCGGCGTATTTCCATACCATCTCGTGATCAGTTTCCGGCGTTTCTGTTATTTCGGCCCTTCGGCGTGTCCATCACAAACGCTCGCCGAAGTCCCCGGCCGGTACTGTCGTCCGGTGTGAAGGTCACCGTTCTGGTCGGTGGGGTCGGCGGCGCCCGGTTCCTGCTGGGTGTTCAACAATTACTCGGGCTGGGTCAGTTCGCAACCGGGGGAGAAACTTCCGACCACGAGCTGACCGCCGTCGTCAACATTGGCGACGATGCCTGGATCCACGGGGTTCGGGTTTGTCCGGATTTGGACACCTGCATGTATACCTTAGGTGGAGGCGTGGACCCGGAGCGCGGCTGGGGTCATCGCAACGAAACCTGGCACGCCAAAGAGGAATTGGCCCGTTACGGCATGCAGCCGGACTGGTTTCAACTCGGCGACCGCGATTTGGGCACGCATCTGGTGCGCACCCAGATGCTCAACGCCGGCTACCCGCTCTCGCAGATCACCACGGCGTTGTGCGACCGCTGGCAACCCGGCGCACGGTTGGTGCCCGCCAGCGACGATCGTTGTGAAACCCATGTGGTGATCACCGATCCGGCCGACGACAGTCGGCGCGCGATCCACTTCCAGGAGTGGTGGGTGCGCTACCGGGCCCACGTGACCACCCACAGCTTCGCGTTTGTCGGGGCTGAAACAGCCAGTGCCACAACCGATGCCCTCGACGCGATCGGCGACGCCGACATCATCATGCTGGCGCCGTCCAATCCCGTGGTGAGCGTCGGCGCGATCCTGGCCGTGCCGGGTATTCGCGGCGCATTGCGGGCGGCTCCCGCACCGATCGTCGGCTACTCCCCGATCATCGGTGGAAAACCGTTGCGCGGCATGGCTGATGCCTGCCTCGAGGTGATCGGGGTCGAGTCCACCGCCGAAGCGGTCGGCAGATATTACGGCGCGCGCGGCGCCACCGGGATATTGGATTGCTGGCTGGTGCACGAGGGTGATCACGCGGACATCGACGGCGTCGCGGTGCGGGCGGTGCCGCTATTAATGAGTGATCCGAAGGCGTCGGCTGAAATGGTGCGGGCCGGTCTGGATATTGCGGGCGTGGCGGCGTGACGGCCGCAGCGAAAGAGCACGGCACCGCCGCGGCCATCGAGATCCTGCCGGTGGCCGGGCTTCCCGAATTCCGCCCCGGCGACGATCTCGGTGCGGCGGTCGCCGCCGCCGCCCCGTGGCTGCGCGACGGCGACGTCGTCGTGGTCACCAGCAAAGTGGTGTCCAAGTGCGAAGGCCGGCTGGTGAGCGCGCCCGAGGACCCCGAGGAGCGTGACGAGCTCCGGCGCAAACTGGTCGACGACGAGGCGGTGCGGGTGCTGGCCCGCAAGGGCCGAACGCTGATCACCGAGAACTCACTCGGGCTGGTACAGGCCGCCGCCGGCGTCGACGGATCCAACGTCGGCCGAAGCGAACTCGCGCTGTTGCCCCTCGACCCCGACGGCAGTGCCGCGGCCCTGCGCGCCGCGCTGCGCGAGCGGCTCGGCGTCGACGTCGCGGTGGTGATCACCGACACGATGGGCCGCGCCTGGCGCAACGGTCAGATCGACGCCGCGATCGGGGCAGCGGGACTGGCTGTGCTGCACGGCTATTCGGGTGCGATCGACGAGCACGGCAACGAGTTGGTGGTCACCGAGATCGCGGTGGCCGACGAAGTGGCCGCCGCGGCCGATCTGGTCAAGGGCAAGCTGACCGCGATGCCGGTGGCCGTCGTGCGCGGGCTGACCGTCGTCGACGACGGCACCACGGCGCGCCAGCTGCTGCGGCCCGGACCCGAAGATCTGTTCTGGCTCGGCACCGCCGAAGCCGTCGAGATGGGCCGGCGCGAAGCCCAGTTGGCGCGCCGGTCGGTGCGCCGGTTCAGCGCCGAGCCGGTGCCACCGGAGCTCATCGAGGCGGCCGTCGCCGAGGCGCTGACCGCGCCGGCCCCGCACCACACTCGTCCGGTGCGGTTCGTCTGGCTGCGCACCGCGGCAACCCGGACCCGGCTGCTCGATCGGATGAAGGACAAGTGGCGCACCGACCTGGCCGGTGACGGAAAGCCGGACGACGCGATCGATCGGCGGGTGGCGCGCGGCCAAATCCTCTACGACGCACCCGAGGTCATCGTCCCGATGCTGGTGCCCGAGGGCGCCCACACCTATTCCGACGATGAGCGCACCGATGCCGAGCACACCATGTTCACCGTCGCGGTCGGCGCGGCCGTGCAGGCATTGCTGGTCGCGCTGGCCGTTCGGGGGGTGGGCAGCTGCTGGATCGGGTCGACGATCTTCGCCGCCGATTTGGTCCGCGCCGAGCTGGAGCTGCCCGCCGATTGGGAGCCGATGGGCGGCATCGCGATCGGCTACCCCGCGGAGCCCGAAGGGTTGCGAGACCCGGTGAATCCCGGAGATCTGCTGATTCGCAAGTGATACTGAGCCGGTGAAGACGTTCGCGGGCAAGGCGGCCGCATCGGCCGACAAGGTTCGCGGCGGCTATTACACGCCGGCGCCGGTGGCACGATTTCTGGCCCGCTGGGTACGCGAGGCCGGACCCCGCATCCTCGAGCCCTCGTGCGGCGACGGCCGGATCCTGCGCGAGCTGGCCGCGCTCAGCGAGCACGTACAGGGCGTGGAACTCGTGTCCGAAGAAGCGCTCAAGGCACGACAATTCGCTCCCGTGGACGCCGCGAATCTGTTCCACTGGATCGCCCGGAACGAGGCGGCCGGCTGGGACGGGGTGGCGGGCAATCCGCCTTACATCAGGTTCGGCAATTGGGCGTCCGGGCAACGGGAGCCGGCACTGGAGCTGATGCGGCGTGCGGGGCTGCGCCCCAGCCGGCTGACCAATGCCTGGGTCCCTTTCGTCGTCGCGAGCACGGTCATGGTGCGCGACGGCGGGCGGGTGGGTTTGGTATTGCCCGCCGAATTGCTGCAAGTCGGTTATGCCGCACAATTGCGCGAATTTCTGCTCGCGCAATATCGCGAAATCACTCTGGTCACATTTCAGCGGCTGGTTTTCGACGGCATCCTGCAGGAAGTCGTGTTGTTCTGCGGGGTGGCCGGTGCCGGGCCCGCGCGAATCCGGACGATCGATCTCGCCGACGCCGACGCGCTCGCGCACGCGAGCCTCGAGGGCCCAGCCGCACCGGCGCTACTGCACGAGAAGGAGAAGTGGACCAAGTACTTCTTGGACCCCGCCGCGATCCGGCTGCTGCGCACGCTCAACCGGTCGGACACGATGACGCGGCTCGGGCGCATCGCCGACGTCGACGTCGGCATCGTGACCGGCCGCAACAGCTTCTTCACCTTCACCGATGCACAGGCCCGCGAGCTGGGCCTGCAAGCACACTGCGTCCCGCTCGTCTCGCGCAGCAGCCAGCTGTGTGGCCTGGTCTACGACACCGATTGCCGGGCAAGCGACATCGCGTCCGGCCAGCGGACCTGGCTGCTCGACGCCCCGGAGCAGCCGGCCGATGCGGCGCTGATCACGCACATCGACGCCGGTGAGGCCGCCGGGGTTCACCTCGGCTATAAGTGCTCGATTCGCGCGCCGTGGTGGCGAACCCCGTCGCTGTGGGTTCCCGATCTGTTCCTGCTGCGCCAGATTCACCTGGCCCCGCGGCTGGCCGTCAACGCCGCCGCGGCGACGAGCACCGACACCGTACATCGGGTGCGGCTGCGGGGCCCCGCCGAAAACCGGGCGGACCCGGCGGCGTTCGCGGCGGTGTTCCACAACAGCGCTACGTTCGCTTTCGCCGAGATCATGGGCCGTAGTTATGGTGGAGGCATCTTGGAACTCGAGCCGACCGAAGCCGAGCAGCTGCCCATTCCCGCCCCGGCGCTGGCCGGCGCCGACCTGGCCGCAGATGTGGACCTCCTGCTGAAGGCCGACGAAATCGAGAAGGCACTCGACACCGTCGACCGTCATGTGCTGATTGACGGGCTCGGCTGGTCACCCGATGTCGTCGCGCAATGCCGAGCGGCATGGCACACGCTGCGCGACCGCCGGACCAGGCGCGGCGCCCGATGAACATCCGCGATTCGGCCATCTCGGTGCTGACCGATTGGCGGGCACCCGACGCGACGCAGGAGTCGCTGCGGCACGCAGTGCTGGCCTTTGTGCACGGTCGCCCCGACGCCTGCCGCCGCGAGTGCGAGGCCGGACATGTCACGGCGTCGGCGATCGTGCTCGACCACACCGGCACCCAGGTGTTGCTGACCCTGCATCCCCGGCTGGGCCGCTGGGTTCAGCTCGGGGGCCACTGCGACGATGACGACGCCGACATCGTGACCGCGGCCCTGCGCGAAGCCGTCGAGGAGTCCGGCGTGCCCGATCTGCGCATCGCACCGGAGCTGGCCGCGATTCACGTCCACCCGGTCACCTGCTCGTTGGGCATCCCGACCCGGCATCTGGACCTGCAATTCGTCGCGCACGCGCCGTCGGACGCGCGGATCGCGATCAGCGACGAATCCGACGACTTGCGGTGGTGGCCGGCCGACGCGCTGCCACCCGGCACGGATTACGCGCTCGCACACCTGGTTTCGCGCGCGACGAGCCGGGCTCAGACGTCGCTGGAGTAGCGGATCCCGCCGTCGGGAATCGAGACACCGGGCCAGACCCGGGCGCCGCGCAACAGCTCGCAGCGCGCACCGATGTCGGCGCCGTCGCCTATCACCCCGTCGCGGATCAGCGCGCGCGGACCGATGCGAGCCCCGAAGCCGACGATCGAGCGCTCGACGACGCTGCCCGCCTCGATCTTGACGCCGTCGAAGATCACCGCGCCGTCCAGCCGCACGCCGGGACCGATCTCGGCGCCGCGCCCGACGACCGTGCCGCCGATCAGCACCGCACCGGGCGACACCGCCGCGCCTTCGTGCACCAGCTTCTCGCCGTGATGGCCGCCCAGCGCGGGGGACGTGACGATGCCGCGCACCAGGTCCGACGATCCGCGCACGAAGTCCTCCGGGGTGCCCATGTCGCGCCAGTAGGTGGCGTCGACGTAGCCGCAGACCTTCACGTCGGGATCCGACAACAACGCCGGGAACACCTCGCGCTCGACCGACACCGGCCGCCCGCGCGGAATCCGGTCGATGATGTTGCGCTCGAAGACATAGGTGCCGGCGTTGATCTGATCGGTCGGCGGATCCTCGGTCTTCTCCAGGAAGGCCAAGACACGGTTGTTCTCGTCGGTCGGCACGCAACCGAAGGCACGCGGATCGCTTACCCGCACCAGGTGCAGCGTCACGTCGGCCTCGTTGGCCCGGTGCGAATCCACCAGCTGGCCGAGGTCGGCGCCGGAGAGCACATCGCCGTTGAAGATCAGCGCGGTGTCGTAACGCAACTTGTCCGCGATGTTGGCGATGCCACCGCCGGTCCCCAGCGGTTCCTCCTCGGTGACGTAGTCGATCTCCAGACCGAGCGCGGACCCGTCGCCGAACTCCGCTTCGAACACCCCGGCCTTATAGGAGGTGCTCAGGATGACGTGCTCGACGCCCGCCGCGGCGATGCGCGACAACATGTGGGTGAGAAACGGCACCCCGGCCGTCGGCAGCATCGGCTTGGGCGCCGAGAGCGTCAGCGGCCGAAGCCGAGTGCCCTTGCCGCCGACCAGAATCACCGCATCCACTGAAGAAATCGCCAACTCAGCGCCGCCCTTCTGAGGACTTCTCGCTACGCTGCCGGCGCGAGTTGCGCACCATCAGAGCCGAGCGCAACGCCAACGAGGCCCGCAACACCCAGCGCAGCGGGGCCAGCCACCAACCGGTGTGCCGGTCCGCCAGAAAGATATAGGTGCTGCGGTGATGCGCCGCGAGGTGGCTGGCCGGATCGTCCCCGGTGGAATGGCCCTTGTGGTGCAGCACTTCGGCGGACGGCACATAGACGTTGAGCCAGCCGGCCTTGCCGAGCCGATCGCCGAGGTCGACATCCTCCATATACATGAAGTAGCGCTCGTCGAATCCGCCGATCTGGCCGTAGGCCGAACGGCGCAGCAGCAGACACGATCCCGAGAGCCAGCCCACCGGCCGTTCGCTGGGCTCGAGCCGCTCCTGGCGGTAGGCCGCCGTCCACGGATTGCGCTTCCAGAACGGCCCGATCACCGCGTGCATGCCGCCGCGGATCAGGCTGGGCAGATGGCGCGCCGACGGATACACCGAGCCGTCGGGGTCGTGGATCAGCGGGCCCAGCGCCCCGGCCTGAGGCCAGCGGGCAGCGGCCTCGAGCAGCGCGTCGATGCTGTTCGGGCCCCACTGCACGTCGGGGTTGGCCACCAGCACCCATTCGTCGATCTCCCCGCGTTCGGACAGGTGCTCGATCGCGCGGTTGACCGCGGTGCCGTACCCGAGATTGCCTCCGGTGCTGAACAGCCGCACGTTGGGATAGCGCTCGACCGCCGCCTGCGGGGCGCCGTCGGTGGAACCGTTGTCGGCCAACAGGACGCTGACCGGACGCTCGGTCGCCAGCGACAGCGAAGCCAGAAAACGTTCGAGGTGGTGGCCCGGCGAGTAGGTCACCGTCACGACCGGCAGGACGTCAGTCACGCGTAGAGGTTATCGGTCGTTCGGCCGGGACAGGCTCCCGCGACGCGGCCAGCGCGGCGACAAGCGCAGGGCGCCAGGGCCGCAGCGGCGTCATGCCCGCCGCCGCCGACTGCCGGCTCGACAGCGCGGAGTAGGTCGGGCGGGGTGCGGGACGGGGAAATTCGGCGGTGCTCACCGGGTTCACCCGCTCGGGGTCGGCGCCGCATTCCTCGAACACCGCGCGGGCCAGCCCGAATCGCGAGACTGCGCCCTCGTTGGCGGCGTGCAGGATCGGCCCGGGCACGCCGTCGTCGGCGATCTGGAGCAGTGCGGCGGCCAAATCGGCGACGTAAGTGGGCGAGCCGACCTGGTCGTCGACGACCTTGATCGGCCCGTCACCGGCAGCGAGCTTGCGCATGATCGCGACGAAGTCCTTGCCGGTGCCGCCGGTGTACACCCAGGCGGTGCGGACCACAGCGCACTGCGAGGCCTCCGGCAGCGCCGCCAGCACGGCGACCTCGCCGGCGCGCTTGCTGCATGCGTAGACGCCGCGCGGCGAGGTCTCGTCGCCGGGTTCGAACGGATGGGGATCGGCGTAATCACCGGCGAAAACGAAGTCGGTCGAGACGTGGATCAGCCGGGCGCCGGCCCGCGCGCAGGCCCGCGCGATGTGCGCCGGCGCGGCCTCATTGACCGCGTACGCGCGCGCTTCGTCGCTCTCGGCGCCATCGACATCGGTGTAGGCAGCGCAATTGATCACGACATCTCCGCTTGTCACGATCGCCTCGGCGGCGGCCGGGTCGGTGATGTCCCACTGCGCGGACGTCAGCGCGAGGACGTTACGCCCCTGCTCAACGCCTCGGGCCGCCAAACACCCGCCCAGCTGGCCACCGGCTCCGGTGACAACGATCCTGCCCGACATGGTTCGAGTCTGGCATGTCCGGGAAAGCTCGGGCCACGCCGCCGCTGGCTACCCGGGAAGCGACTGTGTCGCAAGTAACCTAGTGTGATGCCTGTGCATCGTGTGGTTCGTGTTGTTGCCACTGTGCTAGCCGTCGTCGTCGTTCTCGGCACTGGCGTGGCGTGGAACAACGTCCGAGCATTCGAAGACGGCATCTTTCACATGTCGGCCCCCTCGCTGGGCAAGGGCGGCGACGACGGCGCGATCGACATCCTGCTGGTCGGCCTGGACAGCCGCACCGACGCGCACGGCAACCCGTTGACCGCCGAGGAGCTGGCGACGCTGAAGGCCGGTGACGAGGAAGCCACCAACACCGACACCATCATCCTGGTCCGGATACCGAACAACGGTAAGTCGGCCACCGCGATCTCGATTCCGCGCGACTCCTATGTGGTGGCGCCCGGTCTGGGCAAGACGAAGATCAACGGCGTCTACGGCCAAACCCGGGAAGCCAAGCGGACCAACCTGGTCAAGGCCGGCGATTCGGCCGAGGACGCCGCCACTCAGGGAACCGAGGCCGGCCGCGAGGCCTTGATCAAGACCGTCGCCGACCTCACCGGCGTCACCGTCGACCACTACGCCGAGATCGGGCTGCTGGGCTTCGCTTTGATCACCGATGCGCTCGGCGGCGTCAATGTGTGCCTCAAAGATGCTGTATACGAACCACTTTCGGGTGCAGACTTCCCGGCCGGTCCGCAAAAGCTGGACGGCGCAGAGGCGCTCAGCTTCGTGCGTCAGCGCCACGACCTGCCGCGCGGTGACCTCGACCGGGTGGTACGCCAGCAGGTCGTGATGGCGTCGCTGGCCCACCGGGTGATCTCGGGCCAGACGTTGTCCAGCCCCGGCACGCTGAAAAAGCTGGAGGCCGCGGTGCAGCGCTCGGTGGTGATCTCCCAGGGCTGGGATGTCATGGATTTCGTCCAGCAGCTGCAGAAGCTGGCCGGCGGTAACGTCGCCTTCGCGACGATCCCGGTGCTCGACGGGGCCGGCTGGAGCGACGACGGCATGCAGAGCGTGGTGCGGGTGGACCCACACCAGGTTCAGGACTGGGTGGCCGGCCTGTTGCACGACCAGGATCAGGGCAAAACCGAACAACTCGCCTACACACCCGCCAAGACCACCGCCACCGTCGTCAACGACACCGACATCAACGGACTGGCGGCCGCGGTGTCAGATGTGTTGAGCTCCAAGGGATTCACCACCGGTGCGGCGGGAAACAACGACGGCGGCCACGTCAAATCCAGCCAGGTGCGGGCCAACAAGCCCGACGACATGGGAGCCCAGGAAGTCTCCAAGGAGCTGGGCGGGTTGCCCGTCGTCGCAGATGCGTCGCTGGCGCCGGGATCGGTCCGGGTGGTGCTGGCCAACGACTACACGGGACCGGGCTCGGGCCTGTCCGGCGGCACGACCGCCCCGGCACGGGTGACGAACCAATCGGCCACCGATCCGAATGTTCCCGCGCCCTCACCGATCCTGACGGCCGGCAGTGACAAGCCGGAGTGCATCAACTGACCACGCTATCCGGGGCGATCCTCGATCCGATGCTGGCCGCCGAGCCGGTCGGCCCGCGCATCACCTATTACGACGACGCCTCCGGCGAGCGCATCGAGTTGTCCGCGGTGACCCTGGCCAACTGGGCGGCCAAGACCGGCAACCTATTACGCGATGAGTTGGGGGCGGGCCCGGCCAGCCGGGTGGCGATCCTATTGCCGGCGCATTGGCAGACCGCGGCGGTCCTGTTCGGGGTGTGGTGGATCGGCGCCGAGGCGGTGCTCGACGGGCCGGCCGACCTGGCACTGTGCACCATCGAACGGCTCGACGAGGCCGACGAGGCGGTCGAACCCGGTGGCGAGGTCGCGGTGTTGTCGCTGGATCCGTTCGGTCGTCCCGCGCCCGATCTGCCGATCGGCGTCACCGACTACGCCACCGCGGTGCGGGTGCATGGCGACCAGATCGTCGCCGAACGCCATCCCGGCCCCGCGCTGGCCGGCCGCTCCGTCGAAGAAGTCCTGGCCGACTGCGAAAGCTCGGCGGCGGCAAGGGGTTTGACGGCCAAGGACCGGGTGCTTTCCACCGCCGCGTGGCCGGGCCCCGCCGAGTTGGTCGACGGCCTGCTGGCGATCATGTCCGTCGGCGCCTCGCTGGTGCAGGTGGCCAACCCCGATCCGTCGGCAATGCAGCGCCGTGTCGAGACCGAAAAGGTCACCCGCGTCCTCTGACAGGACATATTGATATCGCTATACATTGATGTAAATTTCGTGGAAGCATGAAGTGGACGGCGCGAGAACTGGGCTGTTCGCGCCACCGACAGAACTACTATCTGATAATGGTTGTCATTAACATCTGTGGCGGGAGAAGGGATCAGGCGATGGCGGTATACGGGCTACTGGCAAAGGCGGCCGGAACGGTGTTCACCGGTCTGGTCGGAGTGACCGCCTACGAGGTCGTCCGTAAAGCCGTGGCTAAAGCGCCGCTGCACCAGACCGCCGTGGCGACCGCGGAGCTCGGATTGCGCGGCACCCGCAAAGCCGAAACGGCCGCGGAGTCGGCGCGTCTGCGGCTCGCCGATGTGATGGCCGAAGCCCGCGAGCGCGTCGGCGAGGAGGCACCCACTCCGGCCGTCGGCGAAGTGCATGATCACGAGCACTGATCGCTCGCCATGAGCCTCGCGATCCTTGAAGACATCGCAACTCCCAAAGACCCTTGCATCGAAATACTTTCGGACGCGGCCGGCCGCATGCGTGTCCGCGTCGATTGGGTGCGCTCGAGCTCGCGGCGGGCCGTCGCGGTGGAAGAGGCCGTGGCCAGGCAGACCGGCGTGCGCGCCGTGCACGCTTACCCGCGCACCGGATCGGTCGTCGTCTGGTATTCCCCGCGCCGCTGCGATCGCACCGAGGTGCTGGCCGCGATCGGTGATGCCGAACATGTTGGCACCGAACTGATTCCGGCGCGCGCACCACATTCTTCGGAGATCCGCAACTCCGACGTGCTGCGCATGGTGATCGGCGGCCTGGCGCTGAGCCTGCTCGGGGTGCGCCGGTACGTGTTCGCCCGGCCACCGCTGCTCGGCGCGAGCGGACGGGTGGTCGCCACCGGCGTCACGATCTTCACCGGCTACCCGTTCCTGCGCGGCGCGCTGCGTTCGCTGCGATCCGGCAAGGCCGGTACGGATGCGCTGGTCTCTGCCGCGACCGTCGCGAGCCTGATCCTGCGCGAGAACGTGGTCGCGCTGACCGTGCTGTGGCTGCTCAATATCGGTGAGTACCTGCAAGATCTGACGTTGCGCCGGACCCGGCGGGCCATTTCGGAGCTGCTGCGCGGCAGCCAGGACACGGCGTGGATCCGGCTGCCGGACGGCAACGAAGTCCAGGTCCCGATCGACAGCGTCGAGATCGGCGACGAAGTGGTGGTGCACGACCACGTCGCGATTCCGGTGGACGGCCAGGTCGTCGACGGCGAGGCCGTCGTCAACCAATCCGCGATCACCGGGGAAAACCTGCCCGTGAGCGTCGGTGTGGGCACCCATGTGCACGCCGGGTCGGTCGTGGTGCGCGGACGCGTCGTAGTGCATGCCGAGGCGGTCGGCAAGCAGACCACAATCGGGCGCATCATCACCCGCGTCGAGGAGGCCCAGCACGACCGGGCCCCCATCCAGACGGTCGGCGAAAACTTCTCTCGCCGTTTCGTTCCCACCTCGTTCATCGTCTCGGCGATCACGCTGGCGATCACCGCAGACGTGCGGCGTGCGATGACCATGCTGTTGATCGCCTGTCCGTGCGCGGTGGGCTTGGCCACCCCGACCGCGATCAGCGCGGCGATCGGCAACGGCGCGCGACGCGGCATCCTGATCAAGGGCGGATCGCACCTCGAACAGGCCGGGCGGGTCGACGCGATCGTGTTCGACAAGACCGGGACACTTACGGTCGGACGTCCGGTGGTCACGAATATCGTTGCCATGCATAAGGATTGGCAACCCGAGCAAG
Organism: Mycobacterium sp. 050272; assembly: GCF_039023525.1. Lineage (NCBI taxonomy): Bacteria > Bacillati > Actinomycetota > Actinomycetes > Mycobacteriales > Mycobacteriaceae > Mycobacterium > Mycobacterium sp. 050272. Next base: position 113,883 of record NZ_JBCHKV010000013.1, on the reverse strand, counting down.
TTCTGGCATATGCGGCCAGCTCGGAGATCCATTCGCGACATCCACTGGCCGAGGCCGTCATCCGCTCCACCGAGGAGCGTCACATCAGCATCCCGCCGCACGAGGAGTGCGAGGTGCTGGTCGGCCTGGGCATGCGGACCTGGGCCGACGGACGCACCCTGCTGCTGGGCAGCCCGTCGTTGCTGCAGGCCGAGAAGGTCAAGGTGTCCAAGAAGGCCAAGGAGTGGGTCGACAAGCTGCGCCGCGAAGCCGAGACCCCGCTGCTGCTCGCGGTGGACGGCATACTGGTCGGCTTGATCAGCCTGCGCGACGAAGTCCGGCCCGAAGCCGCCGAGGTGCTAATGCAGTTGCGCGCCAACGGGATTCGCCGCATCGTCATGCTCACCGGCGATCATCCGGACATCGCCCGGGTGGTCGCCGACGAGCTGGGGATCGACGAGTGGCGCGCCGAGGTCTTGCCGGAGGACAAGCTCGAGGTGGTGCGCGATTTGCAGGGCGAGGGCTACATCGTGGGCATGGTCGGCGACGGCGTCAACGACGCCCCGGCGCTGGCGGCCGCCGACATCGGAATCGCGATGGGGCTGGCCGGAACCGACGTCGCCGTCGAAACCGCCGACGTGGCGCTGGCCAATGACGATCTGCACCGCCTGCTCGACGTGCGCGATCTGGGCGCCCGGGCAGTCGAGGTGATCCGGGAGAACTACGGCATGTCCATTGCCGTCAACGCCGCCGGGCTGATTGTGGGCGCGGGCGGGGCCCTGTCCCCCGTGCTGGCCGCGATTCTGCACAACGCGTCGTCGGTTGCCGTGGTGGCCAACAGTTCTCGCCTGATCCGCTACCGCCTCGCCTGAAGGCCGGCCGCCGGCCGAGCATTGCCGGGGTCTTTCGGCCGGTTAGCCGAAGCCGGCAGTAGCTGCTTGTTCAGCAGGCGCTTGAGCACCTTTCCGCCCGCGTTGCGGGGCAACTCGTCGACGAACAGCACATCACGCGGAATCTTGAAGCGCGCCAGGCGGTTTCGGATGTATTCCTGGACATCGTGCTCGGTCAACGATGCGCCAGGCCGCCGCACGATGTAGGCGCGCAGACGCTGGCCGAACTCTTCGTCGTCAACGCCGATCACCGCTACGTCCGCGATGTCGGGGTGGTGTTCGAGCGCATCCTCTACCTCACCCGGGTACACGTTCTCCCCGCCGGAGACGATCATCTCGTCGTCGCGTCCGTCGACGAACAGCCTGCCTGCCCGGTCGAAATGACCGACATCGCCGGTGGATATCAGGCCGTGGACCGACTCCTTTTCGCCGCCGGTGCTGTATCCCTCGAAGGCCAGGATGTTGCCGACGAAAATCCGCCCCGTCGTTCCCACGGGTGCTTCCCGCCCGTCGTCGGTGTAGACCTTGACCACCGATCCGGGCGCCACCGAACCGACGCAGCCCGGCTCGGCGGCCAGATCGGCGGGCGTGGCGATGGTCGCGTAGGCGACCTCGGTCGAGCCGTACATGTTGTAGACCACGGGGCCGAATGCCTCGAGCGCACGGGTGGCCAGCGCGGCGCCCAGCTGGGAGCCACCGATAAACACGATGCGCAGCGACGACAGATCGTGTTCGGCCAGCGCCGCCGGGCCCAGATCGAGGATGCGCCGCAGCATAGTGGGAACGACGATCATGGCACTGGCACGATGTGCGGCCACGCTCGCCACGGCCTGCTCGGGATCGAAGTGGCGGCGCAGCACCAACGTCGAGCCCAGCACCGTCGCGTACATCGCCTGGCTGAATCCATTCGAATGAAACAGCGGCACACAGCATTCGGTGACTTCGCGGCCCCGGAAGGGCACTTTGCCGAGCAATCCGCCGACCGGGATCAGCGAGTAGGGTTCGGACCGTACCGCGCCCTTGGGGACGCCGGTCGTCCCGCTGGTCGAGATGACGATCTTGGGACGGCCGCCCGAAGGCGGCGGCGCGGCGGGATCGCCGCGTTCGATCAGCCCGTCGAGCGTGTCGGCCGCGGGCGTTTGCGCCCACGCGCGCAGGCGGCCCAGCCTGGGGTGAACGCCCGCGACGACGGTGGCGTATTCCTCGTCGTACACCAGCAGGTCGGCGCCTTCGCGGGCCACCATCTCGGCGAGTTGCACGCTGCCGAAGCCGGTGTTGAGCAGCAGGATGCTCGCGCCGCATTTGCCGGCGGAAAAGACCGCTTCCAAAAAGCCGCGGTGGTTGCCCACCAGGATGGCCACGCTGGTACCCGGGCCGAGACCTAGGCGGCGCCACTCGTTGGCCAATGCGTTGGTCCGCCTGTCCAGGTCGCCGAAACTGAGCGGACCGTGCTCGTCGATCAGCGCCAACCCCTTGGGGTCTCGCCCGGCGGTGATCGCCGTCGCCGCCCCCAGCAGGCCGTAGCGTTGCACCGCACGCAGCACCGGCACGATCGCACTCGGCGGAATCAACCTCAGTCCGCCAGATCGCGCGTACCACAACAGCGAACGGGCTTCCAGCCCGAGGCGTCTGATCATTACCTGGATGCTGCCCGGGCGGGCGGTCGTTGATAAGGGCGTTATGCCACTGCGCCCGAGGTCTTTGGTCACCGCCGCAGCGCTCGTCGTTATTGTGTCTAACCATGGCACGCAGCGACAACGACACCTGGGACCTGGCGACGAGCGTAGGGGCCACCGCCACCATGGTGGCCGCCGGACGGGCCCGGGCCACCAAGGACGAGCTGATCGACGACCGGTTCGCCGAGCCGCTGGTGCGCGCCGTGGGCGTCGACTTCTTCACCCGGTGGGCCAACGCCGAGATCGACTCGGCCGACGTCGACGAGCCCGGTGCGCCGTGGGGCATGCAGCGCATGACCGACCTGCTGGCGGCGCGCACACGCTACATCGATGCGTTCTTCGCCGACGCGGCCGCCGCGGGCATCCGCCAGGTCGTCATCCTTGCCTCCGGCCTGGATGCGCGCGGATACCGACTGCCCTGGGCTGCGGGAACGACGGTGTTCGAGATCGACCAGCCCGAAGTCATCGAGTTCAAGACCACCACGATCGAAGCGCTCGGCGCCAAGCCGACCGCCGAGATCCGGGCCGTGGGGGTCGACCTGCGCCACGATTGGCCGTCGGCGCTGAAGCAGACCGGGTTCGATACCGCCCAACCCGCCGCGTGGGCTGCGGAGGGCCTGCTCGGCTTCCTGCCACCCGAAGCCCAGGATCGCCTGCTGGACAACATCACCGCACTGTCCGCCGACGGCAGCCGGCTGGTGGCCGAGGTATTTCTCAACACCGGCCGCAATCAGAACGCGTTGAACGGCGCCAGCCAGCGGTGGCGAGACCACGGACTCGACGTGGTGCTCGACGATCTGGGTTTTCCCGGTGAGCGCAGCGATGCCGCCACGTATCTGGCCGATCGCGGCTGGCAGCCGGTCAACACCCCGCTGAATCGGTTGTTGGCCGACAACGGATTACCGCAGCAGCCCGACGGTGACGACGCCCCGTTCGCCAAGAATTACTACTGCACCGCAGTTTTGCACCAGGCCGGGTAACAGGAAGGCTCCGATATGCCAAACAGCCAGCCGCCCAAGCCCCTTGACGGGTACCGGGTTCTCGATTTCACGCAGAACATCGCCGGGCCGCTGGCTGGACAGATCATGGCCGACCTCGGTGCCGAGGTCATCAAGGTCGAGGCACCCCACGGCGAAGCGGCCCGGCAGATCGTCGCGGTGCTGCCCGGCCGGCCGCCGCTGCCCACCCTGTTCTGGCCTCACAACCGCGGCAAGAAGTCGGTGGCGGTGGACCTGACCAAAGACGAGGCCAAACAACAGATCTTGCGACTTGTCGACACCGCCGATGTCGTGCTGGAGGGGTTCCGGCCTGGAGTGATGGAGCGTATGGGCCTGGGCCCCAGTGAGTTACAAGCGCGCAACCCGAAGCTGATCTACGCCCGCTTGTCCGCCTACGGCGGCAACGGCCCGCAGGGCTGCCGGCCGGGCGTCGACCTGATGGTGGCCGCGGAGTCGGGCATGACCACCGGAATGCCCACGCCCAGCGGCAAACCACAGATCATTCCGTTTCAGCTCGTCGACGCGGCCAGCGGCCACGTGCTGGCGCAGGCGGTGCTGGCCGCGCTGCTCAATCGCGAGCGGCACGGCGTGGCCGACGTGGTGCGCGTCGCGATGTACGACGTCGCGGTCGGCCTGCAGGCCAGCCAGCTCACGATTCACCTGAACAAGCCCGCCGAGCAGCCCACGCCGAAGGCGGACCCGGCGCCAACGGCCAAGAAACGCAAGGGCGTTGGCTTCGCCACCCAGCCGTCGGATGCCTTCAAGGCCGCGGACGGGTACCTGGTGATCAGCGCGTATGTGCCCAAGCACTGGGCAAAGCTGTGCGAGATCATCGGCCGGCCCGACATGTTGGAGGACGAACGGTTTATCGACCAGCGGTCCCGCGCGATGAACTACCACGAGTTGACCGAGGAACTCGAGGCGGCGCTGGCCGCCAAGACCGCCGCCGAATGGGTTGAGCTACTGCAAGAAGGCGGCTTGATGGCCTGCCTGGCCTACACCTGGAAGCAGGTCGTCGGCACCCCGCTATTCGCCGAAAACGAACTGGCTCTGACCGTCGGCAGTGGCGACGATGAAATCACGGTGATCCGCACTCCGGCCCGTTACTCCAGCTTCGATGCGGCGGCCGCCGATCCCCCGCCCGCTGCCGGCCAGCACAACGACATGTTTCTGGCCGAGTCCTGATTTCGCGCACCGGCTTTCTTTGAATCGCCGATGAAACCACTTGTTGTCAAAGCCGGGACACCTGGTTTTCTTTGAGTTGTCGATGAATTCGTAGGCGTTTAGCACGGTGATCGGGCAGTCGGGGAAAGCTTGCTCACACGAACTAGCCGCAGGCGGCACGACGTCTTGTCGTCCGCTTATCTGATTTGTCTTGGTCGCCGGGGCCGGTGGGCGCGTGATTGACACACGACGTTCTACCGGTCATAAAGAGTCGTCAGCTTTGGGGTAGCGGACCGCCGCTTGCCGACTTCCTAACCGTTGGAGGAGTCGACTTATGAATGCGCTTGTAGAAGCGGCCAAATCCGGGCCGCTGCTGAAGAATCTGCGCCACGACGTTCCCGCATCACTCGTCGTCTTCCTTGTGGCCCTGCCGCTTTCGCTGGGTATCGCGATCGCCTCCGGAGCTCCGCTGGCCGCCGGCTTGATCGCCGCGGTCGTGGGCGGCATCGTCGCGGGCACTTTCGGCGGGTCGTCGGTCCAAGTCAGTGGCCCGGCTGCGGGCCTCACGGTCGTGGTCGCCGGACTGATCGATGACTTCGGGTTCCCAATGCTGTGCCTGATGACGATCGGCGCGGGTGCGTTGCAGATCGCGTTCGGGCTGAGCCGGCTGGCGCGGGCCGCGCTGGCTATTGCTCCGGTGGTCGTGCACGCGATGCTGGCGGGTATCGGTATCACGATCATTTTGCAGCAGATTCACGTACTGATGGGAGGATCGTCACACAGCTCTGCCTGGCAGAATCTGGTGGCGTTGCCCAGCGGGATTCTGCATCACGAACTGCACGAGGTGATCACCGGTGCAACGGTCATCGCGATCTTGTTGGTGTGGTCGAGGCTGCCCGCCAAGATTCGGATGATCCCTGCCCCGCTGGTCGCCATCGTCGCGGCGACCGCGCTGGCGATCGCGGCGGGGCTGGATACTGATCGAATCTCACTGTCGGGCAACTTCTTCGACGCGCTCAACCTGCCTCACCTCTCGGCAGCGACCCCGAAAGGCAAGCCGTGGCTGGACGAGACCGAGGACATCGTCATCGGTGTGTTGACGATCGCCCTGATCGCCAGTGTCGAATCGTTGCTGTGCGCGGTCGGTGTCGACAAACTGCACAACGGTCCACGCACGAATTTCGACAAGGAGATCATCGGGCAGGGCACCGCGAACGTGGTATCCGGATTGCTTGGCGGACTGCCGATTACCGGTGTCATCGTACGTAGTTCGGCCAACGTGGCAGCGGGCGCCCGCACCCGCATGTCGGCGGTGCTGCATGGCGTGTGGATCCTGCTGTTCGCATCGCTGTTCACCGACCTGGTGGAACTCATCCCGAAGGCCGCGCTGGCCGGACTCCTGATCGTGGTCGGCGCCCAGCTGATCAAGCTGGCTCACATCAAATTAGCCTGGCGCACAGGCAACTTCGCCGTGTACGCCGTCACCATATTGTCGGTGGTGTTCCTGAACCTGTTGGAAGGTGTGCTCATCGGGCTCGCCGTCGCCATCGGCTTCCTACTGGTGAGGGTGACCCGCGCGCCGGTCGCGGTGCAACCGATCGGCGGTGAGCAGTCCAAGCAGTGGCGAATCGATATCGACGGCACGCTGAGCTTCCTGTTGCTGCCCCGCCTGACCAAAGCGCTCGCGTCGGTGCCGCAGGGGACCGAGGTGACGCTGAACCTGAACGCGGACTACATCGACGACTCGGTATCGGAAACGATCGAGGATTGGCAACGCACGCACGAGGCGCGCGGTGGAGTGGTGGTTATCGTCGAGACGACCGGAGCGAAGCTGCAGAACGCGCATGCGAGCCCGCCGAAGCGTCACTTCGCGTCCGCTCCGATCGGGCTGGTGCCGTGGCGGTCGACGCGTGCCAATCACGAAAATAACGGCGACGCTTCGATTCTCGACCGCGTCGATGAGTACCACCGCAATGGCTCGGCAGTTTTGCACCAGCACATCTCGGGACTCGGCGGTGCCCAGGACCCGTATGCGCTGTTCCTCACCTGCGCGGATTCCCGGATCCTGCCGAACGTCATCACCGCCAGTGGCCCCGGCGACCTGTACACCGTCCGCAACTTCGGCAACCTGGTGCCGACCGACCCTGACGACCGATCGGTTGACGCCGCACTCGAATTCGCGGCCAGTCAGTTGGGCGTGCGTTCGGTTGTCATCTGCGGGCATTCGTCGTGCGCGGCGATGAAGGTGCTGCTGGACGACCTGCCAGACGACACAGCCGGTCAGTCGGCGACGCCGATGGGCCAGTGGCTGGAATACGCCGGCGAAAGTCTGGCCGCCTACCGCGATCACCATCCGGCGCGCGCCAGCGCACAGGCCAACGGGTACTCGGAGATCGACCAGCTGAGCATCGTCAACGTCGCCATCCAGCTGGAAAGACTGACCCGCCATCCGATCTTGGCGACCGCGGTCACCGCCGGCGATGTCCAGGTGGTGGGCATCTTCTTCGACATCGCGACCACCCGGGTGTACGAGGTGACGCCGCGCGGCATCGTGTGCCCCGAAGAACCCCTGGCTACACGCCCGGCAGACGAACCACCTGCAGGAAGAACTCGTCGATCTGCCGTACCGCACTGATGAATTGGTCGAGGTCGACCGGCTTGGCGACATAAGCGTTGGCGTGCAGCTTGTAGCTGCGCAGGATGTCTTCCTCCGCCGAGGAAGTGGTCAGCACGACGATCGGGATACGCGCGAGATCCGCGTCGGACTTCACCTTTTCCAGCAGCTGGCGCCCGTCGTACTTGGGCAGGTTCAGATCCAGCAGGATGAGATCCGGTCGCGGGGCGCCCTCGAATTGACCGCGCTTGTAAAGGAAGTCGAGCCCTTCTTCACCGTCATGCGCGACGTGCAGCCGATTCTGGAACTTATTGTGCTCCAATGCTTCCCGTGTGATGAGTTCGTCTCCCGGGTCGTCTTCAACGAGCAGGATCTCGATTGCTCTAGTGGCGGGTGTCATTGGCGCGCTCCTTCCAGGGCGGCTGGGTGTGCTACGTCCACGGCAGCGGGGAGCGTGAACTCGAATCGGGTTCCGTCGGTGTAGGTCGTGTCGATGCGGACCGCGCCGTCGTGGTACTCGACGATCTTCTTCACCAGCGCCAGGCCGACACCCGTCCCCGGGTATACCTCGCGCCCGTGCAGCCGCTGAAAGATCACGAACACCTTTTCGGTGAACTCCTCGGCGATGCCGATGCCGTTGTCCGACACGGTCAGTAGCCACTGGTGAGTATCGGGGCGCAGCTGGCAGTCGATGACGATCCGGGGCGACCGGTCCACGTGACGGAACTTGATCGCATTGCCAATCAGGTTCTGCCACAACATTGTCAGCAATGTCGAATCTCCGAACACCTGCGGCAGCGGGTGGGCCGGGCGAACGATCTCGGTGTTCGACTCCTCGATGGCGGTGGCGAGGTTGGCCACGGCCGCATCCAGTGCCATGTCCAGGTCGACCTCGGTTTGTTTGCCACCCACCCGGCCGACTCGAGAAAAGCTCAGCAGATCGTTGATCAACACCTGCATCCGTTTGGCGCCGTCGACCGCGTAGTTGATGTATTCGATCCCGCGCTCGTCGAGCTGATCGCCGTAGCGCTTTTCGAGCAACTGGCAGAACGAGGCGACCTTGCGCAGCGGCTCCTGCAGATCGTGTGAGGCGACATAGGCGAACTGCTCGAGTTCGGCATTGGATCGCTTCAACTCGACTGCCTGTTCGTCCAATCGCGCCTCGGCCGCGCGCGAGACGTCCAGCGCCGAAACGATTCGCTGGCGCATGTTCTCGACATCGATCGCCATGTCATGGATATCCTTGGGCCGCTGCGGGACCGAGATGGTATCGGTGAAGTTGCCCTCGGTGATCCGTCGGCATGACGCCGCCAGCCCTGCCAGCGGCAGGGTGATTGCACTGCGGGTCAGCACGCCCAACGTGATGGCGAGGCCGAAGAAAACCAGCACAATCGCGACCAGCACGCGGTCCCGCCAGGCCTTGATGTCGTTCAGTTCGTCATTAGCCTGCGCGGCCGCCGCGGCGAGGTCGGTATTCTGGGTTTCGAAAAGTCCACGCAAATGGTCGAATTCGACTTTTCCGCGATCCGCCATCCTGGTGTTCACCACGTCGGGGGCGGTGGGGGTCACGCTCGCGATCAACGGCTCGGCGGAACTGGCCCGCCAATTGGCGGCGGCCCGCTCGACGGCGTCCAAATCGTTGACCAGGTCCACGCGCTGACCGAGCAGCCGCCGGGCCTCCTCGGCCGCCGCCTGTTCGGCATGTTGCCCGTCGTAGTAGGGCGTCAGGAACTGCCGGTCGGCGGCGATCGCATAGCCACGCACACCGGTTTCCTGGTCGCGCAACGCTGCCTGCAGCTGCAGGGCGGCCCGCCGCGCGGGCTGAATCTGTTCGGTCAGGCCGCGCGACACCTCGTCGGTTCGATTCAGCAACGCCGCGCCCGCCGCGGCGCCGGCGAGCACCAGCAAGCCCATGCTCAACAAGACGAGGAATAGCCAACCGCGGACTGTCAGCTGAGCACGCGGGTGCCCGTCGGTCATCATGTCGCCGTCCGCTCTACCCGCACCACAGCGATGTCGTCGGTCAGACCACCGCGCGGCTGGGCGAGTTCCTCGGCGCCGTCGATCAGCGCGTCGACGAATGCCGACCCGGGCAACCCCGCATGGTTACGCGCGAGTGAAAGCAAGCCATCCTCCCCCAGTCGCTGGTTGCCGGTTCCGCTGTAGCCCTCGAAGAGGCCGTCGGTGAGTAGCAGTAGCCCCCGGCCCACCGGCAGTTCCAGCTCGGACTGCGGCCAGTCGTCGGCGCGCAGTCCCAGCGCCGGACCGCCCGGCGGCTCGATCCATTCCACCGTGCCGGCGCCTTGGCGCAACATACCCGGGTGGCCGGCCCGGATACAGGTGATGCGCGGGGTGTCGGGCGGAATCTCCAGGGACAGGACGGTGGCGAAGACCCCGCTGCCGGCGCGTTCGGCCTGCAGCACCCGCTCCAGCTGGCGCATCGACTCGGCGGCGCGCACGCCCGCGAATGTCAGCGCGCGCCAAGCGATTCGCAGCGCCGCGCCCAAGGCGGCCTCGTCGGGCCCGTGCCCGGCGACATCCCCGATCAAGACGTGCACAACCCGGTCCGGCGTCTGCACGACGTCGTAGAAGTCACCGCACAGCAGCGCATCCACCCGACTCGGCCGGTACCGGGCGACGATCTCGACACCCGGGTTTTCCAGCAGCAACGGCGACGGCAATAGGCCGCGTTCGAGCAGAGCGTTCTCGCGGGCTCGAAGCTGAGTCGCGTGCAGGTCCGCGGCGATGATCTCAACCCGCTTGCGTTCGATCGCGTAAAGCAGCGCACGGCGCAGCATTTCGGGTTCGACGCGGCCCTTGACCAGATAGTCCTGCGCCCCGGCCGCGACAGCGGATGCCCCGAAGTTCTCGTCGTTCAATCCGGTCAACACCACGATCGGGACTGTCGCGTCGCGCTTGGCGATGCGGTCCAGCGCATCGATACCGCTGGCGTCGGGCAAGTTGAGATCCAGCAGTACGCAGTCCGGCCGGGCCGAGGCCAGCTCGCGCTCGGCGTGCGCCATCGATTGCGCCCAGGTCACCCGGATGTCGTCGACCGCGTCGGCGATCAGATCCTCGACCAACACGGCGTCGGCCCGGTCGTCTTCGACCAGGAGTAACGACAGGGTCTGCCAGTTCGCCGCCGGGGTGACAGGGCTAAGCATTCCGCACCCCTTGCCGCAGTCGTAACCTGCTCATTCGGCGCTACCCGTGGCCGCTACCCTCCGAACGGCACACGCTGAGCTTGGTCGTAGCGCTCGATCTTATTAGTCGAGCTGAATGTGAGGCTAACGGGTCCCGGCACAAGTTCAGCGCAGCAACGCCCGCGACATCACCACGCGCTGAATCTGGTTGGTGCCCTCGTAGATCTGGGTGATTTTGGCGTCGCGCATCATCCGCTCGACAGGGAAGTCGACGGTGTAGCCGGCGCCGCCGAACAGCTGCACGGCGTCGGTGGTGACCTCCATCGCGACGTCGGAGGCAAAGCATTTCGACGCCGCCGAAATGAAGCCCAGGTTCGACTCGCCACGCTCGGCCCGCGCCGCGGCGCTGTAGACCATCAGCCGAGCGGCCTCCACTTTCATCGCCATGTCGGCCAACATGAACTGCACACCCTGAAAGCTGCTGATCGACTCGCCGAACTGCTTGCGGTCCTTGGTGTAGGCGATCGCCGCGTCCACCGCGCCCTGCGCGATCCCCACGGCCTGAGCGCCGATGGTCGGGCGGGTGTGATCCAACGTGGCCAGCGCCGTCTTGAACCCGGTACCGGGCTCACCGATGATCCGGTCGCCCGGGATGCGGCAGTTCTCGAAGTACAACTCCGTGGTCGGTGAACCCTTGATGCCCAGCTTGCGTTCCTTGGGCCCGACGGTGAACCCCTCGTCGTCCTTGTGCACCATGAACGACGAGATACCGTTGGCGCCCTTGTCCGGATCGGTCACCGCCATCACCGTGTACCAGCTCGACTTGCCGCCGTTGGTGATCCAGCACTTGGCGCCGTTGAGAATCCAGTCGTCCCCGTCGGCCTTGGCGCGGGTGCGCATCGAGGCCGCGTCGCTGCCGGCTTCGCGCTCGGACAGTGCATACGACGCCATCGCGGTGCCATCAGCGATCGACGGCAAGACCTGCTTCTTCAGGTCGTCCGAACCGCGCAGGATCAGGCCCATCGTGCCGAGCTTGTTCACCGCCGGAATCAACGACGCCGACGCATCGACCCGGGCGACCTCCTCGATGACGATGCACGCCGCCACCGAGTCCGCGCCCTGACCGCCGTACTCCTCGGGCACATGCACCGCGTTGAAGCCCGAGGCGTTCAGCGCGTCCAGCGCCTCCTGCGGGAAGCGGGCATTCTCATCCACATCCGCGGCGTGCGGTGCGATTTCCTTTTCCGCCAGCGCCCGAATCGCCGCCCGTAACTCCTGGTGCTCCTCGGGCAATCCGAACAGATCGAAGTCGGGGTGTCCGGCCCATCCAGCCATCTTGAAATCTCCTAGCCCTCTTGCTACTCGCCGGTAACTTTACCCTGGAGCTCTTGCAGGGCCTCATCCTTGGCCCGCACGCTGTCGGCCAGCTGCTCCTGGAACGCCACGATCCGGGCCCGCAGCGCGGGATCGGAGGAGCCGAGCATCCGCACCGCCAGCAGCCCCGCATTGCGGGCGCCGCCGATCGAGACCGTGGCCACCGGCACGCCCGCGGGCATCTGCACGATCGACAGCAGTGAGTCCATGCCGTCCAGCCGGGCCAGCGGCACCGGCACCCCGATCACCGGCAGCGGCGTCGCGGACGCGACCATGCCGGGCAGGTGGGCAGCGCCCCCGGCGCCCGCGATGATCACCTCGATGCCGCGGTCGGCCGCGCCGCGGGCGTAGTCGAACATCACGCCCGGGGTGCGGTGCGCCGAGACCACCCGGACCTCGGCCGGGATGTCGAACTCGGCCAGCGCCGCGGCGGCGTCGGCCATCACCGACCAGTCGCTGTCGCTGCCCATGATCACCCCGACCCGGGGGTTGCTACTCATGCGGATCCCATCCGTCCGTCCACTGCCCATGTGACAACCAGTGTGCCGCCAACTCGGCGCGTTCACGCAGCTTCGGCAGGTCCGCGAGGTCGTCGCCGAGGAAGTTGACATGCCCGACCTTGCGGCCCGGCCGCTCGTCCTTGCCGTAGAGGTGCACTCGCGCGTCAGGCATGCGCGCGTACAGGTGGTGCAACCGCTCGTCGACGGTCATCTCCGGCGTGCGCGTAGCTCCCAGCACGTTGGCCATCACGGTCACCGGCGCGATGGCATCGGTGTCGCCGAGCGGATAGTCCAGCACCGCCCGCAGATGCTGTTCGAACTGGCTGGTGCGCGAACCGTCCATCGTCCAGTGCCCGGAGTTGTGCGGGCGCATCGCGAGCTCGTTGACCAGCAGCGCACCGCTCGTCGTCTCGAACAGCTCGACAGCGAGCACACCGACCACGCCGAGTTCGGCCGCCAGCCGCAGCGCCAGCTGCTGTGCGGTCGCGGCCACGCCCTCGGGCAGCTCGGGCGCGGGCGCGATCACCTGCACGCAGATGCCGTCGGCCTGCACCGTCTCCACCACCGGCCAGGCCGCACCCTGACCGAACGGCGAGCGGGCCACCAGCGCGGACAATTCACGACGCAGTTCGACCCTTTCCTCGAGCACCACCGCTACGCCGTCGGCCAGGTACCCACGGGTGATCTCGCGCGCATCCGCCAGGTCGCGCGCCAGCCGCACGCCCCGGCCGTCGTAGCCCCCGCGGGCCGCCTTGACCACCAGCGGGGCGTCGACACGGCTCACGAACGCGTCCACTTCGTCGAGGCGATCGAGGGAATCCAGGCCGAGATAGCGCGGCACCGCGGCACCCAGCGCCTCCAGCCGGCGGCGCATCACCAGCTTGTCCTGGGCGTGCACCAAAGCCTGCGGTGGCGGTGCCACGTTGACACCGTCGGCGACCAGCTTCTCCAGCAGCTCCGTCGGGACGTGCTCGTGATCGAAGGTCAGCACGTCGGCGCCCGCGGCGACCCGGCGCAGGTCCTCCAGATCGGTGTGCGAGCCGATCATCACATCGGGGGTGACCTGGGCGGCAGGCTCGTCGGCGGACAGCGCCAGCACCCGCAGACTCTGCCCCAGCGCGATCGCGGCCTGGTGCGTCATCCGGGCTAGTTGGCCGCCGCCGACCATGGCGACCAACGGGCTGCGTGTACTCGGCACGGCCATCATGGTGTCACGGCACCCAACGGCGTGTTGACCGGCTGTGACGCGAAATCGTTATGTACCATTTTGCGCCGTTTTCGAGTCCGTCCGTACACTCACGTGTTGTGTCCTTTGCCGATGCCACAATCGCGCGCTTGCCCCGGGCTTTTCAGCCCTATGCACAGCGCCATCATGAATTCATCAAATTTGCCATCGTCGGGGGCACCACCTTCATCATCGACTCGGCAATTTTCTACACGCTCAAGCTGACGATTCTCGACACCAAGCCGGTGACGGCGAAGGTGATCGCGGGCATTGTCGCGGTCATCGCGTCCTACGTGCTGAACCGCGAATGGAGCTTCCGCGACCGGGGCGGTCGCGAGCGCCACCACGAGGCGCTGCTGTTCTTCGCGTTCAGCGGCGTGGGGGTGCTGCTGAGCATGGCGCCGCTGTGGGTTTCCAGCTACGTGCTGCAGCTGCGCGAACCGATGGTGTCGCTGACCGTGGAGAACGTCGCGGACTTCGTCTCCGCCTACATCATCGGCAACCTGCTGCAGATGGCTTTCCGCTTCTGGGCGTTCCGGCGCTGGGTGTTCCCCGACCAGTTCGCCCGCAACCCCGAGAAGGCAATCGAATCCGCGCTTACCGCGGGCGGGATCGCCGAGGTGTTCGAGGACGAGGTCGAGTCCGGCAACGTCACCCTGCTGCGCGCCTGGCGCAATCGGCGCAGCCGGATCAATCAGCTCGGCGACTCCTCGGAACCCAGGGTGTCGAAGACTTCGTGATACAGCAGCGCGTGCACCTCGCGCAGCCGCGGAATGTTGTAGAACTCCAACGGATCTTGTGACGCCGACTCGATAATCAGTGTCCCGGTGCGAAACGGGCGCTCCCAAATCTTGTCCCGGAATTCGACGCTGTTAATCCGCGCGAGCGGGATATCGATACCGCTGCGGGTCAGCAATCCGTGGCGATACATCACCCGGCGATTGGTGACGACGAAATGTGTAGTGAGCCAAGTCAAGAACGGAAACAGCGTCAGCCAGCCGACGATCACCAACCAGATCCCCCAGATGACGCCGTGGATGATGTTCTTGGCCAGCTGCTCCCAGTGCGTGGAATTGACGTAGCCCGACCCGAACGCCGCCAGCACGGTCACCAGGATGAAAATCACCACCGGCCAGATCAATCGCTTCCAGTGCGGATGGCGATGTATGACGACCTGTTCGCCGGCGGCCAGGGCGTTGTCGGGATAGCTCATGTGGTGACACTAGCCCCGCAAATGCATGACGTCACCGGCAGAAACGACGACGGTCTCGTTGCCGGTCTCCAAACACAGCCGGCCGTGATCGTCGATTCCGCTGGCAGTCCCGACGATTTCCTTGCCGCCGGGCAGCTGGGCGCGCACCCGGGTGCCGATGGTCAGGCTGCGTGCCCGGTAGTCGGCGGCTAACTGCCAGTCGGCCCCGCGAGCGGCCTGCCACGCGACGATCCGGCCGCCGAGTTCGCGTAGCACCGCGCGCAGGAGCTGATCGCGGTCGGGGGCGGTGACACCCAGGTCGAACAACGAGGTCGCCCCCGGCCCGTCGACCTCCCCAGGTGCCTGAGTCACGTTGAGCCCCAAGCCAATTACCACAACAGGTCGTGACACCTCGGCCAGGATTCCGGCCAGCTTGCCACCCCCGGCCAGCACGTCGTTGGGCCACTTGAGGCCGAGTTCCACCCCCTGCAGCAGCGGGGCCACGGCGTCGACCACCGCCACCCCGGTGGCCAGCGGCAGCCAGCCCCACCCGGTGACCGGGACGTCCACGACGCTCACCGCGACCGACATCGTGATCTGTGCCCGCGGCGAAGCCGACCAGGCACGGCCGTGCCGTCCGCGACCGGCGGTCTGGTGTTCGGCGATCAGCACCGCTCCGGCGATGTCGGTGCCGTCGGCGGCGCGAGCCAGAAGATCGGCGTTCGTGGAACCGGTCTGCTCGACGACATCGAGTCGCCGCCAACCCAATCCGGTCCCGACGAGCTCGGTGCGCAGCGCGGCCGCATCCAGTGGCGGCCTCAATGAGTCGCGATCCATCGACGTCCAGCCTAGAGGGCTGCGGCTGCGTGCCGGCGGTCTCGCATGTCCAGCGCCGCCAGGTGGCTGAACAGCATGCTGGTCCCGATCGGGTTGCCGCCGCCGGGGTACGCCAGCCCGCTGGGTGCGGCCATCGTGTTGCCCGCCGCGTACAGACCGGGGATGGGGTTGCCCGAGGTATCGAGCACCCGCGCCGCGGTGTCGGTGCACAGGCCGCCCTTGGTGCCCAGGTCGGACAGGCCGAACTGGGCCGCGTGATACGGCGGCGAGTCGATCGGCACCAGCGGCGATGCGCCCGCCGAGAAGGCGCGGTCGAAGGCCTCATCGCCGCGGCCGAAGTCTTCGTCGACGCCGGATGCGGCAAAACGGTTGAACCGGGCCACAGTCGCGGCCAGCCGATCCCCCGGGACCCCGATCCTGGCGGCCAGCTCCTCGAGGGTGCCGGCGGTGTGCCACAGCCCGGCGGCAACGTAGCGCTCGGTCTCGACGATGGACACGTTGGCGGCCTTGACCGGCGGCACCTCGCCTTCCTTGTCGTCGTAGATCATCCAGTACGGCAACGACATTGAGCCGTCTTGCAGCTGCGCGATGATCTCGCGCCCCGCCCGGTCGTAGGCCCGTGACTCGTTGACGAACCGGTCGCCGTGCTGGTTGACGAAGATGCCGCCGGTGAACCACAGCGCGAACGCCGAGCGGCCGTCGGGATGGGTCATCCCCGGTGACCACCACGCCTGGTCCAGCAGGTCGGTGGCCGCGCCCACGGCGATGCCGGCCTGTAGCGCCAGACCGCGACTTCCCGGGCCGCCCATGGTGTCTCGCGCCACGCCCGGCACGCCGTATTCGCGGCGCAACTCCTCGTTGGCTTCGAAACCCCCGGCGGCCAGCAGCACGCCCAGCCGGGTGCGGATCGCGCGGCGCTCGCCGGCGGCCTCGACGATCGCTCCGGTGACCCGCCCGTCGGACATCACCAGTTCGACCAGCGCGGTGTCGCGTCGCAGCGACGCGCTCGGGTACTGCTCGATGGCCTTGAGGAAACGCGCGATCAGCGCGCGGCCGCCGAGGTAGTAGTCGGGCGGCGTTTGCGCGCCGAGCCGGTCGGTGTCCAGCGGCCCGCGAATCGCATCGCGCAATTCGGGAGCCGCGGCCACCTTCAAGGGCTTCGCCGCGATGTGGCGCTGCCCGTCCAGGCGCGCCTTCGGTGCCTTGCCGTAATAGTCCGGCCAGGGCAACGGCACGAACTTGATGTTGGGGTCTTTCTCCAGGTACTCGATCAGCGGCGCGCCACCGCGCACGAACGTCTCTTGCAGGTCGCGGGGCGTACGATCGCCGACCACGGCCCGGTAGTAGGTGAGCGCGTCCTCGATGGTGTCGTCGTCCATGCCCGCGCGCACCAGCACCGGATTGCACGGGAACCAGACGCCGCCGCCGCCGGAATAAGCCGTCGTGCCACCGAATTTCCCGGTCGCCTCGATCAGCAGCACCTCGAGGCCCTCGCGCGCCGCGGTGTAGGCACCGGTGACCCCGCCGCCACCCGATCCCGCGACCAGCACGTCGTACTCTTCACTCCACTGCACCGTGCCCATAGTCAGCGCAGCCTATCCCCGCCGCTAAGCTCGACTCCCATGACGAGCGTTACCGACCACACTGCGGAACCCGCTGCCGAGCACACCATCGACATCCACACCACCGCGGGCAAGCTGGCCGAGCTGCACAAGCGCCGGGAAGAATCGTTGCACCCCGTCGGTGAAGAGGCCGTCGAGAAGGTGCATGCCAAGGGCAAGCTGACCGCCCGCGAGCGCATCCTTGCTCTGCTGGACGAGGACTCGTTCGTCGAGCTCGACGCGCTGGCCAAGCACCGAAGCACCAACTTCGGCCTGGAAGCCAACCGCCCGCTCGGCGACGGTGTGATCACCGGGTACGGCACCATCGACGGCCGCGACGTCTGCATCTTCAGCCAGGACGCCACGGTGTTCGGCGGCAGCCTCGGCGAGGTCTACGGCGAGAAGATCGTCAAGGTCCAGGAGCTGGCTATCAAGACCGGCCGCCCACTGATCGGTATCAACGACGGCGCCGGCGCGCGGATCCAGGAAGGCGTCGTCTCGCTGGGCCTGTACAGCCGCATCTTCCGCAACAACATCCTGGCCTCCGGCGTCATCCCGCAGATCTCGCTGATCATGGGTGCCGCTGCCGGCGGACACGTGTACTCCCCCGCCCTGACCGACTTCGTCGTGATGGTCGACCAGACCAGCCAGATGTTCATCACCGGGCCCGACGTCATCAAGACCGTCACCGGCGAGGACGTCACGATGGAGGAACTCGGCGGCGCCCACACCCACATGGCCAAGTCGGGCACGCTGCACTACGTCGCCTCCGGTGAGCAGGACGCCTTCGACTGGGTTCGCGACCTGCTGGGCTACCTGCCGCCCAACAACTTCACCGACGCGCCCCGCTACGCGGTGCCGGCGCCGGAGGGTCCGATCGAGGAGAACCTCACCGAAGAGGACCTCGAGCTGGACGCGCTGATCCCGGACTCGCCCAACCAGCCGTACGACATGCACGAGGTCATCACCCGCATCCTCGACGACGACGAATTCCTGGAAGTTCAGGGCGGTTACGCGCAGAACATCGTCGTCGGATTCGGCCGGGTCGACGGGCGGCCGGTCGGGATCGTGGCCAACCAGCCCACTCAGTTCGCGGGCTGCCTGGACATCAACGCCTCGGAGAAGGCAGCCCGGTTCGTGCGGACCTGTGACTGCTTCAACATCCCGATCATCATGCTGGTGGATGTGCCCGGCTTCCTGCCGGGCACCGGCCAGGAATACAACGGCATCATCCGGCGCGGCGCCAAGCTGTTGTACGCCTACGGTGAGGCCACCGTCCCCAAGATCACCGTCATCACCCGCAAGGCCTACGGCGGCGCGTACTGCGTGATGGGGTCCAAGGACATGGGCTGCGATGTCAACCTGGCCTGGCCCACCGCGCAGATCGCGGTGATGGGCGCCTCCGGTGCGGTCGGCTTCGTCTACCGCCAGCAGCTCAAGCAGGCCGCCGCCGAGGGCCGCGACGTCGACGAGCTGCGGCTGCAGTTGCAGCAGGAGTACGAGGACACGCTGGTCAACCCGTACGTCGCCGCCGAGCGCGGCTACGTCGACTCGGTGATCCCGCCGTCGCACACCCGCGGCTACATCGCCACGGCGCTGCGGCTGCTGGAACGCAAGATCTCCCACCTGCCACCGAAGAAGCACGGGAACATTCCCCTGTGAGCGCCGAGACGAACGGTTCAGCCCCAGTGAGCGACGAGGCCGTCAATACGCCGCACGTGCCGCACATCCAGATTTTGCGAGGCCGTCCCACCGCCGCGGAGGTGGCCGCGCTGATCACCGTGCTGGGCAGTGTCGGGGGTGGCGCGGCGCCCGAGCAACCGGAAAAGACCCGCTGGGGACTTCCGGTCGACAAGCTGCGCTATGCGATCAGTAACTACCAGCGAGTCACCCTGCAGGAACGCATCCACATGCAGCGATGACCCGCGTCGTGCTCGGGTCGGCCTCCACTAGCCGCCTCAAGGTGCTGCGCCAGGCGGGCATCGATCCCCTGGTTGTGGTCTCCGGCGTCGAAGAGGATCGCCTGATCGACAGTCTGGGACCCCACGCAGCGCCCGGCGACGTGGTCTGTGCGCTGGCCCAGGCCAAGGCCGAGCAGGTGGCCGGCGAATTGGATGCCGCCGTCGCAACGGATTGTGTTGTGATCGGCTGTGATTCGATGCTCTACCTCGATGGCAGGCTGTGCGGCAAGCCGGAATCGGTCGAGGCCGCGCGCCAACTCTGGCAGGCGATGGCCGGGCGCTGCGGCCAGCTTTATACCGGCCACTGCGTTATTCGGCTGCAGGACAGCAACATTGTCCATTGCGAAGCGCAAACATCAATCACCACAGTGCATTTCGGAACGCCGGAGCCCGACGACCTGGAGGCCTACCTGGCCGACGGCGAATCGCTGCGGGTCGCCGGCGGCTTCACCCTGGACGGCCTGGGCGGCTGGTTCATCGACGGCGTCGACGGCGATCCGTCCAACGTGATCGGTCTGAGCCTGCCGCTGGTGAGGTTGCTGCTGCGGCGGGCGGGGCTGTCGGTGGCCGCGTTGTGGGCGGTCAACGCCGAGCGGGAACCGTAGGGTCGCGGCATGGCCACCTGGACGGAGTTCGCCGAGCAGGCGCCGCGCATCGCAGACATCTTCACACGCAGGCATCGCGCGACCGGCAACCTGTGCATGCTGGCCACGCTGCGCGCCGACGGCTTCCCGCGGATCAGCCCGATGGAACCGCGCATCTTCGAGGACCAGTTGTGGCTGCCCGGGATGCCGGGCACCACGAAATTCGCTGACCTGCTGCGTGATCCACGGTTTTGCCTGCATACCGCGACGGTCGACAACCAGCTGGCCGACGGCGACGCCAAGCTGTGGGGCTTCGCGCGCGAATGCAGCGACAGCGCGCGCCGCGAGCGGTTCGTCGAGGACTTGGCCGAGGACACCGGATTGGATCTGCGCGGCGAGGACTTCGCCTTCTTTGGCACCGAGATCACCGGCGCATCGGCGATCGAGCTGCGCGACGAGCGCCTCAACGTCACCGTGTGGAAGCCGGGTCAGCCGGAACGCGTGGTTCCGAAACACTGAGGGTGAGTAGGCTTTGCCATGTGCCGCTACCCCCCGATTCAAGCCCCACGCTGTCGGCCTACGCCCACCCCGAACGCTTGGTCACCGCCGACTGGCTGTCCGGCCACCTCGGCTCGCCCGGTCTGGCGATCGTCGAATCCGACGAGGACGTGTTGCTCTACGACATCGGACACATCCCCGGCGCCGTCAAGATCGACTGGCACACCGACCTCAACGACCCGCGGGTCCGCGACTACATCTCCGGTGAGCAATTCGCGGAGCTGATGGACCGCAAGGGCATCTCGCGCGACGACACCGTGGTCATCTACGGCGACAAGAGCAACTGGTGGGCGGCGTACGCGCTGTGGGTCTTCACGTTGTTCGGCCACCCCGATGTGCGGTTGCTCAACGGCGGGCGTGACCTGTGGCTGTCCGAGCGACGGGACACCAGCCTCGAGGTGCCGACCAAGACCTCGACCGGCTACCCCGTCGTGGCCCGCAACGACGCGCCGATCCGCGCCTACAAGGACGACGTGCTCGACATCCTGGGCAGCCAGCCGCTGATCGACGTGCGCTCCCCCGACGAATACACCGGCAAGCGCACGCACATGCCCGACTACCCCGAAGAGGGCGCGCTGCGGGCCGGGCACATCCCCACCGCCCGATCGATCCCGTGGGGCAAGGCGGTCGACGAGAGCGGCCGGTTCCGCAGCCGCGAGGAACTCGACGAGCTCTACGGTTTCCTGCAACCCGACGACAAGACGGTCGTCTACTGCCGTATCGGCGAGCGGTCCAGCCACACCTGGTTCGTGCTCACCCACCTGCTGGGCAAGCCCGGTGTGCGCAACTACGACGGGTCCTGGACCGAGTGGGGCAACACCGTGCGGGTGCCGATCGTCGCGGGCTCCGAACCGGGCCAGGCACCGGGAGCCGTACCGGCCTGATGACTCTGCCCGCTCCCCTGGCCGAGGTGGTGTCCGACTTCGCCGAAGTGCAGGGTCAGGACAAGCTGAAGCTGCTGCTGGAGTTCGCCGACGACCTGCCGGACCTGCCCGAGGATCTGGCCGAAGCGGCGATGGAGCCGGTTCCCGAGTGCCAGTCGCCGCTGTTCCTGCATGTCGACGCGCACGACCCGAACCGGGTGCGGCTGTATTTCAGCGCTCCCGCCGAAGCGCCCACCACCCGTGGGTTCGCGTCGATCCTGGCCGCCGGCCTCGACCAGCAACCGGCCGCCGACATCCTGGCGGTGCCCGAAGATTTCTACAGCGAGCTAGGGTTGGCCGCTCTGATCAGCCCGCTGCGGCTGCGGGGCATGTCGGCAATGCTGGCCCGCATCAAAAGGCGGCTGCGAGCTACCGCCGAGTAACCCCCGAATACCGACACCGCCTCATCGTCCCGACGGCGCGGCGCTTAGACTTCCCCCGAAATCGTTGTAAGAAATTCTCTTAGAGACGCACGCAGAACAATCTCTGCCGATAGGCCAAAACAGGAGGCGCAGTGGCCAGTCACGCCAGCTCAAGGATCTCCAAGGTGCTCGTCGCCAACCGCGGCGAAATCGCTGTCCGGGTGATCCGGGCGGCCCGCGACGCGGGCCTGTCCAGCGTGGCGGTGTACGCCGAGCCCGACGCCGACGCGCCCCACGTGCGTCTGGCCGACGAGGCGTTCGCCCTGGGCGGTCAGACTTCCGCCGAGTCCTACCTGGACTTCGGCAAAATTCTCGACGCGGCGGCCAAGTCCGGCGCCAACGCCATCCACCCGGGTTACGGCTTCCTGTCGGAGAACGCCGATTTCGCCCAGGCGGTCCTGGACGCCAACCTGATCTGGATCGGGCCCAGCCCGCAGTCGATCCGCGATCTCGGCGACAAGGTCACCGCCCGCCACATCGCCGCTCGCGCCCAGGCGCCGCTGGTGCCCGGCACCCCCGATCCGGTCAAGGATGCCGACGAGGTGGTGGCCTTCGCCAAGGAGTACGGCGTGCCGGTCGCGATCAAGGCGGCCTTCGGTGGTGGTGGCCGCGGCATGAAGGTGGCCCGCAGCATCGAAGAGATCCCCGAGCTGTTCGAGTCGGCCACCCGTGAGGCCGTCGCGGCCTTCGGTCGCGGTGAATGCTTCGTCGAGCGCTACCTGGACAAGCCGCGCCACGTCGAGGCCCAGGTGATCGCCGACCAGCACGGCAACGTCATCGTCGCCGGCACCCGCGACTGCTCGCTGCAGCGCCGCTTCCAGAAGCTGGTCGAGGAGGCCCCGGCGCCGTTCCTCACCGACGCGCAGCGCAAGGAGATCCACGAGTCGGCCAAGCGGATCTGCAAAGAGGCGCACTACTACGGCGCGGGAACCGTCGAATACCTGGTGGGCCAGGACGGCCTGATCTCGTTCCTCGAGGTCAACACCCGTCTACAGGTTGAGCACCCGGTCACCGAGGAGACCGCGGGCATCGACCTGGTGCTGCAGCAGTTCAAGATCGCCAACGGCGAAAAGCTGGACATCACCGAGGACCCGACACCGCGCGGGCACGCGATCGAATTCCGGATCAACGGCGAGGACGCCGGCCGCGGCTTCCTGCCGGCACCCGGACCGGTCACCCGCTACGACATCCCGACCGGCCCCGGCGTGCGGCTGGACTCCGGCGTCGAGGCGGGCTCGGTGATCGGCGGCCAGTTCGACTCGATGCTGTCCAAGCTGATCGTGTACGGCGCCACCCGCGAGGAGGCGCTGGCGCGCTCGCGCCGCGCGCTGGACGAATTCCACGTCGAGGGCCTGGCCACGGTCATCCCGTTCCACCGCGCCGTGGTGTCCGACCCGGCGTTCATCGGCGACGGGAAGAGTTTCGCGGTGCACACCCGCTGGATCGAGACGGAGTGGGACAACACCGTCGAGCCGTTCACCGGCGGTGAGCCGCTCGACGAGGAGGAGACTCAGCCCCGGCAAAAGGTGGTCGTCGAGGTCGACGGCCGCCGGCTCGAGGTGTCGCTGCCCGGCGATCTGGCGCTGTCCAACGGTGGCGGTACCGGCGTGACCGGCGCCGGCGTCGTCCGCAAGAAGCCGAAGCCGCGCAAGCGCGGGGCGCACGGCGGCGCGGCGGCCTCGGGCGACGCGGTGACCGCTCCGATGCAGGGCACCGTGGTCAAGGTCGCGGTCGAGGAGGGCCAGCAGGTCGTGGTCGGGGAACTGGTGGTGGTCCTCGAAGCGATGAAGATGGAGAACCCGGTCACCGCCCACAAGGACGGCACCATCACCGGCCTTGCGGTGGAAGCCGGCATCGCCATCACCCAGGGCACGGTCCTCGCCGAAATCAAATAGCTGCTGACCAGGCTACCTGGGAATCAGCTAAGTAAACGTTGTCGGCTTCCGGCACCGGGGGTAGGGTTCGAGTCAGGTTGAGTTCACAGCCGCCCGGACTATGTGAGCGCCGCGCGGAAGGCGAATTCCCACCTTCAGCGTTTCACCGTTGGCATAGTCCTCACACCAATCCTCGGTACGAGGGAGTGAAGCAATGTCTGTGGCCCAATCCTGGCAGCAATGCCGCACGGCTCAATTCAGCGCCACCTGGAGCGCGTCGGGCACCGTCATCACGGTCGACGGTGAACTCGACGCCGCGAACTCCGACCAGCTGGCGATCTACGTGCAGCGCAATGCGCGCCGCGCCAAGCGCGTGATCCTCGATCTACGCAGTCTCGATTTCATTGGTACATCTGGTTTTTCGGCGCTGCACCGTATCAACGTGGTGTGCTCGGGCGCCCAACTCAGCTGGGCGATGGTGCCCAGCCCGGCGGTGATGCGGCTGTTGCGGGTGTGCGACCCGGATGGCACCCTGCCGGTGACGACACCGATGCAGGAGCCGCTGCTGGAGCGGGTCGCGTGGAGCGTGAGCCCCAACGCGCGGCCGCTACTCCAGCTGGTCGCGGAGCCGAGCTAGCGATTTAGCCAGCAGCCGCGAGACGTGCATCTGCGAAATGCCGACTCGTTCGGCGATCTGAGTCTGCGTCATCGACTCAAAGAACCTGAGCACCAACACCGTTCGCTCTCGCTCGGGCAGGCTCTCCAGCAACGGACGTAGCGACTCGCGGTCCTCGATGCGATCGATGCTGGCGTCGACGTCACCCAGCGTGTCCGCGATGGCCCGCGCGTCCTCTTCGTCGCCGCCGCCCCCACCGCTGTCGATGGACAGGGTGTTGTACGAGCTGCCCGCTACCAGACCCTCGACGACCTCGGCGCGATCCATTTCCAGCTCGGCCGCGAGTTCGGTTGCGGTGGGCGCCCGCCCCAGGCGCTGCGACAGGTCGGCGGTCGCGCTGCCGAGCCGCAGATGCAGCTCCTTGAGGCGTCGCGGCACCTTGACCGACCAGCTGTTGTCCCGGAAGTGCCGGCGGACCTCACCCATGATCGTGGGCACCGCGAACGACACGAAGTCCGATCCGGCGTCGACGTCGAAGCGCACCACGGCATTGACCAATCCCACGCGCGCAACCTGAACCAGGTCGTCGCGCGGTTCGCCGCGACCCTCGAACCGGCGGGCGATGTGATCGGCCAGCGGCAAGCACCGCTCGACGATCTTGTCCCGTTGGCGCTGGAATTCCGCCGAGTCGGCCGAGACAGTGGCCAGCTCACGGAACATATCCGGAACATCGGCGTATTCGTTTGGGCGTGACGAGCCCGAACCGCCGTCAGCTTGCGCTGTCACCGGCTAGCGGCCGCCCGTCGCGCCGTCAACTTGATACCGAAGACGCTGCCGGTTGCAGTGGGTTCACGACCGTCGTGGAAAGTTTGGACGTCGTCGGCCAGCGACGTCAGGACGTGCCAGCTGAAGCTGCCCGGCGAGACGACGTCGTGGGTGTCGCACGCGGCGGACGCCTCGACCACCAATTCGTCTTCGCGCGGGTCGACCACCACGATCAGCGTCGCATCCGGGGTAGCCGACCGGATCAACCGCGTGCATACCTCGTCGACCGCGAGCCGCAGATCCGCCACGGCGTCGAAATCCAGGTCCTCGTAAGTGCCGATCGCACCCACCAGCGTGCGCAGCATGGCGAGGTTCTCCAGGCGAGCAGCAACATGTAATTCGACGGCTCTGTGGCCGCGCTGACGCTTGTCAGCGCGCAATCCAACATCGGTCATATGGTCTCCCGGCAACGTTTGGCTCACACTACCCCTCGCTTAGGGGCGCTCCATTGGTCGGGACAGCCCACCTGGTCAGCCCTCATCGCGTGGTCAGCCCTCATCGCGGCCGGGGAATGTCGCTCGGCATGGACGCGCCAGACACCACCGGCGATCCAGAATCACAGGCGCTGCGCACAAAATCATCATGGGCACTCATCATGGTTTAGACCTGATACCCACTCGATGTCGCGGATAACCTACGAATCTGGCGACTGCCTGACCGCATCGGGGTGGTCGAGGTACCACCGATCGAAGATCCGGCGCACCCGTCGGTGTTCGGCTGCCAGCCACACCAGGCCCACCACCGTGACGACAAGCGCCGTCACCCCTGCGGTCATGCCCTCGTGCTGATGTCCGGTGCCGAATGCCGCAAGGCTTCCGCACACCGCGACCACCCCGGCCACCACCATCAGGTATCCGGGCCAGTGCAGTACGTCGATCAGTGATTCGCCGGCGAGCGGCCGCGTCGTCCGCAAATGGTCGACGGGGTCGTGATAGGTGTCTCCCATGGCTGCTCCTAGGGTCGCACCTCTGATTATGAGCCCCCCAGCGCCGGACCGGCAATCGCCGGAACACCCATGGAGACCGCGACGATCATCAGCGTCAACAAGAACCAGCCCGCGCCGTGCCATCCCCACCAGGTGCCCTCGACCCGCCATACCCGGTAGGTCCGCACGAACGCCCACAGGCCGCCGGCCAACAGGATCAGCGGACCCCCGACGGCCAGCAAGGTGCGCTGCGGCACCCCGCAGGCGGCCGTGTCCACGCCCGTTCCCGGGCAGGTGCTGACCCACAACGCGGCCATCACGATGAATCCGACTCCCGCGGCCGCCGCCAAGACGGCAAAGCGGACGGCGGCGCGCACCTCGCCGTCTTCGGAACCCAGACGATCACCCCGTGATCGCTCATCTGCTTTCGGCATCGAGAACCTCATATTCCGCGTGCTGACTCCATGTGTGTTTCGTCCGCACCGACGGATTAGTTACCCATTTCTCTCAGACAGTCACGCACCGACGCGACAGCCACGTCGATTTCGGCCCGCGACACCGTTAGCGCTGGACGGAATCGCACGCCGTCGTCTCCGGCGGGTAACACGATCACACCCCGGTGCCACAGCCGGCTGATCAACTCGTCACGACCGGCGGCGGTCGGCAGGCTGAACGCGCACATCAGCCCCCGACCGCGGGGGTCGGACACCAGCGCGCCGAACTCGCCGGCGAGCTCGACCAGCCGGCCCAGCAGATAGCGGCCCCGCTCGGCGGCCCGATCGAACAGTCCGTCGGCCTCGATGATTTCGAGGATGCGCCGCGCCCGCACCATGTCGGTCAGATTGCCGCCCCACGTCGAGTTGATCCGGGAGGAGACGGCGAAGACGTTGTCGGCGACCTCGTCGACCCGCCGGCCGGCCATCACCCCGCACACCTGGGTCTTCTTGCCGAATGCCACCACGTCGGGCTGCACGCCCAATTGCTGGTAGGCCCAAGGGGTTCCGGTCAGCCCGCAGCCGGTCTGCACCTCGTCGAAGATCAGCAACGCATCGTGTTCGTCGCACAGTGCGCGCATCGCCGCGAAGAACTGGGGCCGGAAGTGGCGGTCGCCGCCCTCGCCCTGGATGGGTTCGGCGATGAAGCAGGCGATGTCGTGCGGGTGGGCCTCGAACGCCGCCCGGGCCTGGCGCAGCGACTCGGCTTCGGCCGCGTCCATGTCCGTCTTGTTCAGGCCCGGCCGGATGTACGGCGCGTCGATGCGCGGCCAGTCGAACTTCGGGAAGCGGGCCACGGTGACCGGCTTGGTGTTGGTCAGCGACAGTGTGTAGCCGCTGCGGCCGTGGAAGGCACCGCGCAGGTGCAGCACCCGGGTGCCCAGCTCGGGATCAATCCCGCGCTTTTCGTTGTACCGGCTCTTCCAGTCGAAGGCCACCTTGAGGGCGTTCTCCACCGCGAGTGCGCCGCCGTCGATGAAGAACAGATGCGGCAGCGCCGGGTCGCCCAGCACCCGGGCGAAGGTCTCGACGAAGCCGGCCATGGCCGCGGTGTACACATCGGCGTTGCTCGGCTTGTTCAGCGCGGCCACGGTCAGTTCGGCGCGGAACTCCGCGTCGTCGGCCAGGGCCGGATGGTTCATCCCGAGCGCCGACGAGGCGAAGAAGGTGAACATGTCGAGATAGCGCCGGCCGTCGCGGGCGTCGACCAGATACGAGCCGCACGACCGGGTCAGGTCGAGCACGAAATCAAAACCATCGACCAGCATGCTGCGCGACAACACGTCGTGGACGCCGTGGGCTTGCGACAGGACGGCAGTCATACCGCCATGCTATCTGACTATTTACGGATTTATGACGATATTGCCGTATCTTTTATGGTATATATTGCCGATCGCTGTAAAAAGTATTGAGTATGATCGTGCTTCGGGTCTGGACGTTGGCCGCGGTCCGGATTCGCTGCAGCAGATCCTCGAGCGCCCGCGCGGACTTGACGCGCACCAGCAGGACATAGCTTTCCTCGCCCGCCACCGAGTGGCACGCCTCGATCTCCTCGATGTGTGCCAGGCGGGCGGGCGCATCATCGGGTTGGGAAGGATCAAGAGGAGTGATGGCCACAAACGCCGATAGCACGTGCCCGATCGCTTCGGGGTCGATCCGCGCGGCGTACCCCGAGATCACGCCGCGGGCCTCCAGCCGGCGCACCCGGGACTGCACTGCCGAGACCGACAGGCCCGCACTCGCGGCCAACTCCGCGAGGGTGGCGCGTCCGTCGGCAACCAGGCGGCGCACCAGAATCCGGTCGATGTCGTCGAGCGACTCACTCATGGCCAGAGATTAACCGTGAGCCGCGTCAAAAGGCTGGTGACCTGGCAGCTCCGCGAGCGCTTCGCGGCGGGGTTGTCGGCGATGTATGCCGGCGAGGTGCCCGCCTACGGCACCCTGGTCGAGGTCAGCGAACAGGTCAACGCCGAGCACGTGGCACGCCATCGCGGCGCCGAACGTCTGGGCTCCTTGGCACGGGTCACCGCCGAACGGCACGGCGCCATCCGGGTGGGCAGCCCGGCCGAACTGGCCGCGATCGCGGACTTGTTCGCGGCGTTCGGCATGAGACCCGTCGGGTACTACGACCTACGTCGCGCCCGCACGCCGATTCCGGTGGTATCGACCGCTTTTCGGCCCATCGATACAAACGAGTTGGCGCGCAATCCTTTTCGGGTGTTCACGTCGATGCTGGCCACCCGCGACGCGCGGTACTTCGATCCCGACCTGCGGACCCGCGTCGAGACGTTCCTCGCGCGCCGCGAGCTGTTCGACCCCGCGCTGCTCGGTCGGGCCCGGTTGATCGCCGCCGAGGGTGCCTGCGACGCCGAGGAAGCCGACGCGTTCGTCGCCGCGGCGGTGGGCGCCTTCGCGCTGTCGCGGGAGCCGATCAACAAGGCCTGGTACGACGAGTTGTCCCGGGTCTGTGCGGTGGCCGCCGACATCGCCGGCGTGGGTTCCACCCACATCAACCATCTGACGCCGCGCGTCCTGGACATCGACGAGCTGTACCAGCGGATGACCGGGCGCGGCATCACGATGATCGATGCCATCCAGGGCCCGCCGCGCACCGACGGACCCGCGGTGTTGTTGCGCCAGACGTCATTTCGCGCGCTGGCCGAATCATGTCTGTTTCGCGGTCGCGACGGGACCGTGACGGCGGGGAGTCTGCGGGTGCGGTTCGGCGAGGTGGAGGCGCGCGGTGTGGCGCTGACCCCGCGCGGGCGCGAACGCTACGACGCCGCAATGGCCGCCGAGGATCCCGCCGAAGTCTGGAGCGACCACTTCCCGTCGACCGACACGGAGATGGCCGCCGAGGGCCTGGCCTACTACCGCGGCGGTGACCCGGCGGCCCCGATCGTCTACGAAGACTTCCTGCCGGCCTCGGCGGCGGGCATCTTCCGGTCCAACCTGGAACGCGACGCCCGGGCGGCCTTCAGGACCGCGGAGGGCATCGACGATGCTGGCTACAGCGCCGAGTGGCTGGCCGGGGCGATCGGCCACCATATCCATGACCCCTATCTGCTCTACGAGGAGGCATCGGCATGACGACCTCTGACGAGTTGCGCGCCCGGGCACGTCAGGCCCTGCGGGCGACGGGCGCCGACGTCAGCCTCGGCGAGCCCGACGGACATGGCCTGGCGGCCAGCACGCCGATCACCGGTGAGGTGCTTTTCACCGTCGAACAGACCACGCCCGAGCAGGCCGACCGCGCGATCGCCGCGGCCGCCGAGGCCTTCACCACGTGGCGCGCCACCCCGGCCCCGGTGCGCGGTGCCCTGGTGGCCCGCCTCGGCGAGCTGCTCACCGCACACCAGAACGACCTCGCGACGCTGGTGACGCTCGAGGTCGGCAAGATCACCTCCGAAGCCCTCGGCGAAGTGCAGGAGATGATCGACATCTGCCAGTTCGCGGTCGGCCTGTCGCGCCAGCTCTACGGCCGGACCATCGCCTCGGAGCGCCCCGGGCACCGGCTGGCCGAGACCTGGCATCCGCTGGGCGTGGTCGGGGTCATCACCGCGTTCAACTTCCCGGTCGCGGTGTGGGCGTGGAACACCGCGGTGGCCCTGGTCTGCGGGGACACGGTGGTATGGAAGCCCTCCGAGCTGACGCCGTTGACCGCGCTGGCCGCCCACGCGCTGATCGGGCGGGCCGCCGCCGACGTCGGTGCGCCGCCCGCGGTGAGCCAGTTGGTGCTGGGCGAACGCGACCTGGGCGAGCGGCTGGTCGACGACCCGCGGGTCGCGCTGGTGTCCGCGACGGGTTCGGTGCGGATGGGCCGGCAGGTGGGTCCGCGGGTGGCCGCGCGCTTCGGGCGGGCGCTGCTGGAGCTGGGCGGCAACAACGCCGCGATCGTGACGCCGTCGGCCGACCTGGATCTGGCGCTGCGCGCCATCGTGTTCGCCGCCGCCGGCACCGCCGGTCAGCGCTGCACCAGCCTGCGCCGGCTGATCGTGCACCGCTCGCTGGCCGACGTGGTCGTCGAGCGGGTGGCCGCCGCGTACCGGCAGTTGCCGATCGGCGACCCGTCGGCGCCGGGCACGCTCATCGGCCCGCTGATCCACGAGACCGCCTACCGCGACATGGTCGGCGCGCTGGAACAGGCGCGCGCCGAGGGCGGCGAGGTGATGGGCGGCGACTACCAGGACGTCTGGGGCGAGGCGTATCCCAGCGCCTACTACGTCGCACCGGCGGTGGTGCGCATGCCCGCACAGAGCGACATCGTGGCCGCCGAGACGTTCGCGCCGATCCTCTACGTGCTCACCTACGACGCCCTGGACGACGCGATCGCGCTCAACAACGGCGTGCCGCAAGGGCTCTCGTCGGCGATCTTCACCACCGACCTGCGCGAGGCCGAGCGATTCCTGGACGGCTCCGACTGCGGCATCGCGAACGTCAATATTGGCACGTCGGGGGCCGAAATCGGTGGCGCGTTCGGCGGCGAGAAGCAAACCGGCGGCGGGCGGGAATCCGGCTCGGACGCGTGGAAGGCCTACATGCGACGGGCCACCAACACCGTGAATTACTCCAGCGAGCTGCCCTTGGCTCAAGGTGTGGAGTTCGGATAAACGCAAGCTGAATTGTCTGCCCGTCTTCGTGAGTACTATCTGACACATGCCAACGGCTAGGAGGCGGTTGTCCCCTGAGGACCGACGCGCCGAACTGCTTGCGTTAGGGGCGGAAGTATTCGGGAAGCGGCCTTACGACGAGGTCCGCATCGACGAGATCGCCGAGCGGGCCGGCGTCTCGCGGGCGCTGATGTACCACTACTTCCCCGACAAGCGAGCGTTCTTCGCCGCGGTGGTCAAGGACGAGGCCGACCGGCTCTACGAGGCGACGAACAAAGAGCCGATGACCGGGCTGACGATGTTCGAAGAGGCGCGGATGGGCGTGCTGGCCTACATGGCCTACCACGAACAGAACCCGGAGGCCGCTTGGGCCGCTTACGTCGGCCTGGGCCGGTCCGACCCGGTTCTACTCGGCGTCGAGGACGATGCCAAGAATCGCCAGCTGGAACACATCATGACCCGTATTCATGAGGTCGTGGCCGCGGTTCCGGGGGCGAAGCTGGCGCCCGACGTCGAGCGGGACCTGCGGGTGATCCTCAACGGCTGGATCGCGTTCACGTTCGAGTTGTGCCGTCAGCGCATCATGGACCCGACCACCAGTGCCGAGCGCCTGGCCGACTCGTGCGCGCACACGCTGCTCGACGCGATCACCCGGGTTCCCGAGATTCCCGAGGAACTCGCCCACGCGATGGCGACCGCCCGCCATCAACCGCAGTAGCACGTTTCTGTCGGTGTGTGTTGGCACCATGGGCAGGTGAGCACCGAAGCACTCGAGAAGTTCAGCGAGATAACCCGCGAGTGGTTCAGTAGCACCTTCCCGGCGCCGACCACCGCGCAGGCGGCGGCCTGGGATGCCATTGCCGACGGCAACAACACGCTGGTCATAGCGCCGACCGGATCCGGTAAGACGTTGGCGGCGTTCCTGTGGGCCTTGGACTCCTTGGCCCGCACCACCGGCGCGGACGAACGCCGCAGCGGCACCCGCGTGCTGTATGTCTCGCCGCTCAAGGCGCTAGCGGTCGACGTGGAGCGCAACCTGCGCACGCCGCTGGCCGGGCTGAGGCGAATCGCCGAGCGCCACGGCCTGCCCGCCCCCGACATCAGTGTCGGGGTTCGCTCGGGTGACACCCCGCCGGCGCAGCGCCGCCAGCTGATCAACTCCCCGCCCGACGTGCTGATCACCACCCCCGAGTCGCTGTTCCTGATGCTGACCTCGGCCGCGCGCGACACGCTGGCCGGCGTACAGACGGTGATCATCGACGAGGTGCATGCGATCGCCGCGGGCAAGCGCGGCGCACACCTGGCGGTGTCGCTGGAGCGGCTCGAGGACTTATCCCGAGACCTGCGGGACGGGCGGCCCGCGCAGCGCATCGGACTGTCGGCGACGGTGCGCCCGCCCGAGGAGCTCGCGCGGTTCCTGTCCGGTACCGCCCCGACCACGATCGTTGCTCCCCCGTCGGCCAAATCCTTTCAGCTCACCGTGCAGGTGCCGGTGCCCGACATGGCTAACCTGGCCGAAAACACAATCTGGCCCGACGTCGAGGCCCGCCTGGTCGACCTGATCGAAGCGCACAGCTCGACCATCGTGTTCGCCAATTCGCGACGGCTGGCCGAACGACTTACCGCACGGCTCAACGAGATTCACGCGGAGCGCAGCGGTGTCGAACTGTCGGACCCGGACAATCAAAAGGTCAACCGCAAGGTGCCCGGCGGGGCTCCGGCCCACATCATGGGCAGCGGCCAGACCTACGGCGCCGATCCGGTGCTGGCTCGCGCGCACCACGGTTCGGTCAGCAAGGAACAGCGCGCGCTGGTCGAAGAGGACCTCAAACGCGGGCTACTCAAGGCCGTGGTCGCCACGTCGAGCCTGGAGCTGGGCATCGACATGGGTGCCGTCGATCTGGTGATCCAGGTGGAGGCGCCGCCGTCGGTGGCCAGCGGCTTGCAGCGCATCGGGCGGGCCGGCCATCAGGTCGGCGAGGTGTCCCGAGGTGTGCTGTTCCCCAAGCACCGCACCGATCTGATCAGTTGCGCGGTCAGCGTGCAGCGGATGCTGGCCGGGCAGATCGAGAGCATGCGGGTGCCGGCCAACCCGCTCGACATCCTGGCCCAGCAGACGGTAGCCGCCGCCGCGCTCGAGCCGCTGAACGCCGACCGGTGGTTCGACACGGTACGACGCAGCGCCCCGTTCTCGACCCTGCCGCGCAGCGTGTTCGAAGCCACCCTGGACCTGTTGAGCGGCAAGTACCCGTCCACCGAATTCGCCGAACTGCGACCGCGCCTGGTGTACGACCGCGACACCGGCACGCTGACCGCCCGGCCCGGTGCGCAGCGGCTGGCCGTCACGTCCGGCGGCGCGATCCCCGATCGCGGGATGTTCACCGTCTACCTGGCCAGTGAGGCCGAAAAGCCTTCGCGGGTAGGTGAACTCGACGAGGAGATGGTCTACGAGTCGCGGCCCGGTGATGTGATCTCGCTGGGGGCGACCAGCTGGCGGATCACCGAGATCACCCACGATCGAGTGCTGGTGATTCCGGCGCCGGGCCTGCCCGCCCGGCTGCCGTTCTGGCGCGGCGACGGCGTAGGCCGCCCTGCCGAGCTCGGCGCGGCGCTGGGCGCGTTCACCGGCGAGCTTGCCGGGCTGAACCGCGAGGAATTCGGAACACGTTGCGCCGCATTGGGTTTCAACGACTACGCGACCGACAACCTGTGGGTCTTGCTCGACGACCAGCGGACCGCCACTGCAACGGTGCCCACCGACACCACCCTGCTGGTCGAACGATTCCGCGACGAGCTCGGCGACTGGCGGGTGATCCTGCACTCGCCGTACGGGCTGCGCGTGCATGGCCCGCTCGCGCTGGCGGTGGGCCGGCGGCTGGCCGAGCGCTACGGCATCGACGAGAAGCCGACCGCTTCCGACGACGGCATCGTCGTGCATCTGCCCGACACCGGGCTCTCCAGCCAAGAGGGCGCCCCGCTGGGCGCAGAGCTTTTCGTCTTCGACGCTGACGAAATCGACCCGATCGTCACCGCCGAAGTGGGCGGCTCGGCGCTGTTCGCGTCCCGCTTCCGGGAATGCGCGGCGCGCGCGCTGCTGCTGCCGCGGCGCCACCCCGGCCGCCGCTCGCCGCTGTGGCACCAGCGTCAGCGCGCCGCGCAATTGCTGGACGTGGCCCGCAAGTATCCCGACTTCCCGATCGTGCTGGAGACCGTCCGGGAATGCCTGCAGGACGTGTACGACGTTCCGGCGCTGGTTGATTTGATGACGGGCATCGCCAACCGCCGGGTGCGGGTGCTCGAGGCCGAAACACCCAAGCCGTCACCGTTCGCCGCGTCGCTGCTCTTCGGCTACGTCGGCGCGTTCATGTATGAAGGCGATTCCCCACTCGCCGAGCGCCGCGCCGCGGCCCTGTCGCTGGACAGCACGCTGCTGGCCGAGCTGCTCGGACGCGTCGAGCTGCGGGAGCTGCTCGACGCGGACGTCATCGCCGCGACCGGCCGCCAGTTGCAGCATCTGACCGCCGAGCGGGCCGCCCGCGACGCCGAGGCGGTTGCCGACCTGCTGCGGCTGCTGGGCCCGCTGACCGAAGACGAGGTCGCCGCGCGATCCGAGGCCGCCGACGTGGGCGGCTGGCTGGAAGGCTTGCGCGCCGCCCGGCGCGCGCTGACGGTGTCGTTCGCCGGCCGCAGCTGGTGGGTGGCCATCGAGGACATCGGCCGCCTGCGCGACGCGGTCGGGGTGGCCGTCCCGCTGGGCGTCCCGGCCACCTTCACCGAACAGGTGGCCGACCCACTCGGCGAGCTGCTGGGCCGCTACGCGCGCACCCGCACCCCGTTCACCACCGCCGAGGCCGCGGCCCGCTTCGGGCTGGGGCTGCGCGTGACGGCCGACGTGCTGAACCGGCTGGCCAGTGACGGCCGGCTGGTGCGCGGCGACTTCATCGCTTCCGGCGGTGCCGGCGGAGTTGGCGGCGAACAATGGTGTGACGCAGACGTTTTGCGAATACTGCGGCGGCGTTCGCTGGCGGCGCTGCGCGCTCAGGTCGAGCCGGTCAGCACCGCCGCCTACGGACGCTTCCTGCCGGCCTGGCATCACCTGGGGGCCGCCAGCGGCCTGGATGGGCTGATGGCAGTGATAGATCAGCTGACCGGGGTGCGGATACCGGCGTCGGCGCTCGAGCCGCTGGTACTGGCACCGCGCGTGGCCGGCTATTCGCCGGCGATGCTCGACGAGCTGCTGGCGGCCGGCGAGGTCACCTGGTCGGGCGCCGGGTCGATCTCGGGCAGCGACGGCTGGATTGCTTTGCACGCCAGCGATTCCGCGCCGCTGAGCCTGACGACTCCCGACGAGATCGACTTCACCGACACCCATCGCGCGATCCTGGAAACCCTGGCCGGCGGCGGCGCGTACTTCTTCCGGCAGCTCGCTCAGGACGGCATCTGCGAATCCGCGCTCAAAGATGCGCTGTGGGAACTGATCTGGGCGGGCTGGATCACCGGGGACACCTTCGCCCCGGTGCGCGCGCTGCTGACGGGCACCGGGGCCCGCAAACGCTCGGCTCCCGCCCACCGCACCCGCCGGGCGCCGCGGCTGAGCCGGTACAGCGTCGCAAATCCGAACGCCCGGACCACCGACCCCACCGTGGCCGGGCGGTGGTCGGCGCTGCCGACCCCGGAGCCCGATTCCACCCTGCGCGCCCACTATCAAGCCGAATTGCTGCTCAACCGGCATGGGGTGCTGACCAGAGGCGCGGTGGTGGCAGAAAATGTGCCGGGGGGGTTCGCCACGTTGTACAAGGTTCTGAGCACGTTCGAAGAAGCCGGCCGGTGTCAGCGGGGATACTTCGTGGAGTCGCTGGGCGGCGCCCAATTCGCCGTCGCCTCCACCGTCGACCGGCTGCGCGGTTACCTCGACGGGATCGACCCGGAGCGACCCGAATACCGGGCGGTCGTGCTGGCCGCCGCCGACCCCGCCAACCCGTACGGGGCCGCACTGCCCTGGCCCGCGACCGACGGGCCACGCCCGGGCCGTAAGGCCGGCGCGCTCGTCGTGCTGGTCGACGGTGAGCTGGCCTGGTTCCTCGAGCGCGGCGGGCGGACATTGCTGACGTTCACCGGCGATCCCGGCGCCCACCACGCGGCGGCCCAGGGGCTGGCCGACCTGGTCACCGCCCGGCGCGTCGAGTCGATCCTGGTCGAACGCATCGACGGGGTGCCGGCCCTGCAGCCGCTGCCCGGCGGGCCGAGTCCCGTCACCGAGGCACTGTCGGAAGCGGGCTTCGCGCGCACCCCGCGCGGAATGCGGCTGCGGTGATGACCGATGCCCGAGGGTGACACCGTCTGGCACACCGCGGCCATGCTGCGCGAGCACCTGGCCGGGCAAACGCTGACCCGCTGCGACGTCCGGGTCCCACAGTTCGCCACCGTCGACCTGACCGGCACCGTGGTCGACGAGGTGATCAGCCGCGGCAAGCACCTGTTCATCCGGGTCGGGCGGGCCAGCATCCACTCACACCTGAAAATGGACGGCAGCTGGCGAGTCGGGAACCGCCCGGTGCGGATAGACCATCGCGCGCGTATTATCTTGGAAGCCAGCAATATTCGCGCCGTTGGCATCGATCTTGGCGTGCTCGAGATTCTCGACCGCGATCGCGACGGCGAAGCGGTCGCACATTTGGGACCCGATCTGCTGGGCCCGGACTGGGATCCCGACCTCGCCGCGGTGAACTTGGTCGCAAGCCCCGACCGGCCGCTGGCGGAGGCGTTGCTTGACCAGCGGGTGATGGCCGGGGTCGGCAACGTCTACTGCAACGAATTGTGTTTCCTCAGTGGACACTTGCCCACCGCACCGGTCAGCGCGATCGCAGACCCGCGCCGTTTGGTGTCGCGAGCCCGCGACATGCTGTGGGCCAACCGCTTCCGCTGGAACCGGTGCACCACCGGCGACACCCGGGCGGGCCGGCAGCTGTGGGTCTACGGCCGCGCCGGGCAGAGCTGCCGACGCTGCGGCACGCGCGTCAACGTCGACGACACCGCCGCCCGGGTGGCCTACTGGTGCCCGTCGTGTCAGCGCTGAATCCCAAACTCTGGGCGAACTTTAGAAACACGTTGCTCATCCCGGCCGGGAAATCCTGCGAAACACTGCGAATCGGCGACGGCTAGTCGCGGGCATGCGCCAGGAAGAATTGCGCGATCGATTCGGATCCGTCAAGCACTCGCGTGGTCGGCCCGATCACCGCCCTCGGCAAATACTGCTTGCCGCCCGGCCAGGTGTGTCCGCCATTGTCGATTTGGTAGAACACCACCTCGGTGGCCGCCGCACACGCCGTCGATTCGATGCGGTGCACGACGGTGCCGTCGCCGACGTTGGGCAATACCTGGGCCACCGGGTCACCCTGGCAGCCGTCGGCCGAACGCCACTTGTCCACCATGGTTTTGACCGAGATGGAGTGACTCAGCCCACCGCGACCACGTACGTCCCCGCCGTTGAAATGCACCAGCGGATCGGCAGTCCCGTGCGCCTCCCACACCGAGACCGGCTGCGACGGATTACACGCCACGCCGACGCCCAGCGTGCCCGCCACCGGCGCGATCGCCGAGAAAACATCAGCACGATCGCAAGCCAGCCGGTTGGACATGAAGCCGCCGTTGGACATTCCGGTGACGAATACGTGCCCGGGCGCGATGTTGTAGTCGTTGCGCAGCTTGTCGGCCAGCCCCACCAGGAAGCCGACGTCGTCGACATGGCGACGATCGGCGGGCGAAGCTCCCCGCCCGTCGGCCCAGCTCTTGTCGTAACCGTCGGGGTAAACCACCAGCAGGTTGTTGGCGTCAGCGACGGCATCGAAGTCCGTCAGACCCTTCTGGCCCTTTCCGCTGCCGCCGCCGCCATGCAGGCTGAGTACCAAACCGACGGGATCGCCGGGTGGCAGGTGCATTACGTAGGTGCGGTCCAGGCCGCCGGACCGAAACTTTCCGGCCAGATCGCGCGGCGTGGCCGCCGATACGTGCTGCACGCCGCAGCCGACAAGACAGACCACCAGCAGCGCCAGCGGTAGCAATCGTCCATACGGCATGAGGGTCAAATTACCTACCGCAGTGACGGTTCGATCACCTCGGGCGGGTGTTGGATATGCCGGCGCTGAAAACGGCCATGTTCAACTCCCGGCCAGAGTTACTCACATTGGCAACGATCGTGATTTGAGCGATGATGAAGAACGTGAAAATTGCCAAGCCCGGCTCCCTGAAGATGCCGTCGGGCACCCGACTCGTAGCAGCGATGGCCGTGTCGCTTGGCGTGCTCGGCGCAGGGCTCGCACCCGCCGCCCACGCCGACGCGAACGATGACAAATTCATCCAGCTGCTGATTTCCGACGGCATCACCCATGATTCCGTCCCCGCTGCCATTGCGGCTGCGCGGAAGGTTTGCGAGTACCTTGCCCAGGGGATGACGCCCAACGAAGTCGTCATCGACGTGGAGAACAGCAGCAGCCTGCCCGACTACGACGCCGGCTACTTCGTCGGCGCGGCCATTCGCGCCTACTGCCCGCAGTACAAGCCGCCGCCGGAGCCCGCACCTCCGCCGGCACCGCCGGCGACCTAACGAAACGGCCACAAACCACCACAAAACGGCGAGCCAGAGCCGTTGCGCCTCCGCCTGTGCGTACACTTTAACAACAGGTGAACAGACGGAGGACTAAAAATGATCACGAAGATAATAATCGGTGGTGCGATCGTTCTGGGTGCCACGG
This sequence comes from Mycobacterium sp. 050272, assembly GCF_039023525.1. Taxonomy (NCBI): domain Bacteria; kingdom Bacillati; phylum Actinomycetota; class Actinomycetes; order Mycobacteriales; family Mycobacteriaceae; genus Mycobacterium; species Mycobacterium sp. 050272. Next base: position 75,147 of record NZ_JBCHKV010000013.1, on the reverse strand, counting down.
TTGGGCTCGCCGCACCTGCCAGCGCGGATGTGGTGTTCAACCAATTTTCCTGTACCTGCGGGGCACCGCCCCCATTCGCCAGCCCACTGGCCGCGGATCGCATCAACCAGGGTATTCACGACGCCTTGACCCGCGTGCTGCCTGGCGACAACGGTTAGCCGGCCGCTCCCTGTCCGACAGCTTGGACAGCGGCGTGCTCGTGTAACGCCTGCTCAGCGTTCACCGGAACCGGCATCAGGTCGAAGACGACCTCTTTGACGGTGCCGGTGAACGCGTAGGGCGCCCTGTCCTCGTATTCGCGATCGACGACCAAGCCGTTGTCGCGGCCGATGTCCATTCCGGCATACGACGTGAAGGCCAGACTCACCGTTTGGGGCAGCTCGCCCTCTCCGATCAACCGATCGCCGGCCCACAGCGTCACACGTCCACCCGAACCGACGACGGGCTGGGCTGATTCGAACAGCATCCGCACGGTGACATCGCCGACGGGCAGTGCCTCGGCCGATACCTGCCGATAGGTCTCGACGCCGAGGAACGAATACGTGTGATGCAGCTTGCGCTCCTCGTCGACCCACAACGCGAATCCGCCCATGAAGTCGGCGTTGGCGACCAGCACCCCCTGCGCTCCGGCCTCGGGGATGTGCAGCCGCGCCTCGATCGCGTAGGAACGGCCGAAGATGCGCGGCACCATGCCGCGCTGAATGTTCTGCACGCCTCCGGAGAAGCTGAACCGCGCGGTGGTGGGCAGCGGCGGCAGATCGCCGAACATCACCGCAAGCCCGCCGAGAAGCGGTAGCACCCGGTTCTTTTCGGCTTCGTGCCACCACAGTTCGATCAGCTCGGCGAGCTTGTCGGGATGCTCGGCGGCCAGGTCGTTGGCCTGAGCGAAGTCGTCGGGCAGGTAATACAGCTCCCAGACGTCGTCGTCGGGGTTGTAGTTGCCCGGCGCGAATCGCTGCATGGTCTGCGGCGACAAATCCCATGGCGCCTTGTCCAACCGGGCGCAGGCCCACCAGCCGTCCTTGTACAACGCGCGGCTGCCGAAGTTCTCGAAGTACTGCACGGTGTGCCGCTCTTGTGCCGCCGAATCGTCGAAGGTGTGGATGAAGCTGGTGCCGTCCATCGGCTCCTGCTCGAACCCGTCGACACTGCTCGGTTCCGGTAAACCGATGGCCTCCAACACCGTTGGCGCAATGTCGATGCAGTGCGTGAACTGTTCGCGCACTCGGGCGTCGGGCCGGATCCGGCTCGGCCAGGCCACCACCATCGGATCGCGGGTGCCGCCCAAGTGGCTGCCCATCTGTTTGCCCCACTGATACGGGGTGTTGTTGGCGTGCGCCCAGGCGCTCGCGAAATGCGGTGCGGTGTCCTCGTTGCCCAGCGCTTCGATCCCGCCGTATTGCTCGATGAGTGCCAACTGCTGCTCGGCGGTGAGATCCAGGCCGTTGATGAACGTCATTTCATTGAACGAACCGGTGTTGGTGCCCTCCATGCTGGCGCCGTTGTCGCCCCAGATGTAGAAGACCATCGTGTTGTCGGACTCGCCCAGACCGTCGATCGCGTCCAGCAGGCGACCGACATTCCAGTCGGCGTTCTCCGAGAACCCGGCGAACACCTCCATCTGCCGGGCATAGAGTTTGCGCTGGGTCTGCGACAGACTGTCCCACGCCGGAAACAGATCGGGTCGCTCGGTGAGTTCGGCGTCGGGCGGAATGATCCCGAGCTGCTTTTGCCGCTCAAAGGTCTTCTGCCGGTACACATCCCAGCCCTCGTCGAATTGACCGCGATACTTGTCGGCCCACTCGGCGTACACGTGGTGCGGCGCGTGGGTGGCGCCGGTCGCGTAGTACATCATCCACGGCTTGGTGGCGTTGGCCGCCCGCACGGTGTGCAACCACTCCACGGCCTTATCGGTGAGATCGTCGGGGAAGTAGTACGGCTTGTCGCCGTGGCCCTGCGGTATGCCGAGCACGGAATTGTCCTGGCTGATGATCGGGTCGTACTGGCCCGCGGCTCCCGACGGGAAGCCCCAGAAGTGGTCGAATCCCCAGCCGAGCGGCCAGTTGTCGAACGGACCCGCAGCGCCCTGCACGTTGTCCGGAGTCAGATGCCACTTACCGAAGCGCCTGTGACATAACCGTTGTCGCGCAGAATCCGCGGTAGCGCGGCGCAGCTGCGCGGCTTGGCCGTCGAGTAGCCCGGGTAAGGGCCGGGAAACTCGCACACCGATCCGAAGCCGACCCGGTGGTGGTTGCGTCCGGTCAGCAGCGCCGCGCGGGTCGGCGAGCACACTGCGGTGACGTGAAAGCGGTTATAAGCCAACCCGTTACGCGCCAGCCGGGACAGTGTCGGGGTGCGGATAGCGCCGCCGAAGGTGTCCGGCCCGCCGAAGCCGGCGTCGTCGATCAGCACGATCAGCACGTTCGGCGCGCCCTCGGGTGCGGCGGCGCCGGGCACGATCGTCCAGTCCCCCACCGACTCCGCCACGGTGCGGCCCACGGTGCCGCCGAAGCCGCGCTGCGGTATCGGCAACCGGGTGCGGTCCGGGTTGAACTTGCCCATCGCCTCCTGTAGTGCTGCGCCGAAGCCTCGCAATGTCGAATGAGCCAGTTCTGCAACCGATTTCATCGGTGATCCGGCCAGCGCCTGCTGGACGGCAAGCCGGGATTCGGCCGGCGCCAGGACAACGATCAATGCGCTGTCGACCGCCATCTGCTCGCCGATCTTGTCGGACAGCCCGCCCTTGACCTTCTGATTCAAGAAGGTGCCAGCCAGGGCGCCGGCCGCGGCGCCGACTGCCGCCGTGATTACCGACGCCGGCGAGAGCAGTCCCGCGGCCAGGCCCGCGCCGGCACCCCACTTGGCGCCGCGACGGCCGAGGCGATTGCCGCTGTCGACGAACACGCGATTGCCCTCGGCGTCCTTTCCGACCAGCACCGCGTCGCGCACCCGCAGGCTCTTGGCCTTGACGCGGTCGATCAGGGTGTGAAAGTCGTCGCGGGCGGCCTCGAGGCCTTGATAGCCGGCAACGATGACCAGCGTGTGTTCTTCGCTCATAACCAACTTATAGACCCCCGGCGTCAGTATGCGGATATCTCATCCTCACTCGGCAACACGCCGCTGTTGATGAAGATGACACGACGGCCGATCTCCACGGCGTGGTCGGCGAAGCGCTCGTAGAAGCGACCCAGCAATGCCGTTTCGACACCGACGGAGACGCTGTGCGGCCATTCCCGATCGATCAGCACACCGAACAGCTCCCGATACAGGTCATCCATCGCGTCGTCCTGCTCGTGCAGCAGACCGGCTTGTCCCGGATCGCACGATATCAATGCGCTTTTCGCACTGTCGCCCAACGTAATTGCCACCTTGGCCATGGCCGCGAAGTATTCGCCGACTTCGGCGGGCAGGACGTGCTTGGGGTGCTCGCGCCGGGCGATCTTCGCGATATGCACCGCCAGCGCACCCATGCGTTCCACGTCGGCGATGATTTGTATCGAGCTGAAGACCGCTCGCAATTCGCTGGCCACCGGTTGTTGCAACACCAGCAGCGCGAAGGCTTCCTTTTCGACGTGGGCCCGCAATGCCACGATCCGCTCGTGGTCGCCGATCACCTGCTCGGCGGCGACGTTGTCGGCCTCGAGCAAAGCCCGGGTCGCGCGCTTCATCGCGACACCCGCCAGGCCGCACATTTCGCCCAGTTGCGTCGTCAGGTCGGCCAGCTGTTGGTGATAGGCGGTACGCATCCGTGAAACCTCCCTGAGCTAGTGGCCCGACAACGATGTTCGCCGTGTTCGGGAACCTCTCGCAAGGGACGAAAGCCACCGAAGGGGGGCCTTACGGCTCCTCTGAATCAGCTCCGCGCCGCATAGTCTGACGAAGTGATCACGCCGCGTGGTTTACCGGGCTTGGCCTTGGTGGCCGGCCCGCTGCGGGCGACCGTCGGCGGTACTCAAATGGCGCTGAGCGCAGGCGTTGTCGCTGCGGCCGGAGCGGCACACACGGCCCTCGCCGGCGTCGGCGTGGCGGCCAGAATGAGCAAGTCGTTAACCCATGGCGCGCCGGATGTTTCGTCGGCGGCACGCGCGACGGCGGGCGTGCTGATCGAGGCGCTGGGCGGCCCCGCGGCACGGCGCACCAGCCGCAGCGGGCCGCGGTGCTGGATCGAGGTGCGCGGTCTCGGCGGCGAACATGCCAGCGCCATCGCTGCCGACGTGCTGGCCGCCGTCCGCGCGACACCCGGTATTCGCACGGCCTTCCTCAACCGCGCCCTGGCGCGGGTCGTGGTCACCGTGGACACCGACGCCGCCGACGCGCCCTCGCTGATCGACCTGTGCCGGATCGTCGAGAACGCCGAATCGCGCGGCCGGGTAGGCGTCGCACGACACCAGCCGGCCTCGCTGCCGGGTGACGATGCGGTGCTGGTGGCACGGATGGTCGCGGCCACGGCCGCCACTGTGGGCCTTGGTCTTTCACTGACCGGCAGCCTGCTGCGCCTGCCCAGAATGCCCGACTTGGTGGCCGTGGTACCGACGCTGGCCGATCACCTGCCGCGAGTGCGTCGAGAGCTGGAACAACGCCTCGGTCCGGAGGGAACCGATGTGTTGTTCGGTTTGGTCAACGCCGCTACTGCCGCGCTGACGGTGTCGCCGACGGCGGCGGCCGCCGAGGCCGCTACCAACACTCTGCTGGCGGCGGAGGCGTGGAGTTGCCGGTTGGCGTGGTCCCGGCATGAATCCACGGTGGGCTGCCTACCGATTCCGGACGATGCGGCGTTGACGACGCGGGACCGGCCCCGCCCGCCCGACGGTCCCGCCGAACGTTATGCGAACCGCGTCGGCCTGGCCGGTATCGGGGCCGGCGCGCTGGTGGGTCTGGTGTCACGGAATCTCGACACGGCCGGTGCCGCCGCGCTCAGTACCGTTCCGAAGCCGTTGCGCACCGTGCGTGAGGCGTTCGCCTGTGCGATGAGCAGCGGACTCAACGTCGACCATGACGCGCTGGTGCTGCACCCTCGTGTGCTGCGCTCACTCGATCGGATCGACGCGATCATGATCGACCCGCGAGCGCTCTACACCGACGAGCTGATGGTCAGTCGCATTCTGGGCGTGGAGAATTCGGTGCGTTCCCACGCGTGGGAAGCGGTGCGGGCCGAACTCGAAAGTGACGGCCTGAAGCCGGGATGGCACCAGCTGGCCGACATCCCCGGCGCCGGCAGTGTCGGCGAGGCGCTGATCAGCCCGGTTCGCGATCCGTTCGCCGCGGCGGTGCTGACCGAAGCGCGCCGGTCACAGCCGCGGATCTTCTCCCTGGATGACGACGGGTTACGTTCCCTGGCAAGGGGATTCGATCAGCTCTATCCCACAGACGGCTCGATCGACCACGCGGTGGCAGCGGCGGTGGCCGAACTGAAGGCCGGCGGCGCCACCGTGGCGTTGCTGACGACGGCGGAGATGCGGGCCGCCCACCGGTCCGACATCACGATCGGCGTGCTGCGCGACGGGCGGCCGCCGCCATGGAATGCCGACGTGATCGTGGACGACCTGACCGGCGTCTGGCGGGTGCTGCACGCACTGCCCGCCGCCCGGTCCGCCACCGAGGGCGCCGTCCGGCTGTCCGCCTCGGCGTCGGCGCTCGGCGCCTTGATGTTGATTCCCGGTGTGCCAGGCCGCAGTTCGACGTCGGTCAACATCGGCATGGTCACCAGCCTGTGGCTCGGATACCGGGCGGCCGCGAAGGCGTTTCGCGATCCACTGCCCGAACCGGAGACCAGTCACGAATGGCACGCGCTGCCCGTCACGGAAGTGCAGCGGCTGTTGCCCCGCCCGACGGACCAACGCGTGGTGGAAGTACCGACGTGGTGGTCACAGCGGCCGGCGGTTCGTGCGGCCCACGATGCCACCGCGGCATCGTGGGGTCTGCTCCGCGATTTCGTCGGCGAGATGCGCGGCGACCTGGCGGACCCGATCACCCCGCTGCTAGCCACCGGAGCGCTGGCCAGCGCGCTACTCGGCTCCCCGCTGGATGCGGTCCTGGTGGGCAGTGTGCTGTTGTCCAATGCGGCGTTGTCGGCCGAGCAGCAGCTCTACGCCGAACGCACGCTGGATCGCCTGCTGGCCGTGCAGGATCCGCCCGCACGCCGCTACGTGGGCCGAGTGGAAGCCCAGCGCTACGAGAACGTCGCCACCAGGCGGCTGCGGCTCGGCGACGTCATCGAAGTCCGGGCCGACGAGGTGGTCCCGGCGGACGCCCGACTGCTGCGCGCGATCAATGTCGAGGTCGACGAATCCACACTGACCGGCGAATCGCTACCGGTGGCCAAGCAGACCGAGCCCACACCGGGCGCCCCGCTCGCCGAGCGCACCTGCATGATCTATGCCGGCACCACGATCGTCGCCGGCACCGCGGTGGCCGTGGTCACCGCGGCGAGCTCGCGCTCGGAGATGCGCCGAGCGCTGGCGATGGCCCCGCGGAAGCTGCAAGAGGTCGGCCTGCAGCGGCAGTTGCGCCACATCACCGGTCGGGCGTTGCCGTTCAGCGTGGCCAGCGGCGGCCTGGTGGGGCTGATCAGCCTGGTGCGCGGCACACCGTTGCGCGACGCGATGTCCAGTGCGGTCACCTTGGTCATCGCGGCCATTCCGGAGGGGCTGCCGTTGGTGGCCACCCTGGCCCAGCTGTCCGCGGCCCGTCGGCTCACCGACCGATCGGTCCTGATCCGCAATCCGCACTCGATCGAAGCGCTGGCCCGGTTGAACGTGGTCTGCTTCGACAAGACCGGAACGCTCAGCGAAAACCGGCTGAGGGTCAAATCGGTGCACCCGATGGCCGGCTACAACCCGGCACAGGTGCTCGACGCGGCGGTGAGCACCAGCTACGCCAGGCACACCCACCGCGTCGACCACGCCACCGACGACGCCATCACCCAAGCCGCCGACGACCCGCAGCTGCGAGACGACGGGTTGCCGCCACCACCGCGGCGCAGCCGCGACGCGTTCCTACCGTTCCAGTCCTCCGGCCGGCCGTTCGCGGCGGCGCTGGTGGGCACCCGACTGACCATCAAGGGCTCGCCCGAGGCGCTCTCGTCAGCGCTGCGGCATGACGACCAGCCGTTGGCGCAGCAGGTCGACGAGATGGCGGCCAATGGTCTTCGGGTGCTGGCGGTTGCCGAGCGCGAACTCACCCCGCACCAGGCAGCGGCCGCCGCCGCCAACCCCGGCTATCTGGAAAGCGTGTGCACGTCCGGCCTTACCCCGGTCGGTCTGATCGGCTTGGCGGACACGCCGCGGCCGGCGGCCCGTGCCCTGCTGCAGAGCCTTTCCGAGCGCGACATCGCGGTCCGGTTGATCACCGGTGATCATCCCTGCACCGCGCGGGCGATCGCCCAGGAGCTGGGCATCGACGTGAGCGCCGATCAGGTGGTCACCGGCAGCGACTGGGAAGCGCTCTCCGCCGACCAGCGGGCGCAGACCGTCAAATCGCATGTGGTGTTCGCCCGGATGACGCCAGAAGACAAGATCGACGTGGTCCAGACCCTCGAGCGGGCGGGCCTGGTCACGGCGATGGTCGGCGACGGTGTCAACGACGCCGCCGCGATCCGGGCGGCGAGCGTGGGCATCGGGGTGGCGGCCCGCGGCAGCGACGCGGCGCGCAGTGCGGCCGACGTGGTGCTGCTCGACGAACGGATCGAGGCGCTGCTTGATGCTCTCGACGAAGGCCGGCAGCTGTGGCAGCGGGTGCACTCGGCGGTCTCGATGCTGCTGGGCGGCAACCTCGGCGAAGCGTGCTTCGCGACGATGACCGCCCTGTTGACCGGGCGATCGGTGCTCAACGCCCGGCAGATGCTGCTGGTCAACATGCTGACGGACGCGCTGCCCGCCGCCGCGCTGGCCGTCAGCCCGCAGTCCGACAAAGCCGATGAGGACCGCGACGAGGCCGCGATGTGGCGCGCGATCGGGATTCGCGGTGCGGCCACCACGATCGGCGCCACGCTGGCCTGGACGATGGCCAGCGCGACCGGCATGCCGCAGCGCGCCGCGACCGTCGGGCTGATCGCGCTGGTGAGCACGCAACTTGCCCAGACTCTGATCGACTCACAGGCGCCGATGGTGGTGTTGACGTCGGTCGGTTCACTCGGAGTGCTGGTGGTGGTGGTCAGCACTCCGGGACTCAGCCAGCTGTTCGGCTGCACCCCGGTAGACCCGTTGGCCTGGGGTCAGGCCTTGCTCGGGGCTGCGGTGGCCAGTGCGTTGCCCGCGATTGCTCCCCGCCTGCTGCGGCGGGCATCTGAGGTAATCCAACGACAAATCTCGGGCGACGAGTTGGCCCGACTAACCCAAGGAGTCGAAAGTGGTTGGCGGTAACAATAATTCAAGATTGCAGCTCACGCCGTACCGAGCCGCCTCGGAGCATCTCGACGGAGCTTGGTGGCCGCGGTCGCAGAACTTGGTCGAGGAGTTGCCCGACCTGGTGGCGTCGGTGTCCGACCGACTGGGACAGGTCGTCATGGTGGGTTACCGCCGTAACGGCTGGGACGAAACCCCGCCCCTGGCCGAGATCGCCGGGTACACAATCGAATTGCTGGGCTTCATCAGTGACGAACCGGCCAGTGTCATCCTGATCGGCGAAGACGGCCGCCACCTCACACTGCACGTTATCCGTCCGGACACCGACGAAGAGGTTGCCCGAGACGCGTTGGCGAAGGTGCAAGTACCCGCGGACGCCGAAGCCGCCCCGGCCGGTCGGGCAACGGTCGCGCGGTCCGTGGTTGAGGTCGCCGAAAAGCTGGCCCGGCACGAGGGGCTCGATGACGATCGGCGCACCGCCCAGATCAAGGACTGGTGTGAAGAGGCCGCCCAACAATTCGTCAATGCGCCGGTGCAGACCTTCGTGCCGATCCTCGTCGAACACATCGTGCTCAACCGCATGATCGAGTCCCGGCGCAAGGCCCCCTCGGCGAGCGGCCGATGACAAGTGTGTGCCCTGGTCGAGCCTGATCCCGCGCTTCTCGATCCGCCGGTCGTCGTGCAACGGCTCCGGACCGATCCCGAAGCCGGCTTGACCGCGCACGAGGCCGCCCGCCGCCTGGTCGCGGTGGGACCCAACGATATCGAACGTGTCCCGCCGCTACCGAAGTGGAAGAAGATCGTCGGCCAGTTCCGCAGTCCGCTGATTTACCTGTTACTGGTCGCACTCCTTGCCTCCCTTGTGGTTTGGGCCCTGGAGGGGGCCGACGGCTGGCCGGTCGATGCGTTGGTGATCGGCGTCATTCTGGTCCTCAACGCCGCACTGGGTTACGGACAGGAGGCCCACGCCGAACACGCGGTCGATGCCTTGGCGCGGATGACGACGACCACGGCGACCGTCGTTCGCGATGGAATCGAATGCCGGGTTGCCGCAAGCGAAGTGGTGCCCGGTGACGTGCTGCTGCTGACGGAGGGCGACGCCGTGGCAGCCGATGCCAGGCTGCTGTCCGCGGACGGGCTGCAGGTGCTGGAGAGCGCGTTGACCGGGGAGAGTGAGCCGGCCCGTAAAGATCCGCGGACCCTGGCCGAGGCGACGGCGCTGGACGGGAAAGCCGGCATGGTGTTCAAGGGCACGGCGGTCGCCAAGGGCGCCGGGCGGGCGGTGGTGACCGCCACGGGGATGGCAACGCAGACGGGCCAGATCGCCGGCCTGGTGCGCGCCGTCGACGACACCGCGACGCCCTTGCAGCGCGAGATCAACCGCGCCAGCCGTGTCCTCGGGATCGCCGTGCTGGTTCTCGGCGTCGTGGTGATCGCGAGCATCTTCATCGTCTTCGGCGTGCACAGCGCCCATGATGTGGTCACCGCCGTGCTGCTCGGCGTCTCGTTGGCGGTGGCCGCCGTGCCCGAGGGGCTGCCCGCCATCATGTCGGTCGTACTCGCGCTGGGAACACGGCGGATGGCCGACGAAAACGCTGTCGTCAAACAACTCTCGTCGGCCGAAACCCTCGGATCGGCCTCGGTGGTCTGCTCCGGCAAGACCGGCACCCTCACGACCGGAGAGATGACCGTCGTTCGAATCCTCACCCCGGTCGGGGATGTCAGCGTCACGGGTGCGGGATACCGCCCGGAAGGCAGGTTCGAACACGACGGGGTCGCGCTTCGGGAAGGTGAGAACCTGTGGCGCCAAACAGCATTGGTGCTCGGCGCCCACGCCGCGGGCACAGCACTTCGGGAGCAGGACGGTCGCTGGGTTGCCGAGGGCGATCCCGTCGAGGCGGCCTTCCTGGTTGCGCAGACGAAGCTCGGCAGCGGACCGGCGGCACACTGCGGGTCGACGCGCGTGACCAAGGGTGACCCGGACGCGGTGCTGGCGCGCTGCACACAGGTGCGGATCGGCGATCGACTCGTACCGCTCGACGATACGACGAAGGCGACCATCCGGTGCGGCGCCGATCGGCTCACGCGTGACGGGCTGCACGCGGTCGCAGTGGCCTATCCGGCCGCAGCTGACCGGCCCGACCAGCCGCTGGCGTACGTGGGCATGGTCGGCCTCACCGATCCCCCTCGCCCGGGAACCGCCACGGCCATCGCCGACGCCCACCGTGCCGGGGTCCGGGTCGTGATGATCACGGGGGACCATCCCCGAGTGGCGGCGCGCATCGCGCGCGAACTCGGCATCGAAGACGACGAGTCGGCGGTATCCGGCGCGCAGATCGCCGCGCAGGACGATGATCAGCTCCGGGAAACGGTGCGCCGGCACTCGCAGTACACGCAGCTGGGTCCGGCCGACAAATTGCGCATCATCGGCGCCCTGCAGGCCGACCACGAGATTGTGGCCGTGACCGGCGAGGGGACCAACGATGCACCCGCCCTGAAGTCGGCGGACATCGGGATCGCCATGGGCCGCACCGGCACTGACGTCGCCAGAGAAGCGGCGAAGATGATTCTCGCCGACGACAACTTCGCGACGATCGTGCGGGCCATCCGGGAGGGCCGCGGCATCTTCTCCAACATCAAGAAGTCGCTGCGCTACCTGTTGTCCTCGAACATGGGGGAAGTCCTGACCGTCTTTTTCGGGGTGGTCCTGGCCGGCGCGATCGGCCTGTCGCAGGCCCACACCGTGGCGTTACCGCTGCTGGCCACCCAGATTCTGTGGATCAACCTGCTCACCGACGGCGCCCCGGCCCTGGCGTTGGGCGCGGACCCGCAAACCGAGGACTTGATGGGCCAGCCGCCTCGGGCGGCGTCGGATCGGGTCATCGACGGGCGGATGTGGAACAACATCGTCGTGATCGGCGCGGCCGTCGCGGCCGCGACACTGCTGACGATCCACCTTTATGTCCCGGGCGGCCCGATGCCGTCGTCGCTCGATACGGCCCGCACCGCGGGCTTCACCGTGCTGGTGCTCACCCAGCTGTTCAACACCCTCAATGCCCGCTCGGAGACGCAGACCGTGTTTCGTGGCCTGTTCGCCAACGGCTGGCTGTGGGCGGCGATTGCCTTCTCGGCGTTACTTCAGGTGGCGGTGGTGCAGCTGCCGCTGCTGAATACCGCCTTCACCACCGAGCCGCTGTCGCTGGGCCAATGGCTGGTGTGCATCGCCATGTCCAGCACGGTGCTGTGGGTCAGCGAGATCCGCAAGGTCATCCTGCGTCGTCGTGACCGCCACCGGAGCCGGTCTCGAAGGTCCGGCGGCTGAGGAACATACGGCGCGACCCGGTGAACGGATCGTCGAACTCGAGGCGTTGAGCCAGCAATCGCAGCGGAGTGCTGAAATCGTCGGCGGCCACGTCAATCACGCTGGGATACAACGGATCTCCGATGATTGGCAACCCCAGCGACGCCATCTGCACCCGCAGTTGATGGGTGCGCCCGGTCCGCGGCGTCAGCCGGTACCGGCCGTCCGGGGACAACAGTTCCACCAGCGTCTCCGCGTTGGGCTCGCCCGGCTCGATTGTGGCTTGTAAGTGGCTGCGGCGCTTGATGATTCGATGGCGCACCACCCGTGGCAGCTCCAGGCCGGGATCGACCGCCGCGCGAGCCAAATACGTCTTGACGACCTCGCCGCGGGCGAACAGCATCTGGTAGGCGCCGCGCACCTCGCGCCGGACGGTGAACAACAGCACCCCGGCGGTGAGCCGGTCCAGCCGGTGAGCGGGGCTGAGCTCGGGCAGTCCCAGCGCGTTGCGCAACCGCACCAGGGCGGTCTGCGCGACGTGGCTGCCCCGGGGCATGGTGGCCAGAAAATGTGGCTTGTCAACGACCACGATGTCGTCGTCGCGATGGAGCACCGGGATGTCGAACGGAACCGGCACCTCGTCGGGCAGGTCGCGGTAGAGGTAGACGCTGGCGCCGGTAGGCAACACGGTGGCCGCGTCGATCACCGCGCCGTCGGCGTCGACGACCTCACCGGCGAGGACCTTGGCCCGGGCCCGCTCACCGAACCGCGTGGTCAGCTCAGCCAGCACCGCCCCGCCGTGCAGCCGTACCCGCGCGGGCCCCAATCCGTCGCGCACTCCCAGCGGGGCGGGCCTCACGTCAGAGGAACCGGCTCGAGGATTTCGGCACGCGCTTCGGGCGCGCTGGCCCGCAGCTCGTCGGCCGACACGTCGTCGGGCTGGGCCTGCGAGAGGATTTCGGCCTCCACCCGCGCGGTGTAGTTCGCGACCTCACGGTTGACGTCCCCGTCACTCCAGCCCAGCACGGGAGCCACCAGTTCGGCGACCTCACGGGCGCAGTCCACGCCGCGGTGCGGGTATTCGATGGAGATCCGCATCCGGCGGGCCAGGATGTCCTCGAGATGCAGGGCCCCCTCGGCGGCGACGGCGTACAGCGCCTCCACCAACAGGTAGCCCGGCGCGTCCTTGATCGGGTTCAGCAGTTCGGGACGATCGGCGGCCAGCGCCAGCACGTCGTCCATCAGCGAGCCGTAGCGGTCCAGCAGATGACGCACCCGGTACGGGTGCAGGCCGACGAGTTCGCCGACATGCTCGACCTGGTTGATCAGGGCGAAATAGCCGTCGGCGCCCAGCAGGCTCACCTTCGCGGTGATCGAGGGCGCCACCCGGGCCGGAACGAACTGCGACGCGGCATCGATCGCGTCGGCGGCCATCACCCGGTAGGTGGTGTACTTCCCGCCGGCGATGGCGACCAGGCCGGGCGCGGGCACCGCGACGGCGTGCTCGCGGGACAGCTTGGAGGTTTCCTCGCTCTCCCCGGCCAGCAGCGGCCGCAGTCCCGCGTACACCCCGTCGATGTCGGCGTGCGACAGCGGGGTGGCCAGCACGGTGTTGACGGTGCCCAGGATGTAGTCGATGTCGGCCTTGGTGGCCGCCGGGTGGGCCAGGTCGAGATTCCAGTCGGTGTCGGTGGTGCCGATGATCCAGTGGCTGCCCCACGGAATGATGAACATCACCGACTTCTCGGTGCGCAGGATGATCGCGGCATCGCTGACGATCCGGTCCCGCGGCACCACCACGTGCACGCCCTTGGACGCGCGCACCTGAAAGCGCCCGCGCTGCTTGGACAGGGCCTGGATCTCGTCGGTCCACACCCCGGTCGCGTTGACCACGACATGCCCGCGCACCTCGGTCACCGAGCCGTCCTCGGAGTCGCGCACCCGCACCCCGATCACCCGGTCGCCCTCGCGCAGCAGCGCGACCACCTGTGTCGAGCACCGCACGACCGCGCCGTAATGCGCGGCGGTGCGCGCGACCGTCATCGTGTGCCGGGCGTCGTCGACGACGGTGTCGTAGTAGCGGATCCCGCCGATCAGCGAGCTGCGCTTCAGGCCCGGGCTCAGTCGCAGCGCACCGGCGCGGGTCAAATGCTTTTGCGCGGGAACGGATTTCGCTCCGCCCAGGCTGTCGTAGAGGAAGATGCCCGCCGCGGTGTAGGGCCGCTCCCACCACCGATGGGTCAGCGGGAACAGGAACGGCAGCGGCTTGACCAGGTGCGGTGCCAGCGTGGTCAGCGACAGCTCCCGCTCGTGCAGCGCCTCGCGCACCAGGCCGAACTCCAGCTGTTCGAGGTAGCGCAGCCCGCCATGGAACATCTTCGACGAGCGGCTCGAGGTCCCCGAGGCGAAATCTCGGGCCTCGACCAGCGCGACCTTGAGCCCGCGGGTGGCGGCATCCAGCGCACACCCGGAGCCCACTACCCCGCCGCCGATCACGACGACATCGAACTGCTCGGTGCCGAGTCGCTTCCAGGCCGCCGCGCGTTGCTGCGGGCCCAGCATGGACAACAGGTCACTCACGGGAACGGACTCCTCACTTGGCAAGGCTAATCCAGATCGTCGTGTGCCATCAGCCGGCGAGCGGCCTCGGTGATCGACCCGGACAATGACGGGTACACGGCCAGCGTCTGCGCCAGCTCGTTGACCGTGATGCGGTTTTGCACGGCCACGGCGATCGGCAGGATCAACTCGGAGGCGATCGGCGCCACCACCACGCCGCCGATGACCACCCCGGTGGCCTGCCGGCAGAACAGCTTCACGAAGCCCTGCTGCAGCCCGGACATCTTGGCCCGCGCGTTGGTCCGCAGCGGCAGCATGATCGTGCGGGCCGGCACCGAGCCGTCATCGATCATGGTTTGCGGCACGCCCACCGCCGCGATCTCGGGGCGGGTGAACACCGTCGAGGCCACCGTGCGCAACCGGATCGGGCTGACGCCCTCGCCCAGCGCGTGATACATCGCGATCCGGCCCTGCATGGCGGCCACCGAGGCCAGCAGCAGCAGGCCGGTGCAGTCGCCGGCCGCGTAGATGCCCGGAACCGACGTCCGCGACACCCGGTCCACCTTCAAGTAGTCGCCGCGGCCCAGCTCGATGCCGACGCGCTCCAGGCCGAGGCCACTGGTGTTGGGCACCGATCCGATCGTCATCAGGGCATGGCTGCCCTCGACGGTCCGGCCGTCGGTCATCGTGACCAGGACCCCGGTCTCGGTGCGGACGACGGATTCCGCGCGGGCGTTCTTGATCAGGTCGACGCCGCGTTCGGCGAACGCCTCCTCGAGAACCAGCGCGGCGTCGGCGTCCTCGTAGGGCAGCACCCGATCCCGGCTGGCCGCCACCGTCACCGGCACGCCCAGCTCGGTGTAGGCGTGCACGAACTCGGCGCCGGTGACGCCGGAGCCCACCACGATCAGGTGCTCGGGCAGCGCCTCCAGGTCGTAGAGCTGGCGCCAGGTCAGGATCCGTTCGCCGTCGGGTTGGGCCGACGGCAGCACCCGCGGGCTGGCGCCGGTGGCGATCAGGACGACGTCGGCGTCGTGCTCGGTGACCGTGCCGTCGGCCGCAGTGGCCTTGACGCGATGCCGGGCCAGGCCGGGGGTCGAGTCGCAGAGCTCCCCGCGCCCTGCGACCAAAGTCACACCGGCACTGCGCAGTTGGGCCGCGATGTCGGCGGACTGCTCGGCGGCCAGCGTCCTGACCCGTTTGTGGATCCGCGGCAGCGAGATCTTGGCGTCGTCGATGTCGATGTCGAAGCCCAGTCGGGGCGCGCGGCGCAGTTCGGTGCGCAGCCAGGTCGACGCGATGAACGTCTTGGACGGCACGCAGTCGTCCAGCACGGCCGCCCCGCCGATCCCTTCGGAGTCGATGACGGTGACGTCGGTGGTATCGGGGTGGGATGTGGCGGCCACCAGCGCGGCTTCGTAACCGGCCGGGCCTCCACCGAGGATCACGATGCGGGTCACCACAGCCCTAACCTATCCAAGAACCCGCCGGACGGCCGGATGAGTACCGGGCGGGCACCCGCCGTTTAAGCTTTCACCCGTGCCGCTCTACGCCGCCTACGGATCAAACATGCATCCCGAGCAGATGCAGCAGCGTGCACCCCACTCCCCGATGGCCGGAACGGGCTGGTTGCACGGCTGGCGGCTGACCTTCGGCGGTGAGGACATCGGCTGGGAAGGCGCGCTGGCCACCGTCGTCGAAGACCCCGATTCCAAGGTGTTCGTCGTGCTGTACGACATGACACCGGCCGACGAGATGAGCCTGGACCGGTGGGAGGGCTCGGAGTTCGGCATCCACAAAAAGATCAGATGCCGGGTCGAACGCACGTCGTCGGACACCGACACCGATCCCGTGCTGGCGTGGCTCTACGTGCTCGACGCCTGGGAGGGCGGTCTGCCGTCGGCACGGTACCTGGGTGTGATGGCCGATGCTGCCGAAATCGCCGGCGCGCCAATGGAATACGTGCACGATTTGCGGACCCGACCGGCCCGCAACATCGGACCCGGCACTTCCGCGTGACGACACCGGGTGCAAGCCCGGCCGGTGAGGTGCCGACGGGACGTGACGAAGTCGTCGCCGCGATCCTTGAGAGCGCCGCGGACCTGTTCGCCGAACGTGGACCGGCGGCCGCGTCCATCCGCGATATCGCCGCCCGGGCGCGGGTCAACCACGGCCTGGTCTTCCGCCACTTCGGAAACAAAGAACAGCTGGTGGGAGCGGTGCTCAACCACGAGGCTGCGGAGCTGAGCAAGCTGATCGACGCCGGTGCGGAGCTTCCCGAGATCGCTACCGCCGGCACCCGCCAGCTGCGCATCCTCAGCCAGGCGCTACTCGACGGCTATCCGGTGGCCCAGCTGCAGACCAGCTTTCCGGCCGCCGATCGCCTGCTGGCCGAGGTGCGGCCCCTCCACGCCAGCGACGACGCGGCCCGGCTGGCCACCGCGCACGCCGTCGCCTTGCTGCTGGGCTGGCAGCTGTTCGAATCCTTCATCCGCTCGGCATTCGGCCTGCGGGATGTGTCCGCGGACGCGTTGCGCGACTCGATCTTCGTCGAGATGGGACGGCTGACCGTCCCGCATTAGCCCTCGGGGAAATGGGCCGCCTGCTCGATGATGTTGACCATCACTCGCAGCCCGACCCCCAGCGCGCGCTCGTCGAGATCGAAATTCGGCTGATGCAGGTCCAGCTGCGGGCCCTCCCCCGGCCACACACCCAGCCGCGCCATCGCGCCGGGAATCTCCTCCAGGTACCAGGAGAAGTCCTCGCCGCCGCCGGACTGGCGCGTGTCGGCCAGCACGTCGGGGCCCACCCCCTCGATCGCGTGGGTGAGGATGCGCGTCGAGACCTCCTCGTTGACCACCGGGGGCACGCCGCGCCGGTATTGCATCGTGTGTTCGATGTCCAGCGGCGCCAGCAGCGAATCCACGGCCTGACCGATGATCGCCTCGAGCTCGAGCCAGGTGTGCCGGCTCGCGGTGCGCACGGTGCCGGACAGCTGGCCGCTCTGCGGAATGGCGTTGGCGGCCACCCCGGCGTTGACCGCGCCCCACACCAGGACGGTGCCGTTGCGGGGGTCGAGGCGCCGCGACAAGACGCCGGGCACCCCGGTGATCAGGGCGCCGAGACCGTAGACCAGGTCGGCGGTCAGGTGTGGCCGTGAGGTGTGCCCGCCCGGCGAATACAGCGTGATGTGGATGTGGTCGGCGGCCGAGGTGATCGGGCCCTGCCGGACCGCGACCTTGCCGACCTCGAGGCGGGGATCGCAGTGCAACGCGAAGATCCGCGACACCCCGGTCAGCGCTCCGGCTGCGATCGCGTCGATGGCGCCGCCGGGCATCAGCTCCTCGGCGGCCTGGAAGATCAACCGCACCCCGACCGGCAGTTCGGGCACCGACGCCAGCGCCTGCGCGGTGCCCAGCAGGATCGCGGTGTGCGCGTCGTGACCGCAGGCGTGCGCGACGTTCGGCATCGTCGACGCATACGGCGCCCCGGTCCGCTCGGCCATCGGCAGCGCGTCCATGTCGGCCCGCAGCGCGATCCTGGGCTCGTGTTCGGGCCCGAAATCGCACGTCAGCCCGGTACCGCCGGGGAGCACCTTCGGGTTGAGACCCGCGTCGGCCAACCGCTCGGCGACGAATTGCGTGGTGGCGTACTCCTGGCGGCCCAGCTCCGGATAGCGGTGGATGTGCCGGCGCCACTCGACCATGTCGTCGTAGTGCGCGGCCAGCCAGGATTCGGCGGTGTCGACCAGGCTCATGGGGCGCCCCGACGTTGTTGGACACCGGCCAGCACCCGGTCCCGCTCGGCGCTGTCCTGGGCGAGGTGGACGACCGTGCGGGCCAGCATCACCGCGCCGTCGACTACCGCGCGGTCGGCGCTCGGGCCGGCGGCGGCCGCGGCGAAGGCGCGCTGATGCACCGTCGCGCCACCGGCGTCGACACCGATCACCGGGTGGATGCCCGGCAGCACCTGCGTGATGTTGCCCATGTCGGTGCTGCCCATCGGCAGCGCCGTCTCGAATTCGGGCGACACCGGGTCCCGCCCCAGCCGGCGCATCTCTTCCCGGCAGATCTCGGCCAGCCATCGGTCGGGCTTGAGCTCGGCGTAAGCCGGTGACGGCGTGCTGATCTCGTATTCGCAGCCGGTGGCCAGGGCGCCCGCGGCAAAGCAGGCGAACATCCGGCCCTCCAGCTCTCGCAGCGAATCCAGTTCGACGGCCCGCATCGCGTACTGCAATGCCGCGTGGCCGGGAATGACGTTGACCGCCTGCCCGCCGTTGGTGACGATCCCGTGCACCAGCTGCCCGGGCGCCAGCTGCTGGCGCAGCACGCCGATCGCGACCTGCGCGACGGTGATGGCGTCGGCGGCGTTGACGCCCAGATGTGGGGCGACGGCGGCGTGCGATTCCTTGCCCCGGTAGTCGACGGTCACTTCGGACAAGGCCAGCGAACGGGCGGCGGCGATGTCGGTCGGCCCGGGATGCAGCATCACGGCCGCCGCGACGTCGTCGAACGTACCGGCCTCCAGCAGCAGCGCCTTGCCGCCGCCGGCCTCCTCGGCGGGAGTGCCGACCAGGGCCACGGTCAGACCGAGCTCGTCGGCCACCTCGGCCAGCGCCAGCGCGGTTCCGACCGCCGAGGCCGCGATGATGTTGTGGCCGCAGGCATGTCCGATCTCGGGCAGGGCGTCGTACTCGGCGCAGACCCCGATCACCAGCGGTCCGCTGCCGAAGTCGGCGCGAAAGGCGGTATCCAAACCGCCGGTGCCCGCAGTGACCTCGAAACCCCGCTCCGCGACCAGTGCCTGCGTTTTAGCGCAGCTGCGGTGTTCGGCGAAGGCCAGCTCGGGCTCGGCGTGGATTGCGTGCGACAACTCGACGAGATCGCCGCCACGACGCCGCACCGCGTCCTCGACGCTGTCCAATGCGGTGTTTGTGGGCATCCTCGCAGTATCTCATCGAACCAGGCCGCGGCGGACCGCCCCGACCGCGGCTACACCCGCCCGGCGATGAATCCCGCCGCCTGGCCGGGGAACGGCGGTGTCGAATAGTCGTGGTGCGCATCGCGGTCGCGACCGCCGACGACGCAGACCGGGTCGCCGGCGGCGCACAGGTCGATGGCACGGCCGGCGAATGCGCCCGCCGTCGACAGCGGGGTGTTGAACCGGTTGCCGGGATTGCCGAACACGGCGACCGCCCTGATCTTGTTGGCCAGGCCGGGGTCCAGCGCCGGGGCCGACCCGAACTCACCGATGGTGTTGCCCAGCGGCGGCACCCCGGCCAGCATCGAGACCGCGGCGGCGCCCTGCGAGAAGCCGCCCAGGATCAGGTGGGTGGCCGGGCACTGGTCGACCATCGCCGCGATGTGATCGCGGGCGTCGTTGGCGCCGTCACCGGTCTGCAGGAAGTTGTAGCTGGCCGGATAGTTCACCGCGTAGTTGTCGAAGCTGCGACCGCCCAGGGAGCCCTGCAGCGCACCGAAGAGCGCATCACCCACGGCGCCCAGGCCGGGTGGCTCATTGGTACCCCGGGCGAAGATCAGCTGGACGTCCGGGCAATCCGCCCTCGCCGTCGGTGCCGGACCACTGAGGAGCGCGGCCACCGAGACCGCAACAGCAACAAGCGCGCCGACAACCGGCCACCTACCAAAACTCATGCGGGGAATCCTGACATATATAGCGAAGCTAAGCTCGCGCAGTGTGACCGACGTTGCATCCGAGAGTGCACAACTCGCGCGGCGCGCGGCAAATTCCATCCGCGAGAAAACCGGGGTTGACGAGCACGATGTTGCGATCGTCCTCGGTTCGGGATGGTCGCCGGCGATCGCCGAGCTGGGCTCCCCCGACGTCGCGCTGCCCCAGGCCGAGATTCCCGGCTTCGCGCCGCCGCGCGCGGCCGGCCATCCCGGCGAGCTGTTGTCGATGCGCATCGGCGGGCACCGGGTACTGGTGCTGGCCGGGCGCGTGCACGCCTATGAGGGCCATGACCTGAGCCACGTCGTCCACCCGGTGCGGGCGGCCTGCGCGGCCGGGGCCGGCATCGTGGTGCTGACCAACGCGGCCGGCGGGTTGCGCACCGGCATGCGGGTCGGCCAGCCGGTGCTGATCAGCGATCACCTGAACCTGACCGCGCGTTCGCCGTTGGTCGGCGCCCAGTTCGTCGACCTCACCGATGCCTACGCCCCGCGGCTGCGCGACCTCGCCCGCGACGCCGACCCCGAGCTGACCGAAGGCGTGTACGCCGGTCTGCCCGGGCCGCACTACGAGACGCCGGCCGAGATCCGGATGCTGCGGACGCTGGGCGCCGACCTGGTCGGCATGTCGACGGTGCACGAAACGATCGCGGTGCGCGCGGCCGGTGCCGAGGTGCTGGGCATCTCGCTGGTGACCAATCTGGCGGCCGGGATCACCGGTGCTGCGCTGAGCCATGCCGACGTGATGGCGGCCGGGGCGGCGTCGGCGGCCAGGATCGGCGCGCTGCTGGCCGACGTCATCACCCGGATTTAGCAGAATGGGTCGTGTGACGCCGCAGGAGTGGATCGCACACGACCCCGACCCGGCGACTGCTGCCGAACTCGCCGCGTGCTCGCCCGAGGAACTTCGCGCACGTTTCGCCCGCCCCCTGACGTTCGGCACCGCGGGCTTGCGCGGCCCGGTGCGCGGCGGCCCGGACGCCATGAACGTCGCCGTCGTCTCGCGCGCGACATGGGCAGTGGCGCAGCTGCTTACCGATCGCGGCCTGGCCGGCTCGCAGGTGATCGTCGGGCGTGACGCCCGGCACGGCTCGGCGATCTTCGCCACGGTGACCGCGGAAATCCTTGCTGCCGAGGGCTTTTCGGTGCTGCTACTACCGGGCGCGGTGCCCACACCAGTGGTCGCCTACGCGGTGCGCCAGACCGGGGCCGCCGCCGGGATCCAGATCACCGCCTCACACAATCCGCCGGCCGACAACGGCTACAAGGTGTATTTCGACGGCGGCATCCAGATCATCTCCCCCACCGACACCGCGATCGAAACCGCAATGGCCACAGCTCCTCCCGCTGATCAGATCGCCCGCAAGCCGGTCGCGCCCGCGGGCACCGACCTGGTGGCGCGCTACATCGAACGCGCGGCCGGGGTGCGGCGCGCCGCCGGCTCGGTGCGGGTGGCCCTGACCCCGCTGCACGGCGTCGGCGGCGCGGTGGCCGTCGAGACGCTGCACCGGGCCGGCTTTCACGAGGTGCACACCGTCGGCGCCCAGTTCGCGCCGGACCCCGACTTCCCCACCGTCGCGTTCCCCAACCCCGAGGAGCCCGGCGCCGCCGACGCGCTGCTCGCCGTGGCCGCCGAGATCGACGCCGACGTCGCGATCGCCCTGGACCCCGACGCCGACCGGTGCGCCGTGGGCATCCCCACCGCGGCGGGATGGCGGATGCTCTCCGGTGACGAAACCGGTTGGCTGCTAGGCGATTACATCCTCTCCCACGAGCGACCGGACAACGCGGTGGTTGCCAGCACCATCGTGTCCTCCCGGATGCTCGCGCAGATCGCCGGCCATTACGGCGCGACCCACGTCGAAACCCGCACCGGCTTCAAATGGCTGGCGCGCGCCGATTCGACGGTGCCCGGCGGCAGCCTGGTCTACGCCTACGAAGAAGCGATCGGCCACTGCGTCGACCCGGCGACGGTACGCGACAAGGACGGCATCAGCGCGGCGGTGCTGGTGTGCGACATGGTGGCTTCTCAGAAACAGCAGGGCCGTTCGATCCCAGACGTGCTCGACGATCTCGCTCGGAGATACGGCGTGCACGACGTCGCGGCGGTCTCGCGCCGGGTCGCCGACAGCACCGAGGCAGCCGCACTCATGGCCCGGCTGCGCGCTGCCCCGCCGAAGCAACTGGCCGGGTTCGCAGCCACCGTCACCGACATCACCGACGCGCTGATCTTCGCCGCCGGCAACGACGGCACCTCGATCAGAGTGGTGGTGCGGCCTTCCGGTACCGAGCCAAAGCTCAAGTGCTACTTCGAGATTCGCTGCGCCGCTTCCGACGAATTAACTTCTTCTCGGACTTACGCCGCCGCGCTGCGCGCTGAGTTGGTTGCTTCGGTGGAACACTGGTGAAGATGCGGGGGCCGAACTGACGGTCGCCGGCATCGCCGAGCCCGGGCACGATGTACGCCGACTTGTTGAGTCCCTTGTCGACCGCCGCGGTGAACACTCGCGCGTCCGGCGCGATTTCCTCAACCGCCGCAAGCCCTTCCGGCGCGGCCACCACACACAACACACTGATATCCGTGGCGCCACGGCGCTGCAGCAGTTCGATGGCATACGTCATCGACCCGCCGGTGGCCAGCATCGGGTCGAGCACGATGACAGGCCGATGTTTGAGCTTTTCGGGCAGCGACTCCATATAGGGGAAGGGCAGATGGGTTTGTTCGTCGCGGGCCACACCGACGAAGCCGACCTGGGCGTCCGGGATCAGGGCGTGCGCCTCGCTGACCATCCCGAGCCCGGCGCGCAGCACCGGCACCAGCAGGGGCGGTTTGGCCAGTCGCTTTCCGAATGTCTCGGCCAGGGGCGTCCGTATCCTGATCGGCGCGGTGGCCGCGTCCCGGGTGGCCTCGTAGACCAGCATCAGCGTCAGTTCACGCAGCGCGGCCCGAAAGCCCGCGGCGTCGGTGCGTTCGTCGCGCAGCACCGTCAACCGGGTAGCGGCCAACGGGTGGTCGATCACGCGGACTTCCATGCGCATGAGGGTATATAACGATCCGACCTCGGTTGGCTAAAGCGCAGCTCACCGCGTGCGCGTCTGCCGTGCGGCGCGCGGGTCGGCCCATATGCTCCCCGGGTGTTTCGCGAGATCCGAGGTCTTGGCAGGTTGGCCGCGGCGGTGGGGCTGATGTGGCTGGCAGCCACCCCGCTGGCGCCCCGCGGGGCCGCCGCGGCGGCGCTGCCCCGGCCCGCGCACATCGTCATCGTGGTGGAAGAGAACCGTTCTGAAGGTCACATCATCGGCAGCCCACAGAATCCGTTCATCAACGCGCTGGCCTCCCACGGCGCCAACATGACGGCGTCGTTCGCCGAAACCCACCCCAGCGAGCCGAACTATTTGGCGATGTTCGCCGGCAACACCTTCGGTCTGACCAAGGACTCGTGCCCGATCAACGCCGGCAACGCCCCCAACCTGGGCTCTGAATTACTCGGTGCCGGTTACACATTCGTCGGTTATGCCGAAGACCTGCCCGCGGCCGGCTCGCCGGTATGCAGCGCGGGCAAGTACGCGCGCAAGCACGTGCCGTGGGCCAATTTCACCAATGTGCCGCCGGCGAGTTCCATGCCGTTCTCCGCGTTCCCGCAGGGGAACTACGCCAGCCTGCCGACGGTGTCGTTCGTCATTCCCAACAACGACGACAACATGCACGACGGCTCGATCGCGCAGGGCGACGCCTGGCTGAACCGGCAGATGTCCGGGTACGCCAACTGGGCCGTGGCCAACAACAGCCTGCTGATCGTGACCTGGGACGAAGACGACGGCGGCAAGAACAACCAGATCCCGACCATCATCTACGGCGCGCACGTCCAGCCGGGCAGCTACCCCGAGCAGATGAGCCACTACAACCTGCTGTCCACCATCGAGCAGATGTACGGATTGCCCAAGACGGGCAACGCGGCCAACGCTCCCGCGATCGCCAGCATTTGGGCGGGATAGCCGTCCCCAGCCCGGACCGGACCGGGCTCATCGGGCGGCCGTCGCTATTGTGTGCCGCATGGCTGCTGACCTCGTACCCATCCGTCTGAGCCTGTCCGACGGTGACCGCTACACCGTCTGGGCACCGCGCTGGCGCGACGCAGGCGACGAGTGGGAGGCGTTCCTGGGCAACGAAGACGACCTGTACGTCTTCGAGGCCGTTGCCGATCTCGTCGCGTTCGTGCGGTCCGGCGCCGAGAACGACCTGACCGATCACCCGGGGTGGAAAGACCTGACCACCGCCCACGCGCACGATTTCGAGCCCGCCGAAGCCAAACAGTTCGACCTGATCGCGGTCGAGGAACTGGTGGCCGAGAAGCCGACCGAGGAATCGGTGACCGCGCTGGCCGGCGCTTTGGCGATCGTGTCGTCAATCGGGTCGGTGTGCGAGCTGCCGGCCGTGTCGAAGTTCTTCAACGGCAACCCCAGCCTGGGCACGGTGTCCGGCGGCATCGACCACTTCACCGGGCGGGCGGGCGCCAAACGCTGGGACGCGATCGGCGAGGTCATCGGGCGCAGCTGGGACGACGTGCTCAAGGCCATCGAGGCCATCACCAGCACCCCCGAGGTCGACGAGGCGGCGGTGCAGAAGGCCGCCGAAGAGTTGGACGAGGAGCGCGAAGAACCCGAAGACGAGGAGTCGGACGCCGAGGAAGCCGACGACGACGAGGACGAAGCCGACGACGAGTCCTCGGACGAGGACACCCTGGACGACGAGGACGAAGACGAGGAAGAGGAGGATCGCGCGCCCGGCGACACCGTCGTCCTCGGCAGTGACGAGGACTTCTGGATGCAGGTCGGCATCGACCCGGTCCGCATCATGACGAGTTCGGGCACGTTCTACACGCTGCGGTGCTACCTCGACGACCAGCCGATCTTCCTGGGCCGCAACGGACGCATCAGCGTGTTCACCTCCGAGCGGAGCCTGGCTCGCTACCTCGCCGACGAGCACGACCACGACCTGTCCGATCTGAGCACCTACGACGACATCCGGACCGCCGCGACGGACGGATCACTGGCGGTGGAGGTCAGCGACGAGAACATCTACGTGCTCAGCGGGCTGGCCGACGACTTCGCCGACGGCCCCGATGCCGTCGATCGTGAGCAACTCGACCTGGCCGTCGAACTGCTCCGCGATATCGGCGACTACTCCGAGGAAAGCACCGTCGACAAGGCCCTGGAAACCGGCAAGCCGCTGGGCAAGCTGGTGGCCTATGTGCTCGAGCCCGGCTCGGTGAGCAAACCCGCGCCGCCGTATTCGGCGGCGGTGCGGGAATGGGAAGAACTGGAGAAGTTCATCGATTCCCGGCTCAGGCGTGAATAGCGTTCGTTTGACGGGTGTCCGAGTGTCCTCTTTACTTGCGGGTGTCGCTTCCCGTGATCGGACCGCTGCCCCTCTACGGATTTCAGCGTCCGGCCCTGCTGTTGTTCGGGCTGATCCCGCTGGTCTTGTTGGCCGTCTATGTCGTCGTTGCGGCCCGGCAGCGGCGGCGCCTGCGCCGCTACACCGAGGCGCAGGTGCCGCAATCGATATGGCGGCACCTGCCGATAGCGGTGTCGCTGCTGAGCCTGGCGCTGTTGACGATCGCGCTGGGCACCCCGACGCACGACATGAAGATCCCGCGCAACCGCGCCGTCGTGATGCTGGTGATCGACATGTCGCAGTCCATGCGGGCGACCGACGTCGAACCCAGCCGGCTGCGGGCCGCCGAGGAAGCCGCCAGTAAGTTCGCCGCCGCGCTGACCCCGGGCATCAATCTCGGGCTCGTCGGCTTCGCGGGAACGCCGTACCTGCTGGTGCCGCCGACCCCGCAGCACCAGGCGACCATCGATGCCCTGCCGAAGCTGCAATTCGGCGACGGCACGGCAACCGGTGAAGCCATCTACACCGCCTTGCATGCGATCGAGGCGACGAACACGACCGGCGGGGACACTCCGCCGCCGGCCCGGATCGTGCTGCTGTCCGACGGCGGGGAGAACAGACCGACCGATCCCAGTGATCCGCACGACGGTGTCTACACGGCCTCGCGGCTGGCCAAGGATCAGGGCGTGCCCATCTCGACGATCTCGTTCGGCACCAAGAGCGGCAGCATCAGCCTGGACGGCGTGCAGGTGAACGTACCGGTCTCGACGGACCAGATGAAGAAGGTCGCGCAGCTGGCCGGCGGGCAGGCCTACACCGCGTCCAACCTCGACGAGCTCACCAAGGACTACCAAGCCATCCAGCAGGAGATCGGGTATCGCACGGTGCCCGGGCCGGGAGGTTCCGGATGGCTGCGCCTCGGGGTGCTCACCGCGTTGGTCGCCACGGTGTTGGCGCTGCTGATCAACCGGCGCCTGCCTACTTAGCGCGTCAGGCGGGCAGCCTGCGGTTGAGGAACAGGCCGGCCAGCACCGCCCCGGCCAGCACCACCGAACCGAGCAGCAGCCAGGCCAGGCTCGCATCGCCCTTGACGGTCTCGTAGCCGATCTGACGCTGCAGCGTCCCGTAAACCTCCTTCAGGGACTGCAGGCTGTCGGCGTGGAACGCCTGGCCGTCGGTGATCTTGCAGATCTCCTGCAGGGTCTGGTCGTCGACCGGAACCGGAATCGTCGCGCCCTGATAGACGACGGTGCCGTCGGGGGTGCCGAACGAGATCGTCGAGATCTGTACGCCCTCGGCCTTGGCCGCGCGGGCCGCGGTGAACGCGCCCTGCGGGGCGTTGGGATCCAGCGGTACGTTCTCGGCGCCGTCGGACTCCAGCACGATGCGCGCCGGGGGCGGGCCGTCGCCGCCGCCCATCACCGCACCCACCGTCGCGATCGCCTGTAACGCGGTGAAAATGCCTTCTCCGGTGGCGGTTTTCGGCGCCGGTTGCAGGCCGTCGATCGCCGCCTTGACGGCACCGCGGTTGGTCGTCGGCGACACCAGCAGGGTGGCGTTGGCCGCGAACGCCACCAGCCCGAGGTTGATCGCCGGCGTCAGCTCGTCGGCGAATTGCTTACCGGCCTCTTGCGCGGCGGCCAGCCGGTTGGGAGCCACGTCGGTGGAGGCCATCGACTCCGAGACGTCGATGACCAACATCACCACCGCGCGGTTGAGCGGAATGCGGACATCGGTCGTCGGCCCGGCCATTGCCGTCGTCAGCAGCACCAGCGACACCGCGAGCAGGATCGTCGGGATGTGGCGCCACCGGGACAGCCGTGCGGGCGCGACGCGCTCCAGCACCTCCATGTTGGCGAACCGCAGCACCCGCCGGCGCCGGGCGAATTGCTGGACGACATAGAGCCCGATCACCAGCAGCACGGCCAGCAGTGCCAGGAAGAACCATCCGTGCTGAAAGCCCGTGAGCGACACCGGACCCAGCAGAGGCAACTTCATGCCACGTCACACTACGTGGCGCCGCAGCGACACGGTTCAGCCAGCGACCAGGTCGCGGCGCGCAGTGAATTTGATGTCGAGGCTGCGCAGGTGGGTCTGCAGCCCGGCGTCCTGCACGGGAATCAGGTGGGCGGGCTGATCGGTCTCGTTGAAGTGGGCGTGCCACATGCCCGGCGGAGTGGTGAACGCGCCACCGGCCTGCCAGTCCACCCGGATCGGGTCGACGATGTCGCCGCGCTCGTCGAGGC
The DNA here is from genome assembly GCF_039023525.1 of Mycobacterium sp. 050272. Taxonomy (NCBI): domain Bacteria; kingdom Bacillati; phylum Actinomycetota; class Actinomycetes; order Mycobacteriales; family Mycobacteriaceae; genus Mycobacterium; species Mycobacterium sp. 050272. Next base: position 47,611 of record NZ_JBCHKV010000013.1, on the reverse strand, counting down.
GCGTGCCGAGCAACGAGTAGCAGCCGCTGGGCGGAGCATCGAGAATGAGATCCAATGCGACAGACTGGTGCCGGTGCGGGCGCTGCTCCTGGTTGGGCGGCAGCACGCCGAACATTGCCCACAGGACGTGGGTGATGGTCAGCGTCTGCTCCTGGTTCTCGTTGGCCAGCAGCACGCTCACCCGGCTCTTGTCGTTGGCGCCGGGACGCGACGCGATCTCGTCCAGCTTGGTCACGGCGTCCGTGCGGCAGAACTTGGTCGCGGCGAACCGCGGCTCGCGGGCTTCGGCGCCCAGGTAGCGCAGCAGCGGCTCATCGTGCACCCAATACATGGCCGCCTCCGAGTCGGCGTAGAAGACCGAGCGGGCACCGGCGGGCAGCGTCAGAAAGTCACCCTTCTCCCACTTGACCAGCTGGCCGTTCACGGCGGCGAAGCCGTGCCCGAACAACACGTAGTACAGCTGCGAGGTGGCGTTGGGGCTGGTGTCGATCTGCTCGCCGGCGCGGATGCGCAGGAAGTTGGCCAGCAGCGCGGGACTGGTCGCCGCACCGCTGATGCCCAGGTCCGCGGACAGATCCAGCGGCACGATTCCGGTCGGCTCGTCCATGTAGACCTCTGGTCCGAACTGGGTAACCGGAACCTGCGGCGCATACCCGGAGCCGATCGGATTGGCGGCCTTGGAGTACTCGAAGTAGCGGGCTTCATCGGCCCAGTCGGCGAAACGGCCCTCAAACCCGTACTCGGCCACGTTGGTCATCGGGGCGGGAATCGTCGGGTCCAAGTTCACGGGCATCGCGCATCTCCTTCATGCTCAAGCACATCTTGTGTTTGAATCGTATCTATCTTGTATCTCAGTGTCAACCGCAGTGTCGTGTACGGTATGGACACCCTGAGATACGACTGAGCTACAAGGGGGCGCCGTGGCAGCAACCGCCAAGGACCGCGCGCTGGAGTACGTCAAGACCCAGGTGCTCACCGGAGCGTTTCCCGGTGGCGAACTGATCAGCGAGGGTGACGTCGCGACCGCGCTGGGCATGTCGCGGACGCCGGTGCGCGAGGCTTTTCTGCGCATGGAGGCCGAGGGCCTGCTGCGGCTGTATCCGCAACGCGGGGCGCTCGTCGTGCCTGTCTCCCCCGACGAGGTTCGCTCGGTGATCGAGGCCCGGCTGCTGCTCGAGCAGTACGCCGCGCGGAAAGTAGTCGGACGTGGGTCCGCCGCGTGTGCCGCCGTGTTCGAGCGGTTGACGGCCGAGCTGCAACGGCAGCGCGATACCGCGGCGGCGGGCGACTGGCGGGCATTCCTGGACTCCGACCGCGCCTTCCACGCCATCACCCTCGAAGAGTCGGGCAACGCGATTCTGTCCGGCTTCTACTCCTCGCTGCGCGACCGGCAGATGCGGATGATCGGCGAATCGGCATTGCGCGAACAAGATCGGGTCGCAACGATCATGCGCGAGCACCTCGCGATCGCCGAGGCACTGCGCGACGGCGATCTGCCACGAGCGCAGCAGGCCGTGCAGACCCACCTGGTCAGCACCGTGCGCGCCATGGGTCTGGCCGTCGACTCGTCGTCGATCTGACGCACGGCCGACACGGACTTATACACACGTCCAAAACCTTCCGAAGCCGAATTCCGCGTGCTAGAAATCCCTACAAGGGGGTCGACCTCTTCGGGCGGGGGTTTCAACCAAAACGCTTCGCCGTTTTTACTGGTCCGTCCGAAAGGCAACGACGCCATGGACTTTGGATTGCTGATGCCGGAAATCAACTCCGCTCGCATGTACTCCGGACCTGGGTCCGGCCCGTTGCTGGCCGCCGCGGCGGCCTGGGGCGAACTCGCCGCTCAGCTGGAATCGGCTGCCAGCGGCTACTTTTCGGAAGTCTCGGGCTTGACCGGGCAGACGTGGTTCGGCCCGTCGTCGATGCGGATGGCCGCCGCCGCCGCACCCTATGTGGGCTGGCTGCAGGCGGCCGCCGCGCAGGCCGCCCAGACCTCGGCTCAGGCGTACGCGGCGGCTGCGGCCTACGAGGCGGCCTTCGCGATGACGGTGCCGCCGCCGGTGATCGCGGCCAACCGAGCCCAGCTGATGGCGCTGGTCGCGACGAACTTCTTCGGGCAGAACACCCCGGCGATCGCGGCCACCGAGGCCCAGTACATGCAGATGTGGGTCCAAGACGCCACCGCCATGTACACCTACGCCGCCGACGCGACGACCGCGAGCACCCTGACGTCCTACGACGAGCCGCCGCAGACCACCAACCAGGCCGGCCAGGCCGATCAGGGCCGCGCGATGGCCCAAAGCGCGGGCAATCTCACCAGTGCCCGCACCCAATCCCTGGTGCAGCAGGTTTCGACCAACACCACCGGGCCCGGTGGCATCGACTACACCCCGGTCGGCGACGCCGATCCGCCGATCCCGCCCGGAACCTCGGCCAACGTGCCGCCGCTGAGCATCATCTCCGTCGGGACCAACTCGCACATGATCGTCGACGCCGGGTCGGTCACGATGGCACCCACCGGCGCGGCCGGCTTCTTCGAAGTCACTGCCCAGAGCGGTTCGACCATCACCCTCAACCCTGGCAGCGTCTTTACCGCCGGCGCCTTGCAGTGGGTGGACGCGACCACCGGCGCCAACGTGAGTGGCGTCGTGAACGTCGGGATCGGCGAAACCGTCACCCTTACCCCCAAATTCGCCATCGGGGCCTTCGGCTTCCTCAACGCGGGCTCGGCCACCCTCGGTCCGGGAACCGGCATCATCACCGTGAACGACACCGCCGTCGGATTCGCCGGCCTGTCCGGCGCGACCCTCACCAATGCCGCGGGCTCGGTCTCCTACAGCGCTGTCCCGGCACCCGCATTGGCCTCCGCACCCGGCCTGGCCGGAACCGCCGGAATTCAGCCCCAATTCAACGCCGACGGGCTCGCCGATTGGGGGCGCCGCCTGGTTGCCCCCGTGGAAGAAGCTGCCGCGGCGGCCACTTTGGGGTAAGCACGAACCATGAAGCGCTGCATCGTAGCGGGACTGGCCGCCGTGCTGACGGCCGCGGGACTCGTCACCGTGGCTCCGCCGGCCAGCGCCGGCTGCCAGTACGGCGGACCCATCATCAGCAAGTGCGACGGGCCGATCCAGCCCGACGGCACCTGGCAGCGTTGCGTGGTGACGAAGAATTTCGTGGCCAACGGCGCCAGTTCCTTCTTCGTGCCCGAACGGACCTGCAATGTGATGGGCCCCGGGGGTCTCGACCCGCACATCGACGACTGAGCTTTGTCGGAGCCCTTCACTATACTCGAACACATGTTCGAAGCATCGGACTTGCTTACCCGCATTACCGACTCAGCACGGGCGGAAGCCCAGGCCGCGGCGGCTCGCCTGCTCGCGATCGGCGACCTGTACCGGCTGCGGTTGGCCCAGCACGGCGAGCGCGCGCAGTGGGCGGCCGACACCAGCGACGCGGTGGCCGCCGAAGTCGCAGCCGCGCTTGGCACCAGCGTGGCGATGGGCCATAGCAACCTGCGCTATGCCCGCGCGATGCGGGAACGGCTGCCGGGGGTCGCCGCCGCCTTTCGCGCCGGGGACATCGACTTTCGGCTGTTTCGCACCATCGTCTTTCGCACTGACCTGATCGTCGACGCCCAGGCCCTCGCCGCCGTGGATGGCCAACTGGCCGTCAAAGCACCGCGCTGGCCGTCGATGACCAGCTGGAAGCTCGCGACGGAGGTCGATCGCGTCGTCGCCAAAGTGGACCGCGACGCGGTGCGCCGATCGCGCGAGTACGCGGAGGACCGCTATTTCAAGGTCACCGCGATGGAAGCGGGCACGGCGTTGATCAACGGCACAGTTTTCGCGACGACGGGCCAAGCGCTCGATCGCCGGCTCGACGAACTCGCCATGACGGTGTGCGCCGACGATCCACGCACGATCGAGCAGCTGCGCGCCGACGCGTTGGGCGCATTGGCGGCAGGTCAGGACCGACTGCCGTGCGGATGCGCTCGCGCCGACTGCCCGGCCGGTCCGGCGCCTCGGCAGCCCAATTCCGTCGTGATTCACGTGGTCGCCGACCGCGCCACCGTGGACGGGTCCGGTGCGGCTCCGGGATTTCTCTACGGCGACGGCATCATCCCCGCCGAGATTGTCCGTGAGTTGACGAAAACGTCTAAACTACAACCGATTACGACACAGGTTGCACCGGAGTCGGGTTATCTTCCGTCTCGGGCGCTGGCGGATTTTGTGCGGGCTCGCGACCTCACCTGCCGGGCGCCAGGCTGCGACCGGCCCGCTACCGAATGCGATATCGACCACACCGTGCCGCATGGCGAGGGCGGTGCCACCCACCCGGCGAACCTCAAATGCCTGTGCCGAAAACATCACCTGCTCAAGACTTTCTGGGGCTGGCGCGACCAGCAACTGCCCGACGGCACCATCATCTGGTCCCTGCCCGACGGACAGACCCGCGTCACCACGCCCGGTAGCGCCCTGCTCTTTCCTGCCCTGTGCGCAGGCGTGGATCCGCCACCGAGCGTTGCGATGCCGGACACGCAGTGCGACAACCGCGAAGCGATGATGCCGCTGCGGACCCACACCCGAGCGCAGAACCGCGCCGCTCGCATCGCCACCGAACGCCAGCACAACCGGGCCGCCCGTCAAGCCCGCAAAAAGCGTTGGGAATACGTCCGCGTCGCGCCGCCGGACGACGACGAACCGCCGCCGTTCTAGCCGATCAGCACCGCGTACCGCGGCTTGATCACCTCGTCGATCAGCGCGAGCCGCTCGTCGAAGGCAATGAACGCCGACTTCATCGCATTGATGGTGAACCGCTCGAGGTCGCTCCACCCGTAGCCGAAAGCCTCTACCAGCCGGTGCATTTCGAGACTCATCGTGGTGTCACTCATCAGCCTGTTGTCGGTGTTGACGGTCACCCGGAACCGGGCTCTGGCCAGCAGATCGAACGGGTGGTCGGCGATGCTCTTGACCGCGCCGGTCTGCACGTTCGAACTCGGGCACAGCTCCAGCGGAATTCGCTTGTCGCGCAGGATCGATGCCAGCCTGCCCAACTCGACACCGCCGCCCTCGACGACTTCGATATCGTCGACGATGCGCACGCCATGGCCCAGCCGGTCAGCTCCGCAGAAGGCTATCGCCTCGTGAATGGACGGCAGTCCGAACGCCTCACCGGCATGAATTGTGAAGCGCGCGTTGTGGTCTCGCATATATTCGAACGCGTCCAGGTGCCGCGTCGGCGGATAGCCGGCCTCGGCACCGGCGATGTCGAAGCCGACAACTCCCTTGTCCCGGAAGCGAATTGCCAACTCGGCGATCTCTCTCGACATCGCGGCGTGGCGCATCGCGGTCACCAGCAGACGCATCACGATCGGACGGCCCGCCGCGGCCGCGGCCTTCTCGCCGGCGGCGAAGCCCTCCAGCACGGCATCGACGATCTCGTCGAAGGACAGCCCGCGATTGATGTGTAGCTCTGGCGCGAAACGAATCTCGGCGTACACCACGGAGTCGGCAGCCAGGTCCTCCACACACTCGTAGCCGACCCGGAACAACGCCTCGGGCGTCTGCATCACGGCCACGGTGTGCGAGAACGGCTCCAGGTAGCGCTCCAGTGAACCGCTGTGCGACCGAGTGCGAAACCAGGTCGCCAGCTCGTCGGCGTCGGTGGCGGGCAGCTCGTCGTAGCCGATCTGGCCGGCGATGTCCAGCACGGTCGACGGGCGCAGTCCCCCGTCGAGGTGATCGTGCAGCAGCGCCTTCGGCGCCTGCTGGATCTGCCGCAATTCCAGTGGGGCGCTCACGAGGTGATCCCGATGATCAGCGGTCGCGGCGGCGGTGCCGTGTCACCCACGCTCCAGCCGCGGTCCAGCTCGGCCAGCGCGGCGCCGAAGCGCTCGGGGGTGTCGGTGTACAGCGTGAACAACGGCTCCCCGGCGGCAACCGGCTGCCCGGGACGCCGATGGATCCGGACGCCGGCGCCGGGCTGCACCTGCCCACCCGGGCGGGATCGGCCCGCGCCGAGTCGCCAAGCTGCCAGTCCCACTGCCATAGCGTCGATGTTTCCCATTGTGCCGCTCCGCGGCGCGATCACGGTCTCGCAATGCGAACCGATTGGCAACGGCACGGACAAGTCGCCGCCCTGGGCCGCGACCAACCGGCCGAACCGGTCCATCGCGGTGCCGTCGCGCAGGGTCTGGGCCGGATCGCGGCCGTCGATCCCGGCCAGCTCCAGCATCTCGACGGCCAGCCGGATCGTCAGCTCGACGACATCGGGTGGGCCGCCACCGGCCAGCACCTCGAGCGCCTCGGCGACCTCGAGCGCATTGCCGACCGTGGCACCCAGTGGGCCGTCCATATCGGTCAGCACCGCCCGCGTGGGCACACCGTGGGCCGCGCCCAGCCCAACCATGGTTTCGGCCAGTTCGCGGCATTGCGCCTCCGAAGACAAGAACGCGCCACCACCGACCTTCACGTCGAGCACCAGCGCGCCGATGCCCTCGGCCAGTTTCTTGCTCATGATCGAGCTGGCGATCAACGGCAAGGAGTCGACCGTGGCGGTGATGTCGCGCAGCGCGTAGATCTTCTTGTCGGCGGGCGCCAGCTCACCGGCGCCGAAGATCGCCGCCCCGATATCGCAGAGTTGTTGATGCACTTGACTTTTGGATATCGACGCGCTGAACCCCGGGATGGATTCCAGCTTGTCCAGGGTGCCACCGGTATGGCCGAGCCCCCGGCCGGAGACTTTGGGCACCGCACCACCGCAGGCGGCAACGACGGGCACCAACACCAGCGTGGTCTTGTCGCCGACCCCGCCGGTCGAATGCTTGTCCACGGTGGCCAGCGGTTTACCGCCGGACCGCAGATCGCTGAAATCCAGCCGGTCGCCCGACGCCAGCATCGCCGCTGTCCACCTGACGATCTCGCCATGGTCCATGCCACGCCAGAAGATCGCCATCAACAGCGCCGCCATCTGCTCCTCGGCAACGCGACCGTCGGTATAGGCCGCCACGACCCAGTCGATCGCGGCATCGGACAACCGGCCCCCGTCACGTTTGGTTCTGATGACCGTGGGCGCGTCGAATGCGAAGTCGGTCAAGGACGTTCCCGGGTGAGATCGTCGACATCGAACGGATCGGGCAGTAGCTCTTCGAGCCGGCGGGGGCCGGCCGGATGCGCGACCAGCAGGTCGCGTCCGCCGTGCTCCAGCAGGAGCTGGCGGCAGCGCCCGCACGGCATCAACAGCGCTGCCTGTGAGTCAACGCACACCAGGGCAACCAACCGGCCGCCACCGGTCGTATGCAGGGCGGACACCACGCCGCATTCGGCACACAGACCAAGGCCATATGAGACATTCTCCACATTGCAGCCGGTGACCACGCGACCGTCGTCGACCAACGCCGCCGCACCCACCGGGAACTGCGAATACGGGGCGTAAGCGCCTACAGCTGCCTGTATTGCTTTGTCCCGCAGCATATTCCAATCAATATCAGGCATACCGCAACCCCAATCGCCGATCGGCCGAGTCGAGAAAGCCACCCTAACCCTGGCACGGAAACGCCGTTGACGAACGATGTTGGCTGGTTCCGGACCCATCGTTGCCGGGCTAAGCTCGATTTTCTGGCTTTAGTTTCGCGGATGACATAAGGACCGGTTTGAGCACTGAGACCACAGAGCCATCACGCAAGCGGCGGCCACCACGCACCCTGTATCGGGGAGATCCGGGGATGTGGTCGTGGGTGCTGCATCGCATCACCGGCGCGACGATCTTCTTCTTCCTGTTCGTGCACGTCCTGGATACCGCCCTGGTCCGGGTGAGCCCGCAGACCTACAACGAAGTGGTCGCGACCTACAAGACGCCGATCGTCGGCCTGATGGAGTTCGGCTTGGTCGCCGCGGTGGGATTCCACGCACTCAACGGGATCCGCATCATCTTGATCGACTTCTGGGCCGAGGGTCCCCGCCACCAGAAGACGATGCTGTGGGTCGTCGCCGTCGTCTACCTGTTGGTCATGGTGCCCGCGGCAGTGGCCATCGGCGTCCACATGATGGAGCACTTCCGATGAGCAGCCCCGACCTTCAGCTCGGCCGCGGCGAGGTAGCGCCGGTCCTGCAGCGCAGCCACGATCGCCCGCCCAGCCTGGACAACCCGCGCTCACCGCGGCGGCGGTCCGGCATCCCCAACTTCGAGAAATTCGCCTGGCTGTTCATGCGGTTCTCCGGCGTCGCGCTGGTGTTCCTGGCGATCGGGCACCTGTTCATCATGCTGATGTGGGACAACGGCGTGTACCGCATCGACTTCAACTACGTGGCGCAGCGCTGGGCGTCGCCGTTCTGGCAATTCTGGGACCTGTCGCTGCTGTGGCTGGCGCAGTTGCACGGCGGTAACGGCCTGCGCACCATCATCGACGACTACAGCCGCAAGAACAGCACCCGGTTTTGGCTGAACAGCCTGCTGCTGTTGTCGATGGGATTCACGTTGGTGCTGGGTACCTACGTGTTGATGACGTTCAACCCCGATGTCGGAGGCTAACCCGTGATCCAGCAACACCGATACGACGTGGTGATCGTCGGCGCGGGCGGTGCCGGGATGCGGGCGGCCGTCGAGGCCGGCCCCCAGGTGCGCACCGCGGTGCTGACCAAGCTCTACCCGACCCGTAGTCACACCGGCGCCGCCCAGGGCGGCATGTGCGCGGCGCTGGCCAACGTCGAGGACGACAACTGGGAGTGGCACACCTTCGACACCGTCAAGGGCGGTGACTACCTCGCGGACCAGGATGCCGTCGAGATCATGTGCAAGGAAGCCATCGACGCGGTGCTCGACCTGGAGAAGATGGGGATGCCGTTCAACCGCACCCCCGAGGGCCGGATCGACCAGCGCCGCTTCGGCGGCCACACCCGCGATCACGGCAAGGCCCCGGTACGCCGGGCCTGCTACGCCGCGGACCGCACCGGCCACATGATCCTGCAGACGCTCTACCAAAACTGTGTCAAGCACGACGTGCAGTTCTTCAACGAGTTCTACGCGCTCGACCTGGTGCTCACCCAGACGCCCAGCGGCCCGGTGGCCACCGGCGTCGTCGCCTATGAGCTGGCCACCGGTCGCATCCACGTCTTCCACGCCAAGGCCGTCGTGCTCGCGACCGGCGGCTCCGGTCGCATGTACAAGACCACCTCCAACGCGCACACGCTGACCGGCGACGGTATCGGCATCGTGTTCCGCAAGGGACTTCCGTTGGAGGACATGGAATTTCACCAGTTCCACCCGACCGGCCTGGCCGGGTTGGGCATCCTGATCTCGGAGGCCGTGCGCGGCGAGGGTGGCCGGCTGCTCAACGGCGAGGGCGAGCGCTTCATGGAGCGCTACGCCCCGACGATCGTCGACCTGGCGCCCCGCGACATCGTGGCCCGCTCGATGGTTTTGGAGGTCCTGGAGGGCCGCGGCGCCGGGCCGCACAAGGATTACGTGTACATCGACGTCCGCCACCTCGGCGAAGACGTGCTGGAATCCAAGCTGCCCGACATCACCGAGTTCGCCCGCACCTACCTGGGCGTCGACCCCGTGCACGAGCTCGTGCCGGTCTACCCCACCTGTCACTACGTGATGGGCGGTATCCCGACCACGGTCTCCGGACAAGTGTTGCGGGACAACACATCCACCGTCCCCGGACTGTACGCGGCCGGTGAGTGCGCGTGCGTCTCCGTGCACGGCGCCAATCGGCTGGGCACCAACTCGCTGCTCGACATCAACGTCTTCGGCCGCCGCGCCGGCATCGCCGCGGCCAGCTACGCCCGGGGCCACGACTTCGTCGACATGCCGCCCAATCCCGAGGCCATGGTCCTCGGCTGGGTGGCCGACATCCTCAGCGAGCACGGCAACGAACGCGTCGCCGACATCCGTGGCGCGCTGCAACAGACGATGGACAACAACGCCGCGGTGTTCCGCACCGAGGAAACACTCAAGCAGGCGCTCACCGACATCCACGCGCTCAAGGAGCGCTACTCGCGAATCAGCGTGCACGACAAGGGAAAACGTTTCAACAGCGACTTACTGGAAGCCATCGAGCTGGGGTTCTTGCTGGAGCTGGCCGAAGTCACCGTCGTCGGCGCGTTGAACCGCAAGGAGTCCCGCGGCGGGCATGCCCGCGAGGACTATCCGAATCGGGACGACGTCAACTACATGCGCCACACGATGGCTTATAAGCAGGGCAGCGAGCTGTTGAGCGACATCGCGCTCGACTTCAAGCCCGTCGTGCAGACGCGCTACGAACCCAAGGAGCGGAAGTACTGATGTCCGTCGAAGCACCCGACGCACCACAGGCCTTGCCCGGAGAACCACCCCTGCCCGCGGTTCCGGACGGCGCGGTGATGGTGACTCTCAAGATCGCCCGGTTCAATCCCGACGATCCTGATGCGTTCGCGAAAACCGGTGGCTGGCAAAGCTTTCGGGTGCCGTGTCTGCCCAGCGACCGGCTACTCAACCTGCTGATCTACATCAAGGGCTACCTGGACGGCACGCTGACCTTCCGGCGATCCTGCGCCCACGGCGTCTGCGGATCCGACGCGATGCGGATCAACGGCGTGAACCGGCTGGCCTGCAAGGTGCTGATGCGCGACCTGCTGCCCAAAAAGCCGGGCAAGTCCCTGACGATCACGGTCGAGCCGATCCGTGGTCTGCCGGTGGAGAAGGACCTGGTCGTCGACATGGAACCGTTCTTCGACGCCTACCGGGCGGTGAAGCCGTACCTGATCACCAGCGGCAACCCGCCGACCCGCGAGCGCATCCAAAGCCCGACCGACCGCGCCCGCTACGACGACACCACCAAATGCATCCTGTGCGCGTGCTGCACCACCAGCTGCCCGGTGTTCTGGAGCGAGGGCACCTACTTCGGCCCGGCGGCGATCGTCAACGCGCACCGGTTCATCTTCGACAGCCGCGACGAGGCCGCCGCTGAGCGCCTCGACATCCTCAACGAGGTCGACGGTGTGTGGCGCTGCCGCACCACGTTCAACTGCACGGAGTCCTGCCCGCGCGGAATTCAGGTCACCAAGGCGATCCAAGAGGTCAAGCGCGCGCTGATGTTCTCACGCTGAGCCCGGCGGTGTGGCACTCGGCGACCAGGTCGTCGACCACCGCCCGCCACGCCGCCTCGTCGATGCAGAGCCGGCTGGCAGTCAGCACCACGCGGTCGGGTTCGCCCGGCAGCAGCGAGACGGCGAACAACCGGCCGGTGTGCATATCGAAACTGGCCAAATGCCGCGCAATGACGTCGGTGACGCTGCCGCCGGGTGGTTCCACGCCCCACGCCCAGCCGCCGCCCGGTCGGGTCATCCAGATCTTCAATTTCGACTCGAACACGGTGCCCAGGTCGGGGTGAGCAGCGAAAACCGCGTCGACCGCGGCCCGGACGCGGGCCTGGTCCAGCCGCGGTTCGGCGACCAGCACCTCGCTGTGGGTGGCCGGCTCGATGTCTTCGAGTCGGGGCGGCTCGTCGAAATAGCAGTAAGTCATCACCACACACTTGCCGGGGATCCTTATCGGATTCTTGGTAAATTCTTGGGATCAAGATCGCCTGCGTCGGTCACACTTGCCGAAGCTGCGTCGTCTGAGGGGTATGACACAGAAAACACGCCTCGAGCCCCTAACACCCAAGCGCGCCGGCCTGATGACCCGCGCCATGTACCGGATCGCCAAGCGGCGCTACGGCCAGGTGCCCGAACCATTCGCGGTGGCCGCACATCATCGCCGGCTGATGGTCGCCGGCGCCGTGCACGAAACCCTGGTCGAGCGGGCGTCCCGCACGCTCCCGGTCAGTGTGCGTGAGCTCGCCGTGTACTGGACCGCGCGCGCGATCGGATGCTCGTGGTGCGTCGACTTCGGGTCCATGCTGCAGCGGCTGGACGGCCTGGACATCAAGCGGCTCAGGGAGATCGACGAGTACGCCACTTCGGCGGCGTTCACCGATGACGAGCGCGCCGCGATCGCGTACGCCGACGCGATGACCACCGATCCGCACACCGTCACCGACGAGCAGGTGGCCGACCTGCGGGCGCGGTTCGGCGACGCCGGGGTGATCGAGCTGACCTATCAGATCGGCTTGGAGAACATGCGGGCGCGGATGAACTCGGCGCTGGGCATCACCGAGCAGGGCTTCAATTCCGGTGATAGTTGCCGCGTTCCGTGGGCGACCGACGGCGCAGCGGGGATCCGGTGAACTTCTCGGGGTTGGCGACATCCCATAGGGCACAAACCTTTCCGTCGCGCACCGTCATCGCCATGATCCGGGGCATCATCTCGCGATAGCCGTCGCCGGCGGGCCCGCCCGCGGTGTAGCCGCCGAGTTCGCCATTGACCAACCCGAGCTGATACGTCGTGAACATCGCCGGGCCGTAGCGGTTGGCCAGGCCGAAGAAGAATCGGGCCACCTTCTCCGCCCCGTGGATGACGTTGATCGCGGTGGGCGCCTTGCCGTTCGCATCGCCGGTCAATGTCACGTCCGGATGCAGCAGCGCCACCACCGCTTCCAGGTCGCCGGAGGCCATCGCGGCCATCAGCTTGCCGACCACCTCGTTGTGCGATGGATCGGGTTTCGGCGGCGGCTGACTCGCGACGGCCTTGCGGGCCCGCGAGGCGAGCTGGCGGGCGGCCGGCTCGTTGGTTCCCAGCACGTCAGCCACCTCGGCGAACGGCATCGAGAACCCGTCGTGCAACACAAAGGCGACCCGCTGATCCGGGGACAGCCGCTCCAGCACCACCATCGCCGCGAATCGCGCGTCCTCACCCGCCACCACGACAGACAGCGGATCGGTGCCTTGGGAATCTCCGAAGCCGGTCACCACCGGCTCGGGCAGCCAGTTGCCGGTGTAGGTCTCGCGCCGGTGGGCGGCCGACCGCAACCGATCCAGTGCGAGCCGACTCACCACGGTGGTCAGCCAGGCGCGCAGGTCGGTGATCGTCCCGTCTTGTCTGTCCCAGCGCAGCCACGCTTCCTGGACGATGTCTTCCGCGTCGGCCACGGTGCCCGTCACCCGGTACGCAACCGCCATCAGGTGGGGGCGCAGCGCTTCGAAATCGGTGACCTGCGTTGCGGTCATGACCCGAGCCTATGCGCATCCCGACCACATCCGTGCGCGCGCTGGCTACCGGCGGCCCCCGATCCGGTCGCTACATCACCGGCACCATGTTGACCGTGGACGCCGGAGTACTGCTGAAGTGATCGGCGGCCGTGGCGTTACGCTCACGGGCACGATGACTGACAATCTTTGGCTGCACTTCGCTCGTCACGGCGCAGACATCACCGCGCCGATCATCACCCGCGGTGAGGGCGTCATGATCTACGACGACCGCGGCAAGAGCTATCTGGACGGGCTGTCCGGGCTGTTCACCGTGCAGGTCGGTCACGGCCGCACCGAACTGGCCGAGGTCGCGGCCGCGCAGGCGAGCACGCTGGCGTTCTTTCCGTTGTGGGGGTACGCGACCCCGCCCGCGATCGAGCTGTCCGAGCGCCTGGCCCACTATGCCCCCGGCGATCTGAACCGGGTGTTCTTCACCACCGGCGGCACCGAGGCCGTCGAGACCGCGTGGAAAGTGGCCAAGCAGTATTTCAAGCTCACCGGCAAACCCGGTAAGCACAAGGTGATTTCGCGCGCGATCGCCTACCACGGCACCACTCAGGGAGCGCTGGCGATCACCGGGCTGCCGCGGTTCAAGGCGCCGTTCGAACCGGTCACGCCGGGCGGCTTCCGGGTGCCCAACACCAACTTCTACCGGGCGCCCGAACCCTTTCGCACCGACCCAAAAGCCTTCGGGCAGTGGGCCGCCGACCGGGTCGCCGAGGCGATCGAGTTCGAGGGGCCCGACACCGTGGCCGCGGTGTTCCTCGAACCGGTGCAGAACGCAGGCGGCAGCATCCCTGCTCCCCCAGGCTATTTCGAGCGGGTCCGGGAGATCTGCGACGAATACGACGTGCTGCTGGTCTCCGACGAGGTGATCTGCGCGTTCGGCCGGATCGGCTCCATGTTCGCCTGTGACGACGTCGGCTATGTGCCCGACATGATCACCTGCGCCAAGGGCATGACGTCGGGCTACTCCCCGATCGGCGCGATGATCGCCAGCGAGCGGTTGTTCGAGCCGTTCAACGACGGCGAGACGATGTTCCCGCACGGGTATACCTTTGGCGGCCATCCGGTTTCGGCGGCCGTCGGCCTGGCCAACCTGGACATCTTCGAGCGCGAAGGCATCAACGACCACGTCAAAGCCAACGCGCCTGCCTTGCGCGCCACCCTGGAGAAGCTGTACGACCTGCCGATCGTGGGCGACGTACGCGGCGAGGGTTTCTTCTACGGCGTCGAGCTGGTCAAGGACAAGGCGACCAAACAGACCTTTACCGACACCGAACGCCGGACGCTGCTGGGGCAGGTGTCCAAGTCGCTGTTCGAGGCCGGATTGTATTGCCGCACCGACGATCGCGGCGATTCCGTCGTACAGTTGGCACCGCCGCTGATCAGCGGTCAGGCCGAATTCGACACGATCGAATCGATCCTGCGGGGCGTGCTCAGCGAGGCGTGGAAGCGGTTCTAGACCCGGCGAAGCCGGGGCGCAGAGGCCGCGAGCTCAACGATCCAGCGCGGCTCTGGCGGTGCCGGTGGCCATCACCAGCTGGCGGGCGTGCGCCGCGCTCGGGTTGCTCACGAACCGCGACAGCGAATTGCACAGCCAGGCCAGCGCCGACCGCGCCTCGGCATCGTCGGCGGCGTCGCGATGCATCTCCAACTCGGCCAACACCTGGTCAAGTCCCGTCCGCCGTACCTGGGTCGACTTCTCCACCTGTTTGAACAGCTGCTCCAGCGATCGCGGCGAGCCGCCGGATCCGTTGGTGCCGTCGCGGCGCCACCACTTCGACCACAATCGCTCGCTTGAAATGGCGCACCCTTTTCGACGTCGACGGCTGTTGGCTCCTGTCAGCGTAGTGGGTTGTCGGTGCCTGCGCCGCACGGATGAACTTGTCACATCAGCCTCAGCAGTCACAGCGCGGCTCCCGGCAATCGGGCGCCCGATCGCCTAGTCTGCACTCCAATGCCCCGCTCAATAGCTCGCCTACGTTCTGCATCCTGCCTGGTCGCGGCGGTTTTCATGACCGCAGCCCCGGCCGCTTTGGGCATGCCCACCGCGCTCGCGGAGCCGAGCCCCGGGGCCAACGCCGGGGCGCCCAGCTGCCCGTACAGGGTGAACACTCCACCCGCGGTGGACTCGTCGGAGGTGCCGCAGGCCGGCGATCCGCCGATTCCGCTGGCGGTGCCCGCCAAGCCGGTGGGCGGCGAGGCTCTGTCCGGTTGCGGCATCGTCACCGCGCCCGACACCCCGGCGCTGCCGACCGACGTCTCCGCCGACGCCTGGCTGGTCGCGGATCTGGACAGCGGCGCGGTAATCGCGGCCAAGGATCCGCATGGCCGCCACCGCCCGGCCAGCATCATCAAGGTGCTGGTCGCGATGGCCTCCCTGAACACGCTGCCGCTTAACAAGTCGGTGACCGGAACGGCCGACGACGCCGCTGCCGAAGGCACCAAGGTCGGCGTGGACGACGGCGGCGTCTACACCGTCAACCAGCTGCTGCACGGGCTGTTGATGCACTCCGGCAACGACGCGGCACACGCGCTGGCCATGCAGCTGGGCGGAATGCAGCAGGCGGTGGAGAAGATCAACGTGCTGGCCGCCAAACTCGGCGGCCAGGACACTCGGGTGGCGACACCGTCGGGACTGGACGGACCGGGCATGAGCACCTCGGCCTACGACATCGGCCTGTTCTACCGATACGCCTGGCAGAACCCGACTTTCGCCGACATCGTCGCGACGAAGACCTTCGACTTCCCCGGTCACGGCGACCACCCGGGCTACGAGCTGGAAAACGACAACCAGCTGCTCTACAAATATCCGGGCGCGCTCGGCGGCAAGACCGGCTACACCGACGATGCCGGCCAGACGTTCGTCGGCGCGGCAAACCACGACGGCCGACGGCTGGTGGCGATCTTGATGCACGGCACCCGGCAGCCGATCGCGCCCTGGGAGCAGGCGGCGCATTTGCTCGACTACGGCTTCGCCACGACGCAGGGCACCCAGGTCGGCGCCCTGATCGCACCCGACCCGTCGCTGGCGCCCAAACAAGACCCCGCCGCGGACCGGCCCGGGGCCGGATCCCAGGCGGCGGGGCTATTGCCCTCGGCCGACGCGTTGCCGGTACGGGTCGGCGTCGGCATCATCGGCGCAATCGTGGTGTTCTCGCTGATTATGGTCGCGCGCTCGATGAATCGCCGCGCCATATAACGATTAGCTGAACTCCTGCAATGCCGCAGCACCTCGGCGGTAGCGTTTAGCTCGCTAACGCAACGAAACATTCGGGGTAAAGATGATTTCGGCTACCGGAGTCGTGACGCGAATGTCGTTGCCGCGAACGATCGCCCGCTTTGCGGTGCTGATCGTCCTGTTATGGGTGGCGCTGACCGCCGTTGTGAATCTCGCTATCCCGCAGCTGGAAGTGGTCGGCAAAGCACACTCGGTATCGCTGAGCCCGAAAGACGCGGCCGCGGTGCAGGCGATCAAGCACGTGGGTCAGGTATTCCACGAGTTTGAGTCCAACAGCTCGGTGACGATTGTGCTGGAATCCGACAAGCCACTCGATAACGGAGCGCACAGCTTCTACGCCGAGATGATGCACAAGCTTTCGGCCGATACCCAGCACGTCGCGCACATCCAGGACTTCTGGAGTGACCCGCTGACGGCGGGGGGATCACAAAGCGCGGACGATAAAGCCGCCTATGTCGTCGTGTTCCTCGTCGGCAACAACGAAACGCAAGCATACAACTCGGTTCACGCCGTCCGGCATATCGTCAACAGCACGCCGGCGCCGCGCGGGGTCAAGGCATATATCACGGGTCCGTACGCACTAATCGCCGACCAAACCGAGGCCGGCAACAAGAGCGTCGCCAAGGTCACCCTGATCACCAGCCTGGTGATCGCAGCGATGTTGCTGTTGATCTACCGGTCCGTCGTGACCATGGTCATCGTCCTCGTCTTGGTCGGGATCGAGCTGGGGGCGATCCGCGGGGTCGTCGCCTTTCTCGCCTACCACAACGCTTTTGGTCTTTCGACGTTCGCGACAAACCTGGTTACCCTGCTGGCCATCGCCGCCAGCACGGACTACGCGATATTCATGCTTGGCCGCTACCACGAGGCGCGCTACGCCGGCGAAGATCGGGAAACCGCCTTCTACACCATGTTTCACGGGACCGCACATGTGATTCTCGGCTCGGGCTTGACCATCGCCGGCGCCATGTATTGCCTGAGCCTCGCCCGGCTTCCGTATTTCAAGACGCTCGGCGCTCCCTGTGCCATCGGCATGTTGATCGCGGTCCTCGCCGCGCTCACGCTCGGACCGGCGGTGCTGACCGTCGCCAGCTTCTTCAAGCTGTTGGACCCCAAACGACGACCGAACACTCGGCGATGGCGCCGGGTGGGTACCGCGGTCGTTCGCTGGCCCGGCCCGGTACTGGCGGCGACGTGCGCCGTGGCGTCCGTTGGCTTGCTGGCCCTGCCGAATTACAAGACGACTTACGATTTGCGCAAATTCATGTCCGCCAGCATGCCGTCGAATGTCGGCGACGCGGCCGCGGGCCGGCACTTCTCACAGGGCCGGCTGACCCCCGAGGTGCTGTTGATCGAATCCGATCACGACATGCGCGATCCGGTGGACACGCTGGTGTTGGACAAGGTGGCAAAAGCCATCTTTCACAGCCCCGGAATCGCACAGGTGAAATCGGTAACCCGACCCCTCGGCAGATCCATCGACCATACGTCGATTCCGTTCATCCTCAGCATGCGCGACGTGATGAACGCCGAAAACATGGAATTCACGAAGGGCCGCGTGGACGACATGGTGGTCCAGGAACACGCGATGGATGTATCGATCGACGCGATGCATCATATGTACGACCTGATGGGTCAGCTTGTCGCCAATACCGTCGACATGGATCACCTGACGCGCGACATATCTGGCATCACGGATGATTTACGAGATCACTTCGCCAACTTCGACGATTTCTTTCGGCCGATTCGCAACTATTTCTACTGGGAAAAGCACTGCTTCGATATCCCCATCTGCTGGGCGATCAGATCCGTATTCGAGCTGGCCGACAACGTGGATCAGCTGAGCGAAAAATTGCAGGGCCTCGCCGAAGACATGGACGTGCTGACCGTTCTATTGCCGCAGATGCGCGCGCAGCTGCTGCCGATGATTTCCACGATGACGACGATGCGGGACATGCTGGCGGCCTGGCACAGCACGCTGGCGTCGTTGAACGCAGAGCAGCAGATGAACAGCAAAGACCCGGGCGCGATGGGCCGGGTCTTCGACGCCGCCCAAGTCGACGATTCGTTCTACCTGCCCCAGTCGGCCTTCGACACCCCCGCCTTCAAGCGGGTGCTGAGCACGTTCTTGTCGCCCGATGGCAAGGCGGCCCGTTTCATCATCGCGCTGGACGGGGATCCCGCGACGCCCGAAGGCATCGCCCGCGTCGAGCCGATCCAGCAGGCGGCCAAAGAGGCGATCAAGGGAACCCCACTGCAGGGCGCCGCGATCTCGATGGGCGGTGTCGCCGCGACTTTCAAGGACCTCCAAGAGGGCGCCTTCTACGACTTCCTGATCGCCGTGGTGGCCGCGATCAGTCTCATTTTGATCATCATGATGATCGTGACCCGCAGCCTGATCGCCGCCGCCGTGATCGTCGGGACGGTACTGCTTTCGCTCGGCTCCTCCTTCGGCCTGTCCGTGCTCCTGTGGCAAGACCTACTCGGCATCGATCTGTACTGGCTGGTGTTGGCGATGTCGGTGATGCTGCTGCTGGCCGTCGGATCGGACTACAACCTGCTACTCATCTCCCGACTCAAAGAGGAGATCGGCGCCGGGCTCAATACCGGAATCATCCGCGCGATGGCCGGCACCGGAGGCGTCGTGACCGCCGCCGGGATGGTGTTCGCCGTGACCATGTCGCTATTCGTATTCAGCGATCTGCTCATCATCGGCCAAATCGGCACCACCATCGGCCTCGGCATACTGTTCGACACCCTGATCGTGCGCTCGTTCATGACGCCATCGATCGCCGCCCTGCTCGGCCGCTGGTTCTGGTGGCCACAACAAGTACGCCCGCGCCCAGCCAGCCAGCTGCTCAGATCGTCCGGACCGCGGCGGTTGGTGCGGGCCCTACTGCTGCCCTAGGCCGCGGGGGCGCACCCAAGGACGCAACGGCGGCCGCGACGGCCAGGATCAGGACGACGGCCACCGGCCAGATCGTGGATTGGTCCTGCGCGATGCCGCCGAGAGCGCCGCCCAGCGCCATGGTTTCGATGGCGAGCAGCATCGAGCAAAATGCGATCAGCGGCGCCCGGTGGGGTTCGGCGGCGACCACGCCGATCCAGGAAATCGCCCCGGCGAAGACGGCCAGGGCGGCCACGGCCGCCAGGAAGAACACCGTGCCGTAGGCCCAGATGTGGGTCCACTGGCCGCACGACTGGGCCACGATGGACAGCATCCCCGCGGCGGCACTGAGCAGGGCACTGCCCAGCATCATCCCGCGCACCCCGAACAGCTGGTAGATCTTGCGCCACAGCGCGGAACCGACGACCAGTCCGATGGTGGACAAGAACACCAACACCCGCAGGCTGCCGCTGTGGTGCGCGGTCCGCAGGGCATAGAAGGTGGTGCCCAGGGTGACCGGGGCGAACAACAGGCACGTGATCACATACCGGCGAAACCACGGCTGGGTGCGGGCGAGGCCGAAGCCCTGCCGGTAGGTGTCGCGCACGGAGACCCTCGGGGTGATCGATGTGGACCGTACCGGGCCGACGAACAGTGCCGCGAAGCCGGCGGCGGCCAGTCCGAATGCGCCCAGACACAGCAGATCGCGGTGCAACACCGCCTTGTCGCCGGTGGCCAGCCCCGGCACGAAGAACAGTGCGGCAACGGTGGCCACCACCGAGGCGATGGTCCCCTGGATCATCAGCAACTTCAACGCCGACAGGCTGCTGGAGGTCATGTCGGGGTAGGCGGCATTGGAAACCGCAACGATGATTCCGCCCCCGGCGCTGGTCAGCAGAAATACCGCCGCCGTGATCGCGCCATTCCAACGGATCACCGCGTCACACAAGATCAGCGCGCCCACGCTCGCCGCCATCGCCGCCAGCAGCAGGTGCCGCACCTGGCCCACCCGCCGCAGCACCGCCGGCGACACCGAATTTCCCACGATGGAGCCGAGGCCGTACGCCGGAAACAGCAGCGCGGCCAGCCAGGTGAGGCCCAGGTGTGCGCAGATGAAGGGCAGCACCACGGCGCCATTGCTGAACTGCATGCCGGCCGTATAGAACGCGCCCTGCGACGGAACCCGCGGGAATGGGTTCGTGTGGGCTGAAACCTCTGCCGGTAATGCGGCCATGCCGTCGACATTATGGGCTCTGAGCAGGCAGAACTATCCACCGATCGGACAAGACCGGACGAAGTGCATGTCCCCCGGTTAGGGGAAGCGGCCCATTGAATCATCGAGCCATATAACGATTGCCTGAAAGACTCGATGCTTTAGCGCATTGACGGTAGCGTAAGCCGCTAACGCAAAGAAACATCAAATCGTTTTGCGACCCGGTGAGAACGCACGGGGGGTAAAGATGGTTTCGGTTACCCGAGTCGTGAAACGAATGTGGTTGCTGCTGGCCATTATTGCGATTGCCAGCGTCGCGGCGCTCGGAATCTATCGCCTCCATAGCATGTTCGGCGTTCACGGACATCCCGTTGTCAGGGTCAAGGCTGATCTCGACGACCCGGTGTTCGACCCGAAACAAGTCACCTATGAAGTCTTCGGCCCCGCCCCGACGGCAAAGATCGCGTATTTGGACCCCGACGCACGCGTGCAACGTCTGGAAAATATTCCGCTGCCGTGGTCGCAAACGGTGTCGACGACGCTGACTTCGGTCACCGTCAATCTTTTGGCGCAAAGCAGCGGCGGCGTCATCGGCTGCCGAATCAAGGTGAACGGCACGACCAAGGATGAGCGGTCCGAAACCGGACCGAAAGCGTTGACCTTCTGCCAGGTGAATGCCGGATGAGCCAAGCAGCCGCCGCACCCGACTCCAGTCCCCCATTGTTGCCAAAGATGATCCGTCGATTCGCGGTGCCGATCGTCCTGATCTGGCTCGGCCTCACGGCACTGCTCAACATCGCTATCCCGCAGCTGGAGGCGGTCGGCAAAGCGCACTCCGTTTCGATGAGCCTCAAGGGCGGCGCGTCGATTCAGGCGCTCAAACGGGTGGGACAGGTATTCGGAGAATCCGGTACCGACAACGCGGCCACGATCGTGCTGGAAAGCGACAAGCCGCTCGGCGACGAGGCGCACCGCTTCTATAGCGAGCTGTTGCGGCGGCTTTCGGCCGATACTCAGCACGTCGCGCACATCCAGGACTTCTGGAGTGACCCGCTGACGGCGGGCGGATCGCAAAGTGCCGACGATAAAGCCGCGTATGTAGTGGTCTACCTTGCCGGCAAGAGTGAAACGGCGGCATACAACTCGGTCCACGCCGTACGCCACATCGTGGACACCACACCGGCGCCACGCGGGCTCAAGGCGTATGTGACCGGCTCGATGGGGCTGATCGCCGATCAGTCCGAGGCCGGCGATAAAAGTATCGCCAGGGTCACCCTGATCACCGGCGTGGTGATCGCGGCGATGCTGCTCTTCATCTACCGGTCCTTCGTCACGATGATCCTCGTGGTGGCCATGGTCGGGATCGAGCTCGGGGCGATTCGCGGCGTCGTCAGTTTTCTGGTTGATCACGGCGTTTTCGGCCTTTCGACCTTCGCGGTCAACTTGCTCACGCTGCTGGCCATTGCCGCCAGCACGGATTACGCGATATTCCTGCTCGGCCGCTACCACGAGGCCCGCTACGCGGGTAAGGACCGAGAAGCCGCCTACTTCGCCATGTTTCACGGAACCGCCCACGTGATTCTGGGCTCCGGGTTGACCATCGCCGGCGCCATGTGCTGCCTCAGCTTCGCACGGTTGCCGTACTTCAAGTCGCTCGGGCCACCGTGTGCGGTCGGCATGTTGGTCGCGGTCCTCGCCGCGCTCACGCTCGGGCCGGCGGTGCTGACCGTCGCCAGCTTCTTCAGGTTCTTCGAACCCAAGCGCAGGATGGCCACGCGGAGGTGGCGTCGGGTGGGAACCGCAATCGTTCGCTGGCCCGGCCCGGTGCTCGCGGCGACCTGCGCGGTGGCATTCGTCGGGTTGTTGGCCTTGCCGAATTACCGGACAACTTACGATTTACGCAGATTCGTGCCGGCCAGCATGCCAGCCGTCGTCGGGGATGCGGCCGCGGGCCGGCACTTTTCCCAGTCCTGGCTGAACCCCGATGTGCTTTTGATCGAATCCGATCATGACATGCGCGACCCGGTGGACATGTTGATCCTGGACAAGGTCGCGAAAGCCATTTTTCACAGCCCCGGAATCTCGCAGGTGAAATCGATAACCCGGCCCCTGGGAACGTCTCTCAAACACACGTCGATTCCGTTCATCATGAGCATGCAGGGCGTCTCACAGGCCGAAAACATGCAATTCATGAAGGACCGCCTGGACGACATGGTGATCCAAGCGCAGGCGATGACGGTATCCATCGACACGATGAAGCACATGTATCAGCTCATGGGCGAAATCGTCGACAACACGGTCGATATGGATCACCTCACGCACGATATGTCCAACACCACCGACACAATAAGAGATCATCTTGCGGACTTGTCGGACTTCCTGCGACCGATCGGCAGCTATTTCTACTGGGAGAAGCACTGTTTCGATATTCCGGCCTGCTGGGCGGTCAGGTCGATATTCGAGACGTTCGACAACATCGATCAGCTGAGCGAGAAATTGGAGTCGCTCGTCAAGGATATGGACGTCCTGATCCGGCTGCTACCGGAGATGCGCGCGCAGATGCTGCCGATGATTTCGACGATGACGATCATGCGCGACATGCTGGTCGTCTGGCACGGCACACTGCTGTCCTTCTATAAGGAGCAGGAGATGAACACCAAAGACCCGGGTGCGATGGGACGGGTCTTCGACGCCGCCCGGGTCGACGATTCGTTTTATCTCCCGCAGTCGGCCTTTGAGAATCCGGATTTCAAGCGGGGCCTGAAGATGTTCTTGTCACCGGACGGCAAGGCGGCCCGCTTCATCATCGCGATGGACGGAGATCCGTCGACGCCCGAGGGCATCTCCCGTGTCGAGCCGATCCAGCTGGCGGCTAAAGAGGCCATCAAGGGGACTCCGATGCAGGGCGCGGCGATCTCGATGGGCGGCACCGCCTCGACGTACCGGGACATCCAAGAGGGCGCGTTTTACGACCTGCTCATTGCGGGAGTCGCCGCGATCAGTCTGATCTTGATCATCATGATGATCGTCACCCGCAGCCTGATCGCCGCCGCCGTGATCGTCGGGACGGTACTGCTTTCGCTCGGCTCCTCCTTCGGCCTATCCGTGCTGCTCTGGCAGGACATTCTCGGCATCGACTTGTACTGGCTGGTGCTGGCGATGTCGGTGATCCTGCTGCTGGCCGTCGGATCGGACTACAACCTGCTGCTGATCTCCCGACTCAAAGAGGAAATCGGCGCCGGGCTGAACACCGGAATCATCCGCGCCATGGCCGGCACCGGCGGCGTCGTCACCGCCGCCGGCATGGTCTTCGCCGTCACCATGTCGCTTTTCGTCTTCAGCGATCTGCGCATCATCGGCCAAATCGGCACCACCATCGGCCTGGGCCTGCTGTTCGACACCCTGATCGTGCGCTCCTTCATGACACCGTCCATCGCCGCCCTGCTCGGACGCTGGTTCTGGTGGCCACAACAAGTCCGCCCCCGCCCGGCCAGCCACCTGCTCAGATCGTCCGGACCCCGCCGCCTGGTACGCGCCCTACTGCTGCCACCCGCCGAAAAGTCACCGGAGACAGCGCGACCCTAGGCCGCCTGCAACATCGGCGCGGGTGCCACGGTCGGGACGCGGATGGCAGCGACCGCCCGCCGTGTTTCCGACGGCGGAGCGCTCAGCGAAGCCAGTGCGGCGCCGATGGCCAGGATCAGCACCACGACATCGGGCCAAATGCTGGAGTGGTTCTGCGCGAGGTTCCCGAGCACCGCCGCCAGTGCCATGGTTTCGACGGCAACCAGCGTCGAGCTGAATGCGATCAGGGTGCCGCGGTGCGACTCGTCGGCGACCACGCTGATCCACGAGATCGCCGCGGCGAAAACGGCCTGGGCGGCCACCGTGGCCATCAAGAACACCGTGCCGTACGCCCAGATGTGGGTCCATTGGCCGCAGACTTCGGCCGCCAGGGTCAGCGTGGCGGCGGCGATGCTGAGTAGCGCGCTGCCCAGCATCATCCCGCGCACCCCGAAGATGTGGTAAACCTTGCGCCACAGCGGCGACCCGAACACCAGTCCGATGCTGGACAGGATCACCAGCACATGCAGGCTGCGGCTGTGGTGAGCGGTGCGCAGCGCATAGAAGGTGGTGCCCAGGGTGACCGGGCCGAACAACAGGCAGGCGACCATGTACCGGCCAAACCACGGCTGGGACCGGGCGACCGCGAAACCCTCCCGGTAGGTGTCCCGCATCGACATCCGGGTGGTGGTAGACGTGGACCGCGACTGGCCGACGAACAGCGCCGCGACGGCCGAACCGGCCAGCCCGACCGCACCCAGCCACAACAGATCGCGCCGATACGCCATCTCGTTGCCGTGGGCCAGCAGCGGCACGACGAACAGCGTGACAACGGTGGCCAGCACGGAGCCGATGGCACTCTGGTACAGGAAAAGCTCGCCGCGCCGCGCGCCGGATAGCTTGCTGGAGACCATGTCGGGGTAGGCCACGCCGGCGATTCCGAGCAGCACTCCCGCGAGCACGCAGGTCAGCAGAAACACCACCGCGGTGGTGGCGCCGCGCCAGGGAATCAGGGCGTCGCACAGGGTCAGCGCGGCCACGCTGGCCGCGATCACGGCCAGCAGCCGGTGCCGCATCTGGCCTACTCGCTGCAGCACCAGGGGGGACACCGAGTTTCCGACGATGTCACCGAAGCTGAAGGCCGGAAAGAGCAACGCCGCCACCCAGGTCAGGCCCTGGTGTGCGCAGATCAACGGCAGGATGACGGTGCCGTTGCTGAGTTGCATGCCTGCGGTGTAGAAGGTGCCCTGGGAAAGCAGCCGCCCGAACACGCGCGGCTGGGCCGCGGGGGCGGGAACCAGGGTGACGGGCATAACAACAGAATCTACGGTTGGTCAAGAATCAATAACATCCTCCGATCGGATGCCGTGGGTGGAATTGTTTATCCCCCGATCGGCGGACAGCTCGGGCCCTATTCGCGCCACCGTTGACCACCAATGTTTGCTGTGGCACCGTCGTGCGGGTGAGGATCACTTGAGAGGTCCGCGCATTGGGCTCACCGGCGCCAGTGTCGGGCTCATCTACGGATACGACCTGTCCATCATCGCCGGCGCGCAGCTGTTCATCACCGAAGATTTCGCACTCACCACATCGCAGCAAGAACTGCTGACGACGATGGTGGTGATCGGGCAGATCGCCGGGGCGCTCGGTGCCGGTGTGCTCGCCAATGCGATCGGCCGCAAGAAATCGATCGTGCTGATCCTGATCGCCTACGCGACCTTCGCGCTGCTGGGTGCGTGCTCGACGTCGTTGCCGATGCTGCTGGCGGCACGGCTGCTGCTGGGCGCGTCGATCGGTGTGATGGTGGTGGTGGTCCCGGTGTTCATCGCGGAGTCGGCTCCGGCGGCGGTGCGCGGCGCGTTGCTGACGACCTATCAACTGGCGATCGTCAGCGGCCTGATCGTCGGGTACCTCGCCGGTTACTCCTTGGCCGGCGGCCACAGCTGGCGCTGGATGCTCGGGCTGGCCGCGGTGCCGGTGATCCTGTTGCTGCCGTTGGTGATTCGGCTGCCCGACACCGCCCGGTGGTACCTGCTCAAAGGGCGGGTCGACGACGCCCGGCGCACGCTGCTGCTCGTGGAGCCGGCCGCCAACGCCGACGACGAGCTTGCCGAGGTCGGCCGCGCGTTGAGCGAAGGATCCCCTGGTTTCAAAGGCGGCATCGCCGAGATGTTGCGACCGCCGTATCTACGGGCCACCCTGTTCGTGGTCGCGCTCGGCTTCCTGCTCCAGATCACCGGCATCAACGCGATCATCTACTACAGCCCCCGAATATTCGAAGCCATGGGATTCACCGGAAATTTCGCGCTGCTGGGCCTGCCGGCACTGGTGCAGGTCGCCGGTTTGGCCGCGGTAGGCGCCGCGTTGACGCTCGTGGACCGGGTGGGCAGGCGGCCAATCCTGTTGTGCGGCATCGCCATGATGATCGCCGCGGACATCGTGCTGACGGTCGTGTTCGCCGGGGGCTGCGGTGGCGCGGCGCTCGGGTTTGCCGGCATTCTGCTGTTCATCATCGGCTACACCCTGGGTTTCGGCTCGCTGGGCTGGGTGTACGCCAGCGAGAGCTTCCCCACCCGGTTGCGGTCGATCGGGTCGAGCACCATGCTGACCTCGAACCTGATCGCCAACGCGATCGTCGCGGCGGTTTTCCTGACGATGTTGCATTCCTTGGGCGGCGCAGGCACTTTCGCGGCATTCGGGGTCTTGGCCGTGATCGCGTTCGGGTTCGTCTATAAGTTCGCACCGGAAACCAAGGGGCGACAACTCGAGGAAATCCGGCGCTTCTGGGAAAACGGCGGCAGCTGGGAAGACCCGTGCCCCTGATCCGCGCGGACGCCGTCATCCTGGACGGCCAGGTCTGCCGGCCGGGCTGGCTACACATCGCCGGTGCCCAGATTCTGTCCTGCGGGGCCGGTGTGCCGCCCGGGCAGCCCGACCGGGATTTTCCGGATTGCCTTGTGGTGCCCGGGTTTATCGACATGCACGTACACGGCGGCGGCGGTGCCTCCTATCTGGACGCCGAACATATCGCCGACGCCGCGCGGTTCCACCAACGTCACGGCACCACCACGACACTGGCCAGTCTGGTCACCACCTCGCCCGACAAGTTGATCGCGGCAGTGCGCGCGCTGGCCGAGGCCACCCGATCCGGCGTCGTCGCGGGCATCCACCTGGAGGGGCCGTGGCTGTCGACGACACGATGCGGAGCCCACGACCCGACCCAGATGCGCGATCCCGAGCCCGCCGAGATCGACGACGTCCTGGCCGCCGGCGAGGGCACCATCCGGATGGTCACGCTGGCACCGGAGCGCTCCGGTGCCGGCGAGGCGATCCGGCGCTTTCTGGACGCGGATGTCGTTGTCGCCGTAGGGCATACCGACGCGACGTATGAGTGCACGCGGCAGGCGATTGCCCTGGGCGCCACGGTCGGCACGCATCTGTTCAACGCGATGCCGCCGCTGCACCACCGCGCACCCGGGCCGGTCCTCGCGCTGCTGGAACACCCCGATGTCATCGTCGAGCTGATCCCCGACGGCGTGCACCTACACCCCGCCGCGGTGCACGCGGCCGTGCGGGCGGCCGGGCCCGAGCGGGTCGCCGTCATCACCGACGCCATCGCCGCCGCCGGATGCGACGACGGCGCATACCAGCTCGGCGCGGTGCAGGTCGACGTCCAGGCGGGCGTGGCCCGGGTGCACGCAACGTCGACGATCGCCGGCAGCACCGCGACGATGGACCGGCTGTTCCGCACAGTCTCGCGGCTCGGCCCGGACGCCGATGCCGCACTGGTCGCCGCGGCACAGATGACCTCCGCGACGCCGGCGCGAGCGCTCGGGCTGGCGCGGGTGGGGGCGCTGCAGGTCGGCTTCGACGCCGATCTCGTGGTGCTGGACCGCGAATTGCGGGTCACGGCCGTGATGGCCCGCGGCGTCTGGCGCTAACGCAGCCACCGGGTCAGTCGGGAAAAGGCAAGCGCACCAACGGCTCCCATCGCCATCGCGGTCAGCGTCTGCCGGGTGCTGATCCCCTCGTCGAGCAGGACGCGGGGAGCGATGATCGCGGGCGCGGGCGGCGGAGCGTACTTGCTGCGCGGGTCGTTGGACAGCGTCGCCGCCCAGGCCGTGGCGAAGAGCACGAGATACCCGGTGATGTAGGAGAACACCATCAAGCCCAGCACCGGTCCGAATGTCGCACCCGCCGGGCTGCGCAGCACGATGCTCAAGTAGATCGAGGCCACCTGTTTGAACAGCTCGAAACCGATCGCCGCGAGCAGGCCGGCGCGCGCCGAGTTTGGCAGGCTGACCTTGTGTCGCGGCAGCCGGCCGATCATCCAGGTGAACAGCATCCACGACACCAGCAGCGATACCAGTATCGAAAGGCCCCGGAATATCACGCCGAATATCGAGAAATCGGGTATGCCAAGCCATTTCAATATCGCGCACATCGGAGCCGCGTGCCCTAGCGCGGTGAGCGCCACGGTCGCGAGGATGACCACGAACGTCCCCACCATCGCGACCAGATCGGACAGCTTGTCGCGCACGAAGCCCGGCGACTGGATCGGTTCGTCCCACCACATCTCGGTCACCGCCGCGCGCGTGTGCGACATCCAGCCCAGACCGGCCCACGCCGCGGTGACCAGACCGATCACACCGACCGACGCGCGCGCGCTGATCGCCGAATTCATCAAATTCACCAACTGCTGTCCGAGTGCGCCCGAGACCGAGTCCCGGATGTGGCCGTCGATGCTGGCGAGCAGCTGTGGATCCCGGGCCAGTATGAAACCGACGACCGCGAAACTGACCATCAGCAAAGGGAATAGCGCGAAGATCGTGTAGTAGGTGAGCCCGGCCGCCAAGAAGCCGCCGTTGCGCGCGTCGAAATGCTTGTAGGCGCGCAGCACATGGTCGAGCCATCCGAACCGGGCCCGCAACCGGTCAAGGATTCCGGGCTTGGCCGGCTCGTCCATCGTGAGCGCACTACCTCCGTTGCGGAAGAAACCCCAGCCGATCGTAGACCCGCTGAACCGTTTTTCCGGCCACTTCGTCGGCGCGCTGTGCGCCTGCCGCCAACACGGACTCCAATTCGGCCAGATCCGCTGTCAATTCGTCGACGCGGGCCTTGATCGGGGTGACGAATTCGACGACGGCCTCGGCCGTCTCCTTCTTCAAATCGCCGTAGCCGCGCCCGGCGTATCCGTCGACAAGCTTGTCGACGTCGACTCCGGTGACCGCCGACTGGATGGTCAGTAGATTCGATACGCCCGGCTTGAGCTCGACGTCAAACCGGATCTCGCGTTCGCTGTCGGTCACGGCCGAGCGAATCTTCTTGGCGGACAATGCCGGATCGTCGAGCAGGTTGATCAGGCCGGCATCGCTGGTCGCCGACTTGCTCATTTTCGACGTCGGGTCGGCCAGGTCGTAGATCTTGGCGGTGGCCTTGGGAATGAGCATGTCGGGAACGACGAACGTGTCCGGGAAGCGGCTGTTGAACCGCTCCGCGATGTCGCGGGCCAGCTCGAGGTGCTGGCGCTGGTCCTCACCCACAGGGACCAGATCGGTGTCGTAGGCCAGCACATCGGCGGCCTGCAGCACCGGATAGGTGAACAGCCCCACGGTGGTGGAATCGGTGCCTTGGCGCTGCGACTTGTCCTTGAACTGCGTCATCCGCGATGCCTGCCCGAAGCCGGTGAAGCAACCCAGCACCCAGGCCAGCTGGGTGTGGGCCGGGACGTGGCTTTGCACGAAGACGGTGCTGCGGGTGGGGTCGATCCCCAGCGCCAGGTACTGGGCGGCGGTGACCAGGGTTCGGCGGCGCAGCGCCTCGGGGTCTTGGGCGACGGTGATCGCGTGCAGATCGACCACGCAGAAGAAGGCTTCGTACTCGTCGGGGTGATCGTCCTGCAGCGCAACCCACTGGGTGATCGCGCCCAGGGCGTTGCCGAGGTGAAGCGAATCAGACGTGGGCTGCACGCCGGAGAGGATCCGGCTGGGTCCGGTAGTGGTGCTCATGATGTCCCGATCTTTTCACGCGCGCTTTGGTCGCCGCGCCCTCGCTTGCGGTACCGGCGGTACCGCATTTAATGTCGGCTGCATGACGACGCGCGAGCCGATCCACCTGGGTTCCGGAGAGCCTGTCCTGCTGCTGCACCCGTTCCTGCTTTCCCAGATGGTCTGGGAGGACGTCGCGCAGCAGCTGGCGGACACCGGGCGTTACGAGGTATTCGCCCCGACCATGGCAGGTCACAACGGTGGACCGTCGGCCGGGACCTGGTTTCTCAGTTCGGGAGTGCTCGCCGACCACGTCGAGCGGCAAATGGACGAACTGGGCTGGGAAACCGCGCACATCGTGGGCAACTCGCTGGGCGGCTGGGTCGCGTTCGAGCTCGAGCGGCGCGGCCGGGCCCGCAGCGTCACCGGCATTGCGCCGGCCGGTGGCTGGACGCGGTGGAGCCCGGCAAAGTTCGAGGTCATCGGCAAGTTCGTGCTGGGTATCCCGCTGCTGGTGCTCGCCTGGCTGTTCGGGACGCGCGTGCTAGCGCTGCCGTTCAGCCGGCAGCTGTCCACCTACGCGCTCAGCGCCTCGCCGGACGGGGTCAGCGAGCACAAACTCAGCGGCATCATCGACGACGTCGCGCACTGCCCGGCCTACCTGCAGCTGCTGGGCAAGGCGTTGCTGCTGCACGGCTTGCGTGAGCTCGCGCTCAACGCCGTGCCCGCCCACCTGGTGGTCTGCGAGAAGGACCGGGTCATCCCGGCACCCCGGTTCAGCCGGCATTTCACCAAGCACCTGCCGGAGGGCCACCGGGTCACCAAGCTCGACGGCGTCGGACATGTCCCGATGTTCGAGGCGCCCGAACGCGTCACCGAGGTGATCACCGGCTTCCTCGACGAGTGCAGCCGGGCGGACTCGCGCCCGCAGCAATCCACCGGCTAGTCAGGCCCGCGCCAGCGCCTTGTCCAGGTTCTCGGCGATCGAGGCGAGGAACTCCTCGCTCTGCTGCCACTTCTGATCGGGTCCGATCAGGATGGCGAGGTCCTTGGTCATCTTGCCGCTCTCGACAGTGGCGATGACGACGGATTCCAGCTGCTGGGCGAAATCGACCACGGCAGGCGTGTTGTCCAGCTTGCCGCGGTGCTGCAGTCCCCGCGTCCAGGCGAAGATCGAGGCGATCGGGTTGGTCGACGTCGGCTTGCCGGCCTGATACTGCCGGTAGTGCCGGGTGACGGTGCCGTGCGCGGCCTCGGCCTCGACGGTCTTGCCGTCGGCTGTCATCAGCACCGAGGTCATCAGCCCCAGTGAGCCGTAACCCTGTGCGACGGTGTCGGACTGGACGTCGCCGTCATAGTTCTTGCAGGCCCAGACGTAACCGCCGTCCCACTTCAGGCAGGCGGCCACCATGTCGTCGATCAGCCGGTGCTCGTAGGTCAGCCCCTCGGCTTCGAACTGCGCCTTGAATTCCTCGTCGTAGATGCGCTGGAACTCGTCTTTGAACATGCCGTCGTAGGCCTTGAGGATGGTGTTCTTCGTCGACAGGTACACCGGCCATTTGGCGTTGAGCCCGTAAGCGAATGACGCCCGGGCGAAGTCGCGGATGGAGTCGCGGAAGTTGTACATCCCCATCACGACGCCACCGTGCTCGGGGATGTCCACCATCTCGTGCACAACCGGCTCGCCACCGTCAGCGGGCGTGAAAGTTATTGCGACAGTGCCGGGTTTGTCGACCTTGAAATTTGTCGACCGGTACTGGTCGCCGAATGCATGACGGCCGATGACGATCGGCTTGGTCCAGCCCGGCACCAGGCGAGGCACGTTCGAGATCACGATCGGTTCGCGGAAGATGGTGCCGCCCAGTATGTTGCGAATCGTCCCGTTCGGCGAAAGCCACATCTTCTTGAGGTTGAACTCCCGGACGCGCGCCTCGTCGGGGGTGATCGTGGCGCACTTGACACCCACCCCGTGCTTCTTGATGGCATACGCCGCGTCGATCGTCACCTGGTCGTCGGTGCGGTCTCGATGCTCGATGCCCAGGTCGTAGTAATCCAAGTTGATGTCAAGGTACGGAAGGATCAGCATGTCCTTGATCATCTTCCAGATGACGCGGGTCATCTCGTCACCGTCGAGCTCGACGACGGGGCCCTTGACTTTGATCTTGGGCACGGTCAGCCCTGCGAAGCCGCTATCGCTTCATTGAACGTCTTGCTCGGCCGCATCACGGCGGTCGTCTTCTCGCTGTCGGGCTGGTAGTAACCGCCGATTTCGACCGGTTCGCCTTGCACCTTTGCCATTTCGGCCACGATGGATTCCTCGTTCTCGCTCAACGAGTCGGCCAGCGGGGCGAAGTGCTCACGCAGCTCTTCGTCGTCGGTTTGCGCGGCGAGTTCGCAAGCCCAGTACATCGCCAGATAGAACTGGCTGCCCCGGTTGTCGAGTTCACCGGTCTTGCGTGACGGACTCTTGTTGTTGTCCAACAACTTGCCGATGGCGGCGTCGAGCGTCTTGGCCAGAATCTTGGCGCGTGCGTTGTCGGTCTTGATCCCGATGTCCTCGAAACACGCTCCGAGAGCCAGGAATTCACCGAGGGAGTCCCAGCGCAGATGGTTCTCCTCGACAAGCTGGTGCACGTGCTTGGGCGCCGAACCACCGGCTCCCGTTTCGTACATCCCGCCGCCGGCCATCAACGGCACGATGGACAGCATCTTGGCGCTGGTGCCCAGCTCCAGGATCGGGAACAGGTCGGTCAGGTAGTCCCGCAGGATGTTTCCGGTCGCGGCGATGGTGTCCTGTCCGCGCATGGCGCGTTCGATGGTGTGCCGCATGGCGCGTTCCTGCGACATGATCTGGATGTCGAGGCCCTCGGTGTCGAGCTCGGCCAGGTAGGTGTTGACCTTTTTGCGTAGTTCGTTCTCGTGCGGACGCTCCTGGTCCAGCCAGAACACCACCGGCATGCCCGAATTGCGCGCCCGGTTGACGGCCAGCTTGACCCAGTCGCGGATCGGCTCGTCGCGAACGATCGGCATGCGCCAGATATCGCCGGCTTCCACGTTCTGCGTCAGCAGCACGTCCCCGGTGTCGAGGTCGACGATGTTGGCGACGCCGTCCTCGGGGATCTCGAACGTCTTGTCATGCGAGCCGTACTCTTCGGCCTGCTGGGCCATCAGTCCGACGTTGGGAACGGTGCCCATCGTGGTCGGGTCGAACTGGCCGTGGGTCTTACAGAAGTTGATGATCTCCTGGTAGATCCGGGCGAAGGTGGACTCCGGGTTGACGGCCTTGGTGTCCTTCTGCCGTCCGTCCGCCCCGTACATCTTGCCGCCGGCGCGGATCATCGCCGGCATCGACGCATCCACGATCACATCGCTGGGCGAGTGAAAGTTGCTGATGCCCTTGGCCGAATCGACCATGGCCAGTTCGGGACGGTGCTCGTGGCAGGCGTGCAGGTCACGGATGATCTCGTCGTGCTGCGAGGCCGGCAGCGACTCGATCTTGTCGTACAGGTCGACCAATCCGTTGTTGACGTTGACGCCGAGTTCATCGAACAGCGCCTGATGTTTGGCGAATGCGTCCTTGTAGAAGACCTTGACGGCGTGCCCGAAGACGATGGGGTGGGATACCTTCATCATCGTCGCCTTCACGTGCAGCGAGAACATCACGCCGGTCTTGCGCGCGTCCTCCATCTGCTCCTCGTAGAACTCGCAGAGCGCTTTTTTGCTCATGAACATGCTGTCGATGATGTCGCCGTCGCGCAGCGACACCGTGGGCTTGAGCACGATCTTCTTGCCGCCCTTGGTCTCCAGCTCCATCTTCACGCTGCGCCCGCGGTCCAGCGTCATCGACTTCTCGCCGTGATAGAAGTCGCCGTGCTTCATCGTCGCGACGTGGGTGCGTGATGCCTGGGACCACTCACCCATGCTGTGCGGGTGCTTGCGCGCATACTCCTTGACCGCGTTCGGCGCGCGACGGTCCGAGTTCCCTTGACGCAGCACCGGGTTAACCGCGCTGCCAAGGCATTTCGAATAGCGCTCGCGAATTTCGGAGTCTTCGTCGGTCTTCGGGGTCTGCGGGAAGTCGGGAATCTTGTAGCCCTTGCCTTGCAGCTCCTTGATCGCGGCAACCAGCTGAGGCACCGACGCGCTGATGTTCGGCAACTTGATGATGTTGGTGTCGGCCAGCTTGGTCAGCCGGCCCAGTTCGGCCAGGTTGTCCGGCACCCGCTGCTCTTCGGTCAGGTGTTCGGGGAACTCGGCGAGGATCCGGGCGGCCACCGAGATGTCGCTGGTCTTGATCTGGATGCCGGCCGGCTCGGCGAAGGCCCGCACGATCGGCAGGAACGCGTAGGTCGCCAGCAACGGCGCCT
Organism: Mycobacterium sp. 050272; assembly: GCF_039023525.1. Lineage (NCBI taxonomy): Bacteria > Bacillati > Actinomycetota > Actinomycetes > Mycobacteriales > Mycobacteriaceae > Mycobacterium > Mycobacterium sp. 050272. The sequence goes on along the minus strand of NZ_JBCHKV010000013.1, from coordinate 13,237 downwards.
CATCGGTCAGCGTGTAGATGACGGTCGGCTTATCGGCGCTCACGGACGTCCCTCTCCCGATCAGATTTTGGGGGGCTCAGCGTTGTCCTTGCCACGTTATCAAGGGGGTTTGACCAGGTGTCGACCTGCCATTGGCATCCAGTCGGCTCAGTAAGATAGTCTCCGTATTGGTCATGAGCGCCAGCATCAAGCCCCGGCTTGCTGGCCGGCAACCCTCCAACCGCGGTGGGGTGCCCCGGGTGATGACCAGGTTGAGTAGCCACAGCACCGGCTATCCGGCAAGCGCGGGTCCGCCATGACGGGCCCCTGAGTAGACAGGGAACGTGATGTGCAGTCACCCACCTCATCCGCGTCTCATCGCGTGCCGGCGCTGAACCACCGGCCCCCGGCCGACGTCTTCGATGCAGGCGTCCCGGGCGGCTACCAGCACCTCGACACGTCCCCTTCCAGCAGAAAGCCCCGCTCATGAGCGCCGACACCGATCCGACCGCGCAGTGGTCGTTCGAAACCAAGCAGGTGCACGCCGGCCAGCAGCCGGACCCGGCCACCAACGCACGCGCCCTGCCGATCTACCAGACCACCTCGTACGTCTTCGACGACACCAGCCACGCCGCCGCCCTGTTCGGGCTCGAGGTTCCCGGCAACATCTACACCCGGATCGGCAACCCGACCACCGATGTCGTCGAGCAGCGGATCGCCGCACTCGAGGGCGGCGTCGCCGCACTGTTTCTGTCCTCGGGCCAGGCCGCTGAGACATTCGCCATATTGAACCTCGCATGTGCCGGCGATCACATCGTGTCCAGCCCTCGCCTCTACGGCGGCACGTACAACTTGTTCCACTACTCGCTGCCCAAGCTCGGCATCGAGGTCACCTTCGTCGAGGATCCCGACGACCTGGATTCATGGCAGGCGGCGGTGCGGCCCAACACCAAGGCCTTCTTCGCCGAGACGATCTCCAACCCGCAGATCGACATCCTGGACATCCCCGGTGTCGCCGGGGTGGCCCACGCCAATGGCGTACCGCTGATCGTCGACAACACGATCGCCACGCCGTACCTGATCCAGCCGTTCGTCCACGGCGCCGACATCGTGGTGCACTCCGCGACCAAGTACCTGGGCGGGCACGGCTCCGCGATCGCCGGGGTCATCGTCGACGGCGGCACCTTCGACTGGACGCAGGGCCGCTTTCCCGGGTTCACCACACCCGACCCGAGCTACCACGGCGTGGTGTTCGCCGAGCTCGGACCGCCCGCGTTCGCGCTGAAGGCGCGCGTGCAATTGCTGCGCGACCTGGGGTCCGCGGCGTCGCCGTTCAACGCGTTCCTGGTGGCCCAGGGTCTCGAGACGCTGAGCCTGCGCATCGAGCGCCACGTCGCCAACGCGCAACGGGTCGCGGAGTTCCTGGAGGGGCACGACGGTGTGGTCTCGGTCAACTACGCGGGGCTGCCCAGCTCACCGTGGCATGAGCGGGCGAAGAAGCTGGCGCCCAAGGGAACCGGTGCGGTGCTGGCGTTCGAGCTGGCCGGCGGTGTCGAGGCGGGCAAGGCGTTCGTGAACGCGCTGCAACTGCACAGCCACGTCGCCAACATCGGCGACGTGCGCTCGCTGGTGATCCACCCGGCGTCTACCACCCACGCCCAGCTGAGCCCCGCCGAACAGCTGAGCACCGGCGTCACGCCGGGACTGGTGCGGCTCGCCGTCGGCATCGAGAACATCGACGACATCCTGGCTGACCTGGAGCTCGGATTCGCCGCCGTCCCAAACAGTTCTGACCCACAGTCCGTGGCGGCTTTCTAGGGACCTGACATGACGATCTCCGACGTCCCCACCCAAACGCTGCCCGCCGAAGGCGAGGTCGGCCTGGTCGACATCGGCTCACTGACCACGGAAAGCGGCGCTGTCATCGACAACGTCTGTATCGCCGTGCAGCGCTGGGGCGAGCTGTCCCCGACCCGCGACAACGTCGTGGTGGTTTTGCACGCTCTCACCGGCGATTCGCACATCACCGGCCCGGCCGGGCCGGGACATCCCACACCCGGTTGGTGGGACGGAATCGCGGGGCCGGGCGCACCGATCGACACCAACCGCTGGTGCGCGGTCGCGACCAATGTGCTGGGTGGGTGCCGTGGCTCCACCGGGCCGAGTTCGCTTGCCCGAGACGGCAAACCATGGGGTTCCCGGTTCCCGCTGATCACGGTGCGCGACCAGGTCGAGGCGGACATCGCCGCCCTCGACGCCCTGGGAATAAACCAGGTCGCCGCTGTCGTTGGCGGATCCATGGGCGGCGCAAGGGCTTTGGAATGGATGGTCGGCCACCCCGCGCGGGTCCGGGCCGGACTGCTGCTGGCCGTCGGGGCACGGGCCACCGCCGACCAGATCGGCACCCAGACCACCCAGATCGCGGCGATCAAGGCCGACCCGAACTGGCAAGGCGGCGACTACCACGACACCGGCCGGTCTCCGGATGCCGGACTGTCGATTGCCCGGCGCTTCGCCCATCTGACGTACCGCGGCGAGATCGAACTCGACAACAGATTCGCCAACGACAGCCAGAGCGACGAGGACCCGTCCGACGGTGGGCGCTACGCGGTGCAGAGCTACCTGGAACACCAGGGCGACAAGCTCCTGGCCCGTTTCGACGCCGGCAGTTACGTGATCCTGACCGAGACGCTCAACAGCCACGACGTCGGTCGCGGCCGCGGCGGGGTGAGCAAGGCGCTGCGCGGGTGCCCGGTGCCGGCCGTGGTCGGCGGCATCACCTCCGACCGGCTGTATCCGCTGCGCTTGCAGCAGGAGATGGCCGATCTGCTGCCCGGCTGTCGCGGCCTCCAGGTCGTCGACTCGATCTGCGGGCATGACGGTTTTCTGGTGGAAACCGAGGCGGTGGGCGAATTGGTCCGCGAGACACTGGATTTGGCCGCGAACGAAGGTGTGTGTCGGCGGTGACCCGGTCGCGGCACGACCGCTCCCTGTCCTTCGGTTCAGCGGCCGCCGCCTACGAGCGTGGCCGCCCGTCGTATCCGCCCGAGGCGATCGACTGGCTGTTGCCGCGGGGTGCGCGCCAGGTGCTCGATCTGGGTGCGGGCACCGGTAAGCTCACCACCAGGCTGGTGGAACGTGGCCTGGACGTGGTGGCGGTGGACCCGATTCCGGACATGCTCGAAGTGCTGAGCGCCTCGCTGCCGGAAACTCGTGCGGTGCTGGGCACCGCCGAAGAGATTCCGTTGGAGGACAACAGCGTTGACGCCGTGCTGGTCGCGCAGGCGTGGCACTGGGTGGACCCGGAACGAGCGATTCCCGAAGTGGCCCGCGTACTGCGTCCCGGCGGACGGCTGGGCCTGGTGTGGAACACCCGCGACGAGCGGCTCGGCTGGGTGCGGGAGCTCGGTGAGATCATCGGAAGCGACGGCGACGGACGTCGCTTCGACATCACGCTGCCCCCGCCGTTTGCCGAGCGTCAGCGCCATCAGGTCGAGTGGACGAATTACCTTACACCGCAAGCCTTGATCGACTTGGTTGCCTCGCGCAGCTACTGCATCACCTCGCCGACCGAAGTCCGCACTCAGACTCTCGACCAGGTGCGCCGGCTGCTGGCCACGCATCCGGCACTGGCGAATTCGACCGGGCTGGCGATGCCTTATGTCACCGTCTGCATCCGGGCGACGCTGGCCGGCTGACGGTCCTGCGCGCTGATCCTGGACTCGATGTCATAGGGCACGATGATCGCGGTCGCCCCACGGATGCGGCTCACGGCGCGAGCCATCTTGTCCGCGGTGCGATCGTGCAGCAGCCGGCCCAGCAGCGGCGAAAAGGTCCGGCGCGGCAACAGCACCGTCACCTTGCTGCCGGGATGATCACTGAGCACCCGCCAAACCAATTCGTGTGCCGCCCGGCTCAAATGACGATCCGGGCAGTTGATCAACCACAGCGAAGTGTCGTGTTCGAAGCGATCCCAGCGCTCCCGCAGCCGCATCGCATGATCGACATCGATCACGAAATGCACCGCCGTGAGCTCGTCGGCGTGCAGCCCGTAACCGAGGCGCAATGCCTCCACCTCGGCGAGGTCGACCGAGTCGACGAAGACCAGCACCTGCAGTTGCGGATGCCGGTCCAGCTCGATGTCCGCTCCGTGCGACATCTCCAGGACGGAAGCCTCGGCACGGTACTTTTTGTTCAGCCGTATCAGGGTGAACACCAGCACCGGGAATACGACCACGACGAGCCAGGCACCTTCGGTGAACTTGGCCACCGCAAAGATCGCCACCACGATCGTCGACAAGATCCCCGCCGACAGATTGACCACGAACTTGCCCCGCCACCGGAGCCCGCGTTGCGTGTGATGGTGTCTGGCCATGCCATAGCCGGCCATCGAAAACCCGGTGAACACACCGATCGCGAAGAACGGCACCAGTGCGCTCACCTTGGCCTCGGTGATCACCAGCAGCGTCAGCGCCAGACCGGTGAGGAGCAGGATGCCGTTGGAGAACACCAGCCGATGACCGCGCTTGGTCAGCGGGCGGGGCAAGAAGCGGTCCTCGGCCACGAAACTGGCCAACGCGGGAAAGCCGTTGAAGCTGGTATTGCAGCCGGTGAACAGGATGGCCGCGGTGGACGCCTGCACCAGGAAGTACAAGACATGGCCCAGCACGCCGTTACCGAACACGGCGTGGGCGATCTCGGACAACATCGACGGATATTCGTCGAGATACGGCACGGCGTGGGTGACGTGCGCGAGCCAGGCCACCCCCGCCAGCAAGAAGCCGAGGATGCAGGCCATCACCGTGATGACGCGACGGGCGTTGACGCCTTCGGGTTTCTGGAAAACGTCGACACTGTTGGAGACCGCCTCGATACCAGTCAACGAGGCGCCGCCGTTGGCGAACGCGCGCAACACGATCAGCACCGTGGCACCCATCACCAGTCCACCACCCTGATGCACTGGCACCGCACCGGTGATGTGCTGCGGGTCGTATTTTGGTAAACCCCAGATGGTTTCACGAATGAAGCCGGTCAGGATCGTCACTGCGATCATGGCGACAAAGGCATAGGTGGTCATTGCGAACGCCCGGCCCGACCGTCGCACCCCGCGCAGGTTGACAAGGCAGATCAGCACCACCGCGGCCAGCGTGATTTCCAGATGATAGGGACGCAAGGCCGGAATCGCCGAGACGACCGCCACGGTCGCGGCCGCGGGTTGGACCGCCACGGTAACCACATAGTCGATCAGCAACGCCGCCGCCGCGACCTGAGCCACCCGCGGTCCGAAGTTCTCCCGGGCGACGGTGTAGGAGCCTCCGGAGCGCGCGTAGGTCATCACGACCTGGCGGTAGGACGCCGAGACCAGCACCAAAATGACGAGGATGACTCCGATGATCGGAAGTAACAACGCGAACGCCGCCATTCCGGCCGCCGGCAACAGTTCGAGCATGATCTGCTCGGGACCGTACGCGGTCGACGAGATAGCGTCCGGTGAAAGCGCACCAAGCGCAACAGGATTCGACAGTCGTTCCGATTCCAGCTGATCGGTGGTCAGAGGTTTTCCGAGAAAGGTCCTCTTGCACCTATCGGAAAACGACAGCGGTATTCCGGGGGCCGGAGTCGTCATGCTCGAGCCACCTCCGCGATACGGGACTCGATGTCATAGGGCACGATCTGCGCCGTCGCACCGGAAATACGGCTGACCGCGCGGGCGATCTTGTCGGCGGTGCGGTCGTGCAGGAGTCGCCCTACCAGCGGCGAATACGTTCGGCGCGGTAGCAATACCGTCACCTTGGTGTCGGGATGGTCGTCGAGCACTCGCAACACCAATTCATGTGCGGCCCTGGCCAAGTGACGGTCTGGACAATCGACCATCCGCAGCGTGGTGTGATGCTCGAAGCGCTCCCAGCGCTGCCGTAACCGCTCGGCGCTCAACGCGTCCAGCATGAAGTGCACCGCTGTCAGCTCGTCGGCATGCAATCCGTTGCCGTAGCGCAGCGCCTCGATCTCGGCCAGATCGACAGCATCGACGAATACCAGGACCCGGTGTCGCGAATAGCGTTGCAGCACTGGGCTTTCGGCGTGCGACATCTCCAGCACCGAAGCCTCGGCGCGGTACTTCTGGTTGAGTCGCATCAGCGCGAACACCAACAGCGGAAAGACGACGACGATGAGCCATGCGCCCTCGGTGAACTTGGCCACCGCGAAGATGCACACGACGATCGTCGACAAGATACCGGCCGACAGATTCACGGCGAGCTTGTAGCGCCACCCTGCTCCACGCTGAGTCAGATAGTGCTTGGTCATGCCGTAGCCGGCCATCGAGAATCCGGTGAACACACCGATCGCATAGAACGGAACCAGCGCATCGACGGAGCCGCCGGTGATGACCAGCAACGCCACAGCCAGTGCGGTGAGGGTGAGGATACCGTTGGAGAACACCAACCGGTGTCCGCGCTTCATCAGCGGGCGGGGCATGAAGCGGTCTTCGGCGACAAAACTTGCCAGCGCGGGGAATCCGTTGAAGCTGGTATTCCCACCGGTGTACAGGATCGCCGCGGTCGACGCCTGCAACAAAAAGTACAGCACATGACCGATCACGCCGTCCCCGAAGACGGCCCGGGCGATTTCGGACAACATCGACGGATAGCCGTCGATATATGGCGCGGCGTGCGTCACGTGTACCAGCCACGCCACACCCGCCAGCAGAAAGCCGAGTATGCATGCCATGACCGTCATCACCCGGCGGGCATTGACACCTTCGGGCTTACGCAGACTGTTGACCGTATTGGAGATCGCCTCCACACCCGTCAGCGACGAGCCGCCATTGGCGAACGCGCGCAACACGATCAGCACCGTCGCGCCCATGATCAACCCGCCACCCTGATGCACCGGGACGACTCCCGTCATGTGTTGCGGATCGTATATCGGGAGATTGCCCAGGAATTCACGGACGATTCCGGCCACAATCATCAGCGACACCATGGCAACGAACGCGTAAGTCGGTACCGCGAAGCGAACTCCGGCTTCCCGCAGCCCGCGCAGGTTCGCAAAGCACATCAACAGGACCACCCCCACCGTGATCTCCAGGCTGAAGGGTCCCAGAACCGGTATCGCCGACACCACTGCGACCGTGCCGGCGGCACACTGCACCGCGACGGTGACGACGTAGTCGATCAGCAGCGCGGCTGCCGCCACCTGGGCCACCCGAGGGCCGAAGTTCTCGCGGGCGACCACATACGATCCGCCCGATCGCGTATAGACCATGACAACCTGGCGATACGACGCGGACACCAGCACCAGAATCAACAGGATCACGCCGGTAATCGGAAGCAGCAACGCAAAGGCGGCCATTCCCGCTGCCGGTAGCAGTTCGATCATAATCTGTTCGGACCCATAGGCGGTCGACGAAATCGCATCCGGCGACAGCACGCCCAGCGCAACGGGATTCGACAATCTTTCATGCGCAAGCTCGTCGGTGATCAACGGTTTTCCGAGCAGGCCGCGCTTGCACACGTCGGAGAACGACGACCACGCTTTGTGTTTGTCATCCAAAGTTGTTGCCACAGGCCATATTCCTTATCCCCATCCGATGAAACCCGCCGAAAGCGTAGCGCCTCGATGGTGTCGTGTCTCTTCCCTGCCAGACGACGAGGAGCAGGAAATCCCGCAAAGACACAGCAAGTTGTCAGCGATATTGGCAGGACATTCGAAGTTGGTCATCTCGGCGTAACAAAGCAGGTCTCTTGGGTCACAAAAGCTGCCGATTTCAACCACATTCGGCAACAACTTAAGCTCGCTAAGAACACCACGGAATCAGGCAACTCCCAGCAAACACTCATGTCGTCGGCGGATCCGGCAACGGCACATACCCGTCGGTCGGGTTCAGAATTGCTCTGACTTATGTTGTGGCACAAGCAACTTGGATTCGGCGGACGGAGATGCGCTTACCCTCCAGTGAATTATGCTGAGGCTCACAGTGATTCACCAGCTGTTACGATCGGCCAAATCTTCTGAAAGGGGCGCAATCTCATGCACCAGTGCGTCATCGTCAGCGGTGATGACGCGTTGGCAACGACGATCATCGAGGAGTTGAAAAGGGCGGGCGCAAGCGTTGCCAGGCTCCTCGATTCCGACCTCGCCGGCGCTCGTGTCAAGACGGAGCTCGCCAGGGCCGGAGTCGCCCATGCGTCGGCGGTCGTCTGCGCCGGAAACGACGATGCCACGAATCTCGAGATCGCCCTGCTCGCCCGCAAGGCCAATCCCGATATTCGCGTCGTGGCGCGACTGGCCAACGACGTGCTGCGCGAGGCCGTCGCCGCCGATGACGGGCTGAGCGCGATCCTGGGCGTTGCGGATCTTGCGGCGCCGGCAGTACTTGAAGCGTGCCTGGCCCGCACCACGCATCCGTTCGAAGCGGCAGGAATGCAATTCGTGGTGTTCGGCGCCGAAGCGCCCTACGACGCGGCCCTGCGCGAAATCTACGGCGACCTGGCTCCTGTGGCGATTGTCAACGGCGACAACACCTTCAGCCCGGGTGAAGTCGTGGTCTGCCCGGGCCGTGACATGCGGGTCAACTCAGGCGACTGGACGGCCATGATCGGCACCACCGAGGAGGTGGCCGCTTGCGGTATCAAGGCCCCGCGTCAAACCAGAACGCGCTCGCGCCAGCCTCGACTACGCCGCATGATCTACGCCTTGCGCACCCTGTCCAATGACGTCAATCCCGCCTTCTACCCCGTGATCGCTGCGCTGGGCGTCTTGATCATCGGCTCGACGGCACTGCTGCACTTCTCCTACACACATCCGGGGATGTCGTGGGTTGACGCGTTTTACTTCACCAACGAGACGATCACCACGACGGGCTACGGTGACTTCAGCTTCGCCAAACAGCCGACGTGGTTACGGTTCTATGCCGCCATGCTGATGTTGGGCGGGGTGACCACCACCGCACTGTTGGTCTCCTTCGTCGCTGATGTGATGTTGTCCCGCCGGTTCGTCTGGTCCTCCGGACGCCCACGGGCACGGCACCTGCGCAACCACGTCATCGTCGTCGGCCTGAGCGCGCTGGGCATCCGGGTCGTCACCGATCTGATCGCGGAAGGCTATGACGTCGCGGTCATCGAGCGTGACCAGGGCAATCCGTTTCTGTCGACGATGACCGAACTTGACGTGCCGGTGATCTTCGGGGACGCGACCTTGCGACAGACGCTGGAGGCCGCCCGAGTCGAAACTGCCCGCGCGATCGCGGTACTGACTCGTGACGACATGGTCAACATTGAGACCGGAATCGTGCTTCGGGAGATGCTGGGCTCCCAGCTGACGACGGCCGGCAACAGCCGGTGGGGTGAGGTCCCGGTGGTGCTGCGGGTCTACGACCACGACCTCGGCTCCGCGGTCGCACAGCGATTCGGGTTCGAGAATGTGCGCTCCACAGTCGAGTTGGCCGCACCGTGGTTCATCGGCGCGGCGATGGGTCTGCAAGTGCTGGGCACGTTTTCGGTCGGAAACCGATCCTTCTTGGTCGGTGGCATGCATGTGCAGGCCGGCAGTGAACTCGACGGGTTACAGATGTTCGAGGTGTCCACCCACACCCGGGTGATCGCGATTACCCGCGACGACGCCCCGGTTCAGTTGCACCCGCGCCGCGATGCCCGGCTCAGCGCCGGAGACACCGTCTACCTCGTCGGCCCCTACCGGGAACTACTGGCCACCTTGCACAAGGGACAGCCATCTGCGGATCCTGCCGCTCACCCGTGCCCGGGCGAGGCCTACTCCATCGCGCGCTCGAACGGTACCGGCGGGTAATGGATTTCGCGACACTTCCGCCGGAGGTCAACTCCGGTCTGATGTACAGCGGTCCCGGGTCCGGCCCGATGCTGGCCGCCGCCCAGGCATGGGAAGTGCTTGCGGCACAGCTATACTCGTCGGCAAACTCTTATCAGTCGGTGGTCTCGGAGCTTGCCGCGGGACCGTGGCTGGGTCCGTCGTCGGTGACGATGGTGACGGCCGCCGCGTCGTACGTGGCATGGCTGAGTCAAACCGCCTCGCAAGCCGACCAGACGGCCGGTCAGGCCATTGCGGCCGTGACCGCGTATGAGTCCGCTTTCGCCGCAACGGTTCCCCCGACAGAGGTGGCCGCCAACCGCAGCCTGCTGATGTCGCTGATCGCTACAAACGTGTTGGGGCAGAACACGCCCGCCATCGCGGCCGCCGAAGCCCAGTACAGCGAGATGTGGGCGCAGGATGCGGCGGCGATGTACGGCTACGCCGGTTCGACGGCAACGGCCACACAGCTGGCGCCGTTCGCCGCGCCACGCCAGAACACCAACACAAGCGGGACGGCAAGCCAGGCGGAGGCGGTGGCCCAGGCCGGTGAGGTGCCCGCCGGCTCGGCGCAGGGCGTGGTGACCAGCGCGACGGGATCCGACGTGGTGACCGCCACGACGTCTGCGCTCGGCTTGTCGACGCCGAGGGACGCGATCGACCTGGGTGCCGACGCCATTGCCTACGCCGTCGACGCGCCGCTGGCGCCGCTGGGGGCGATATCCCTTCCGATCGACCTGATCGGTGCCCAGACTGGTATACACACGGACGACATCGTCAGTGGGTGGGACGCTGCGGGAACCGCGCCGGAGGCTGTGGTGAAGAGCGTGACGCCCTCCGTATCGATGCCGAATGCGGTTTCCACCACGGTGTCGGCGGGCCTGAGCGAGGCCGAGACGGTCGGACGGCTCTCGGTGCCGCCCACCTGGGCTTCCGCGACGCCGGCCGTGCAGCCGACTGCGCTGGCTTTGCCGGCGACGCCGGCCGCGTTCGCACCGCAGGCGGTGACCCCCGGTTTGGGTAGCTCGTTCGGCGAGATGGCCCTGGCCGGCACGGCCGGGCGTGCCATCCGCGATGGTTTCGGTGCGCGCGTCAAGGATAGGGTCGGGCTCCAGGCAGTCAGTGCCGCGGCCCCACGGATCAGCGACGACGATACCGCCGGGGACGAGCCGCGCACCGTGGTGACGGGAATCGCGGCCGAGATACGCGAATTCGCCCGGTTGCGCGACGAGGGGCTGATTTCCGACCAGGAATACACCGAGCAGCGGAATCGACTGCTGGGTCGCTGATGTGAATTCACCACTGACCGATAACGTCCAACAGTGGAACTCCATCTTAAAGTTGAGCGCGGGCTTCGAATCGCGTCATAGTTGGAGCTAAACATGTTGTCGCGCACGGTATCTTGAGCTCGTGCCGACGGCCGCAGAGTACGCCTCCGCGGTACAGGATTATCCAACCGCGAAAGTTGCGGATTCCCAGCGTCTCCCGCGATGGAAGCCAATCGTGCTGCTCGCTTTGGTCGTCGGGCTGCAAAGTGCCGATGCCGGGACCGTGGGGGCACTGGTCGTCCCACTCACGCAATCATTGCACATCAACAACATTCAGGTTGGCCTGCTGGTCACGGTGTCGACCGGCGTCGGTGCTGTCGCCACGCTGGTGGCCGGGCCGCTCGCCGACCGCACCGTGCGGGTGCGCCTGCTGTGGACGGCGTTGCTGCTGTGCTCGGCGGCGATGGCGCTGAGCGCGGCCAGCCCCAGCTACGGCTGGCTGCTGGCATGCCGGGTGGCTCTCGGGGTCGGGGTCGCGGTGTCCGGGCCCGTGGTCGCCTCGCTGGTCGGTGACTACTTCAAGCCGGCCGAGCGCGGTCGCGTGTACGGGCTCGTCCTCGCGGGTGAGGGCACGTGTACGGCGATCGGGCTGCTGGTCGCGGGCGAACTCGGGGCCCTCAGCTGGCGGCTCGGTTTCGGCTGGCTGGCCGCGGTGGGTTTGCTACTCAGCATCGCGGTGGGGACGCTGCTGCGCGAACCGCCGCGGGGCAGCCGCCTCGGCGACCGCGCGACGGATGTGCCGCGCCGCTCGGTCTGGCGGGAACTGCGCTGGGTGCTCTCCGTGCGCACCAATGTCGTTCTGATCGCGGCGTCCTCGTTCGGCTACTTCTTCTCGACCGGCTTGAGCACGTTCGGTGTCGCCCTGCTGTGCGGCCGGTTCGAGATCGGCCAGTCAGTGGCGACCATGCTGATCGCCGTCCTCGGGGTCGGTGCGCTGACCGGGGTGCTCACCACCGGACGCATGGCCGACTGGCTGACTCATCGCGGGCACATCAGCGCTCGGATCATGGTGGGCGGGGCGGCTTTTCTCGCCGCGGCGGTGTTCATCCTGCCGACGCTGCTCGCGGACAGCCTGGTGTTGGCGCTGGTGTTCGCGTTCTTCGCGGGTACCGCGATGGGTGGGGTGAACCCGCCGCTGAATGCGGCGAGGCTAGACATCGTGCATTCCCGGCTCTGGGGCACGGCGGAGGCGGTGCGAAGCACCCTGGTGTCGGTGTCTACGGGGCTGGCGCCGGTGGTGTTCGGCGGGGTGTCCGCGGCGCTGGGCGACACCCCCGGCGCGTTGGGCGACACCTTTCTGATCATGCTTGTCATGCCGATCGTCGCCGCGGGGCTGTTGCTCGTGGTTGCCCGGCGTACCTACCCGCGCGATGTCGCGACGGCGATGGCCTCCGAGGTGCTGACGGCTACTAGCGAACCGGAGCGGTGCCGAACCTGAACCGGCGCCCGGAGATCTCCAGCGGGAGCAGCCGGACGAAGTAGGGCTTCACCGTTGCCGGCCACGCCATCAACGGTGCTTCCTCGGCGTCGAGGATCTCGTCAGCGGCGGTCAGCAGGTGTGCCCTGCCCTGGATGATCACGCTCCACCCCTCGACGTCGGTGTAGCCGTCGGCCTCGAAAGCTACCTGGTCGCTCATCACGGCGTGGTAGAGCTTGGTACCCGGAGCAGTTCGAAAGACCAGGGTCCGGCGCTGGGTGATGTAGTTGATCGGAAAGATTTCGGCTCGGCCGTTCGTGACGACGACAAAACGGCCTAATGCCGTGCTCGATAGCAAGTCCCAGCTCTCTTCATCGCTGAGCACGGTCACCGGATCGTCTGCGGGCATGGCTCAGCCTAACCCGATGAGGATTTGGCGCGGCTGCTGACTGAAGTTTGCCAGGATGATTGGCAATCACGGCCGCCCTTGACCCGACACCTGCGACACCGGGTGCGAAGGCGACTACCATTGTCGCGCCCAAAATGTCTGGTGCACACGAGATTCCGTCGCTACGCCGCCTCGTCATCGTCACCTCCGTCGTGGAGTAGTCGTTCGGGGTGGTGGTAGGTGTTGGTGCGGGGTTGGCCGCGGTCCAGATGTGGTGGGGGGATCCATTCGGTGTGGCCG
>NZ_JBCHKV010000012.1:0-178969 GCF_039023525.1 Mycobacterium sp. 050272 | reverse complement strand
CCAGCAGCATCGAAGGAGGCCCGCCCTTCTCGGCGGAGCCACACGGGTGGGGAATTTCGATGAGCGTCAGTGGGGAATTTCAGTGAGCGCGGTCAACCCGGATCGCCGACATCTTAATCGAGCACATCCGCATCGACTCAGCGGTGAAAGTGTTCTTCCAACCCATGGCATCGCAATATCCGGCGACCACGACACCAAAGTTGGATAACGTTGCTTCGACCCGGCCAACAGCCCGCCTCGCTGAGCGATCTGCCCCCGACAGGTCTGTGCGGTGGCTACATTGCTCTCAGCCGCGGGTGCGGCATCGGTTGGCGAAATGAAGCGAGGTGCGCTCGTGCAGAAGCGGTTCAGCAACGCGTCCGCAGCCGTTTTGATAGCGGCAAGTATCGGCGCATGCTCGTCGTCGCCAGGCGCAACAGCACCGCAGCCGGGAACGTTACGCACCGGAACCGCGCAGGTGACGATCAACGATCAGGTTCTCCCGGAGACCCATGCGGTGAAATGCATACCGGCGGGATCGTTAACTACGGTTACTACCGGTGACACCGCGGCAGGCACTAGGGCGTTCGTATCCAACGAGAAGGCGCTCACTGCCAAGGCCGTCATTATCAATAATCTGGGCGGCTTCACCGGCAGTTACACGCAAGGCCTCGAAGGCAAAGCCGACGTAACCATGAATGGTTACACGTACACGATCCGTGGGAGTGCCGAGGGCTTCGACACGAACAACCCCAGCCTGAGGGCAGCCGGCACGTTCACGATCAAGGTCGCGTGTTAGCGCTGCCCAGCTATCTTCCGGCCGGAACTACGTTGATTATGAGGTCCTCCGCGCCAAAGTGGTCTTCTCGATGGTGAAGACGTCGAAGTAGACACCAGCCCCGCCGGAGGCCGCTTGCCAGCAGCAGTCCCGTCTCTCCACCATGTCAGGTCTTGCGACTCGTCTCGCCGATCACTTCAGCGCAGCGCCTGACCGCGCTGGCTCCAGCCAGCGAAATAGTGTTGCGGCAAACGGCTTACGTGCTCTCACGCCGAGCGTTCCGTGAGGCAAGCTCACCGCAGCGCCGCCGCCGCTGGGGTTCATCCTTCTAGCAAGGGGTTTTACGCTCAGATGCGGGACGACGGTCGACTCCTGCTCTACTCCGGCGGATTGCCCGGCGGCGGGTACACGCCCCTCAGGATCCAGGGCAGCCAGTTGATGCCGAACTCGAGTTCGTCGCTAGCGTCATAGTCGGGGCTGGGATCCAGCGGAATATTCTGCCCTTGGGTGCTGGCCGGCGTTGTTCCCCCGACCCCTTGTGGTTGACCGTAAACCGCCACTAAAACGGTGCGATCCGGACTGTTTTCCGACCACACCCCCATCTGGCTGTTGGCGCAGTTGGACATGATGGCGTAATAGTCGGAGTTGTGGTACCACCGGTTGAGCAAATCGTTGCCGCTGATTGCGATTGACTGATTGATCGCCACCGTTTCTGCCACCGGACCATGGAAGCCGGCCGCATTGGCGCGGTCTTGTGGTGTGGACCCGTCTGAGCCGATATCACCGTCGAGCGCGCGGTTGTTCAGCACATCCTCGGTGTGCCGCTGCGCAGCGAGTTGCAGTTGTGGGTTGATCCTCACGTCGTTGGTGCAGCCTGCTTGATGCTGCATGGTGTAGACGTTGGCGACGACACCGTCGTTGAGTCGCTTATTGTTCGGTATGAGCGTGTTGTTGTCGCCATCCGCATGTGCGACGGGAATTCCCAGGAGGGCGCCGGCGGCAACCGCCAAGGCAGGCAGAGACAGCGGCCGATACTGCATGTCCAACTCCTCTTGTCAGCCACGAGGCGGCGGTGGGCGGTACTGGGCGGCGGCGAACTTCGTCCGACTATGTAATGCCTTGGCCGCGATCGCATACTCGGATTTGGAAGCGTCGATACGGTGCTCGGGCGCTATAGCTACAGCCGATGTAATTGCGGCGCAAGATTGTTTGAACTTGCTGGCCGTCGCTGCAAGGGGGTATTGGATCCACTGGCATCTAGTCAATGTGCGACCAAACTGAGCCTGGCATGGATGTAGGCTACCCACGGCGCCGCGGCGGCGTCCAGAGCTTCGATTGATTAAAATATATATATGTTATAGGGCGCTGGGCATCCGCCGGTCCGAGATCCAGATTGCCCGCCATCGTCGATCCAACCGTCGCGATGGTGCCGCGACGAGTGCGACACCATCCAGGTCGCCAAGGCCGGCTATTTGAACCGGCCGCTCTCGTCGTCGGCAACAACCCGACCGTGACGGGCGCAGCTTAGAAGGTTCGCGAGTTGGTAGACGCGTGAGTAACCTGAGAATGGGTGCCTAGCCAATCGCTGGTCGCCCAACGAAATTCCAGACGCCGCACCCGGTTTCCTTGCGCCCGATGTAATCGCACGCCGCACGGTGTGGGCCGAGGCATCTGGCTTCGACGCAATCGTTTTCAGCGATCCTGCGCCGCCAACTAAATGGCGGCCTGGTCTTTGCGTACCGGGGCTGGCCAGATCGACGACCGTAGTCACCGGGATGAAGCGGCGCGGACTGATCCCGGCAAGTCCTTGGCGGCGCAGCGAGGCCGCCACCGCCTTTCGCGACACCCGCTCACCGTCGGCGTGCAGATCGGCCAGGATGCGCGGGGCACCGTAGACGCCGTCGGACGCCGCATGAAATTCAGCGACCTTGGCGTCCAGCTCAGCGCGGCGCCGCCGGGCCGGGGCCGGCCCGCGGTCTCGGGATGTGCGCCACTTGTAGTAGCCCATGCGTGACAGTTCCAGCAGCTCACACATCCGCTTGATCGGGTAGCTGGCCTTCTCCGCCTCGATCACCTGCTAGGCCTCTACCGGTTGTGTTCGATGACGAAGAAGGCTGCGGGTTTTTTCAAAAACCCACGGTTCAAGCGCAATTCGGCGTTTTCACGGCGCAGACGCTTTAACTCTGCGCGTTCATCGGCGTCCAGCATGCGGCCAGTATCACCAGGCGCGGCGGCTTGCCGTTGGAGGCGCACCAACGCCCCAGCACGTGTTCCCCCACACCGATCTCGGCAGCCACTTGAGCCACCGGTCGACCGGTCTCGATCACCAGGCGGGCAGCCTGCTCCCGAAACTCGGGGGTGTACTTGCGACGCTTGCCCGACATACGGACATCCTTCCCGCGGGACCAGCAGTCCCGTCAGTCAGGTGTGCACCATCGGGGGTCAACCCCTTGCTCTGGTAGTCGCAAGATCAGCCACGCCTACCCCGAAGGTGGTTGGTAACCTGCAGCGGAGTTCCGCAGCTGCCAAATTTCGGCAGGACACAATAAATTAACCGCGTACGAGACCAGGTAGTTGGCCGCGAACTCATCGTTAGGAGTCACGTCACTCTTCACGTCACCCATTACTTGAGCGTAGGGATCGCCTCGGGTGACCTTGTCGCAGATTCCGTGGCCGTAGCTGAGCGCGTCATTGTTCGGGAAGTTGTAATGCCGCCGCACCATAACGTCATATACGTACTCCACCTCAGGTGCCGGAGCGGCACGTGCCCGCGGTGCTACCGTCTCCGCGACTGCGCCAACGGCAGCCGCCGCGACGAGTAAGGCGACCGACAAGCTACGGCGTTTCAATGACTGACCCCCATCCACGCGTGGCGTCGGATGAGCCAACGACGCATCGCCTGTAGTTAGGTTGCTGGTACTAGGCTCCGCAGCTTAATAGCTGAATATATAACTATTCGCGGGTTTCCGTCCAGACCGAGTCGTCGAGCATGACGCAAGTGGCCGCGGCGCCGGCGAAGTATCAGTCGAAAAACAGGGTGCGGGCCGCCACGAACTCGCGCGACGACGCCAAGACGCGTCAACCGCGGTCATCGTCGGCATCAAGCCAGGAAGTGTCGGCCCGCGCCAGTCGCTGCCACCCCACACCGACGGCGTCGACCAGGATGGTCGCGAAGTCGCCGCGGATCAGCGAGCTCTCCTGGACAGCTTTAGCCGCCCGGCACGCGGCAACGCCCGGCACGGTCGCCCCGAGCTGCTGGTGATATCCCAGGTATCACCCGCCGCTGACGTCGACTTCTGGTCGGGTATCAGCTGCGGATGGCTCCACGTCGCAACACCCGAATTCGATTTCTGTTACATCCCCTTTCTCATCGACTACATCCCGCTCTCATCAACCTTCGTGCAGCGTCAAGGCCCTCGGGATCGAGCCGCCGCCGGGGGACGCTGCGCAGCATCTCGACGCTTCGCTCGTCCGTCACGAGCGGGTCGCACCGTCCGCTGGCTGCGGCGAACACACCGAAGTAATGGATTGACATTAATCTCTGGCGCTGCCAAGCTGGCGTGGCATCGGTCACATCCGTGCGTCACACACCCGGCCGTCACAATGGGAGCGATCATGGCGGCAGCAGAAGCGCAGTCCATAGGCCCACTCGCAGGCGTGGTCGTTGTCGATATGTCGACGACGCTCCCTGGTGCGCAGGCCACCCAGTTGTTGGCCGACTGCGGAGCCGACGTGATCATGGTCGAGCCGCCCGACGGCAGCCCCCTGCGGCGGTTGCCGGGATGGCCGGCGCTCCTGCGCGGCAAGCGCAGCGTCACGCTGGATCTGCACGACGACGCCGAACTGGATCGGTTGCGGGAGCTGTTGAAATGTGCGGACGTGTTGGTGAGCACCCTGCGTCCAGCCGCCGCCGAGCGCCTCGGCGTGACCCCCGCCGCGCTGGCCGAAGGCTATCCGCGGCTGGTGGTCGCCACCATCACCGGGTGGGGTTCAACCGGCCCGTGGCGCGACTACAAAGGCTGGGAAGCGCTGATCATGGCCAAGGCCGGTGTCATGCACGAGAAAAGGGACCTCACTCGCAGGCCCGGACTGGCCTACATCTCGTTTCCCTACGCGTCGTGGGGCGCCGCGCAGGCCGCCGTCCAGGCGATCTTGGCCGCACTCATCGAGCGCGACGCCAGTGGCCGGGGTCAGGTGGTGGAATCTAATCTCGTCACCGGGGTGGCCTCGATGGACCCGTACAACTGGTTCTACGAGATGGTGCTGAAGCGCTACCCGGGCGCCTTCGAGCCAATGGACGCCGCCTACGACGAACAGGGACGCCCGCAGGCGTACCTGATCTACGCGCTGCTGGTGGCGCCCACCGAGGACGGCCGCTGGCTGCAGTTCGCCCAGGTATCGCCGACGCTCATGGCGGCCTGGCTCACCGAACTCGATCTGTTGTCCGAGCTGGCCAACCCGAAATGGCAGGGCTTTCCGATGCTGCCCACCGCCGAGCTGCGCACACAGTGGTGGGACCTGATGATCGAACGGGTCCGGGCGCGGTCTCTTGCCGAGTGGGAATCGGCCATGAGCGCCAACCACGACCTCAGCGGCGAGCTGTTCCGGACGCCAGACGAGGCGTTGGATCACCCGCAGATCGTCCACGAGGGCCGCAGCGTAACGGTGACCGATCCCAATCTGGGGCCGGTGCGTCAACCCTCCACGCTGATCCATTCCGCCGGCAAGCCGCTGACCACCCTGCGGCCAGCGCCGCGCCTGGGCGAACACAACGACCTGCTGGTGTCCGGCCTCCCGGCGCCCACCACGGATGCGGCCGGACTGGATGGGGACGTGGAGACCTTGCCGTTGGCGGGTGTGACGATCCTGGAGTTCGGCAGTATGTTCGCCGGTCCCTACGGCGCGACGCTGCTGACCGACCTCGGTGCGCGCGTGATCAAGGTCGAGCCGCTGGAGGGCGACAACATCCGCAATCTCGTGGCCTTCCCGGAAGCAGGTGGCGCGAAAGTGCTGCAGGGCAAGGAGAGCTTCGCCGTCGACTTCACCCAACCCGAGGGCCTGGAATTGGTCTACGAGCTCGCCAAACGATCCGACATGGTGCTGCAGTGCTTCCGCGGCGAGGCCGCCAAGCGCGCCAAGGTGGACGAGGCGACGCTCAAAGCGATCAACCCCACCCTGGTGTTTCTGAGCACCTCCGGGTACGGCATCGACGGGCCGTACGCGCATCGGGCCGCCTACGCCCCGTCCATCGGAGCGGCATCGGGCCTGTCGTTGATCGACAGCCGCAATGCTGCCCAACGCCCGGATGACCTCGACGACATCCATCGCAAGGCGGTGACACTGCACGCCGGCAGCGCCACACCGGCACCAACAACACCGGTTACGCCGGCCGACCCGAACCCGAGGTGGCCGACGAGAACTTCTACGGGCTCAATGCGCTGTACCGCATGTACCGCGCCGCCGACGGTTGGGTTTTCCTGGCGGCGCCGCTCGCCCACGAGTGGCCAGCACTCGCGAAGGCGATGGCTCCCTACGTCGACCTGTACGCCGACAAGCGGTTCGCCACGGCGACGTCGCGGGCGGATAACGACGAAGCCCTGACAGATGTCCTCGGCCCCGTATTCGCCACCAAGACCAAACTGGAGTGGGAACACGAATTATCGTCCCAGGACGTCGGCTGCGTGGAAGTGGTGGAACGCAATTCAGAACTGGTGCTGCAGACCGACCCGTACTTCGAGGCCGGCTATTCGGTAACGGCCCACAGCCCGATCTTCGAGGAGCACCGGCGTCTGGCGCCGTTGTACCGGTTCTCACGATCGCGCACCAAGGCCGATGCCGGCTGCACGATCGGCCAGCACACCGACGCATTGCTGCGCGAAATCGGACTCGATGACGCACGGATCGCCGACCTGCATGCACGCAAGATCGTCGGCGGCGGTGACTAGCGCTGCTCGGACTCGGCGAACAGGCCGCGCGTTTCATACGACACAGGCGCGGTCAGCATGCCAACCCAGCCGTCGACGTAGTTATGCAGCTGAGCCTCGCCGATCCCGTGGCCCGACCGCGCCGACTCGGCCAGCACGTTGAGCAGGCTGGTGTAGAGCTGGAACGTGCGGCCGCGCCGAACTCGCTCCGGCAGGTCCTGCAGCGCGGCTTCGACGAGCTCTTCGAGTCGCTCCTGGGTCCAGTCGTCGTCGAGGTGGTCGGGCCAGTAGTCCGTGCGGGCCCGCGGCTCCTCGCTGAGCCGCGCCAAGAACGGCACGAACATCTCGCCCGCCTTGATGCTATTGGCCAGCGGACGCACCAGCAGCCACACCACGGCGCGGGGATCGGCCTCCCTACCCTCGTCGCGCATCCGCGCCAGCATTTCTTGCCGCTCGGTGCCGAGTGTGCTCAGGCGGAATGCGATGAGCGCCCGGATGAGGCCATCTCGCGAGCCGAAGTGATAGCGGATCACCGAGGTGTTCGACTGGCCGGCGGCCTCCTGAATCTCGCGCAGGGTGACCGCTTCGATGCCCCGCGTGGCGAACAGCCGCTCTGCTACCTCCATCAGCATGACGCGGGTCGACTCCCCCGAGGCATTACGACGGCGCGCGGTCGCCGACATCTCGGTTCCCGGTCCCGCCATCAGGCCTCCTTTGGCGTCACGACAGTCTTATCGCACCTGGCGCCTCGGCCATATAATAATGCTAGTTCATTAACAATTCTGGACTTCCTCGCGCGAAGCTGCCACCATCGATGCAGGCAGCCCCGCAGCCCTGGAGGATCAAATGAGCTTTATCTGGACCAACTCCGGCGATTCCCACTTCATGGAACCCGATGACCTGTGGCAATCCCGACTTCCCAAGAAGCTCGCGGATCTGACGCCACGCGCCGAGAAGGACGACGACGGGGAGTGGGAGACGGTGCACGTCGACGGTCAGATCTTCCGGCGCAAGCTGCCCTCCTCGGCAATGGTGAAGTTCGTCGAGGAGAGCTCCAAGCCCCAGGGCGTCCGTGACGCAAAAGTGCGGCTCGATGACCTGGATAAGGAAGGAGTCTGGGGCGAGGTGATCTTTCCGTCCCTGGGCATGTGGGCATCGAGCTTCCGCACCCCCGAACTTCTCAAGGCCTGCATGCGCGTGAGCAACGAGTACGCGCTCGAGGAGATCGCCGCGGTGTCGCCGCGCTATGTGGTGACCGCCCAGGTGTCCATCCTCGATGTCAACGACGCGGTCGAGGAGCTGCAGTGGGCCGCCGACAAGGGTTTCAAGGCCGTCTTCTTGCCGACCACGCCGCATCCGAGTGCGCCGGACTGGCACCGCAACGACTGGGAACCGTTGTGGGCGGCGGCCGAGGAATCCGGGATGGTGCTGGCCTTCCACATCGGCACCGATCCGGTGGACATGACGATCGGCGGTGCCACCGGCGGGGCCGGCATGGTCTATCGCGGTCCGGGGGGTGCGGTGATGAACTACACCGAAACCACGTTCTCGGGTCAGCGGGCGGCGATGAAGATGGTGGCCTGCGGGGCGCTGGACCGCCACCCGAGTCTGAAAATGCTGATCTCCGAGGGTGGCGCCACGTGGGTTCCGTTCCTTGGCGACCGAATGATCGAGGGTTATCGCCAGCATCACATGGCGGTGCGCCCCAAGCTGGATCGATCGCCCAAGGAAATCCTGTACAGCCAGGTCTATGCGTCCTTCCAGCACGACGAGACCGCGGTCGCGGCCTACGAACACATGGGCTACAAGAATGTGATGTTCGGCAGCGATTACCCACACATGGAGGGCACTTTCGGGCATACCCAGGACACCCTGAAACAGCTCTTCGACGGCGTCAGCGACCAGACCCGGCTGCGGATCACCCAGGGCACGTTCTACGAACTGTTCCCGGATGTCCCTCCGGTCCCAAGCGACGAAACCGTCTGAGCCCGTGCCGAACTTCTCCGGTTTGCGCGACGTCGCGATCGTCGGAATCGGCGCGACGCCCTATTACAAGCGCGGTCAGTCCCTACCGAAAACGACGACCGAGCTTGCCTGTGAGGCCATCCTGGCCGCCTGCGAGGACGCCGGTCTGACCGTCGCGGATATCGATGGCTTCGCCTACTACTCGGGCGCAAGCGCCGGCTACACCGAGAAGATGGACACCGCCGACTTCATGGAGACCCTCGGGATTCCGGAAGTCCGGTTCACCGCGGCGCTGACGTCGGGCGGCGGCGGCTCGGCCGGCGCGATTGGTCTGGCGAGAGCGGCGATCGTTTCCGGCGACGCCTCCGTCGTGGTGACCTTGATGGCCCTGCAGCAGTCCAAACAGCGTCTGGGATCGGTGTTTTCGGCGATGGAGCCCGACCCGATCAACTCGTTCCTGCAGCCGTCGGGGCTGTTCGGTCCCGGGCAGCTGATGTCGGTGCTGGCCCGTCGGCACATGTATCTGTACGGCACCCGTCGGGAGGCGTTCGCCGAAATCGCCATCTCGACAAGGGCCAACGCGGCCAACCGGCCCAAGGCGATACACCGGGCGCCGCTGACGGTGGAGGACTACTTTAACGCGCGCATGATTGCAGAACCTTTGTGCCTGTACGACTTTTGTCAGGAGACCGACGGCGCGGTAGCGGTGATCACCACGCGCATGGACCGGGCGCGTGACCTAAAGCAGCCTCCGGTACCGGTGGTCGCCGCCGCGCACGGTGGTGTACGAGAGTGGGGTCGAGCATTCGCGTGGATGGGAATGCCGGACGACTACTTCGCCTCGTCGGGCAACAAGCCGATCGCCGAGAGGCTGTATCAGCAGGCCGGCATCACCGCCGCCGACATCGATGTTGCACTGCTCTACGACCACTTCACTCCGATGGTGCTGATGCAGCTCGAGGATTACGGCTTCTGTGAGAAAGGTGAGGGTGGACCGTTCGTCGAAAGCGGTGCGATCCGCTATCACGGCGGTTCCATCCCGGTGAACACCCACGGCGGTCAGCTGTCCGAGGCCTACATCATCGGGATGACCCACATCATGGAAGGAGTCGAGCAGATGCGCGGCACCGCCATCAACCAGGTCGAAGACGCCGACCTGGCGTTGGTAACCGGCGGGCCGGCCAGCCTGCCGGTCAGCGGACTGATCCTGGGGCGTGCGGCATGAACGCGCCGACGACGACACTGGCAACGACGATCCCCGGCGAACACATCCGCATCGCGGTCAACGAGACGACCGAGCCGTTCTGGGAGGCCGCCAAAACACGCCGCCTCGTGGCACCGCAATGTGCCGATTGCGGCGCGTTCCGGTTGCCGCCGACCCCGTTTTGCCCGAAATGCCAGTCCAACAACATCATCTGGCCCGAATTGAGCGGGGATGCAACGGTTTACAGCTTCGCCGTGGTCCACGGCTTCCCGGGTATGCCTGATCTGTTGTTGGTGCCCGCCGTGCTCGACCTGCCTGACGCGCCGGGCGCCCGGCTGGTATCCAATATCGTCGATGTCTCCCCCGCCGATGTGACCATCGGGATGCGGGTGCATGTGGACTTCACACCGATCGCCGATGGGTGGATGCTGCCCGTATTCCGCGCCATTTCTGCATATCGGGACGGGCAGTAAACGACCATGTCCGACGACAGCGCCCTGCACGAAAAACCTCTGGAGTTCCTCACCAGCATCACCAACACCGGGGGCTCCTGCGATGGGCAAGCCATCCTGCCAGAGAACGGGCATTACCGCGCCTCTTGCTCCTGCGGCACGTGGACGGTTGAGGTCGACGACCCGCAGGAAGGGTTGCGCCAGGCCCGCATCCACACCGGCAGCATCAGTAAGTAGACGTCGCGGTGACGCGGGCAGGTGCTGCCGGTCGGGTTCGGCAAGATATCGCGGCGCGGCTTGGGGGTCCACAGATGGGAGTCTCAATGACCGACTCGACACTTGACGTCGAACGGTCTGCGGTCGAGTTGCGCATCGGCGCGCAACGCAACACGTCAATCCCTGCACCGGACAACCAGATGCGATGGTCCTGCTGGCCGGTGCGGCCGAGGCGGACCGGGCGGTGCACATCGCCCCACGAGGCATGCCTAAAGTGGCGGCGGACCAAGGGATCCGTCAACGGCGCGGCGAAGCTTAATCCGACATGGCCGTTCGGAGGGATCGGGATCAGCGGACTAGACATAAGAGGGCGGCCGGCAAGGTCTCGACAATTCCTGCGGATCAAGGGCGTCAGCATCGCGTGACGGCGTGTGAGGTGATGAACGAGTTCAGATGGGATCCGACATGGCACTGACCGATCTGGGATCACCCGCTTTCCCACTGCATCCACTGCACGGCCCTCACCAACCCACCACCGGCACACCACCACGGCAGCCGAATTCGCTTCGTCGCACGACGTCGATGGACATGACGCGGGAGGGCAATTCGCTGGATCCGGTGTATTTGGTGGGCAATGGCCGAGATTTGTTCACGGCTCGCGATCGGTCGGTGCGTGAACTCGGGCGGGCCGGACTGACTGCGACGATCGACATGGTGCCCCGCGTTGTTCAGCACATCGAGACCGAGCCCGTCATCGATGGCCTGTCACGGTTGGCGGGAGCGCCGGCGATGAGCGGTTTCCGCGCCGCCGTCGACAAGATCTCGCCGCAGTTGCGGCAGCGCCGTGAGCTGCTCTACACGCTGCTCGACGATGTTCCGGTGGCCACCTTGATCTCCGGCCACGCGTTGTCGGCATCCGGAGTGTTGGGCGAGATGGTCAAGTCCGGGTATCTGCCGGTGGCCGACCAGTGCGCAGGTTTCGTCACCGGCGGACTGCTGATGTCGTCGTTCGAAGCCGGAGACCCCGCGATCGTGACCGGTCCTGTTGCCCCCGATCTCGATGATTCCGCCGATCCGGTGGGCTGGCACGACATGGCGCCGTTACCGCTTCACGGTATGCGCCGACGCCGGCGCCTCGACGTCGGCGAGACCGACGATGTCGCCGTGGTCAGCATCGACGCCATGTTCCGTGACACCTACGTGCGGGGCGACGGCCAGGAAACGATCATCCACGAATACACCCTCACCGCGGCCGTCGATCCGGACAGCGGGCTGATCCTGCGATCCGAAGCGATTCCGCGCGTTCTGCCCTGGCAGGAATGTCCCGGCGCTGTCGCCAGCGCGGGCCGGATCACCGGGATGACGTTAAGCGATCTGCATTTTCGGGTACGCCAGGAGCTCACGGGCACCAGCACCTGCACACACCTCAACGACCTGTTGCGCTTCGTCGCCGACGCGCGGGCCCTGATCGAGTACCTGTAGGCCGTCAGTACCGCCCGATCGATGATCAGTTTTGTCTGAGCAGCGAGGAGCAGACTATGCCGATAACGCTCAGCCTCGATGTGACTGGGGCGATCGACTCGGGCGAGCAACTGACCCAGGTCGTGTGGGTATTCCTGCCCGATGAACCTGCCGAGTCCCTCGCCGCGCTGGTGTGCCTGCCCGGCGGCACCTACGACAAGCGCTACTGGCACCTCGAGATCGACGGGCATCCCGGTTACAGCTTCGGCGAACACCTGGCCAGAGCCGTGGGCCAGCCACCGAGCACACACCACTGCTGATCAGCAAGACCTGCGTGCGCGGTAAGAAACATCTCCCCCCAAAGCTCGGCGCAGCCATCGTAATTCGTGATTGTGTATCAGTGTCAGCGAAGCGCTACTGATTAACGCCTGCGGGCGGACGGAGGACGCGGGTGCGCATCATTATCACCGGCGGAAACAGCGGTGTGGGCCGGGCGGCGGCGACCGCGTTGGCGGCCGAGGGCCACGAGGTGCTCATCGCGTGCCGCACCGTGAGCAAGGGCGAGGAGGCCGCCGCCGCGATGAGCGGCCACGTCGAAGTCCACCAGCTCGATCTCGCTGATCTCGCCAGTGTGCGACGGTTCGCCGAGTCCATTGACGTCGCTGATGTTTTGGTCAACAACGCCGGTGTTTTGGGCCTGCCGCTCACACGGACCGTTGACGGGTTCGAGGCGCACATGGGCACCAACTACCTCGGCCACTTCGCCCTGACGTGTCTGCTCGGTGAGCGCATCCGTGACCGTGTCGTCGTGGTGGCCAGTAGCAACTACGCGATGGCGACGCTGCATCTCGACGACCTGAATTGGCACCGCCGGCGATACAACACGTGGGCGGCCTATGGCGAATCGAAACTGGCCGACCTGCTGTTCGTTTGCGAATTGGTTCGACGGGGCCGCACCGCTTATGCGGCCGACCCAGGCATGGTTGACTCCGGTATCACCCGGAACGGCTCGGGCCCGCTGCAGTGGGCAGGCAGGGTATTGTCGCCGCACATCGCTCAACGCCCCAGCGACGGAGCGCGTTCGACCATCCAGGCCATCCACACCGATCTGCCCAACGGGACCTACATTGCACCTCGCGGGCTTGCCCACCAGTGGGGCAAGCCCAAGCCGACCAAGCTGCTCGCCAAGGCTCGCGATCCAGAATGCGCTCGACGGCTGTGGGAGATCTCCGCCGAGCTGACCGGTTGTGACTGGCCCACAGTCTGACTGGGCAAATCCTCGATGCCGGCGTCGTCGCGTTTCGGATCCAAGCCGCCGGCCCAGATGGTGTCCGAGCTTCTCGACGCGCCCGGCGGGCCTGCAAGCGGTAGCGCACCTGGTGTCACACGCTTTCGCGCAATCGGACACCACGAGCCGTTCCCGCTGTGGGTTTGGCAGCCAACTATCACATTTTATTGCGGTGGTCAGAAGGAGCGTATGACCAGGCAGGCTCTGCCCGTAGAACTGCGCTCCGCAGATGACGTGACGCGCCAGCCGGTGACAGAGTCGGTGGCGTCGGGCCGGACCGAGCCCAGCAAGTCGCGCTCGAAGTGGTCGGCGGTCATTCCCGCAAGCACGCTGGCGAGCTCACGAACACGGTCGACGTTCGTTGCCTGCCCGCCGAAGAAACACGATGCGATCCAAGGGCTAGAGGTGCCGCGACCGCCCGCACACCACAGCGACAGCACAGGGGCGAAAGGATATCCGGCCTCGCCTCGCCGAAGCTGGTCAATGTCGACAGCCGACCGGGATCGCTGCCGCCCCGCAGGGGATCGGTCAACGGACGGTGGTGTCGGTGATGCGCCTTGTGAAACGAGTTTTTGACGGCGAACTGTCACTTGTCAGCGATTTCCACGGTATAACGCCGTCATGACGGTGAATCCCGAATTTCGTGCATCGGATGACTCGTTGACGGTTGGCAGTGAACTGCCATAATGTTGCGATCATAGCCTCGGCGTGCGGAGGGCCCGGACTCACCATGCGGACCTGGGGCCAGCGATCCAGGAAGGCGCGTCATGAGATTCGCGGTCTATCTCCCAAACTGCATGAATGTCGCGGCGATCACGCAGCCGTGGGAGCAGCATCTCACGGGGCAGGACATCGCCCGGGTTGCGCAGACGGCCGAGCGCTTGGGCTATTCGATGGTGTTTCTGCCCGAGCACTACCTGACGCCCACCGGGCACGTCGAACTGTCCGGCAACCACTACTTCGACGCCACAACCGCCCAGGCGTTCATCGCCGGCGCCACGTCGACGATCACCATAGGTTCGATGGTGACCATCCTTCCCCTGCACAATCCCGTCATCGCGGCCAAATCCATCGCGACGCTGGACTGGTTCAGCGGCGGCCGGGCACAGGTCACGGTGGGCGTGGGGTGGCTCAAGGAGGAATACGACGCGGTCGGCGTCCCGTTCACTAAGCGAGGCCGCATCGCCGATGAGACCCTGGCGGCGATGTTCGAGCTCTGGCACAGCGACACCCCCAGCTTCGAGGGCGAATTCGTCAGCTTCGATGAAGTGGCCTTCGGACCCAAGCCGGTCAGCCGCCCCCACCCTGTCGTGTGGATGGGCGGCGACGCCGACGCGGTGCTGCGCCGCGCCGCACGGTACGGGGACGGCTGGGCACCGTGGCTGACCAAGCCCGAGGAACTGCCCGCCAAGATGGACTACCTGCGCACTCAGCCCGGCTTCGACGGGCGGCCGTTCTCGCTGTTCTACAGTCTCGCGGTGCTGTCCATCGGCCAGGAGCACGCCGTCGTCGACGATCCGAACGCGCAGTTCGGCCAGAGCGCGCAGCAGGTGATCGACAACTGCTGCAAGCTCGCCGAATTCGGCGTCACCGACACCTGGGTCAATCCGCCACCGCTCAACGACTTCAACGCCTACCTCGACCACATGCAGTGGGTCGCCGAAGAAGTGATCCCCAAAGTCGATTGACCCGTTCGCGGCCGTAGCGTCTCGAGCCACGGACGGTGCATGACTGACTGCGCCGATTTCAGCAGTCAGTCAGAGCCGACACCTTAGCGCCGCCAGGGGAACAGGTGACCACGGTGACACATGATCAACAGCCCGCCGTTAGCTCCCGCAGTTCCTACTGAAGATCGCTCGTGACGATGGTCAGACCACCACGTTCGACGTCGAGATCATCCTCACCCCGCCTGTGACGCGGACCGACAACAATGGAAACCTCAACGGAATCGACTGACGGCGCGACGATCCTCTCTCGTCCTCACCGAATGTGCAGCCCGCATCATTGCCCGGGACGGAACCACCGGCCACGGACACGTCGAGCGCAGCATCCGACGAAACCACCTAACCAGACCAGCGGCCCCGCCAATAAAACCGCTGCCCCAATTTCCTTGATCAGCTGATGACCAGCGGGACCGCGTCGAGGCTGAGCGTGCCGTTGGGCCATGGAACCTGTGGTTGGGCGCCCTCGGCGAGCCGGTAGTCGGGAATCCGGTTGTGCCACTCCTCAAGGATCAGTCGCAACTCCAGCCGCGCCAAGTGGGAGCCAAGGCACCGGTGCGGACCACGACC
The DNA here is from genome assembly GCF_039023525.1 of Mycobacterium sp. 050272. Classification (NCBI taxonomy): domain Bacteria; kingdom Bacillati; phylum Actinomycetota; class Actinomycetes; order Mycobacteriales; family Mycobacteriaceae; genus Mycobacterium; species Mycobacterium sp. 050272. Next base: position 163,411 of record NZ_JBCHKV010000012.1, on the reverse strand, counting down.
GAACGCGAAATGCGGTGGGCGCTTTTCCAGGTGGACCTTGTCCACCTCCGCGTACTGCTGGGGATCATGGTTGGCGCAGCCGTAGCTGATCAACACATTGGTATCCTTGGCCACGAAACTGCCGGCGACCTCGACATCTTGGGTAGCAACACGGGGGGCGAACGGCACCGGCGGATCGACACGCAACTGCTCTTCGATGAAGTACGGGATCAGTGAGTAATCGCCTGCGATCTTGGCCCGCATCTCGGTGTCGACCCCGAGGCGGGCAAACGAAAAGCCGAGTGCGGCGGTGACGGTGTCCAACCCCGCCAGCACGAACAGAAAGCACAGACCGAGTATTTCGGCGTCGGTCATGCCGCCTTCGTCGTGCAGGTGGATCAACTGGGATAGCAGATCGTCGCCCTCGGTGTTGGAACGTCGCTCGGCGATGTGCTCGCTGAGGTAGGTGTAGAGCTCCAGGGCATGCTGAAGCGCCTCCGACGTCGGCTCGGCGCTGGCCGGATCGGTGAATTCCAGGATGGAATCCTTCCACTGCACCAGGCGGTCGCGATCCTCCAACGGCAGTCCGAACAACGTCAGGAAGACCTGGGAGGGGAACGGAACAGCCAGATCCGCGACGAATTCGCACTCCCCCTTCATCTTGATCGCATCGATCAGCTCGCCGGCCTGTTTACGCAACTCGGGCTCGCGCTCGGCCATCTTGCGCGGACTGAAGAACGGATCCAGCAGTCGGCGGAAGCGGGTGTGGTCGGGTGGGTCGATCGCGATCGGAACCATCGGCACCGGACTGCCAATACGGTCGAAAGCCCGTGCTGACGAGAAGATCTCGGGATGCTTGGCCGCGAAATCGGCGGCCGCTGCACTGGCCATGACGGCCTGTTCCCCGCTTCGAACCACCTCGCCACGTTCATGCAGCTCTCGCCAGGCGCGGGCGCGATCCTCGCTGAAGGGAAGGTCGTCGACGCTGAACTCCGCTTCCCTGGTGACGTCGGCCATGGACGTTACCTCCTCTCGTTAACCGGCGGCCCCAACCTGCCGAAAGACGAACGTGACAGTAGACTGTCAATCTTGGCAAGTATCGTTGGGGCACCGAACGCTGTCAACGACCCTCGATAGACCTGCCACCGCGGTAATGTCATGAGTAACCGATCACGCGGAAGGAATGACCGATGGCGCGGGGCGATCGTTCGCCGCGAAACGAACATGCGGACCGCACCAGGTCGGCGCTGCTCGATGCCGCCCTGGACCTCTTCAGTGCACATGGCTACGACGAGACCACCACCGAGGAAATCGCCGAGGCTGCGGGAGTGTCGCCGCGGACGTTCTTCCGCTACTTCCCCACGAAGGAGTCGGTGCTGTTCTCCGGGGAATACGATTTCATCCACGCCTTCAGTGCGGTCTATCTGGGCCGGGATGAGTCCTTGTCGGACTACGAGGCGATCGCGGAGTCGTTCGCCCTGCTGGCACCGGGACTCAAGCGCATCCGAAAGCGGATCGGTCAGTATCACGAGGCGATCGCGTCATCGCTGGTGCTACTCGGGCGCGAGCGCAGGAACCACGACGCCAATGCCCACATCGTGGCGAGGGTGATCGCCGAGCGGCGCGGGCTGCCGTCCCCCGATGGCGAGTGCCGATTGCTCGCAGCGATCGGCATGGTGCTCGTAGACCGCGCCATCAAGCAATGGCTGTCGGCCCCAAATACCGGGCTCGACGATCTCATCCGGCAGGAGTTCGCCGCGCTGCCCGCGCTGGTGAAGTGAGACGGGCAACCGGGATCAACCGACCTCGCGTTGCCCGACACAGTCCACGCGACGTCGACGGAGCCGGCGAACAGCTCACCTTATCGTCCCGAGGAACGACCAGAAGCGCACCGGCCGAAGGGGTTTGATCGGCACCGATCGCGGCGCCCCGACGTTGCGCGGCCCCCTTCGCCGCCTCGCCGCATAGCCGCTCTCAACCCCGCGGCTGGACCGGCGGCAGAAGCCGTTCTAACATGTGTGTCACTTATGTGATGAGGTGGCGCCTGTGAATTCCGATCGGCGGCTGGTGGTCTGCGCCAGCCACAGTCCGGGCAAAGAGCGCGACGTCGAGCAGGCGTTCGGGCACAAATTCCGATCCGCGCTGGCATCGGCCGCCGATGACGTCCGCCGTTTCGATCCCGACGTGGTGATCGTGTTCGGCGGTGATCACCGCCGAGCGTTCCGGCAGGTGGTGCCGACCTTCGGCGTGGCGCTGTCCGCGTCGATCATCGCCGAAGGGCGTCATGGCGCCGGTGATCTGCAGGTTGCGTCCGGACTGGCTCGCGAGCTCTGCGAATACCTGCTCACCGTGGGCTTCGACATCGCGGTGTGCCGTGACATCGGACTGGATCATGCATTTGCCCAACCGATTCGAGACCTGGTTGGTGCATTGGATGCCAAGCCGGTCATCCCCGTGCCGGTGAACTGCGCGACCGCCCCGCTGCCGACGGGGCGCCGGGTGGCTGACTTTGGGACGGCGGTCGGGCGATTCCTCGACGGTGTTGACCAACGAGTGCTTGTGATCGGGACCGGCGGGCTCTCACATTCACCGCCGAGCCTAGAGGTCGACACCTATGACCTCAGCGACGAGGAACGGGCACGGTTGATCGCCGACGGGATGGCCGAAGCGCGCACCAGGATCCGCCCGGACTGGGATGCCGAAGTGCTGCAAGCGATGTCGACGTGGGACGTCTCGGCGCTGGTGCGGCTGGTGGACACCGCCCACGCGCGGGCCGGTGCCGGTGCCAACGAGGTCCGGACGTGGGTTGCCGCCGGCGCGGCGGGCGGGGGGCGGCCGGTTTCACCGCTGGTCTACGAGCCGGTTCCCGAGTGGATCACCGGCATGGCCGTCGCCACCTCCCGGAGTTGAGGTGCCCCGACGGGCGGGGCACCAAGCAGCACCGCCGGAAATCAAATCTGACAGTATGTACACATGGCGCGACACGCTGACGATCCGGTCGGGGCGCCGTTGGCGGGCATCACAGTGGTGAGTCTGGAGCAGGCGGTGGCGGCTCCGTATGCCACGCGCCAACTCGCGGACCTTGGCGCTCGGGTGATCAAGGTCGAACGCCCTGATGGTGGAGATTTCGCCCGCGGCTACGACCGCACGGTGCACGGCCAGTCGAGCTACTTCGTGTGGCTCAACCGCGGCAAGCAGTCGCTGACGCTGGACCTCAAACAACCCGCGGGCAGGCAGGTCGTGCATCGCCTCCTGGACAGCGCGGACGTCCTCGTGCAGAATCTGGCGCCGGGCGCCTCGACTCGGCTGGGTCTGGACGCCGCTTCCGTCGGGAAGCGTCATCCGGGCGTGATCGCCTGCACGATAACCGGTTACGGCGAGAGCGGCCCGTGGCGCGACCGCAAAGCCTACGACCTGCTGGTGCAGGCCGAGGCCGGCCTGTTGTCGGTCACCGGCTCGGCGGCGGAGGCGGCGCGGACCGGTATCTCGGTCGCTGACATCGCCGCCGGCATGTTCGCGTTTTCCGGGCTTCTCAGCGCGCTGTATGTGCGTGCCACCACCGGTGAGGTCCGACCGGTGTCGGTGTCGTTGCTCGACGCGCTGGCCGAATGGATGGGACAACCGCTGTACTACGGTCACTACGGCGCTCGCCGGTCCCCGCGCACGGGTGCCCGCCATGCGACCATCGCCCCGTACGGCCCTTTCACCGCCGGCGACGGCGGTACGGTGCTGCTGGCGGTCCAGAACCAGCCGGAGTGGCAGCGGCTGTGTGAGTTCGTATTGGACAGACCTGATCTGGTGCATGATGCCCGCTTTGCGGCCAACCCCGACCGGGTGGCGCACCGCGAGGAGCTGGAGGCGATTATTACCGCCGCGATCGCTTCGCTGACCGCTGACGAACTTCAGCGTCGGCTCGACGCGGCCGGTGTGGCCACGGCGCGGATCAATGACGTCGAGCAGGTGTGGAACCATCCGGCGCTGGCTGGGCGGGACCGCTGGCGGCAATTCAACACACCGGGCGGCCCTGCGGAGGCGCTCATCCCCCCGGCCACATTGGCCGGCGTGCAGGCACGAATCGGCGACGTGCCCGCGCTCGGTGCGCACAGCCGAATGATCTTGGAGGGGTTGGGCTTTTCGCATGAGGATATCGCTGAGCTGGCGCGAACGCGTGTCACCACGTTGGCCTGATCGGGGGATCGCGGAATTTAGTCGGCCACCTCAAAGAATCCCCGCCGCAGACAACTCAGCAGCAAGTCGACGACCTTGTCGCTGCTGATCGGCTCGGGCAGATCCAGCGCGGCCTGCGGGACCCTGGTCAGCAGGGCGCGAACGATGACCGCCGAGACGATCGGATCGAACGGGTAGGGGCCCGGGTGCTGGATCAGCATCGTCGCCACGCCGATATCCATCAGCACCTGGCCGTTTTCACCGAGGGCGATCACCGTCGGGTCATCGGCGGTGTTCTCCACCCACACCTCGATGCAACCCGAGTAGCGATCGTAGAAATCGATATAGGCGCTCAGCCACTGTCGCAGCGTCGGCGGATCCGCCAGCGGGTCGATGCGGGCGATCTGGTCGGCGAACGCCTTAGCGGCGTCATAGATTTCGGCGGCGGTGGCCACCAGCAGATCCTGCTTGTCTCGGAAGTACTTGTAAAAGGTGCCCCGCGCGACAGCCGCCGCCTCGACGATGTCGTCCACGCTGGTGCGCCGGTACCCCCGTTCGCGGAATTGCGCCGCGCCCGCGTCGGCCAGCGCGACAACGGTGGCGACCGCGCGCTGGCTCAGCGCCGCGCTGCGCTCGGTGATCGACAAGCCGGTGGTGTCCGGCGCCGGCGGCACCGCAACGGCGGCCACGGCACGAGCCGGGTCGCTGACAGTGTGCAACCGCAGGCTCGTCAGGACCGCGGGTGGCGTCTCGGGGAACAGCATCAGCTGCAGGAACACCGACAAGGTGTCCATCACTTGCTTGGCGTTGTAACCGTAAGCGCGCCCGGTGTGGACGTAGAGGTTGATCCGGTGCACCAGCGCGGTCATCGTCATCGCCGCAACTTCTGGATCGATGCCGCGCACACCGGAGGCGGCCAGCCGCTCCGCGATGCGGCGGTTGTAGCTGCGCACGAACCCCGAGATCGTCGGGCCCACCTTGGTGTCCGACGATGCGATCGCGGTCCACTGGATGAACATCGTGGAGTACTTCTCGAAAACCCAGCTCCACTCGCCCAACCACCAGTTCAGGTTGTCGAAGCCCACCTCATCGGGCCCTAGTGGGCCGATTCGGCGGGCGACCCGGAACAGCGCACTGCCGCACTCGTCGAGCAGTTCCAGGAATATCTCGTCTTTGCCATGAAAGTACTGGTAGAGCGTGGCACGGGAGACGCCCGCGGCCTTGGCGATCGCATCGACGGAGGTGTCGAAGAATCCGAGGCGGCCGAACAGCTCGAGTGACACCTCGGCGATTCGGTTGCGTGTGGTGGCGCCCCGGATGCCGATCTCCGGGCTGGACGGGCCGTAGCTGGCTCGGCGCACGATCGACGCATCGGACATGGTCTGTCCAGCTTATGGCCGATTCGCATCGCCGGCGCCACCCGCCGAAGCGTTTCGCGCGATGAAGAAGTCGGCGGTCCCGGTGACGGCCACCCCGCCGCCCTGCCGGGTGCCCGTCAGCTCCACCGTCACCTGGTCGCCGCTCTCCTCGGCGGCGATGTCAATGATTCGTCCGGAACACATCAGCACATCGTCGGGCCAGACCTGCTCACGGAAGCGCACGCCGAAGCGCCGGAGGGTCTCGGCGCCCAGCCAATCCGTGGCGAAAGTGGCCAGCAGCGCCGCGGTCAGCATGCCCTGGGCGAAGGCGGACGGGTAACCGGCCGAACGCGCATACTCGTCGTCGTAATGCATGGGATTGAAGTCGCCGGACGCGCCGGCGTATCGGACGAACATCTGCCGGGTCATCGGCCCGAACTCACGCGGTTGGGCCTCGAGGCCGACGTTCAGCGCCGCGACACCTGCGGTCATCCGCCAGCCGTTTCAATAAACGTGGCCTTCGCCTCGGCGACCAACGCGCCATCGGGCGCGCGGAATTCGGTCACCACGGTCGCAAACCGCATTGTCCCGCCGCGCTTGCCGGGCTTCTCGAACCGGTCGACGATTCGCTCGTGTGCGGTCAGGGTGTCCCCGGCCCTCGGCAGCGGACCGTGGAAGGTGTACTCCTGTTCCCCGTGTAACAACCGCTTCCGGTCGAAACCGACATCGACCCGCGCGCCGGGCGGCGCCCACCGGCCGGCGGTGGTCAAGAACGTCGGCGGAATGATCGCATCGGCGCCGCGGTACGCGGGATTGCTCGACGCCATGGCGTCGGCGAACTCGGCGATTTTCCCGCGTTCGACAATCACCTCCCATGGCTGCCCGACAATCGGGGCGGCCGCGGGTTCGGGCGATGGACTCATGTGATCAATAGTGTCAGAAAATTCACCGGAGCGAAACCTGGCACCTGACATGAAGCGGCTATAACCCGCTTGTACAAAGATGACATTACTGCCAGAATCGGCCGATATGATCACGTTGGCGGCGAGTTATGTCGCGGGCAAGTGGGGCGGCGGCACCGGCGAGCAGTTTGCGGTGACATCGCCGGCGACGGGTGAGCGGATCGGCGCCGTGGGTGCTGCCGGCGCCGGTGACGTCGACGCCGCGGTCGCTGCGGCCGGCACCGCCCTGGTGTCCTCGCCCTGGCGCGACTTCTCCCCTGCCGAGCGGGCCGCGGCGCTGAGCCGGCTTGCCGATGCGCTGACCGCCCGCAAGGGCGAACTCGCCGATCTCATGACAGCCGAGATCGGCTCCCCCCGGAAGTGGAGCACTTTCGGCCAGGTGCTCACCGCCGTCGGTGCGCTGCGCGCCTATGCTGCGATCACCCCGGACTACCCGTTCGAATCCACCCGCCCGTCAGCAACCGGTGGCACCGTCACGGTCAGCCAGCTCCCCGTCGGTGTGGTGGGGGCGATCATCCCGTGGAACACGCCGTTATTCATCGCCGCACTGAAGCTCGGCCCGGCGCTGTCCGCGGGCTGCACCGTTGTGCTGAAGCCGTCGCCGGACGCGCCGTTGAGCATCGGTGTGCTCACCAAGGCCATCGAAGAGGCCGGTCTGCCCGACGGTGTGGTCAACGTCGTCAACGGCGGTACGACCACCGGTGCGGCACTGATGTCGCATCCCGCGGTGGACAAGATCAGCTTCACCGGGTCCACCACGGTGGGTGCGCAGATCGCGGCGGCCTGCGGATCACAGATCCGCCGCTGCAGCACGGAATTGGGCGGCAAATCAGCTGCCATCGTCCTCCCCGACGCGCCCCTGGAATCGACGGTCAGCGGGCTGGTCGGTGGGGTGATGGGCAACAACGGTCAGCTGTGCGCCGCACTAACCCGAATCATATTGCCGCACAGCCGCTATGACGAATTCACCACCGCGCTGACCACCGCGGTGGCGGGGCTCAGCGTCGGGGACCCGGCCGACCGATCCACCGACATCGGTCCGCTGATCAACGAGTCCGCCCGCGACCGGGTGGAGGGCTTCCTGCAGCGGGCCCGGGGAGAGGGCGCCACCATCCTGACCGGCGGCGAGTGTCTTACGGGGCCAGGGTGGTTCGTCACCCCCGCGGTGGTGGCTGCAACCAACGACATGGAGATCGCCCGCGAAGAAGTCTTCGGACCCGTCGCGGTGGTGATCACCTACGACGACGCCCAAGGAGACAGTGCCGCGGTGAGCATCGCCAACGACTCGAAATACGGCCTGGTGGGTGCGGTCTGGTCGGCCGACGGTGACCGGGCGGCGGCGGTGGCGTCGCGGTTGCGGGTGGGATCGGTGGCGGTCAACTCGACTGCGGTCCTGGATTTCGGCAGTCCGTTCGGCGGCTTCAAACAGTCCGGCATCGGCCGCGAGGGAGGCCCGGAGGGCATCGCCGGTTTCGTCGAGTATCAAGCCGTCATTCGCTAGACCGGAAGGGCACATCAATGCAGACGCAGGCGGCGGTGCTGTGGGAACGAAACACGCCGTGGTCGATCGAAACGATCGAGCTCGATCCGCCGAAGGCACCCGAAGTACTCGTCGAACTGCACGCGTCGGGGATGTGTCACTCCGACGATCATCTGGTGACCGGCGACATGCCGATCCGGCTGCCGTGCATCGGCGGCCACGAAGGCGCGGGTGTGGTGAAGGCCGTCGGCGACCATGTGTCGTGGCTACAGCCCGGTGACCACGTGGTGTTCAGCTTTATCCCGTCCTGTGGGCGCTGCCCGTCATGTTCGACCGGCCATCAGAGCCTGTGCGACCTGGGCGCAAAGATCTACTCCGGGATGCAGATTCACGACGGAACCGCTCGTCACCACGCGGGCGGGAAGGATCTGGCGCTTGCCTGCGGTGTCGGTTCGTTTTCGCACCACACCGTCGTGCACGAGGCGAGCTGCGTCAAGATTCCCGAGCACTACCGACTCGACCTCGCCTGCCTGCTTGGCTGCGGGTTCATCACCGGATGGGGTTCGTCGGTCTACGCCGCCGATGTGCGGCCCGGGGACACCGTCGTGGTGGCCGGTGTCGGCGGTATCGGTGCGGCGGCCGTACAGGGCGCGCGGCTGGCCGGGGCGCGCACGATCACGGTGATCGACCCATCGGAGTACAAGCGTGAAGAAGCCAGGAAGATGGGCGCCACGCACACCGCGGCGAACTGGAAAGAAGCAAAAGGCGTTGTCGCCGAAGCGACGTGGGACCGCGGCGCGGACAAGTTCATCTGCGCTATGGGTGTCGGCGACGGGCAGCTGGTCGGCCAGGCGCTGGCCATGACGGCCAAACGCGGCAAGCTGGTCGTCACCAATATCCACCCGATGCTGGAACGCGAAATCCGGGCCAACCTGATGGACCTCACCCTGACGGAGAAGCAGATCATCGGCACGCTGTACGGCTCTGGCAACCCGCGGGCCGACATCCCGAAAATCCTGGAACTGTACAGCGCCGGACAGGTGGATCTGGAGTCGATGGTCACTCGGACGTACCCGCTAGAGAAGGTCAACGACGGCTACGCCGACATGCACGCCGGCGCCAACATTCGCGGAGTGCTGATCTATCCGGCGGCCGAGGGGTCCAACACGTAAGAGCCTTGGCGTGCCATGAACCCCAATGGCACGCTCACGCGGTCGCATGAACGGTCTCCCATCCGCCTCCCTCGGCGGATCGGTGCGCGGCATCGATCACGGCGAGGCTGAGCAGTCCGTCCTCGAAGGTGGCCACGGTGACCGGTTCCCCGTCGAAGGCCGGGCGCCAGTCCTCGAGCATGAGGGCCATCGCCCGACTGGCGTGTCCGGCCAGTCCCTTGGGCAGGCGCTCCGGGTGGGCCGGCTCGCGGTCGTTGACCGCCAGCGGGGTCAATCCGTCGTCAGCGGCCGCCCCTGCCACATATGCGGTCGATCGCAGATCGCCGTCGCCGATGATGGTGCCGTCGGCGCCGAACAACTCCAGGCGGAAATGGTCGGCGTGCGCGCCGATCACCGACACACTGAGGATGGCGGTCAGCCCGGACTCCATGCGCAGCAACAGAGCGGCGGTGTCATCGGCAGTGATGTGCAACGTCTCGCCGTCGGGAAGTTCGCGGAACGGGTCACTGTTGCGGACTTCCGCGCACACCGACTCCGGGCGGCCGAACAAGCTGCACAAGAAGTCGAGGTCATGGACCAGCATCCCGGCGAGGTATCCCCCGCCCTGGGCGCGGTCGTACATCCAGCGCGCCTGTGGCTGATGACTCGGGTGCCAGTACGACGCGCTACGGCTGACCCTGGCGAGGTACTGCTTGCCGAGGAAACCCGAGCGGACCAGGTGGGCCACGGCCAGCCAGTCGGGGTTCCATCGGTTCTCGAAGCAGCAGGCAGTGGGCCGACCCGACTGCGCGGCGGCGCACACCATGTCACGGGCTGCCTCGAGATCTCCCGCCAACGGCTTCTCGCACAGCACAGCCTTTCCGGCGGCCAGAGCGGCCAGCGCCATGTCGTGGTGCAACACGGTCGGTGTGGCGACGGAAATGACATCGAGATCGTCGCGGGCGACGAACGACTGCCAGTCGGTGGACGTGTCCTCGATGGCGAGCTTGGCCGCGACGCGGCTCAACCGCTCGGGCGTGCGCGCGCACAACGCGACTGGCTCGAAGCCGTCGGCCGCCCGGAAACCCGGAACCTGCACGTGCGCGCCCCAGCCCACTCCCACCACACCGACCCGCAGCGTCATCTGCCCTCCTCGGCGCCGAACCGATCCGCCCCCGACTTACAGTGACACTAATGTTAGATTCTGCATCCGTCCAAGGGGCTGGCAGATACTGGATGGCGTTCTCCCAATTGTTTCCCGGTACCTATTCGTTGCCTCAGGGTGACACGAGTGCCAGAATCGGGGTGTGAACGCGCTCGACACCGACGAACTGGAATTCACCTCACTCATCGACCTGGGGTGGTGGCAAGACCACCCCGACCAGCGCACCGCGCTGTATCGCCGACTTCGGGACGCCGGCCGACCGGTGTTCGTGCCGATCGGGCGGAAAGGCAAGGGATTCTGGGCGGTCGGTACCCACGCCGACATCGTTGACATCAGCCGTCGCCCCGCGGAGTTCTGTTCGGGTCAGGGCACTCAGATCTTCGACCAGACACCGGAGATGCGGGAGTACCGCGGATCGATCATCGACATGGATGACCCCGAACACATGCGGATCCGCAAGATCGTGTCCCGCGGCTTCACCCCGCGCATGCTCGCGGAACTGCGCGGCCTGGTCGAATCCACCACCGCCGAGATTCTCGACGCGATGCCCGCGTCAGGCGAGTGCGATTTCGTCAGCGACTTCGCGATCCTGCTGCCGTTGCGAATCATCGACACCATGCTCGGTGTGCCGCGCGAACACGAGCAGTTCATTCTGCAGTCCACCAACGTGATCCTGGGGGCCTCGGACCCGGAATACGTGCCCGAGCAGAGCGTCGCCGGTATCGAGGCCGCCGTCACCGAGACCAGTGTCAAGATGATCGAGCTGCTCAAGGGGATCGCCGAGGACCGCATCGCCAACCCCACCAACGATGTGATCAGCAAGTTGGTCACCTCGGAGGAGGAAAACCTCACCCCACAGGAGCTGGCGAAGTTCTTCATCCTGCTGGTGGGGGCGGGTAACGAGACCACCCGCAATGCGTTGACCCACGGTCTGCACATCCTGACCCACCACCCCGATCAGCGCGACAAGCTACTCAGCGACTACGACACGCTCGCCCCCAGGGCGGTCGAGGAGATCCTGCGGTACGCCAGCCCGGTGATCCACATGCGCCGAACCGTGACCGCCGACGGGGTGACGCTCGCATCCGGTTCCCACACCTTCGCCAAGGGCGACCGGGTGGTGATGTGGTATCCGGCGGCCAACCGCGATCCGGCGGCCTTCGACGATCCGGAGCTCTTCGACATCACCCGCAACCCGAACAATCACCTGGCCTTCGGTGGTCCCGGACCGCATTTCTGCCTGGGCGCACACCTGGCCCGGCTGGAGCTCAACGTGGCCTTGAAGATGATCTACGATCGCTACCCCGACATCAGGACAGTCGGCGAACCCGTGATGCTGCGCTCCAATTTCGTCAACGGCATCAAGCACCTGAATGCGATTTACACGCCATGACCACCACCATCCTGTCCGACGTCGCCGACGGCGTCATGACCATCACGCTCAACCGGCCGGATGCGGCCAACGCGTTGCGACCCGCCGACCGCGACGCGCTCATCGCGCTGTTGTCGACCGCCGACACCGACGAGCGGGCACGCGTTGTGGTGTTGCGCGCCAACGGGAAACACTTCTGCTCCGGCGCCGATGTGAACGCGCTGCAGGATCGCCGTCAGACGGTCCAGAAACGGGTACTGGACCCGATGCGGCGCATCATGAGCGGCGCGCAGAAGCTGATAGCCAGCATCTTGGACTGCAACAAACCGGTCATTGCCGTGGTACAGGGCGCTGCCGCGGGACTCGGCGCCCACATCGCCTACGCCAGCGACCTGGTCATCGCGGCCGAGAACGCCTACTTCACAGAATCTTTCGTCAAGCGGGGCCTTACCGTCGACGGCGGTGGCTGTTACCTGCTGCCCCGGCGCATCGGCATGCAGAAAGCCAAGGAGATGGCGTTCTTCGGGGAAAAGCTGGGTGCTGCCGAAGCGTTGGCATTGGGCCTGGTGAACCGGGTGGTGCCGGCCGAGGAACTCGACGCCGCGGTAGCCGACTTCGCCGACCGACTGGCCACGGCGCCCACCAGCGCGATCGCGCTCACCAAGCGCCTCCTCAACGACTCCCCCGACTGCGACCGCCGCGCCGCTTTCACCGCCGAAGCGATGGCCCAGGAGATCCAGTCCTATTCGCATGACTCCCAAGAGGGGGTGCAGGCATTCGTCGAGAAGCGCCCGACCCGCTACACCGGGTGGTGACCATGGCCCGCGCCGACATCCCGGTCATCGACCCGGCCAGCGCACCGTATTGGCAGGCGGCGCGGCAGGGCCGGCTGCTGATCGCGCACTGCCGCGCCTGCGCGACGGTGCACCACTACCCGCGCCCGTTCTGCCCGTACTGCTGGAGCGACGACGTCGTTCCGGTCCAGGCCAGCGGTAGCGGCATCCTGTACACGTATTCGACGGTGTACGTCAACGATCTCCCACCGTTCCGCGACCGGGTGCCCTATATCGCGGCCATTGTCGAACTGGCTGAGGGGCCGCGGGTGATGACGACGATCGAGGGTGTTCCCCACGAACAGCTACGCATCGGAATGGCGGTCACCGCTGAATTCCGGCCCGTCGACGACCAGGATCCGGACAGCCCCTATCTGACGGTCTTCACCGCAAGCAAGGAGGACGAGTGAAAGGACTACTCGACGGCAAGGTTGCCTTGATCACCGGTGCCGGACACGGCATCGGTCGCGGGCATGCGCTGGAGCTGGCCAAACACGGCGCGACGGTGATCGTCAACGACCTGGGCACCTCGTTGGCCGGCGAGGGCAGCGGAAAAGTCGCCGATGAGGTGGTACAGATCATCGAAAACCGAGGCGGCAAAGCGGTTTCGGACTTCAGCGACGTCGGCGACGAAGAGCAAGTCGAGCTCGTGGTCGAACGCGCCTACTCCCAGCTGGGTCGGCTCGACATCGTCGTGAACAATGCGGGCATCGTCCGCGACAAGGCGATCTGGAACATGACCGCCGAGGACTTCGACCTCGTGATGCGGGTGCATGTTCGGGGCAGCTGGCTGACCAGTCGCGCGGTCACCCGACAATGGCGTGCGGAGTCGAAGGCCAACGGTGGCACCAAGGTGTATGGCCGGATCATCAACACCACCTCAGGAGCCGGCCTGCACGGACACTTCGGGCAAACCAACTACAGTGCGGCCAAGGCCGCGATCGTCGGCCTGACCCAGACCCTGAGTCTGGAACTGGCGTCGATCGGCGCCACCGCCAACATCATCAGCCCCGGTGGCCGCACGCGGATGTCAGCGTCGATGCCCGGAGCTGCGGCGGCGATCGAACCCGACGAACGCGCCGAGGACGAATTCGACCCCAAGGACCCGTCGCTGAGCTCACCGGTGGTGGCGTGGCTGGCAAGTCCAGAAGCCGGCCACATAAGCGGACAGGTCATCCGCGCGCTCGGGGAGAACATCCAGTTGCTCAAGGGCTGGCATCCGGTCACGACGGTCTCCAGCGACCAGAAGCGCTGGGACGCAAACACGCTCGGTGTGATCATGGCGACTGACGTATTCGGCACCCGCAATCCGGGACTGCGGCTCGGCGGCTGACTGCCCGCCTCACCCAGCAGCGCGGCCAGCTGATCGGATGTGCTGCAAGCCAACGCCGGGTTGCCCCTGGCGACGCGCACCTTCTGCGCATCTTCTGGTGTCGTCGGGCGTTTCGAACCGGCAATGGCGACACCGATGGGGTTATCCGGTCCGGACTAGCCGGTAAGTTGGGCGTTGCTCCATTCGGTTTGTGCCACCGCCGGACGAATTTTACCGAGAACCGTTGCGATGGTGTCCATCTCGGTGTCGGTTAAATTGGCGCGCGCCGTCAAACGCAGCCTGGACGTGCCGGCTGGCACGGTCGGCGGCCGAAAGCAGCCAACGCTCAGTCCGCCGGCTCGGCAGGCCTGAGCGGCCGCATAGGCGCGCTGCGGCTCCCCCAGCACGACGGAGACAACCGCCGAATCCGGTTGGGCCACCGACACGATGCGCGAGATCTCGGCGGCGCGGGCCAGTGCCCGACCCGCCATCGTCGGGTCCCGGCGCAATAGCCGTAACGAGGCCAGCGCGGCCCCCACGGCGGCTGGGGCCAGTCCGGTGTCGAAGATGAACGTCCGTGCGGTATCGATCAGGTGGCTGCGCAGTCGCTCGGTCCCCAGCACCACACCGCCCTGGGCTGCCAGCGCCTTCGACAGCGTCGCGGTGATCACCAGATCGGGCTGGCCGGCCAGACCGAGTTCATGCACGAGACCGCGACCGCCCTCGCCGCGTACGCCGATGCCGTGCGCCTCGTCGACGATCAGCACCGCCTGGTGGGCGCGCACCACGCGGTGCAGCTCCGCCAATGGCGCCAGGTCGCCATCAGCGCTGAACACCGATTCGGTGATCACCAGGGCGCGCTCCTCGGCGCGTTCGGCCAGCAGCCGCTCGATCGACGCAACGTCGCCGTGCGGGGTGACCTCCACCCTGGCTCTCGACAGCCGGCAGGCATCCACCAGCGACGCGTGGCTGCTGGCATCGGAGATCACCAGCGTTCCGCGCGCGGCCAGGGCCGTCACCACGCCCAGATTGGCGGCGTACCCGGAGGCAAACACCAGGCCTGCCTCTGCTCCGACGAAGTCGGCAAGCTCTGTCTCCAGCTGCTCGTGGTCAAGGGTCGTGCCGGTCACCAGCCGGGACCCGGTTGCTCCCGTGCCCCAGGTGCGGACGGCCTCGATCGCACCCTGGATCACTGCGGGATGCCGCGACAGTCCCAGGTAGTCGTTGGATGCCAGATCGATCAGCCCGCTCTGCGGCGGTCGCGCCCGCAGCTCCCGACGCAGGCCAGCCCGCACGCGCTCCTCGGCACGCAGGTCCATCCAGTTCAGCGGGTCCAAATCCACAGCTAGCGAGCTTACTTAAACAGTGTTCAATGATTGCGGTGGGCTGCCGATCGGTGCCGAACTCCGGGGAAGATAGGGACCGTCGGCTCCGGCCTAGGGATTTCAGGCGTGCTCTGGGGCGCTTAGCTGCCCGCAGAGGTGTAGCCGACCGTTATTCGTCGTCGAAAACTTTCAGTACCCCTTCTGGGCAGGCGCTTGCACCTGCGATCGCGCTGTCGCGCAGCGATTCGTCGATCACGCTGGGCGGTGGCAGGAGATATCCGTTGTCGTCGAGCTCATAGACGTCGGGCGCCGCGGCGTTGCACTGTGCATGCCCGACGCAGCGTGATTGGTCGAATTCGATTCTGGGCATCAGGATTTCACTCCCGTAAGGTTGCCCGGGGTGAACTTGATCGGCAGGCTGCGCGGGGCGTATACCTCACCGGCATCCTCGAACATCACCGCAGGTCCGTTTGCTTCGAAATCGGGCAGGCGTTCGAGGATTTCGGCGATCATCTCCTGAAACATCATCCGTGCCAAATGTGAGCCCAGGCAGCGATGTTGTCCGACCCCGAATGCCATGTGTTTCTGGCTGTTCTTGCGCCAGAGGTCGATCTTGTCCGGCTCGTCGAACACCGCCGGGTCGCGGTTGGCGGCCGCCCACATGAGGATGGCGCGGTCACCGGCTTTGAGTTGCTGGCCGTGGAATTCCGCGTCGCGCGACACCGTGCGGGCCAGCCCCAACGTCGGCGTGGCGTGCCGGAGGAACTCGTCGGTGGCGGGTTTAAGCAATTCGGGCTGATCGATAAGGACCTGACGCAGCTCAGGCTGATTGATCAAGCGCAGCAGCACGTTTCCGGTCAACCCACTGGTGGTGTCCATGCCGCCCAGCATCATCATCACCGTGTACATCAGGATCTGGCTGTCGTCGAGAGGGACGCCGTCGATCTGGCCGTCGAGGATCTCGCCGAACAGGTCGTCGCCGTTCTCACCGGCCTCGCGGCGCTCGGCCATGTGCTTGTGGATTTCGCCGAACAGCTCCATGGCCGCGGTGGCGGCCTTCTCCTCGTCGTGGGTGCGGTCGTGGACAAAGGTGTGCACCCAGCCCACCCACTGCCGATACTTCGATTCGTCGAACCCCAGCATGTGCAGCACCAGTTTGGCCGGCAGTGGGGTGGTCAGCTCGCCAACGATGTCGCACTCACCTCGCTCGATGAACTCGTTGACCATCTCGGTGGCCATCCGCCGCGCCGCCGGTCGCAACCGTTCGGCCGCACCGGGCGAGAACGTCTTCACCGTCACCTGGCGCAGCTTCTTCGTCAGCGGTGGGTCGGACTCGATCGGAATGATCGGGAAGGGAGCCGTGCTGGCCGGCACGCCCACGGAGGGATACGAATTGAACAGATCGTCGTCGCGCGCGGCGTCGAATACCGACGCGTAGTCCAGCAGCGACCAGAAACCGCCATGCTGCCCGGAATGGGTGACCGGGCACTGGGCGCGCATCTGCGCGAGCGCCGCGTGGGGAGGCGCCTCCCGGAACTCCGGCGAATGGTGATCGAAGTTCGCGTGGAGGGGGCAGACCTCCTGCTCGACTGTCATGGCCGTGGTCCCTTCGTGGACTGCAAGAACGTGTCAAAAACTACAATTTCCGTCACTTTGTAGTGTGCGCTACACGCTAAGCAATTGTGTAGTCTCGGTCAAGTATCACAGGTAAGGTGCCGATCATGACGGTCACCGGGCAGGCAACTCCGGGCCGCGCCACGGCCTGGGGCGCCGATACACCTATCGATGAGCAGCAGGCCCGGGATCGGCTGCTCGACGCCGCCGAGGCCTGCTACGCCGACCGCGGGCCCAGCCGCACGCGGATGAGCGACATCGCGCACCGCGCCGGCGTGCACCGCACCACGGTGTACTCGTATTTCCCCAACAAAGACGCGGTGCTGGCAGCATGTTTCGTGCGTGCGGTGACCGAGGTCCTCGACGCCGGCGAGCCATGCTGGCACACCGACGAGCCGTTCCTCGAGCAGCTGGTGCAGGCGATGCTTATCGGTATGGAGGCCGGGCGCCGATCACCGACCATGCGGCTGCTGATCGGTGAGCAGGAAGCCGGACGCACGTTCCGGGCCGCCGAAGCCTCCGAGCTGTGGCGCCGGGACCTCGCCGAAAACCTCGGTCAACGCATTGCGGCCGCAGCCGCCACCGGTCAGGTCCGCGACGACGTGTCCCCGGAAACAATGGCCCACTGGGTCACCCGCATTGCATTCAGCCTGGTCGCCGAACCGGCCCGGCCCGAAGACGGCGGCGACGAGGGCATCTTACGGACCTTCCTCATCGCGTCCCTCGCGCCGGCCGAAAGAGCCTGAGCCGTATCACGATATCTCGTTGCGGAGTAGCTACAGTGAGGCAGCGGCAGCCAACCTGCGCAACGCAACCCGGTCCGGTTTGAGCATCGGGGTCAGCGGGATGTCGTCGACCAGGACCAGGTGGTCGGGCGCCTTGTAGTCGGCCAGCTGGGTGCGCACGTGGGCGCGCAGCTCCGCCAGTGACGGTGCGGCGGCGGGGTTTTCAGGCACGACGAACGCGACGCCGATCTCGCCGATGACCGGTGCCGGCCGGCCGACGACGGCGGTGCGGGCGACCCCCGGGTGGGTCGCGATCACCTGCTCGACTTCGACGGGATGCACGTTGAACCCGCCGCGGATGTACATGTCGCCGGAGCGTCCGACGATCGACAGCGTGCCATCGTCGTTCAGCACCCCCATGTCGCCGGTGCGCAGCCAGCCGTCGCGTAGCACCGACGCGGTCAGCTCAGGGTCGCGCCAATAGCCGCGCATCACGCACGGTCCCCGGACCTCGACGACGCCGTCGTCGACGATGCGCACCGCCATGCCCGGCGCCGGCCTGCCCACGGTGCGGAACTGGATCTCGGGCGGATCTTCGGGCTCGGTGCCGCAGATCGTCGGGCATTCGGTCATGGCGTAACGGACCACCAGTGGCACCCCGATGCGGTCGGCCACCGCGCGTACCAGCTCCGGCGACGCGGGTGCGGTCGCGGCCACGCCCACCCGCAGATGTGGGAATACGGCCGGGGACACCTCCAGCAGCTTGGCCCACTGGGTGGGCACCGCACCCGCGACGGTGATCCGCTCCTCGCGCAGCGCGGTGGCCATCCCGGCGGCGGACCATGGCGTCGGCGGAATCACAAGCGTTGTACCCCAGAGCAGTTGATCCCAGAGCTTGAACATGTAACCGGCGTGGGCGAACGGCGTAGAGGTCAGGCGGCGGTCATAAGGTGCGCTCATCACCCCCGCCGAGGCCGCACCGGCCAGCAGATTGTTTCCATCGAACACCGCTCCCTTGGGCAAACCGGTGGTTCCGCTGGAGAAGATCAACGCGACGGGGTCGTGACGGTTGATCTCAACATCGGGGACAGCCGGAAATCGGTCGCCGCTCTCGCCTGAAATGCGGCGCAGCTCGGCGGGTTCGGAAATCACCAGCGCCGGGTCGGCCAGCTCGAGGATCGCCCCGACCTCCCTGGGGCCCAGCCGGGGGTTGATCCCGGTGGTGATGGCGCCGATGATGGCCGCGGCCACATAGCACGTCGCGTAGTCGATCCCCGACGGCAATCGCAGCGCCACCACATCGCCCTTGCCGACCCCACGGGCGACCAACCCGGCCGCGACCCGGCGGGAGCGCGACGCCCATTCCGCGAACGAGATTCGTGAGCCGGGTTCCACATACGCCTCACGGTCGCCGTACGTGACGGCTGCGGCCTCCAACAACTCGCGGGTGCTCGCGAAGTCACCGGCCAGCACCGTCATGGCTTCTCGTTACCGAGAATCATTGTGCCGCTGGAGCAGAACCAGCCTCCGGTGCCGCTGACACAGGCAATTTTCGCGTCCGCCACCTGGCGCGGTCCGCATTCACCGCGCAACTGGCGAACCGCCTCGACAAGCAGGAACAGGCCGCGCTGGCCAGGATGACATGCCGACAGGCCGCCACCGTCGGTGTTGGTGGGCAGTTGCCCACCGATGCGCAGCGCTCCGGTCTCCACAAACGCGCCGCCCTGCCCCTTCGGGCAGAAGCCGAGGTCTTCGAGGGTGAGCAGCAGCATGTAGGTGAACGCGTCGTAGAGTTCTGCCACGTCGACCTCGGCCGGCGACACTCCGGCCCGGGCGAATGCGAGCGGGCCACTGACCGCCGCGGGTCCGACGGTCATGTCGTCCCACTGCGAGGTCAACATATGCGAGGTCGTCTCGGCAGCGCCGAGCACCCACACCGGCTGCGACCGCAGATCCTTGACCCGGTCGGCGTTGACCATCACCACCGCGGCGCCGCCATCGCTGCGGATGCAGCAGTGCAGCTTGGTGAACGGGTCGGCGATCATCGGCCCCGACAGCACCTCGTCGATCGTTATCGGGTCGCGGTAATACGCCTCGGGGTTGTCCGCGGCGTTGCACCTCGCCGACACCGCCACCTCGGCGAGCTGCTCGATCGTGGTGCCGTACTGAGACATGTGGCGGCGGGCCGCCATGGCGTACTTGGAGATCAACGTATGTCCGTACGGCGCTTCCCACTGCAGCGGTCCGCGCGCACCCCAGTTGATGCTCGCGCCGCGCAATCCCTTCCTGAGGTCGGCACGAGCGGTGGATCCATACGTCAACAGCACGACGTCTGCGTGGCCCGCGGTGATGGCGTCGGCGGCGTGCGAGGCCATCACCTCCCACGCCGCGCCGCCGACCGCCGTCGAGTCCACCCACCGCGGACGCAGCCCCAGGTATTCACCGACGTCGACTGGGGGCAGCGTGCCCTGGCCGGTAGACGCAAGGCCGTCGACATCGCCGGGCGAAAGGCCGGCGTCGGCCAGAGCTCGACGGCTCGCCTGTGCGATCAGCTCGTAGGGCCCCTTGTCGTCGACGCGGCCCACGTCGGACAGCGCCACGCCGGCGATGGCAACCGTCACTGCAGCCTGTCCTGTGTGATCAGCTCCGCGAGAACGTCGTTGGGCTCGGCGAACAGGTGCCGGAGTAGGTGGGAACGTTTGAGGTAGAGGTGCATGTTGCTTTCGAAGGTGTAGCCCATACCGCCGAAGACCTGGATGCCCGCCGCGGCGTTGTCGACGGCCGCCGTGCCGGCCACTGTGAATCCGGACAGAACCTGCCACAGCGCGTCGTCGCGCGCGCTATCCAAAGCGATTGCAGCGAAGAAGGTTTGGGCCTGTGCGGCCTCGGCAGCGACCACCATGTCGACGCAACTGTGCTTGATCGCCTGGTTGGCGCCGATCGGCTTGCCAAACTGCTCGCGGGTCTTGGCGTGTTGGGTTGAGTCGGCGGCGGCGGCCAGCGCCAGTCCGGTCAGGAAAGCCGACGTGAGCACAACCGCGCGTCCCCAGATCCACTCCTTCTCGGCGGGCAGCCAATGCAGCGGCCCCGCCCCGGTCACCGACGCTGACGCCAACCGGACACCGGGGTCGGCGGACTCGATGATGGTCGGCTCGCCGAAAACCGCGATGTCGACGACTGCGGCGCCCTGCCGCGAGAGCACCAGTGCATAACGTGCCCCGAACCAGTCGAGCAGGTCGAAGGTGCCCTTGACGCTGCGCGCCTCGCCGTCACCTCGTAATACCGCAAGCGCGACGGTCGCTGCGCCCGAGCCGATCTGACCGGCCAGCTCCGCGTCACCGCAGGCGGCACCGACCCGCGCGGCCAACGTCCCGGCCAGGAACGGGCCGGGTGCCAGCCGCCTGCCCAGTTCAATGTGCAGCAGCACCTCGTCGTCGAACGGCTGACCGGACCCGCCGAATTGCTCCGGCAACCCGAGCGTGAGCAGTCCCATCTCGGCGCCCTCGCGCCATACCTCGGGCCGCACCGCGACGGGCTTGGCGCGGTCGGCGCGCAGCTGCTCGACCGACATCCGTTCGGCGATGAATTCCGCTGCAGTCGAGACGATTTCGAGCTGTGCGGCACTGGGCAGCAGATCCATGATTGCCTCCCCTACCTCGGCAGACCGAGCACACGCTCACCCAGGATGTTGCGCTGGATCTCCGAGGTGCCACCGCCGATCGCCTGCGAGAACGAGTAGTAGTAATAGCCCACCCAGCCGTCGGCGTCCCATCGTGACGAATGCCGAATAGCGCCCGGACCGAGGATGTCCATGGCCAGCTTGCCGATCTGTTTGGCGAGCTCGGCATAGAGCAGCTTGACCATCGAACCTTTCGGGCCCGGTGTCTCCGACTGCATGGCCAGGCAGATGTTCTGATAGGTCAGCGCCCGCAATGACGCCACCGCTGCCCGGGCGCGGGCCAGTCGCCGCGCGATCTCGTCGTCGGCGATGGCCGGCCGTCGGCCGTCCGGGCCGACATGGTCGCGGGCGTAGTCGATGAGGTCTTCGATGATCTTGGCTAGCCGCACCTGGTTCGCGGTGAATGCGGTGCCGCGCTCGAAGGACAACGTCGACATCGCGACAGACCAGCCGTTGTCGATCTCGCCGACGACGTTGGACAGCGGAATTCGCACGTTGTCGTAGAAGACTTCACAGAATTCCGCGCCGCCTTCGATGGTCTCGATCGGCCTGACGTCGATTCCCGGTGCCGACATGTCGCAGATGACCCAGGTGATTCCGTGATGCTTACCGCCGGTGTTGTCGGTGCGCACCAGCAGTTCCTGGTAATCGGCGACGGTGGCGAAGCTGGTCCACACTTTCTGGCCGGTGACAACGAGATCGTCGCCGTCGATCACGGCCTTGGTACGCAAGGCGGCGAGATCAGAACCGGCGTCGGGTTCGGAGAAGCCCTGGCACCAAATCACTTCTCCTTTGAGAATTTTCGGGAGGTGGAAGAACTTCTGCTCGTCGGTGGCACGCGTGATCAATGTTGGTCCGGCATGGGACAGGCCGACGAAACACGCGTCGATGCCCGGGAAGCCGCGCGCGGCGTACTCCTCGTACCAGATCAGCTGTTGCAGCAGGGTCAGTCCCTTACCGCCGTATCCTTCTGGCCACGCGATCCCGGCCCAGCCGCCCTCCCACTGGGTGCGCTGCCAGGCCAGGTCGTATTGGCGGATGCCGGTGTGGTCGCGCGGCCTGGGTTCGGTCGGCTTGTTCTCGTCGAGCCACGTGCGGACATGGTCACGGAACTCCAGTTGATCGGCCGTGAAATTCAGGTCCATAGCTGCCGAGTATAGGTGACACTATAGTCAGAACTAAAGCTCATGGCGGCGGCTGGCGGTACCTGGCGACCAATTGTTCGGCGCCGCGGGCCAGCAGGGTCACATCCGCGCCGACCAGAACGAAGCTCGCTCCGGCGGCCAGATAGCGCCGGGCGAGGGTCTCGTTGAACGCGTTCACGCCCGCGCTCTTGCCGCGCTCGACGATCGTCGCCAACGCATTCTCAATGGCGCACACTACCTCTGGATGCTCGGGCTGGCCGAGTTTGCCCATGGAGGCGGCCAGATCGGCAGGCCCGATGAAGACCGCATCGATTCCGTCGACGTCCGCGATGTCGCCCACCACTGCCAGCGCCGCCGTCGACTCCACCTGCACCGTCACCGACACACGGTGATCTGCGGTGACAAGATAGTCAGAAATGTGGTTCCAGCGGGAAGCTCTTGCCAACGCGCTGCCGACCCCGCGGATACCGGCGGGCGGGTAGCGGGTTGCGGCGACGACGGCGGACGCTTCCGCGGGGCTGCCGATCATCGGGACGATGAGATTGTGCGCGCCGATGTCGAGGAGTTGCTTGATGAGGACCGGGTCGGCCACCGGCGGGCGCACCACCACGTCGACGTCGGGATAGCCGGCCAGTACCTGCAGCTGTGCCAACGTGCTATGGATGTCGTTGGGTGCGTGCTCCTGGTCGACCAGCACCCAGTCGATACCGGATCCGGCGCAGATCTCGGCGATGTACCCGCTGCCCGAGGCCAGCCACATGCCGAACCGTGGACCCGCACCGGCGATCCGTTGCACCCAGCGTGTGGTCATGACGTCGGGTCACTCTGCTCGATGCCGCCGGCCGGGCGGCTCCGGGGGTCGAACAGCACCGAGACGGTGCCGAGGGGGCCATAGTCGGCGACGAAACTGTCCCCCGGCTCGGCGAACACCGGTTTGGTGAACGAACCGGACAGAATCACCTCACCGCGCTGCAACGAAACACCGTGCGGAGCAAGCCGATTGGCAAGCCACGCGACGCCGTTGCCCGGATGGTTGAGAACGGCTGCCGCGACGCCGGACTCCTCGATGGTGCCGTTGCGCAGCAGCAGCGCTGCCACCCAGCGCAGGTCGACGTCCAGTGGGCGGAACACCCGGCCACCGAGCACCAGCCCGGCGTTCGCCGCGTTGTCGGCGATCGTGTCCACGATCGTACGCAGGTGGCCGGTCTCGGGGTCGGACATCTGGACGCGGGCGTCGAGAATCTCCAAAGCGGGGGTCGCGAATTCGGTGGCGCGCAGCACGTCGAACAGTGTGACGCCGGGTCCGCGCAGTGTTTCGCCGAGTATGAAGGCCAGCTCCACCTCGATCCGGGGACGAATGAAACGGCCGGGCGGCACATGCCCACCGTCCTCGATGAACATGTCATCGAATATCGCGCCGTAGTCCGGCTCGTCGATCGAGGCGGCCCGCTGCATCACCTTGGAGGTCAGGCCGATCTTGCGGCCCTTGATCACGCGACCATCGGCGACCTTGAGTCCGACCAGTGCGCGTTGTACCGCATAGGCATCCTCGACGGTCATCTGCGGATAGTCCAGCGACAACTGCCGGATCGGCGTGCGGTCATGCTCGGCCGCATACAGCCGTCGCGCGATGTCGTCGATCTCGCCGGGTTCCGGCCGTCTCATCGGCACGGTCTCACCTGGTGAGGAACGAAACGGCCGCCGAATTGAACTCTTTCGGGTCTTCGAAATGCGGCCAGTGCCGGACATCAGGCATCTCAAAGACCTCGGCATGCGGGATCAAGCGGGCAATCGAGGTGGCCGTCTCCTGGTACACCCCGTGGTCGCGACCCGAGGCGACCACCATGACCGGTGCGGTGATCGACTTCCACTCGTCCTCGGGTATCAGGTTGCGATCGCGAACCGCGGCGTCCTGCAGGATCAGCAGGTGGTCGATGCTCTCTCGAGTGTCGTCCCGCTGGTAGATCGCTCGGCGCAGCCCGATCAGGTCCGGCAGACGGTTGGCCTCGTCGGCGATGAGGTGGGCGAACACCGCGTGCAGCGAATCCCAAGTGGGTTCGTTGACGGCTTTGGTTCGTTCGGCGCGGATACGCGCCATGTTCGATGCGGCCGCCTCCTTGCCCGCCGGCGACATCAGGATCACCTTCGACACCCGGTCGGGATGGTGCACCGCGATCGTCGAGGCCACCCAGGCTCCCAACGACATCGCGACGAAGTTCGCCCGCTCCATCCCGAAGTGGTCCATCACGCCGAGCACATGCTCGACGTAGACCGCGATTTCGTAGTCGTAATCAGGTTTGTCGGAAAAACCGTTGCCGACCATATCGATCGCCACACAGTGGAAAAACTCGCTCAGCGCGGCCAGATTCGGCGCGAAGGTCTCCCAGTGCCCGCCAGTGCCGTGCAGCAGGATCGCGTGCGGCTTGTCCGGCCTGCCTGCCTCGGCGTAGCGGGTCCGCACCGGCGACCCGTACACGGCAACGTCGATGAACCCCTGCCGGAAGTCCAGCTCCTTGAGGTACATCCAGATGCTCCGGTAGTCCTCGGTATCGATCACGGCACCGGAGGTGACGGTCTCGGTCATACGGCCCCTTCGCAGCGTTTCTGACATTGATGTCGCTAATTGTCGGTTATGCCTTTACGCAGCCAGTGTGCATGTTCAGGCGCGGTTGACGCAATGCCTCCCGACACAAAGTCGATTGATTCTGACAGTAGTATGCGGTAATACTTGGTGAGTCTCTCCGCCTGAACTTGAGCACCAGAGAAGAGTCCCGAGCGCCGATGGAACCCGACAATCACACACCGAAGCGTCGCGAGTTGGCGATCCTGATCAATGAGTTCGCCGCGGTCCGGCTGTGGCTGGACAGGTCAGGCAACGGCCGCCGCCTGCTGGTCGAGGATCTGGAAAGCGGTGACGAGGTGTTCTTGGACCCGCTGGAACTGTCCAGCTTCACCCTTGCCACGCCCGAGGATCGCGAGGATTGGCTGCGCGTCGGAAACTACCGGGGCGAACGAAAGCACCGGACACCATGACCAACGTGGACATCGTCGGGTTGGGAAAGACCCGGATGTCGCTGCGGCCCAGCCCGTCCGGGGACGCCACCCCGGTGCAACTCGCCGCCCGAGCCGCCCGGGCCGCCCTCGCCGACGCTGGCATCGGGCACCGTGACGTCGACGGTCTGTTGGTCGGCTCGTCGCAGGGGGTGCGCCCGGATCGGCTCGGTGTCGGGTTCGCCGCACAGGGCGGATTCGGCGACCTGCGGCTCCTCGAGCACGTCGAGATCAAGGGCGCGACGACCGTCGCGATGATCCAGCGGGCGCGGCATGCCATCACCGCCGGCGAAGCGTCGACAGTGATGTGCGTGTTCGCCGACGCACCGCTGGTGGCCGGCAAGGGGTCAGGGTCCGCGTACGCGCACAGCGGCGGCAACGCCGGCGCTCGCGGCCTGGAGCGGGCGTCGGGCCTGCTCGGCTCGGTCCCGACCTATGCCTTGCTGGCCCAGCGCTGGCTGCACGTCACCGGCAACGGTGCCGAGGACCTGTGCGCCGTTGCGACAACGGCGCGGCGGTGGGCTGAAGGCAACCCTGACGC
Organism: Mycobacterium sp. 050272; assembly: GCF_039023525.1. Classification (NCBI taxonomy): domain Bacteria; kingdom Bacillati; phylum Actinomycetota; class Actinomycetes; order Mycobacteriales; family Mycobacteriaceae; genus Mycobacterium; species Mycobacterium sp. 050272. Next base: position 137,552 of record NZ_JBCHKV010000012.1, on the reverse strand, counting down.
GGTGAACCGCGAACCACTGGACGAAGACGGATATCGCAGCAGCCCAATGATTTCCGAGCCGCTCCGACGGCTGGACTGTGCACGCCCGGTGAACGGGGCGGTGGCGATCGTGCTGACCGGCGAACCCGCGATCGGCACGTCGCGGGTGCGGGTGCGCGGCACCGGACGCGAGCATCCGGTGCGGCGTCGCCGCGCCGGCGCGGAGTCGTGGTTCGGGGGCGGCCGCCGCGCCGTCGACGACGCGCTGGGCCAAGCCGGAATGCGCCGCGGTGACCTCGACGTCGCGCAGCTGTACGACCCGTTCACCATCGTGACGCTGATCCTGCTCGACGAGTACAGGTTGACCGGCAACGCCCCCGCGGGGGAGTTCGTCCGGGCCGGCCAGCTCGGCCCCGACGGTGTGCTGCCGACCAACACCGGCGGCGGTCAGCTGTCCGGCTTTTACCTGCAGGGCATGACGCCGCTGGCCGAGGCCGTGATTCAGCTGCGAGGGGACGGCGGAGCCCGCCAGGTCCCCGGCGCCACCACCGCCCTGGTCGGTGGGATCGGCGGCCGGATGGACCACCATGCCGCATTGGTACTGGAGCGGGCGGCGTGAGCACCATGAACGTTGTGTCCGACTGGCTGCTGAGCGCCGAGCTGGCGTCCGAGGTCGAGCACGATCCGCTGCGTCCGCTCTACGACGCGGCGGCCCGCGGCGAATTGGCGCTGCCGTTCTGCGCGTCGTGCGAGCTGACGCTCGAGCTCGAACAGTTCGTATGCGACGGGTGCGGCGGCCAGCAGCCAGACTGGCGGGTGGTGGCGCCCGAGGGCGTCGTGCACTCCTCGACCGTCATGCACCGACGCGAGCCGGGCCTGGTCCTGGCCGACGCTCCTTACCCGGTAGTCGACGTCGAACTCGCCAGCGGCCACCGGCTGATCATGACCACGCTGCACCCGGAACCGGATGCCCCCGCGATCGGTTCCGCGGTACGGGTGGCCTTCCGGCGGCTCGGCATGGTCCATATACCCGCCGTGACAAACTCCGCAGACACCACCGAACTGGGGGAACTTGCATGACCACCCTCGAACCACGCACCACCGCAGATGATTTCGACGTCTCGACGGTCGTGCGGCGTGACCGTGTGCACGGCTCGGTCTACACGTCGCCGCAGATCTTCGCCCGCGAGATGGACACCATCTTCAAGAGGGGCTGGGTGTACGTCGCCCACGAGAGCGAAGTCAGCGAACTCGGCGACTACCTGACCAGGATGATCGGCCGGGAGCCAGTCGTGGTGGCACGCGGGAAGGACGATGTGGTGCGGGTGCTGCTGAACCGCTGCACGCATCGCGCCAACAAGTTGTGCAATGCCGAGAAGGGCAACGCCACCTCGTTCCGCTGCCCGTATCACGGCTGGACCTTCGCCAATACCGGTGCGCTGTCCGGTGTTCCGATGCGCGAGGCTTACGGTGAAGCGTTCAACCAGGTGCGCTCCGAATTGGGCCTGGCCGAAGCGCCGCGGGTCGACAGCTACGGCGGGTTCATCTTCGCATCGCTGTCGCCCGAGGGTGTCACGCTGGGCGAACATCTGGGCAAGGCGACCCACGCGATTGACCGACTGCTCAACCTGTCGCCCACCCGCGCTATCGACCTGCGCGCCAACTGGATGAAGCATCTGCATCACGCCAATTGGAAGATGGTGGTGGAAAACAATGTCGACGGCTATCACGCGCTGTTCACCCACGCCTCGGTGTACGACGCGATTCGCCCCGCCAAGGTTTCGCACGTGCCTACCAAGGTCGATGTGCTGGTCCGCGATATCGGCGAGGGGCACTCCGAGATCGATTACAGCGACGAATACCGCAAGCTCGATGAGGAATTCGTCTGGTACGGCCGTATTCCGCGAGCCAAGCTCGCCGAGTATGTCGGCGCGCTCGAGGGCGCCTATGGTCCCGAGCAGGCGCACGACGCATTGGTGGTCGGGCCGCCGCATACGCTGATCTGGCCCAACCTGTTTCTCGCCGAGATGAACGTGATGTTCGTCGAACCGCAGGCCACCGACCGCACGGTGGCCTACACCACTGCGGTCCTCATCCCGGGCCAGGACAAGCTCAACGAGCGCACGCTGCGTCGTGCCGAGGGGGCGATGGGGCCTGCGGGCTTCCTGATCGCCGACGACGGTGAGATCGGCATGCGCAACCAGGCCGGCCTGGCCGCCGAAGAGCCCGAGTGGCTGGTTCTGTCCCGCGGTGCCGACAGCGACGTCACCGATGACACCGGCATCGTAAACACCGACAAGAGCGCCGAGACACCCCAGCGTGGTTTCTATGCCCAGTGGGCGGCTGTCGTCGGTGGAAAGGCCTGACCACCATGACTATCGAGACAGACATTGCTGAGCGGTCTGCAATCATCTCGGCGGCGATGCGCCCGCTGCCGGACCCCGAGATCCTGTCCTTCCTGCACCTGGAGGCGCGGCTGGCCGACGAGGGCCGCTACTCGGAGTGGGAGGCCTTGTGGGCCGATGACGAGGATGTCCTCTACCGGGTGCCGATGCACCCCGCTGACGACCCCCGCACCACACTGGCCTACATTAACGACAACCGCAGGCGCATCACAAGCCGTGTCGCCCAGCTTAATACCGGCAACCGCCATTCGCAGATCCCGCCCTCGGTGATGCGCCGGGTACTTTCCAACAGCGAGGTAACCGACACCACCTCGGCTACCGTGACCGTCGAGTCCAATTTCGCGTTGTTCGAATACCGTTACCGGCAACGTTTCTGGGCCGGCCGGGTCAGCCACACTGTCCGTCGCACCGGCAAACCGGGCGAGCTGTGGCTGCTGCGCAAGATCGTCAATCTGATCGATGCCGGAGGCCCGATCGACACATTGGCATTCCTGATATGAGAGCCACGTGCTGGTAGGGGATATCTCGACCAACAATGCCCGCCGCTACCCGGAGAAACGGGCGCTGGTGGACGGCGAGCGGGTGCACACCTGGTCCCAGGTCGACGACCGGGCGCGGCGGTTGGCCAGCGCGCTCCTGCACCGCGGCCTGTCGCCGGGCGACCGGGTGCCGGTGATTGCGCGCAACTGCATCGAGTGGCCCGAGATTTCGTTCGGGCTGGCCAAGGCCGGACTGATCGCGGTGCCGGTGAACATCCGGTTGGCAGCCGACGAAGTGGCCCACATTCTGGACGATTCGGGTGCGCGGGCCGCGATCGTGCACGCCGACCAGCATGACAAGTTCGCTCTCGAGCTCAACGACCTGATCGTCCTGACCATCGGGCCGGATTACGAGACCGCCCTGGCGGCAGCCGATCCAAACCCGCCGCGGCCGGATTTCTCCCCCGATGATGTCGCGGTCATCCTGTACACCAGCGGCACCACCGGCCGCGCCAAGGGCGTGATGAACACCCACCGGGGATTGCTCTATCAGGCCGCCGACACGAATCTGGTGACGGAGGCGAACCGATCCGACGTAATGCTGGCGACCACACCGTTCTTCACCGCCGGCGGCATGGTGCGCACCGTGTCGTGGCTTTATCTCGGCCAGACGATGGTGATTCACCAGCGGTTCGATCCGCAGGCCGTGATCGACGAGATCGAAGGCAGCGCAATCACGTTCACGACGTTCATCCCGACCATGCTGCAACGGACGTTGGCAATCCTCGAGAACGGTCCGTCCCGTGACATGTCGAGCCTGCGCCGGATCTCCTATGGCTCGGCCCCGGTACCGCCCGGACTCGCACAAAAGGCGATGGATCTGCTGGGCTGTGACCTGCAGCAACGCTACGGACTGACCGAGTGCGGAGGCCAGGCCACCATCCTGACCCCGCAAGACCACCGCGACATCGTCGCCGGCAAGACATCGACAGCCACCTCCTGCGGGCAGGAAACCCCGATGTGCTCGATTCGGATCGTCGACGGCGATGGCGTCGCCCTGCCGGCCGGGGAGATCGGCGAGATCGTGATCGAGAGTCCGGCGAATGCAATCGGGTACTGGAACCGCCCCGAACAGACCGCCGAGGCATTCCGGCCCGACGGCTTGCGGACCGGGGACCTCGGTTACCTCGACACCGAGAACTACCTGCACATCACCGGCCGGAAAACGGACATGATCATCTCCGGGGGATTCAACGTCTACCCTGCCGAGATCGAGCGGGTGATCGCCCGCCACGACGGCGTTGAACTGGTCGCGGTGGTCGGTGTGCCCGATCCCGAGTGGGGTGAGTCACCCGTTGCAGTGGTGATCCCCAGAAAAAGGAAGGGCACCGCCGTCGACCAGGAAGGCCTGACCGCGGAACTGACGGTGCTGTGCCGGGCCGAACTGGCCGGCTACAAGCAACCGCGCCGCTTCGAATTTCGCGACGAATTTCCGCTCGGACCGGCGGGCAAGATCCTGAAGCGAGAGATAGCTAACCAGGTTATCGAAGCCAGCGGTGGGGATGGGAAAACGTCCATGACATCGGGACCGAGTAAGGAGCGGCCGTGACCGATCTGGAGGACCCGTCCACCATCGAGTTCGAGGTCACCGATCACGTGGCGACGGTGACGCTGAACCGTCCCGACCAGTTGAACAGCTTCAACGAGCAGATGGCCATCGAGCTCACCGCGGCCTGGCGGCGGGTCCGCCAAGACGATGACATCTTTGTCGCGGTGGTGCGCGCAAATGGCGAGCGGGCGTTCTGTACCGGTATCGACGTGTCCAAGGGCGCGTGGTGGTATCACCTGCCGATCTTCAATCAGGAAGATCCCGGCGCCCACCTGGGGCCCAAGGCAAACCTGGTGTGGAAGCCGGTAATCGCGGCGCTGCACGGCATGGTGGCCGGGGGCGCAATGTACTTCGTCAATGAATGCGACTTCGCGATCTGCTCCGAGAGCGCGACGTTCTTTGATCCGCATGTCAACTCGGGTGCGGTGTCGGCGCTGGAGCCGATGGGAATGCTTTCCCTCGGCGTGCCCTACGGCGAGGTGATGCGCTGGGCGCTGCTGGGCAGCGAGGAACGGCTGACCGCGCAGACCGCGCAGCGCATCGGTTTGGTCACCGAAATCGTGCCCGACGACCAATTGCGTGCTCGCGCCGCCGAATTGGCCCGCGAGATCGCGGCCCGGCGACCCCTGGCCATCCAGGGCACCGTGCGCGCCATGTGGGAGGCGCGGGACCTGTCGCCGAGCCTGCGCCAGCGGCACGGCCTGTCCTACACCCAGATTGGCAACCCCAGGGGCGACGAGCGGACCGACTCACGGACCAACAAGCGCACGCCACGCTTCCGGTGACGTGATCTCGCTGACCTGGAGGAACCATGACTAACGCGGCGATCGATCGGTTGACCGTATTCGAGCTGCTCATCGGTGGTGAGCAGGTGGCGGCCGCCTCGGGTGCGACCTATGACAGTGTGGATCCGTTCACCGGCAAGCCCTGGGCCCGGGTGCCCGACGGTGCGGCCGTCGACGTCGACCTCGCGGTGGCAGCGGCGCGGGCCGCTCTGGAGGGGACGTGGGGGCAGCTGACCCCCACTGCTCGCGGCAGACTCATCTACCGGCTCGGCGAGGTCATCGCACGCGAAGCCGAGACCCTGGCGGAGCTGGAAGTGCGCGACGGCGGAAAGCTGCTGCGAGAGATGGTCGGTCAGATGCGCTCGCTGCCCGACTATTACTTCTACTACGCCGGGATGGCTGACAAGCTGCAGGGTGAGGTGGTGCCCACCGACAAGCCGAACTACTTCGTCTACACCCGCCACGAGCCGGTCGGGGTGGTCGGGGCGATCACGCCCTGGAATTCGCCGCTGCTGCTCTTGACCTGGAAGCTGGCCGCCGGACTCGCCGCGGGCTGCACGTTCGTGGTCAAACCCAGCGACCACACCCCGACGTCGACGCTGGCGTTCGCGAAGCTGTTCGCCGAGACGGGTTTCCCGCCCGGCGTGATCAACGTCGTCACCGGCTGGGGGCCGCGGACCGGCGTCGCGCTGGCATCGCATCCGGGGGTCGACAAGATCGCTTTCACCGGCTCGACTTCCACCGGAATCCAGGTGGGCAAGGCCGCGATCGCGAACATGACCCGGTTCAGCCTGGAACTCGGCGGGAAGTCAGCTCAGGTGGTGTTTCCCGACGCCGACCTCGACGCGGCGGCCAACGGTGTGATCGCCGGCATCTTCGCGGCCACCGGCCAGACGTGTCTGGCCGGATCACGGCTGTTGGTACACAACGACGTCGCCGATGCGTTGGTGGACAAGATCGTCGCCCGTGCGGCCACCATCAAGCTTGGTGACCCGAAGGATCCGGCGACCGAAATGGGGCCCGTGTCCAATGAACCGCAATACCGAAAGGTGTTGTCGCACTTTGCCGACGCCCGGGAGGAGGGCGCGACGATCAGGTACGGCGGTGAACCGGCAGACGACCTCGGCGGATTGTTCGTCAAGCCGACCGTGCTCACCGGCGTCAACCCGTCGATGCGGGCGGTAACCGAGGAGATCTTCGGGCCCGTGCTGACGGTGATGACCTTCCGCGACGAGGATGAGGCTGTCGCCGCCGCGAACGCCACCGAGTTCGGCCTGGCCGGCTCGGTGTGGACCAAAGACATCCACCGGGCACACCGGGTAGCGGCCAAACTGCGGGCGGGGACTGTATGGGTCAACGCGTATCGCGTTGTAAGCCCGCATGTTCCGTTCGGCGGTGTGGGCCACAGCGGCATCGGCCGGGAGAACGGCATCGACGCAGTGAAGGACTTCACTGAGACCAAGGCGGTGTGGGTGGAGTTGTCCGGCGCTACCCGTGACCCATTCACGCTCGGCTGATATCCGACACCGGGCTTTCCAGCAAGGAGGCATATGCATGACGCCCGGATTTGCCCCCGTCGCCAGGCGGATCTGACGTGCCCACGGTGCCGGCCGGCGTGAGCGGGGCTTGGGAGTTGCCCCACGAACTGGTCATGCTGCGTGACACGGTCCGGCGGTTCATGCGCACCCACGTAACTCCACTCGAGGACACCCTCGGACACGACGCCAACGGCCTGCCGCGCGAACAGCTCGTTGAACTGCAGGCCAAGGCGCGTCAGATGGGGCTGTGGGCGCTGCAGACACCTGAGGAATTCGGCGGCGCCGGTCTCAGCGTGCTGGGCCAAGTAGTGGTGGGAGAGGAAGCGGCGAAATGCAGGATGGGAGCATTCTTTCCGGCGCTCGGTGCGTTCGGCGGCAACCCACCGAAGGTCATGTTCAGGGCGTCGCCCGAGCAGTTCGAGAAGTATGCGCGTCCGATCGTCGAGGGCAAGATGAGCAAGGCCTACACCGCGATCACCGAAGCGTCGGGGGGATCGGACCCCGCACGGGCCATTCGGCTCAAAGCCGTTCGCGCCGGATCGGATTACGTGCTCAACGGGTCGAAGATGTGGATATCGCACGCGCCCGGTGCCGACTGGGGCGTGGTCTACGCCCGAACCGGGACGGGTCGTAACGGCATCTCGGCGTTCATCGTCGAGAGGGACACCCCCGGTGTCACCTTCAGCCGCATTGCGGTGATGGCCTCCTTCGCTCCCTACGAACTGCGTTTCGACGACGTCCGGCTCCCAGCCGACCAGATGATCGGCAAAGAGGGACAAGGGCTTTCACTGGCCACCGATTTCCTGGTGCACGGCCGCGTCATCTATGCCGCCGGTCCGATCGGTATCGCCCAGACCGCGCTGGACATGGCGTGCCGGTGGGCCAAAGACCGCGAGGTTTTCGGCGGCAAGCTCGCCGATCAGCAGGGCATTCGGTGGATGCTGGCCGACAGCGAGATGCAACTGCGCGCCGCCCGGCTGCTGGCCTACCAGGCGGCGTGGAACGCCGACCTGGGCCGAAACGTCGCGGTGGACGCGTCGGTGGCAAAGTTGTGCGCCACCGAAGCGGCCTACCAGGTGCTGGACCGCTGCATGCAGATTCACGGCGCTCTGGGCCTTTCCGACGAACTGCCGCTGGAGCGCTGGTTTCGCGATCTGCGGGTGAAAAGGCTCGGTGAAGGCGCGACCGAGGTTCAGCGTGAGGTCGTGGCTCGCGCGCTCCTGAGATAAGGTGCGGGTGCTGGGATCGTCCGCCTCATGGGGCACCGCCGTCGGCGTAGATGGTCTGGCCGGTCACGAACCCACACGCATCGGAAAGCAGGAATGCGATCAGCGCGCCGATCTCCTCGGGCTGTCCCGGGCGCTGCAGCGCGGCGTCAAAACCGAAGTCCTCGACGAGCGCCCGCTCCAGTGCCTCTTCGTAGGGATAGCCCTTGCTCTCGGCGATCACTCCGCGCAGAGCGTGCAACGCGTCGGTTTCCACCGCACCGGGGGCGACGCAGTTGGCGCGCACGCCGGACTTTCCATGGGTGCGGGCGATGCCACGGGTGAAGGCCGCGACCGCGGCTTTGAGGCTGGCGTAGGGCAGCCGCGGCTCATGCGGAGCCCGCGCCGAATAGGCGGCGGTGGTCACGATCGCTCCCCTGCTGGCCATCAGGTGAGGCAGCGCCGCCTGGACACACCGGGTGGTCGCCAATAAAACGTCACGAAACGCGTTCTCCCAGGCGTCGTCGTCGGAGTCGATCGGCATCATCCCCGCGGTGCCCATCGTGACAGCAATACCGTCCAGGCGGCCCATCAGCCCCACCGCCTGCTCGACCATCGACACCGCCGCACCGGGCCGGCTCACATCACCGGCCAACCCATACGCCGCGGCGGCGCCATCGCCGGCCAACGTTGCGGCCGCGCTGTTGGCCTTGTCCTCGTCGCGTCCCACTACGACGACCGCGGCACCCTCGGCCGCCAGCGCGCGCGCTCCCGCAAGGCCCATGCCGGCGGTGCCGCCGACGACGACGAAGCCTTTACCACCCACCCGCAGATCCAACGCGACCTCCTGCAGTAGACGTGACCGTCAGAACCCTTGAACCACAGTGCGGCTGCCCGTCCGGGGCCGACCGGACACCTCGCCATCACAGCCGCTCAGCCGCCGGTGATATTGCCGCCGAAGTGACACCAATGCCAGAATAACGGGCCGATGGCCGCGATCAACCAAGGACCGCACGCATGACACTGCCTGATCTCGTCCTCGTCCACGGCGGCGAACACGCCGGAGACTGTTGGGAGCTGACGGTCGCGCAGCTGTACCGGCTCGAACCGCGGCTGCGAATCCTCGCGGTGGACCTTCCCGGCCACGGGACGAAGCCGGGTGATCTGGTGACGGCCACCGTCGGCGAGTGGGCGGACTCGGTCGTCGCCGACATCGAGGACGCGGGCCTGGGCGACATCGTCATCGTCGGCCACTCGATGGCCGGCGTGACGGTGCCCGCCGTCGTCACCAAGCTGGGTTCGACGCGGGTTCGGGAGATGATCCTGGCGACCGCGTTCGTACCACCACAGGGGAGAGCGATCGTGGACACCCTCGGCGGTCCGCTGGCCTTCTTCGCGCGTCGGGCCGCCAGCACCGGCAAGCCGACCAAGGTTCCGAAGGTCGCTGCCAGATATGCGTTCTGCAACGGCATGACCCGCGAGCAGCGGACGTTCACTCTTTCGCGGCTCTACCCGGAATCAGCCCGAATTCCGGCCGAGCCGGTCGACCGTAGCAGCCTGCCCGGGGACGTGAGGCGGACGTGGATCCTGACAACGCGCGACCGGGCCCTGTCGGTGCAATCACAGCGCGACAGCATCAACGCACTCGGTGGCGTGCACCAAGAGATCCCCGTCGCGGCGTGCCACGAACTGATGATCAGCCATCCAGAAGTATTGGCGCGGATCCTCATCGAACGATGCCGCTCCTGGCAACGCGACTAGACCGACACGTACCGCGGTCGGGCTCCCGACTGACCCGTTATACCGATATCTATTTAACGGTATAGACTGGCTCGGCCGGCCGGGTCACCGTCGGCGTTCGCCGTCCGACGACCAAGGGAGAGACATGGGAACAGCACCGTCCCGCGCAGTGATCGTCGCCGCCGCCCGCACGGCGATCGGCACTGCGCGCAAGGGCACATTGGTCAATGTGGACGCCAAAGATCTTGCGAAGCCGATTGTCGCTGCGGCCATCGACCGATCCGGGCTGGCCGCCTCGGACTTCGAGGACCTGGTGATCGCCGAGAGCATGCAGGGCGGCGGGGACAGCGCCCGGTATATCGCCGTCGACCTGGGGCTCACAGAGATTCCCGGTATGGCCGTCAATCGGCAGTGCGCGTCCAGCCTGACTGCCATCGCCGTGGGCGCGGGTCAGATCGCCTCGGGGATGAGCCGTGCGGTGTTGGCTGGCGGGATGGAATCCTGCTCCACCACGCCGCTTCTGCGTAAGCGCAAGCCCTTCACCACCGGCAAGTCCGCCGAGGACTACCAGGATCCGTGGATGCCGCTCTCGCACCCGCCCGCCGACGATGCGCCCGCAATCGACATGTCGATCACCGTGGCGCACAACTGTGCGGTGCAGTACGGCATCACCCGGCAAGACCAGGACGAGTGGGCGCTGCGCTCACACCAGCGCGCGATCAAAGCCATCGACGCAGGTTCGTTCCTCGACGAGATCGTGCCCATCGAAGTGCCCCAAGCCGACGGCTCGACGGTCGCGTTCGCCGAGGACGAGCATCCCCGGCGGGGCACCACGCTCGAGGTGCTGGCGGGCCTGAAGGTACTGCACCCGGAGATCGACGGTTTCACCGTCACCGCGGGAAATTCCTCGGGCATCAACGACGCGGCCGCGGTGGTCGCTCTGGCAGCCCCCGGCTCGCAGGTCGCTCCGCTGGCCAATGTGCTCTCGTGGGCCGCGGTCGGTGTGGCACCCAACCGCACGGGCAGTGGGCCGATCACCGCGATTCCCAAGGCACTTGAGCTGGCCGGCCGCACGATCGATGACGTCGCACTCTTCGAGATCAACGAGGCCTTCGCCGCGCAGGCGGTCGCCTGCGCGCGGGAACTGAAACTCGACGAGGAGATCGTCAACGTCTACGGCTCGGGCATCAGCCTCGGCCACCCGATCGCGGCCACCGGTGCGCGGATGGTGACCTCGGCGATCTATGAACTTCGCCGCCGCGGCGGCGGCATCGGCGTGCTGTCGATGTGTGCCGGCGGCGGGATGGGTGCTGCAATGGTTATCGAGGTGGTTTGAGATGAGCGCGTTGATCACCGAGGGACTGTTCCGGGTCGACGGCGACCGTTCGGTGCTGTTCGGTTCGCGCCGGCGCTCTACGGATGTGGTGAAGTTCCCCGCCGAGCGTCCGGAATTATTCGATGGCACAGACGATATCGAGCCGATCGAACTGTCCACCGAGGGAACCCTGTACACCTACACCACTCAGGAGTTCGCACCGCCGCTGCCCTACAAAGGCCATCGCAGCCCCGAGAAGTTCCGGCCATATGTGGTGGGCTTCGTCGAACTGCCGGAGGGTCTTTTGGTAGAGGCCCTGATCGTGGGTGCATCCTCCGATATTCTACGCATCGGCCAGCCGATGGTGTCGACCACGACGACCCTGGAAACCGCTGACGGGCAATCGTTTCTGACCTATGCGTTCCGCCCGGCCTGACATCGTTGGACCCGGCGCGACCCGATCAAAGCGGGCCTGCAGTCAGGGGCGGGCCATGGCATGGATCATTTCGGCGACCACGGCGACCATCTCGTCGCGGTCCACGGGGACGGACTGGGTCTGTACCGCATACCACGAACGGTCGAGCAGACCCATCACGGCCACACCGATCACCTCTGGCGAGTGTGCTCCGGCGCCGCCGATGGCTTGTCCCAGCTTCCATGCGGCACGCGTCAGCATGCGGTTGCGGGAACGGCGAAACGCCTCATCATCCGGGGCGGAGTGGGCCGAGGCCAGCACGAACGCGCCGTGGCGATCGAGGTAGGCGAAGTAGTCGCCGACCCAGTTGCGAAGATCGTCGCGCGCCAAGGTTCCACCGAAATCCTCCAGAACGGAAAGTACCGCGAGCACATCGTGATACGCGGTCTCACCGAGAACGTTGAAAACCTCACGCTTGTCCTTGAAGTAGGTGTAGAACCCGGCACGCGAGATGCCGCAAGATTCGGTGATTGCGTTGATTGGTGTGCCGGCATAGCCGCGCTCGAGGAAGAGTTGGCGGCTGGCGTTGAGTATCGCGGTCCTCGTGCGCACGCCGCGGGTGGCGTCCAACTCCTCGGCGGGCCGGGAACCCGAAGTCACTGTCATGGCCAAGACCGTATACGACAGGAATGTCAACTGGCAATCGCTGCACTGCAAAGTGCCTGCTGCGGTATTTACAGCGTCGCTACTTGACACTATTGTCAAGTTAGGTCAAGCTCGACAGCACGCCGAGGAGGAGGAAGAAGCAAGCGATGACGCAGTTCACCGAGGCACCGATCTTCGATGCCGACCAACACATGTACGAAACCCCCGACGCACTGACCAAATACCTGCCTGAGCAGTACCGGTCGAAGGTGCAGTTCGTCCAGATCGGCAGGCACACCCGCATCGCGATCATGAACAAGATCACCGACTACATGCCGAATCCGACGTTCGAGCGGGTCGCCGCCCCCGGGGCGCACGAGAAGTTCTACTCCGGACAAAATCCCGAGGGACTTTCGATGCGCGAGATGTCTGGCCGCGGTATCGAGGCGCCGGCCGGTTCGCGCAACCCCCAGGACCGCATCGCCGAGATGGACCGTCAGGGAGTGGAGGCATGTCTGAACTACCCCACCCTGGCCAACCTGGTCGAGCATTCGGCCGCCGAGGATCCCGATCTGACCGCAGCGATCATCCACGCGCTCAACCAGTGGATGCTGGAGCACTGGAGCTATGACTACGCCGACCGGATCTACTCGACGCCGGTGCTCACCTTGGGCATTGTCGACAAAGCGCGCCGCGAACTCGAGTACATCCTGGAAAACGGCGCCAAGGTCGCGCTGATCAAGCCGGCACCGGTCAACGGTTACAAGGGCTGGCGATCGCCGGCGCTGCCCGAGTTCGACCCATTCTGGAGCGACGTCCAGGCAGCCGGACTGCCCATCGTGCTGCATGCCAGCCAACCTCCGCTGCAGGAGTACATCGACAAGTGGGAGCCGCCGCAGACCAGCAGTGCGTTCGAAATGTCGGCGTTCAAGTGGACGGCTCTCGGCCACCGGGAGATCGCCGACATGCTGACCAGCCTGATCTGTCACGGCACCCTGACCCGGTTCCCCAAGCTACGCATCGCCAGCGTGGAGAACGGCAGCGCCTGGATCCACCCGCTGTTCGACGATCTGCAGTCGACATACAGCAAGATGCCGCAGAACTTCCCCGAGCATCCGCACGACGTCTTTCGCCGGAACATCTGGGTCAGCCCGTTCTGGGAGGGCCGGGTATCCGATGTGGTCGAAACCGTCGGTTGGGACAGGGTGCTGTTCGGTTCGGACTGGCCGCATCCCGAGGGCCTCGCGACCCCGAAGGGCTATTGGAAGTACGCCGAGGGCATGGACAAGCGACGCACCTACGACTTCATGGGTGATAACGCCCGTCGATTCATGGGCTTGCCCATCCGCAACCCCGACCCCGACGCCGTGAACCCGCCGGTACTGGAAACCGCCGGCGCATAACAGGCGAGCGGAGAATGGCCCGAGCAGCGGCTCGGGCCATTCCGCTGCTGATCGTTGGTCGCCACGGACCGCAGCTATGGTCTCTAATCCGATATATAGTTATCGAGTTAGCGACATAATAAGAGACGGCGGCCGCCTGTCGAAGTGCCGAGTTCGTTCCGCCACGCCCCGAAGGAGCCTTATGAGCAGGCCTGACATCGCCATCATCGGCGTCGGAATCCACCCCTTCGGTCGGTACGCAGACCGGTCCGCGTTAGAGCTGGGTGCGGTCGCGATCAACCGAGCGGTCAAGGACGCGGGGATCAACTGGACCGACGTCGACAGCCTCTACGCCGGCAGCCTGGAGGTGGCCAACCCCGAGGCTGTCACCGGAATCGTCGGCATGACCGGGTTGCCCGCGCGCGCCACCCTGAGCGGATGCGCCACGGGCAACTCGTTGCTGACGCTAGCCGCGCGCGATGTGTTAACCGGTGAGGCCGAGATAGCCGTCGGTGTGGGGCTGGACAAACACCCTCGCGGCGCGTTCGGTGCCGACCCCTCAGTGTCCGGCCTGCCGCAGTGGTACGGCGACCAAGGCATGTTCTTGACGACGCATTACTTCGGCACGAAGATCATGCGCTACATGCACGACCACGAGATCAGCGAGCAGACGCTGGCCCGCGTTGCGGCCAAGAACTTCGCCAACGGTGCACTCGCGCCGCACGCGTGGCGCCGCAAGGCGATGAGCGTCGATGCCATCCTGGGCTCGCCGGTCGTGAACGCCCCGCTGCGCCAGTACATGTACTGCAACCCGAATGAGGGCGCGGCTGCCGTGGTGGTCTGCCGCGCCGACAAGGCCAAGCAGCACACCGACACCCCGATCTATCTCCGAGCTTCAGCGCTGCGCAGTCGCCGAGAGGGCGCCTACGAGCTGCTACGCACCTCGATCGAACTGCCGATAGTGCCCGGAACCACCGCCGAGGCGGCCAAGGCCGCCTACGAGCAGGCCGGCATCGGTCCTGAGGACATCGACGTCGCGCAACTGCAGGACACCGATTCCGGCTCGGAGATCATCCACATGGCCGAGACCATGCTCTGCAAGGACGGCGAACAAGAGGCGCTGCTGGCCGACGGCGCCACCGAGATCGGCGGCCGCATCCCGATCAACACTGATGGCGGGCTGATCGCCAACGGTGAGCCGGTCGGCGCGTCGGGCCTGCGGCAGGTGTACGAGCTCGTGCACCAATTACGCGGGACCGCCGGCGAACGCCAGGTGCCCAATGACCCGCAGGTGGCCCTGGCCCAGCTGTACGGGGCACCCGGCACCGCCGCAGTCGCCATCCTGAGCAAATAGGCGCGGGCCCGGATGCCGAAAGATCGTTCGGTCACCGTCGGCGACGTCAAGATCCACTACACCGAAAGCGGCTCCGGTCCGACGCTGGTCTTCGTCCACGGCGCCTACGTGACCGGCTCGTTGTGGGACGACGTCATCGGTCGGCTGTCCGCTGACTTCCGGTGCATCGCGCCGACCTGGCCGTTCGGCGCGCAGTCGACGCCCGCCGGCGCCGCGGACCTAGGCGTGGCGGCCGCGGGACGACGGATCGTCGGCCTGCTAGAGATGCTCGACTTGCGCGACGTCACATTGATCACCAATGACACCGGCGGGGGCATCGTGCTGGCAGCGCTGGGCAACCCGGCACTGGACTTCGGCCGGGTGTCTCGACTGGTGTTCACCAATTGCGACAGCTATGAACACTTTCCGCCGAAGTCCTTCGCGCCGATCGTGAAGTTATGCGGGTCGAGTGCCCGCGCCGGCGCGGTGGTGATGCGGGCGCTGGCCACCGGCCCGGGCCGATCGTTTTTCGCCTCGGCGGTCACTCGGCACGGCATCCCCACCGACCGCCAGCCCGCCATCTTCGGCGGCTTCATGACCTCATCGGCGGTCCGCCGAGAAGCGGTCCGGTTCAGCGCCGACCTCAATCCGCGCTACACACTCGCCACGGCCAGCGCCATCACCGAGTGGAACAAGCCGGCGCTGATCGCGTGGGGCACCGAGGACAAGATGTTCCCGGTGACACATGCACAGCGGCTGGCCGAGGCCTTCCCGAAGGGCGAACTGCGCACCATCGACGACAGCTCGACCTATGTCATGCTGGACCAACCCGACGAATTGGCCAGCGCAGTAACCGATTTCGTCAGGAAGTCCCAGTGCAGCCGGTGAACCCATGAGGTGTGGGTGAGCGCCCGCACGATCGCCGGCCTGCTCGATGAGATGGCGGCGGCCCGACCCGGCCAGCCCCTGCTGCGCGATGTCGACGGCGACGTGCTCACCGCCGGCGAGGTCGCACTGCTGTCGCTGGCCGCGACCAGGTGGCTGCACGATCAGGGCGTGCGGCCGCGTATGACGGTGGCCTGGCAGCTGCCCTCGACCGTCCCGGCCGCGCTGCTGATGCTGGCGCTGGCTCGCTCCGCGGCCACCCAGGCGCCCATCATTCACATCTACCGCGGGCGCGAGGTAGCACAGGCGGTCGAGGTCGGCGATGCCGACGTCCTCATCGTCGACGCCTCCACCGCCGCCAACGCCCCAGCCGGCGTGCACGTCATCACCGTCCCCGACGAGTTCGTCGCCGTGCTGGCCGGTCTGCCACATACCGCGCACCCAGAGCTTGCCCCAGCCGACCGCGACGCGGCCGAGCCGCAGTGGATCTACTTCACCTCCGGCACCACCGGCAGCCCCAAGGGTGTGGTGCACAGCGACGCGACATTGCTTTCGGCCGCAAAGGGTTTCACCGAGTACCTCGGCCTAGGCAGCCACCCGGCGGAGACCGGCACCATCTGCTTTCCGATCGCCCACATCGGCGGGATGGTGTACCTGTCGTGTGCCCTGCTGGCGGGATACCCGTTGCTGATGGTCCCCAAATTCACACCAGAGCAGCTGCCCGGGCTGCTCGCCGAGCACAACATCACCGTGGCCGGCGGGGGCAGTGTCGTCTATCAGATGCTGGTATCGGCGCAGATCGGCAGCGGCGCCACGGAACCCCTCATGCCCAGCCTGCGCATGCTGATCGGCGGCGGCGCCCCGTGCCCACCCGAGTTGCACCGGCGGGTCCGCGAACACCTCGGTATTCCCGTCGTCCATGCCTACGGCATGACCGAGGCGGCGATGATCTGCGTCAGCCGCGCCGACGACACCACCGAGCAGCAGATCCAGACCAGCGGCTCCGCGATCCCCGGCTCCCAGATCCGCATCGTGCGCTATGAACCCGACGGCACCCGGACCGTGCTACCGCCGAACACCGAGGGTGAGATCGAACTGCGCGGGGCCAATATGACCCTGGGCTACCGCGACGAGCAGCAATGGGCCGAGGCGCTCACCGACGACGGGTGGTTCCGCTCCGGTGACCGCGGGCTGCTGCGGCCCGATGACCACATCGTCGTTACCGGCCGCACCAAAGAACTCATCATTCGCAAAGGCGAGAACATCGCGCCCGCCGAGATCGAGAGCGAACTGCTGCACCACCCCATGGTCGACGAGGTCGCCGTGGTCGGGGTGCCCGACGAGCTACGCGGCGAGCTGGTCTGCGCCGTGGTGCGCCGATCACCGCGGCACCGGGATCCAACGCTCGACGAATTGTGCGCCTTCCTCGACGAGCGCGGCCTGATGAAACAGAAATGGCCCGAGCGACTGGCCATCGTCGACGATTTCCCGCTGACCGGCCTGGGCAAGGTGGCCAAAGCCGAACTGGCACGACAAATTGCGCACCACGGCCCATGACCGAACCGGCTGCTCGCCGCGGTGGCCCGGTTGCTTGCTGGCAGGCGGGGTGGTGACTACCATCACAACTAAATAACTAAATGTTTTGACGTTTCACGGCCGTGTGACGTTCACCCGCACAAGGAGACATTGATGCCGTTGCAGCCCTGGATGGAGTTGATCTCCGTCGACGATCACCTGATCGAACACCCGAAGGTCTGGAGCGACCGACTCCCCACCAAGTACCTGGAGGCCGGACCGAAGATCATCGAGTGGGAACGCCCCGACAACGGACAGATGTGTCAGGTCTGGGAGTACGAGGGGCGTATCTACCCCTACATCGGGCTCAACGCGGTCGCGGGCAAGAAGCCCGAGGAATACGGCATCGAGCCGGTCCGCTACGACGACATGATCCCCGGCTGCTACGACCCCAAGGCCCGCGTGGCCGACATGGACATCGATGGCGTACAGGCGATGACGTGTTTCCCGTCGTTCCCCCGGTTCGCCGGCGCGGTCTTCGCCGAGGGCGACGACAAAGAACTGGCGGTGTTGTGCTCCAAGGCGTGGAACGACTTCCACCTCGATGAGTGGGCCGCCACTGCGCCCGACCGATTCGTCCCCGTCGCGATGCTGCCGTTCTGGGACATCGAGGCGAGCGTGAAGGAGGTCCACCGCGTCGCCGGCAAGGGCGCCAAGTGCGTGACGTTCCCCGACCTGCCGGACAAGCTGGGTCTGCCCTCGGTGCATTCCGATCACTGGGATCCGCTGCTGTCGGCGATGGAGGAGACCGGCATGGTGCTGGCCCAGCACTTCGGTTCCGGCGGCTTCCCGCCGCCGATCGCGCCGGACGCCCCGTTCGCGGTGTTCGTCACCTTGATGGGCACCATGTCGATGACCGCGCTGACCGACTGGTTGTTCAGCCACACCCTCTACCGGCACCCCAAGCTGAAGATCGGCTTGAGCGAGGGCGGCGTCGGCTGGATTCCCTACATCTTGGAGCGCGCCGACAGCGTATGGCGCAAGCATCGCTTCTACAACAACGTCAATCAAGACCATCCGCCAAGCTACTTGTGGAAGAAGCACTTCCATGGCTGCTTCATCGAGGATGACTTCGGTATGGAGGTCCGCGACAAGATCGGCATCGAACAGATCACCTGGGAGTGTGACTACCCGCACTCGGACTCGTTCTGGCCGCAGAGCCGCGAACGCGCCGCCCAGGCATTGGAGAACGTGCCCGACGATGAAGCCCACAAGATCGTAGAACTCAACGCCCGGGGCTTCTACAACTTCCCCAAGGCGGCCTGACCGTCGACGGCACCAGCACAACGGGGACCGGCCGCCGGGTGGGCCCGCGTGCCGACCACTGGGTAGCCCCGAAAGGGTGATCAGCGTGGCAGATTTCGAGCGCATCAAGCAGCTGCCCGTCGACGACTGGGCCGACCAGGACCTGCTCACCAAGGATGAGGCCAGAGGGCGATTGGTTGCCGAGATCGAGCGCACCCGGCGCCGGCTGGATCAGCTGCAGTCCGACGATCCCGCCAACGACGCCGAGATCATGTTGGTGGCCCGGCGTCTCAACGCCATGGAATCCGTCTGTGGTGAGTACGACGCCTATCTGGACGGGAAATGACCCCACCTCCTCCCGAAAGCCCGGTGCTGAGCACAGTCGGCCCGAAAGGTCTCGAATCGGCGCTGCGGTCGGTACTGCGGGCCGGAAGCCGGGTGGTGCTCGGGGACGGCGTCGGCCAGGTTCGCACGCTGGAGTCCGGTGACGCGATCGGCACCGTGCTGTCAAAGGTGGCCCGCGACGTCGGCGATCTTGGGCTGGTGCTGGCGTGGCTGCCGACACCGCTCGAGGGTCTAGAGCCCGAGGCGTTCGGTGAGATCGTTGCACTGATGCCGGGCTGGGGCATGCGCCGGGTGCTGAACGCCCCCAACGCGCGGTTCGTGCCAACCCGGCTGGCGGCTGTTCCCGCGCTGCTGGCCGCTGCGTTGCGACCCGATGTGCTCGTCACCAGGCTCGTCGAGCGCGGCGGTGCGCTGCACTTCGGCACCGAGGTGTGCTGGCAGCGCGAACTGGTGGATTCGGGGGTTCCGGTACTGGCGATCCTCGACAGCAACGCGCCGAAGGCCGACGCCGGTCCGCCGCTGAGCCGGGCGGCGGTGACGGTCGTCGCCCGCAGCGACGACGGCCCAATCCGGTTCCCGCACAAGGAGCCCGACCCGGTGCACGACCAGCTTGCCGACGCCGTGCTGCGCTTCGTCCCCGAGGGCGCCCGGCTGCAGTACGGTCCGGGCCAGCTGGGCACCGCCCTGCTTCGGCGGGCGTCGTCGCCGTTGCGGATCGATACCGGCCTGCTCACCGACGCCGTGGTCGACCTCGACGACCGTGGTCTGCTGGCCGGGACGCCGTCGGCCACCTACTTGCTCGGCGGTGACCGGCTGTTCGACTGGGCTGATGGTCGACCGATCCTGCATGGCATCTCCTATACGCACGACTTCACCCGGCTGCGCGACGGCGCACCGCTGATCGCGGTCAACACGGCCATCGAAATCGATCCGGTCGGTCAGGTGAATGTCGAAGGCATCGGCGACAACGTGGTGGGCGGCATCGGTGGGCATCCGGACTACTGTGCCGCAGCCGCGATGAGTCGTCATGGATTGTCGATCATCGCGGTGCCGTCGGCCTTCGGCGGCCGCTCGCCGCTTGTGGAGCGGCTCAGCCGCCCGGTATCGACACCGGCCTACGATGTCGACGTGATCGTCACCGAGTCGGGCCACGCCGATCTGCGCGGCACCAATTGGGCGCGGCGGCGCAAGCTCATCGGCGAGCTGTTGGGAGCCTGAACCGGCGAATTAGCGCTGGAAGTACTTCAGCGGGCGCTCGACGAACTCGAAGACCACCCCGTCGGGTGAGCGCAGAAACGCAATGTAGAGGCCCTCGATCTTGGTGCCCGGCAGCGGACACCACACCGGGTTACCTTGCGGCTCGATGGAATCAGGCAGCGCTGCCAGTGCTTTTTCGACGTTCTCCACCCGCAGCGCGCACCGGTAGAGGCCTTGGTGGTTGCCGCCCCAGGGCACCGGAGGCAGATCGGCGCTGCCGGGGTGCTCGACCACCGTGAGGCTGAATTGGTGGCCGTCCTCGGGCAGGGCGAGCTGGGCGACGACGCACTCGACGGGTTGCGATGACCCGCCGGGTGAAAGCTGGTCGCCGGTGATGGTCGTGCCCGTCGGCGCCTGCACCACGGCGAAGCCGAGGGAGGTCAAGAACTCCGCGGTCTTGCTCGCGTCGATGGCCGCGATGCGTACCCCACCTAACAGCGCCCCCGCCGACGCGGGGGCGTCACCGGGAGCCTCGGCCAGCTCGATCACCACACCGTCGGGGTCGAGCACCAGCACCGACTTGCTACCGGAGATCAGGCCGTCGAGCGGGTCGCTGACCACGACACTGTGCTCACGCAGCATCCTCACCGTGCCGGCCAGGTCGCTGACCGTCATCAGCGCCGACCGGATGCCCGGGCGGAGCGGGTCGGTGCTCAGGTCGCGTTTCAGGGCCGGCGAGTGCCACTCGATGACCTCCAGGGCGCAGCCGCGGCGGCCGCCGCGGGCGTCATACAGAAACGAAGTGGCGCAGTAACTTTCGCCGTCGAGTCCGAGGATTCTGCCGTCGGTGGGCGCTTCGGGGTCGGTCCGCATCCGCGCGGACAAGCCCAGCTGTTGGGCGTAGAGCGCCTCGGTGGCGTCTAGCGACGCGCTGTTGAGGTTGACGTGCAGGAACCGCCGCGCCAGGTCGTCAGATACCGGCATGCCTACAGCACCACCGAGTTGATCTTCAAATCGATGATCTCGTCCTCACTGAACCCCAGTTCGGCCAACAACGCGTCGGTGTGTTCACCGTGCCCCGGCGCGCAGGTCAGGTCCAGCGGCGCGCCGTCGAACTGAACCGGGCTGGCCGCCAAGGCGAATTCGTTGTCGTTGGCGTCGGTGACCCGCGGTAGATACCCGTTGACGATCGCCTGTGGATCACTGTGCACCTCGTGGGCGGTGCGCATGATGTCCCACACCCCGTCGAACCCGGCGAACGCCTTCTCCCAGTGGGCGAGGTCCTGGGACTCGAACGTCGCACGAAGTTCGGCGATGCATTCGGTGCGGTTGCCGAAGCGCACCATCGCGTTGGCGAAGCGCTCATCGTCGATCAGGTCCGACCGGCCCAGGCGGGTGCAGAAATCAGCCCAGAACCGATCCGCCTGCAGCAGCACGAAGGCGATGAACCGGGCGTCGCGGGTCTTGTAGATGCTGGCCACCGGGTTGGGCATTTCGTCGAGATTGAACTTCGGGATGTCCTGCCCGGTCACCCCGGCGCCGACGATGTCGGGCCCCAGTTGCCAGATCGCCGCATTGAGCAAGGAGACGTCCACCACCGAGGGTTCGCCGGTGCGCTCACGTTTGACCAGGGCCGCCGCGATACCACCGGCGATGGCCAGACCTCCGTAGGAGTCGCCGAACGCCGGCCGCTGAATCGGTGGGTAGGAGCCGTCGCCGGCGGCGTACGCCTCGCCGATCCCGCCTCGTGCCCAGTAGGCGGCCAGATCAAAACCGCCCTGGGAGGCCAGGTCTCCCTTCGTGCCGTAGCCGTGGCCGCGGGCATAGATGATCCTGGGGTTGCGGGCCCGGACCTGCGCGACGTCGATGCCCATCCGCTGCCGCGAATCCGGCAGCAGGTTGGTGACGAAGACGTCGGCGGTCTCGAGCAGCTTCATCAACAGCTCCAGCCCCTCGGGAGTGGAGGTGTCCAGCCCGATGCTGCGTTTGCCCCGGTTGGGCTGCTCGACGAAGTGGTTCACTCCCCCGGCGCCGGTGACGATGCCGGAACTGACCAGGCCGCGCTGCGGATCGCCGGTCTCGGGGTGCTCGACCTTGATGACGTCGGCGCCCCAGTCGGCGAGCACGGCACCGGCCGCGGGCACGAATGTCCACGCGGCCAACTCGACGACACGGATTCCGTTGAGGATGTCGGTCATGTGTTCCTTTGTTTAGTGACGGGATCAGTAGGCGATGACTTTGGTCTGCAGGTGCTGCTCGAAGCCCTCGAAACCGTTCTGCCGGCCGATGCCGCTCATCTTGTAGCCGCCGAACGGTGCGTCGGGGCCGTAGAAGATGGCGCCGTTGACGTTCACCGATCCGGTGCGGATGCGCCGCGCGACGGCCATCGCCCGCTCGGCGGAACCGAGCACGGTGCCCGCCAACCCGTACATGGAGTTGTTCGCCATCTCCACGGCGCCGTCGTCACCCCCGTCGTACGGGGTGATCGTGATGACGGGACCGAAGATCTCCTCCTGAAAGACCCGGTGCTCGGGTGCGACGTCGGCGAGAACTGTCGGCGCCACGAAGTAGCCGCGGTCCAGCCCCTCGGGCTTGCCGCCGCCCACGGTCACCCGGGCGCCCTGTTCCTTGGCGACCCGGATGTACTCCATCACCCGCTCGCGTTGTTTGGCCGACACCAGCGGGCCGGCGAAGTTGGCTGGGTCACTGGGGTCGCCGACGGTGACCCCGGCAAAGGCGGCGGTGGCCAGTTCGACGGCCTGGTCGTAGTGCGCTCTGGGCACCAACATCCGGGTGGTCAGCGCGCAGCCCTGGCCCGAGTGCATCAGCGCGCCGACACACCCTGGGACGGTCTCGGCCAGATTGGCGTCGTCGAGCAGCAGGTAGGCCGACTTGCCACCGAGTTCCATCAGGTTGCGCTTCATGGTCGCCGCGGTCAGCCGACCGATCAGCTCACCGACCGCGGTCGAGCCGGTGAAGGAGATCATGTCGACCCGTGGATCGGTCAGCAGGCGCTGGGCGATGTCGTTGTCCGACGCGGGCACGATGTTCACCACACCGGCCGGGATGTCGGTCTTTTCGGCGATGATGCGGCCCCAGCGCAGCGCGCTCCAGGGTGTTTCCATCGCCGGTTTGAGCACCATCGTGTTGCCGGTGGCCAGGATCTGGCCGACCTTGTTGCTGATGATCTCGACGGGGAAGTTCCACGGCGTGATGGCGCCGACCACACCCATCGGCTCCTTGACCACGACGCGGTTGTAGGGCACGCCCATCAGGGCGGCCTCCTCGAGCTGGCGCTCCCAGGGGAAGTCGGAGATGTACTGCGCGGGCCAGCGGATCGCCTCGGCCAACGGCCAGTCCAACTGCGCGATATAGGTCATGCCCAGCGGAGCGCCGGCCTCGGCCACCAGCTCGGCGCGCATCTCCTCCTTCTCCTGCTGCAGCGCCTCGTGCAGCTGCAGCAGGCAGTGCTGTCGGAACGCGCGGTCGGTGGACCAGGTCGTGGTGTCGAAGGCCCGACGGGCCGCTGCGATCGCCTCGTCCATGTCCTGGGCGCTGGCGTCGGTTGCCACGCCGAGCAGCTCTTCGGTCGCGGGATTGAGGTTGTCGACGGTCTTACCCGTCGAGGATTCGCGCAGATGACCATCGATGTACAGGCGCGATTCGGGGTTGAACTGGACGGTGGTTGCGGCGACCGGCGAAGCCGTCATCAGAGCTTCCTCTCGCTGGACTGTTGGCGTGGTTTATTGTACTCATTTATAGATAATTGTTTAGCGGATTAGCCGACGGGTTGTCCGCGACGTCACGAAGGGGGTCCCGGTTGACCACCCCTGCCGATGCCGCCAGCCGTCACTGTGACTACAGGTCGGACGTCCCGCTGAGCACCTGGTGGCGCTTCGGTGCGCGGTTGTCAGCGCAGGCCGCCAAGGCTGCGGCCGGGCGGGCGCACCGCGTGGTCAGCGAGGCGGCGCTGCAGGTGTGCGGCGCGATCGCCCTGACCGCCGAGCACGATCCGACCCGTTATACCGCGCGAGGGTTCCAGGTTGACGCGCTGTGCGAATCCCAGCTTCAGCTGGAAGCCCTGCTCGACGAGCGACTGTTCGCGATGCATCCCCCGACCCGCCCCTTGCCTGCGCTCGTCGCCTGCAGCTGAGGAAGGAAAACCACATGCGCCGCAATATTTTCGACGACGTCCACAACGAATTTCGCGCCACCGCACGCGCGTTCTTCGAACGTGAATGCGCCCCCTACAGCGAGAAGTGGGAACGCGAAGGCAAGGTCAGCCGCGAGGCATGGCGCGCCGCCGGTGAGCATGGCTTGATCGGCTGGGCGCTGCCGGAGCGCTTCGGCGGCATGGGACTCACCGATTACCGTTTCAACCAGATTCTCTCCGAGGAGATGATGGCCACCGGTTCGGTGGGCATCGGTCTGGGCGTGCAAAACGACATCTTGGTGCCATATCTCGACGACCTCACGACCGAGGAGCAGAAAGAGCGCTGGCTGCCCAAGTTCATCTCCGGTGAGTACATCGGCTCGATCGCAATGTCGGAGCCGGCCGCCGGTTCCGACCTGGCGGGCATCAAGACCACCGCAACAGATGCCGGTGACCACTGGGTGGTCAACGGCCAGAAGACGTTCATCAGCAACGGGCTGCTGTCCAAGCTCGTGCTGACCGCCGTCAAGACCGAGCCGTCGGCGGGCCGCAAAGGCATCAGTCTGCTGATGATCGAGGACGGCATGGAGGGCTTCACCCGCGGTCGCAAGCTCGACAAGATCGGCCAATGGTCCGCCGACACCGCCGAGCTGTTCTTCGACAACGTCCGGGTCCCCAAGGAGAACCTCGTCGGCGAGCTCAACCGCGGCTTCTACCACCTCCTTTCGCACCTCCCGAGCGAGCGGCTGGGCATCGCCTGCTACGGCCTGCCGATGGCCCGGCGCGCGTTGGAGCTGACGAAGAACTACGCACTCGAGCGCACCGCGTTCGGTCAGCCCGTCGGCAAGTTCCAGGTGAACCGCCACTTTTTGGCCGAGATGCAGACCAAGCTGGACGCCGCGCAAACCTACCTCGACCAGTGTGTCCTGGCGCTGAACGAGGGCCAACTGACGGCCGAGGACGCCGCAGGCCTGAAGTGGTGGACCACCGAGGTGCAGTGGGAGATCATCGACCGTTGCCTGCAATTGCACGGGGGCTACGGCTACATCAACGAATACGAGGTGGCCCGGCTGTGGCGCGATTCCCGGGTGCAGCGCCTCTACGGCGGAACCACCGAGATCATGAAGGATCTGATGGGCCGGTCGATGGGCTACTGACGCTGGTCAGGTTCCGCACTAGCCGACACCCGCTCGGGCTGCGGCGAGTCGGTTGATCTGCACTGACAGTTAGTTGATTCAGCGAGGCGGAGGCGATTATGGAGGTCACCAATCTTCGGGAACCGAAGATGGCCGATCGCGTGGCCACCGTGCTGCGCAGAATGTTCATCCGCGGTGAGATCAGCGAGGGCTCGATGTTGCCCCCGGAATCGGAGCTGATGGAGCGGTTCGGGGTGTCGCGCCCGACGCTGCGCGAGGCGTTTCGGGTGCTGGAGTCCGAGTCCTTGATCGAGGTGCAGCGTGGCGTGCGTGGCGGCGCACGGGTGATGCGTCCACGGCGCGAGACGCTGGCCCGTTACGCCGGGCTGATCTTGGAGTACGAGGGCGTGACGTTGAAAGACGTCTACGATGCCCGGGCCAACCTGGAAACACCCATGGTGGTGGCGTTGGCCAATGGGGCCGACCCCGACGCCATCGCCGAGCTCGAGCGGATCGTCGAACACGAATCCCGACTGCAGCCCGGTATCGAGTCGATCGACAAGATGACCGACTTCCACGCCGCTATCGCGCGCTTGTCGGGTAACAAGACGCAGCAGATCGTCAGCGCCATGCTGCATCACATCATCGAAAAGGCCAACCGCTCGTTGCAGCCGACCGAGGGCGCAGCCGCTGAGCAGGCGCTGCGCCGTTCGGCCACGACGCATCGCATGGTCCTGGAACTGATCAAATCCGGCGACGCGGACAAGGCGGGTGAGCTCTGGCAACGCCATCTGATGAAGGCAGAGGAGTTTCTGTTCGCCGGATCCAAGTTGTCAACCGTCGTCGACCTTCTCGAATGAACCGCATAACCGAGGAGGAGGTTCAGCGCGACATCGAGACACCGGACAGCATCCGGGTGCGGTTTGGAGTCGAATTCCTCGAGGCCAATCTCGCCGATGCGGCTATCGCGATGTCGATGCCGATAGCGGGCCTGCGCAACCCCTTTACCGGCGCGCCGGCGGTGGGTCTGCTGGCCATTCTCGTCGACGCCGCCGGCGGCATGTCCAACCATTACCGTCGTCGTAGCGATCAGTGGACGGTGACAACGGAACTGACACTGGAGCTCAGCCCAGCCGAGTGGGCCGACGTCGAGAAACCGGTGCTCGCCCGTGCACGCCCGCTGGGCCCCGTCGGCGGCACGACCCTTTCACTGTGCACGCTGAGCTTAGGCGGAACCGTCATCGGCGCCGGCGCGGTTCGTTCGTACTTCATCCCGGCAGAAGGTCGGCGGGTCCAACGTCCCGCGGACTCATACCGGGGGTCGACGCGACAGTTGTCGGATCTGATGGGGGTCGATGTTGACAGCTGCGGCGACGGCACCTCGGTACTGCGGCAGCGTGTCGACCCGGATCTGAACAACGAGATCGGCATCATGCACGGTGGTGTCGCCGCGGCCGGGCTGGAGCTGACCGCATCGGCGGCAATCAACGCCGACCAACCGGGTGATCCGCTGCGAACCGCGTCGTTACGGGTGAACTTCTTGCGCCCGTTCATCGCCGGCCACAATTCTCGGTACGTCGGAACGCCACTGCGCATCGGCCGCACCTCCGCGGTCAGCGATGCCCGGGCGATCGGCGACGATGACAAGGTGGCGATCACCGCGCGCCTGACCGCCTACCGCTGAGCGGCCAGGCAGGTATCGCCTCTGGCGGCTCAGGCCCGGTCGCGGGAAAGGATCGTCACCGCGGAGACGGCTGTCGGACCGCCGATGTTGTGCGCCAACCCGATTCGCGCGCCATCGACCTGATTCTCGGCCTCCCCACGCAACTGGTTGAACAGCTCGTAGCACTGGGCGACCCCGGTAGCGCCCGGCGGGTGGCCCTTGGCCTTCAGTCCCCCGCTGGGGTTGATCGGGATCGCGCCGCCAACGTAGTTCTCACGTCCTTCGACGATCTTGTACGCCTCGAAGCGCTCGGCGAAGCCGAGATCTTCGTAGCTGATCAGTTCGACACCGGTGAAGCAGTCGTGCACCTCGGCGACATCGATGTCGCGGGGCGTGAGACCGGCCATCTTGAGTGCCGCCTTCGCGGCCCGCACCGTCGGGGGAAAGGTGGTCATGTCGTTTTTGTGCTGGTGCATGACCCGGTCCATACCGAGGCCGACACCACGCACCCACACCGGCCTGTCGGTATAGCGGTCGACGACATCCTCGGCGGCCAGGATCACCGCGGCGGCGCCGTCGGACTGGGGGGTGCAGTCATAAAGTCCGAACGGCTCGGCCACGATGGGCGCGGCCAGTGCCTGCTCGACGGTGATTTCGTAGCGCAGCTGGGCTTTGGGGTTGTTCAGCGCGTGGAAGTGGTTCTTGACCGCCACCATGGCCATGTGTTCCCGGGTCGCCGGTGACTCATGCAGATAACGGGTGACGTGCAAGGCGAAGTTGGCCGGTGCGACAAGGCCCAGTGGATAGTCCCACGCGTTGTCGCGGGTCATCGCCGCCCACTCCCAGAACGTCGCGTTCGTCGCCGTCTCGCGCACCTTGTCAGCGCCAAGCACCAGCACGACGTCGTAGAGGCCGGAGGCGATGGCCAGGGTCCCGTTTCGGATCGCGTCATTACCTGTCGCACACGCATTTTCGACACGCGTGACGGGGATGTCGGTGAGGTCGAGGGTGTCGGCGAGGATTCCGGACGGGAATCCATCGGTGGTGGACAGCTCCCCGAACCAGGCGGCCTCGATCTCGGACTTTGTGATGCCCTTGTCGACGTGGGCCACCGCTTCGGCATAGGCCATCGGCACGAGGTCTTTGATCCCCAGGCCGAAATGTTCGGCGAACGGGGTCATCCCGGCACCGACAATTGCGACGTTCCTCATGCCCGGGCTCCTTGTGCCGTATGCCGTTCGGTGCGCCCCGGCCAGAAGGCGTACCCGTAGTCGGGGATGCCTGCACGGGTCGCGATCCTGCGCAATACCACCGCGCCCGCTTGCCCGATGGTGGCCTCCCCCGCCGGCACGCCGGTGACCTTGAGCAGGACGCGCACCGGGGTTTCGTCCAGCTGGACCACCGCCAGCGAGTACGGGCTGGGCAGGTCGGGGACCGGAATCCGGATCGTGGTGTGAGTGTAGACGGTGCCGGTACGCGGCAGCGGCTCGAGCCGGTAGTGGTCAGACAGTACGCCGGAATCGTCGACCCGGACCCTTGGCGGGAACTGAGGGGCCGCGTCGATGCCCGGACGCTCCTCGAAAACCGCTGCTTCCCAACGAATTTTCGGCTCGAACGCACGCGCATAGGCCGGTAGCGAGATCGGGATGCCCACACCCTCGGCGACCCGCGTCTTGGGCAGGTCACGGGCGGGCACCTCGTCGCGAACGATCCGCGGTGGGGTGTCGGCGAGCGTCAGCTCGCCGACGCTGACCGTGGATTGCTCGACGGCGAACACCAGGCCGGCGGTGCGGTTGTCGATCGCGTCGGCCAACAACCGGATGACCGCGGCGGCCGACACCGTTGCATCGTCGAGTACGGCGGACGTGTCGAAGCCTCCGCCGAGCTGTCCGGCCTTTGCCCCGGCGACCGCGGCCACGAGGGGGGACCCGGTCAGACCCAGGCGTGCGACCGTGGCCCGCACCCCGACCTCGCGCTGCAGCCGGGGATCAAGATATGCGTGGCGGGAACCGTCATCGGCGCGCACCAGCATGGGCAGGCTGCGGGCCTGACGCGCCGCGGCGGCCAGCGTGGTGCCGGCCGGGCCGGTCAGCACCGCCGACGCCCCCGCCGCGGCCTCGTTGTCGTCGGCGGCGATCACCAGTGTGTCGTCCGGGGCGCTGACGAGTTGGTCCAGCAGCGCCGGCGCCCCGCCGAGGACCTCAGCCACCGGGGTGTCGGCCGGCAACGAGAGGCCGGCCAGCAGCACCGCACCGTTGCCGCCCTCCAGCAGCGGGAAGTTGCGCGACACCATGATCACCCGGTGCGCCGATGCGTCGGGATCGGCGGCCCGGCCGGCCGCCACCGCCATGGTCAGCGCATCCTCGTCGGGCCCTTTGACGCGGCGGTCACCGACCTGCCATGGCGGCAGATAGGTGCCGATCGAGACGACATGGGTCATAGTGCCTCGCTTCAATCCGGCGGGGCGGCCGCATCTGGCGCCCATTAATACGCTATATAGTTATAGCATTTCGGGACGAGGTTCAACCGGGGCTAGAAGGAGACGCATCGTGGCCGACGGCGGCTTGCGCACCTTGAAGGATCGTGTTGTCGTCATCACCGGGGCGAGCCGGGGTATCGGCCGCGACATCGCAGTCCGCGCGGCTGCCGATGGGGCCAGTGTGGTCTTGCTGGCCAAGACGGACACCCCGAATCCCAAGATCGCGGGTACCCTCGCCGAAACCGCCGAGGCGGTGCAGGAGGCGGGCGGTAAGGCGCTGCCCCTGATGTGCGACGTGCGCGACACCGAGGCCGTCGCCGGTGTTGTCGCACAGGCCGCCGAGACCTTCGGCGCCATCGACATCGTGGTGAACAATGCGGGTGCGCTCGATCTGCGTCGCACCCCCGCGCTACCGCTAAAGATGTTCGAGCGGCTGCTCGCGGTAAACGTTGAGGGTCCGTTCGCGGTGGTGCAGGCGGCTTTTCCGCATCTACGAGCCTCGGACAACGCGCACATCGTCAACGTGTCCCCGCCGCTGGACCTGGCGCCAGCATGGGTCGGCGCGCATCTCGGCCACACCGTCGCCAAGTACGCCGAGAGCCTGCTGACCCTGGGCTGGGCCGCGGAATTCGCGTCGATTCCCATTGCCGTCAATTCGTTGTGGCCAGCCACCACCGTCGCCAGCACCGGGATGATGGCGGCGATGGGCGAGGACGTCGTGCGGGCGCAGGCGCGCAGTCCACGCATCATGGCCGACGCGATGCACGCACTGGTAACCCGCCCCGCCGCGAACTGCAGCGGTCACTTCTACACCGACGAAGAGGTGTTGCGCGAGGAGGGTATCGAGGATCTGGCCCAGTACCGTCTCGCCGCACGCGAGGAAGACCTGACCCCCAACTTCTACCTGCCGTCCACACCGCGACCGGCTCTCTAAAGGCCTTGTGCGACTGTGGCCTCCACGCGGAGCTGCCGGCACGGCAACCTAACCCAATGAAAAGTTCTGTTATCAAGGAGGACTGTTGAACCTACAGCAATTCGACGGCGCGTCGGCCATAGTCAGTGGCGGCGCGGGAGGTTTGGGCGAGGCGACCGTGCGGCGTCTACACAACGACGGCCTGGGCGTGGTGATCGCCGATCTCGCCGACGACAAGGGTAAGGCGCTGGCTGATGAGCTGGGCGACCGCGCCGTTTTCGTCCGCACCGACGTCACCAGCGAGGACAGCATCCTGGCCGCTATCGAGCAGGCCAATCAACTCGGTCAGCTGCGTTACGGGGTCGTGGCACACGGTGGTTTTGGAGTCGCGCAACGAATCGTCCAAAGGGATGGCAGCCCAGCGGATTTCGGCGGCTTCACCAAGACGATCGACCTATACCTCAACGGCACCTACAACGTCGCTCGACTGGTCGCCGCCTCGGTCGCGACGGCCGCACCGCGCGAGGATTCAGAGCGCGGCGCGCTGGTGCTGACGGCGTCGATCGCCGGCTACGAAGGCCAGATCGGGCAAACCGCCTACGCCGCGGCCAAGGCCGGTGTCATCGGGCTAACACTGGCCGCGGCCCGTGACCTGGGATCGGTGGGCATCCGGGTCAACACCATCGCCCCGGGAACGATGAAGACGCCGATCATGGAGTCGGTCGGCGAGGAGGCGATCGCCAAGTTCGCTTCCAATGTGCCCTTCCCCAGGCGACTCGGCGCTCCCAGCGAATATGCCGACGCGGCGGTGTTCCTGCTCACCAACGGCTACGTCAACGGCGAGGTGCTGCGCCTCGACGGCGCTCAGCGTTTCACACCGAAGTAGACCAGCGGCACACGCAGCCAGATGCGCCGGCCCGATGTCGGCCTACAGACGGCCGGCGACGCGCAGGCCGGGATGCACCCAACTGGGTGACCGCTTCTCCTTGAACGCACGGAACCCTTCCCGCGCTTCCTCACCCGCCAGGCTGGTCTGCATTCCGATGCGGTCGAATAGTCCCAGGTAGTCGTCCAAGCTCGCCTTGATCACGCTGCGCGCGCCCGGTGCAGTCCGACAGCACTGGGCCAGTAGGTCATGTGCGACGTGCAGCACGTCGTCGTGGGCAACCACACGACTGACGATTCCCCAGTCAAGCGCCTCCTGGGCGGTCAGTGTCCGCCCAGTCAACATCAGGTCCCGAGTCCGGACGGGCCCGATGATGCGCGCCAACATCTGGCTGTAGTAAGTGTCGGCGATACCGCGGAACAGCTCGGGTACCCGGAACGTCGCGCGCTCGCTGACCACGGCCACGTCGCTGCACATCGCGATCTGCAGACCGCCCCCCTGACACAGGCCGTTGACCGCTGCCACAACCGGTTTCGACGACGTGCGAAGACTGTCAAACGGCGTCACATCCATGCCCAGGTTCGCCGCGAAGTCCATCCAATCATCCACGCCCCCCTGACCCAAGTCACCCCCAGGCGCGAACACATCACCGGTCCCGGTGATGATCAGACCAGCCAGCCCGGGATCAGCGTTGACTCTGCTGACGGCATACCGGATCCCGAAGTACATCGCCGGAGTCATGGCGTTGCGGGCTTGCGGCCGGTCCAGGGTGCATACAGCAAAGGGCCCATCCCGTTTGAACGAGAGATACGGAGTCCCGAGCCAATCCCCGTGCGGCGGACGCGGAGTAGCGGTATCACTGTTGTCCGGCATGTCGATCTCCTTTCACTGCAGTGGCAAGGTCACCCCCAAGGAAATAACAAAATAGTTGTATGATTCAACCCGCCGGGGGTAACATCCCCCAGGTAGATCTGAGCCGGCTGATCACGGAACCGCACCCTCAAGCCGCGTACCTCGATCACCAGCAGGCGACAAGAGGAGCAGGTCATGGCCCTACTCGATGGCCGGGTCGTTTTCATCACGGGTGCCGCACGGGGCCAGGGCCGCTCGCACGCGGTCATGTGCGCCGAACAAGGCGCGAACATCGTCGGGGTGGACATCTGCCATGACCTCGACACGGTGCCCTACAAGCTGGGAACTGCCGACGAGCTCGACGAGACAGCACACCTGGTCGAAAAGACCGGCCAGACTATGCTAGTCGGGACAGCGGACGTGCGCGATAAGGACGCGCTACAGCATGCCTTCGACGCCGGGGTGGCCCGTTTCGGCCACATCGACACCGTGATCGCCAACGCCGGTGTGATCCTGACCAACCCAGACGAGCGTGACGCTGCCGAATCGCTGCGGCTCGGAATCGACATCATGCTGATCGGTGTCTGGAACACCTTCCAGGTGGCGATCCCCCATCTCCGGGCACGCGGCCTTGGCGGCAATCTCGTGGCAACCAGCTCGACAGCGGCTCTGCTAGAGTCCACGGACGGCAGTGGCGGCTCAGACGCCTACCTGATGTCCAAGCTGGCGATCACAGGACTGGTGCACGCGTACGCCAAACTCCTTGCACCCGAAGGCATCCGCGTCAACGCGGTGGCACCAACCGACTGCGCAACACCGATGATCACCGAAAACCCCGCACTGTTCAAGATGATCGAAGACAACCCTTACCTTGCCAATGAGGTGCAGACAGCCCTACCAGACCTGCCGATGATCGAACCGCGCGACGTCAGCAACGCGATCCTGTCCTTGATCTCGGACGCGGGGCGCTGGTTCACTGGCAGCGTGCTGAAGGTCCACGCCGGCATGGACGTCCGCCGCTAGCGCAGCCCCCGTATCTGATGCCGAACTCCCATGGTTAGAGAGCGCGTACTCGATTGCGGCGCAGTCGACTAACTTCGACCCCAGCCCTAGCAACTCCAAATACACCTGAGGATCTCAATGTCACCATCGCCGCTCACGCCTGACGATCCCGCGACTGTCGCAGTAGTGTGCATCGAATGCCAGCAAGGCGTTCTCGGACCACAGTCGGTCTTGCCGGCTTTGGCGGCCGACATCGGCGGACTCGTTCAGGCTCTGGGCCGACTGCTCGACGCCGCCCGCGGCGCAGGCGTGCACGTCGTTCACGCCACCTACGTAGGCCCGTTGCCGGGAAGCTCCCCCACCGGGACCGCGCGGATATGGCGGGCGTTGGGACCGGCCACCTCTGGGTGGACGCCCGATAGCCCAGAGTCACACGTCATTCCCGAATTGCTGGCAGCAAGCGATTTCGTGCTGCCCCGCCACCACGGTCTGTTTCCCACCCTGGGCACCGAACTGCTACCCCTGCTGCGGGATCTCGGTGTCGGTACGATCGTCCTGACCGGTGTATCGCTCAATTTGGCGTTACCCATCACCGCGGCGCATGCCAGCCAGGCCGGATTCAACCTCGTCGTCCCGCGTGATGCTGTCGGCGGAACCCCGACCGGCTACGCTGAACAGGTACTGGAGAACACTATCGGCCTGCTGGCACGGCTTACGACGGTCAACGACCTCGTCGCGGAGTGGGCCCGCCACTAGCCGGCCCGCGACATCCCTCGGCGGCCGCGCGGTGTCGCTGTGACGCTTCAGGCTTTTCAGTCGTGGTCAGGCTGGCCCGCGAGCAGATCGCGCATCTGCGAGTAGACGACCTTCGCTGATCGGGCGGGCATGAGCCGGGAGAGTTTGTCCAGTAGGACCGAATCGGCACCGATGAATACGTGGTAGGAACACTTTTCGATGCCGCGGACGATCTTGGCCGCCGCGACCGGCGATGGGGTCATCCTCATCGTTGCCGCCGTCGCCGCGTTCTCCGCCGCCGTCATCGCACCCGAGTTGACCGCGATGCTGGTGGCGATGGCTCCCGGGAAGACCACGCTGACGCCAACGTTGGTGTCGCGCAGTTCGGAGTTGAGTCCTTCCATCAGTAGCTTCACTGCGGCCTTCGAGGCGCCGTAGATCGTTTGCCCCGGTACCGGCACGAATGAACCCATGCTCGACACCGCCGTGATGTGAGCCTCGGGACGCTTTAACAACACAGGCAAGAATGCCTTCGTTATGTTCAGAATGCCGTAGAAGTTGATGTCCATGATCCGTTCGATCTCGGTGAACTCCAGGTCGTTGACGCGCGCAAAGCGATGGATGACGCCGGCGACGTTGACGAGACCATCGACGACGCCGTGCTCCTGGGCCACGGAATCGGGCAGCGACGACACCGCCATCCGATCGGTGACATCTAGGATGTGGGTGGAGATCCGGTCAGAGTGGTTGCGGCCCAGCGCGGCCGTCTCCTGCAGCGCAGTTGCGTTGTTGTCGACGGCGGCGACTCGTGCGCCCTTGTCTGCCAACGCGAAGACCACATCGCGACCAATGCCGCTCCCGGCCCCGGTCACGACAAATACCTTGCCCTTGATGATCAAATCCCGGCCACCTCACGACGTTTGGCCTTGGCGCACCTCGTCTGGTGATGTACGCGCGATCACTGCATCATACGGAATTGTGCCCCTGCGCCAGTGCTGATTTCGAGTGGCCCGAGACTCGGGTATCGGTCGAGACGTCGGGCGCGACGGGAAGTTGACGACACTGCGAGTAAGCGGCTACCCGGTTGTGAGACTCAAGAAGCCGGTGCGCAGCGGGTCGGTCCGCAGCCGTCGCCGCGGGATGGGGGCGATGGACGCCCGTTGTGGTCCTGGCGATCACCGGTACTATGCTTACGTAGCTTACTAGGTTAGTCAGCACCGATGGATTGAGAACCGAGAAGATGAAGTGGGGATTGCCGTGGCCGGGCCCGCAGCGTGCCGCTGAGGCGGAGACCGCCGGAGCCGGCGCATTCTGCGCGGGCGAATTCAGCGACCTCAACGCCTACGTCACTTCGGCCGAAATGGCCCTGGCGACAACTGAGGCGGTGGTCGGTCCCGGTATCGCCTACGCGTTCGCCCGCTCACCGTTCGTGCACGCCTCAGCCATCCGCCACCTGTCCAAAATCGCCCCCGGAAGGGTGTTCTTGGGCCTCGGCTCGGGAACATCGCGGATGAACCGGGATTGGTTCGGTGTACAGGCCGACCACCCAGCACCTCGGATGGCCGAACTCGTCGAGGCGATCCGGGCATTCCTGGAGGCCGAGAACGGCGAAACGATCCACTACTGCGGCCAGTACTACAACATCGAGGCCGACATCCGCGCGCCGGTCCTCGGCCGGCTCGACGTGCCAATCCTGATCGGGGCTTTCAACAAGATCATGCTGCGCACCGCGGGCCGCACCGCCGACGGCGTGCTCGGTCACGGCATCTTCACCGACCGCTGGTGGGACGAAGTCGTCGACCCTGAGCTTGCCCGCGGTGCGGCGTCGTCGGGGCGGGACGCCGCCGCCCTGCAGCGATGGGGCTGGCTGATAACCGCGATCGACGACACCGACCCGCAGCGGGCCACCCGCGAAGCCCGGCTGCAGATCGCGTTTTATCTCACCGTCCGCACCTACGACTCGCTGGTCGAATTGCACGGATGGCACGACCAGGTCGCCGCGATCCGCGCGGCGTTCCGCAGCGGCCGTCCGGACACGATCGCCGACCACGTCACCGACGACATGCTCTGGGCGATCGCGGTCTGCGGCGACACCGCCCAGGCCCGCGAGATGCTGAAGTCCCGCACCGCGTTGCCCGACAACGCCTTCCTGTCGCCACCGAGTTTTCTGGTCGGCCGCCGGCGGCGATCTGACTACGACGCTGCCGCGGTTCGCTTCGCCGCCGCGAACGTCGGGTAGCTACGGTCGCCAGGACCGGTAACCGATGCCGAGCGGTGCAGCACGACGAACAAATCCCTCGGCCTCGACGTGTACCTCGTCCGTCATTGCCCATTTTTCTGGCAGTTAACTGCCATTGCATGTGACACATGATCTTCTATAGTGGGTTAGGCCGCTGCTGTTCTATTGACGTATGACATGCGACTGTCATACTTTGAGCGCGACAGTCCTGATGGGATCCGGACCGACATTTCGCAGTGCTGCGGTAACACCGCAGCCGGTGTGCTGGTTCACCCAGCGGTGCCGGGTGAATCCAGTGTTGGGTGCGGAGAAAGTGAGAGCAGAAATATGGGTCGACTGGACGATCGGGTCGCGTTCATCACCGGAGCCGCGCGGGGTCAGGGTCGCGCACATGCCGTACGGCTGGCCGGCGACGGTTGCGACATCATCGCGCTGGACATCTGTGCCGACATCGACACGATCGACTACCCGAACGCTCGGCCGTCGGATCTGCAGGAGACAGTCAAACTCGTCGAGAACACCGGCCGCAGGATCGTCGCTCATCAGGGCGACGTGCGCGATCATGATGCCGTCAATGCCGTTGTCGCCGCCGGACTCGCGGAATTCGGTCGCCTTGACATCGTGATCGCCAATGCCGGCATCATCCGCCTCACGTCGGGGGGAGACGACCGCCAGGTGTTCCGGGACGTCATCGATGTCGACCTGATCGGCGCGTGGAACACGGTGCACGCCGCGATTCCGGCGCTAATCGACGGTGGCCGTGGGGGTTCCATCGTCATCACCAGTTCCAGTGCCGGCCTGAAGGGCACCGGAACGGACGTGACCGGCGCGCTTGCCTATACCGCCGCAAAACGTGGCCTTGTCGGCATGATGCAGGTGTGGGCAAACGACCTGGGCAAGCATTCCATCCGCGTCAACACCATTCACCCCACGGGCGTGGCCACCGGGATGGTGATGAACGAAACGATGCAGAAGATGTTCGAGTCTGGCGATCCCGGTCTGGCCGCCATGCAGAACGTGCTGCCCATTCCGGTGCTTGCGCCCGAGGACATCGCAAATGCGGTGGCATTCCTGGTCTCCGATGAGGCCAAGTTCATTACGGGTACAGCCTGGCCACTCGATGCCGGTTTCGCCGTGCGCTGAGGCCGACACGCGGTCCGGCCCGCTCGGCCTGACCGCGCCCGCCGATCGGCTAACCGTTGCTGACCTCGGTGCGGATGCGCTTCTTGTCAATCTTGCCGCTAGGTAGCACGGGCAGTTCGTCGACGATGACGAGCCGGCGCGGCACCTTGTAGGACGCCAGGTTCTCGCGGACGAATTCCTGGGCCCGGACGAGGCTGAGCCCAGCACCAGGCCGGAGCACGACGACAGCGGTGACCGCTTCTCCCCAGCGCGGATCCGGCGTTCCGACCACCGCGCAGCTCACCACCTCGTCGAGGCCAGACAATACGTCCTCGACCTCGGGCGAGTAGACATTCTCACCGCCGGTGATGATGACATCCTTTTTCCGGTCAACCAAGTACAGCAGTCCGTGCTCGTCGAACCGTCCGATATCACCGGTGTGGCACCACCCGTCCCGCAGCGTCGCGAGGGTGGCCGGTTGATCATTCCAGTAACCACGAAACACCGTATCGGCCCGCACGACGATTTCCCCGGGCTCACCCTGCGTCACGTCGGATCCGTCCTCACCGAGGATGCGCACCGAGATACCCGGAAACGGAAACCCGACCGATCCCAACCGGCGTACGCCTGCCGGCGTGTCCGGCGAATGTAATTCACGCGGCAGACTCGACACGATGCATTCGGTTTGGCCGTAGAGGTTGAGAAATCCGGCGTCTGGCATGCTCTGCATCGCTTGACGCAGCGTTGGCGCAGGCATCGGCGCGGCCGAATAGAGCACCGTGCGCACGTTTTCGAGTCCGGCCTGGGCGCCACGTTCGTCCAACAACGTCTGCAACATGACCGGGGCCAGGTGCAGCAGGGTGATGCGTTCGGTCTTGGCCAACCCGATCGCTTCACGCGGATCGAACTGCCGTTGCAGCACCACCGATCCCCCGCGGGCGTGCAGCGCACCGATGATCGCGATCGCGCCGAAGTGAAACATCGGCATGTTGATGAGCGCGCGGTCGTCGCAGCCGGTGCGCATCTCAGCGTTGGCCGCGAAGGCGATTCGGCACAGCTCCTTCTGCCCGAGCATGCAACACTTCGACGGTCCGGTGGTCCCACTGGTGAAAAGCAGGCACGCGATGTCATCGGGCCGCGCCACCAACGGCGGATCCGATGCGACACCTTGGGCGATGAAATCCTCGTACCCCACCATTCCCGACGCGGGCTGCCCACCGATGGAAACGACCTGGCGAAGTCCGCTCAATTGGGCAGCGCAGTCGTTGACGAGCGGGGCGAATTCCTCATCGCAGAACACGATCGACGGCGTCACCCGGCGCAGGGCATCGAGTACTTCTGACTTGGAAAACCGAAAGCTGACCGTTGCCAGCGTGATACCGCTGAGCTGAGTCGCGGCCAGCAACTCGCCGAATTCAATACTGTTGCGTCCAAGCACGGCAATCCGGTCCTGGCGTCGAACACCGAGGTCCACCATCGCCGATATCAGTTGAAGACTTCGTTGGCGTAACTCGCGGTGGGTGACCGCACGCGAGCCGAGCCGGTAGGCGGCAACATCGGGGAACCGCTCGGCGTTGTCGGCGACGATGTCGCCCATCGTCATCCCCGCCTCAGCTACGAGACGACGCGGTCTCACCCGTGGGGTTGCAGGCCGGGCGGGACTGGTGCCCGCGGGAATCTTCTGAGCTGTGTGGTGATCACGCCCGCTCAGTGCGCTACCGCCGTATTGTTGGTCCACAGTTCCTACTGTCGTGAGATATCGCGTGCGAGCACATCGGGTGGAGTTCGGCACATCCGACCCGATGTACCTGGCATTTTCGTCGAGTTGCTAGTAGCGTGCTGGCTGCTCGACGGGTCGCTGGGCTTCCTCGCGACAGTCCCCGACCCGCGCGTCGTATGAGCCGCGGTACGGATCCGGGGGCTCTGGAGGGAGCTCGAAATGGTTGACGTCACAGGCGATTCGCAGCACACCGACACGGTGACGCGGCTGTTGAGCCACTTCTCGGCGGGTGACTTCGACCAAGCCATCGCCTTATTCTCCGACGACATCGAAGTACGGCTGCCATTCCAGGATGAACGCACCGGGTTTTGGTCACATGCCGGTGGTAAAGACAAGGTTCGGCAGCTTTTCGCCGGGGTGGCTAGTCTGTTCGACCCCCATCCGCTGTACATCGACGAACTCCTTTCGGCAACAGACGGCAAGACCGTGATCGCCAAATATCACGGCGATTTCGCTGCCCGGAAAACCGGGAAGCCGTACCGGAACTCCTACATCGCCGTGTTCGAATTCAATGACGGCATGATCCGGTCGTGGACCGAATTCCACAACCCCATCGTGTTGGCCGAGGCGTTGCGCCCCTAGGGGGGTGGTGCTACGTCGCACGTGTCTCACGTGGCAGCCCGAGAATCCGCTCCGCGATGATGTTGCGCTGGATCTCTGAAGTACCGGCATAGATGGTGCCCGCCATCGCATTGCACAGGTGAACAGATAGCCACGAGC
The DNA here is from genome assembly GCF_039023525.1 of Mycobacterium sp. 050272. NCBI lineage: Bacteria > Bacillati > Actinomycetota > Actinomycetes > Mycobacteriales > Mycobacteriaceae > Mycobacterium > Mycobacterium sp. 050272. The sequence continues at coordinate 97,795 of NZ_JBCHKV010000012.1, read as the reverse complement.
TGGAATCGTTAGGCGCACCGGCGTCGTCGGCTCGGTAAAAGCGCATAGGAATGTCGCCCTCCCAATACAGCGCATCACGGCCGAGTATGTCGACCGCCAACCGCGTCGTGCCCTGGTGGTATTCGCTCCAATACAGTTTCGACACCGACGCCTCAGGGCCCAGGGTTCCGTCGCGCATGTAGGAGGCAAGGATCTTGTCCCCCATCGCCTTCATCACCGCAACCCCGAGATAGGCGCGCCCGAGGCGCTCCCGGGTACCGGGCTGTTGGTCGGCGCCGCGCTGCTTGGCCATCTCAAATACCCGCCCCAGCTCGTGGGCGAACAGGATCGGGTTGACCGCCGCTTCCTCGCCCCGCTCGTGGCTCAGGAGGGAATTGGCCACCCGCCAACCGTCGTTGACTTCGCCCACAACCAGATCCGCCGCGGTGCGCGCGTCGTTGAAGAAGACCTCGCAGAACTCCTTGGCGCCGTTGAGCATGGTGATCGGTCGAACATCGACACCCGGCTGCTCCATCGGCATGAGCAACATGGAGATGCCTTTGGTCTTCGGCGCATCCGGCTGGGTGCGCGCCAGCAGGAACATCCAGTTTGCATTGCTCGCGTTTGACGTCCAGATCTTCTGGCCATCGATGTGCCATTCGTCCCCGTCCAGCGTGGCGCGGGTGCGCAGGCTGGCGAGATCCGAACCCGCCTCGGGCTCGGAGTACCCTTGGCACCACACATCCTCGCCGCTGATGATTCGTGGCAGGAAGCGGGACTTCTGATCGTGAGTTCCCCACGCGGCCAGCGTGTTTCCGATGAGCTTGACCGACACGGTATCCCCCGGCGTCCCGACAGGGACCCCTGCCCGGGAGAACTCCTCGACAACCACGAGGTGGTCGATTTTGGTCAGGCCGCGCCCGCCGTATTCGACCGGCCAGGTGACGCCGATCAGTCTGGCTTGCCCGATGAGCCGCCGCCAGCGGCTGACGAACTCGCGCCGCTGCGGTGCCGGGAGGGCGCCGACCCCGGCCCAATCCGCTGGCAGGTTGTCGTGGAGAAAGGCGCGGACCTCATTACGGAAGCCAGCGGTTTCGCCCGGCCGTTCCTGAGTCATCGATACCCCAAAGCATCCCGTCCAATAATCATCTATACATTAGACTATATTCGCCCTATCGCGGGCCGACGTCGCACGAGGAGGAACCGGTGGCCGTGCTTACCGACGACGACCGGATCGAGTTCCGGCTCTGGGTTCGCGATGGCCTGCAGCGACTGGCTCCGCTGCCGCAGACCCGCAGTCTTGCCGAGTGCGGGCGACGTGCCGACCCTGACCTGGTCAAGAGCCTCGCGGAGCTGGGCATCTTCGGATTCGCAGTTCCCGAACAGTACGGCGGCGCCGATGCCGGGGCGTCGGGGTTGGCCGCGTTTCTGATCGAGGCGGGGCGCTGCCTGTTGCCGGTGCCGTATCTAAGCAGTGCCGTGCTCGCGCCCGCTGCGATCCGATGGGCCCAGGCCGAGACACAGTTCGCCGAGTTGCTGGCCGGCATCGCCGAGGGTGCGGTGCGGGTGGCACTCAGGGTAGGGCCGCTTGATGACGCATCGCCGCGGGTCACCCGGGAGGGCGATGTGTGGCGGCTGACCGGGGACGAGCCGACAGTGCTCGAGGCCGACGTGGCCGACTGGTTCATCGTTGCCGCCCACACCGACACCGGTGTCGGGATCTTCGTCGTCGACCGCGCCGACTCCGGGGTTGAGGTCACCAATCTCGGCTCCCTCGATGTGACCCGGCCGGTGGCGGCCGTGAGCTGGCGACAGGCGCTCGCCGTTCCGCTGGGGCCGATGGGCAATAGCGCGCCGGCGGGGACACTGCTGACCCGGCTGCAGGACCTCACACGCTTGGCCGTGGCGGCCGACGCCGTCGGCGGCGCCCATCACCTGCTCGACATATCGGTCGACTACGCCAAGACTCGGATCCAGTTCGGCCGTCCGATCGGCGCGTTCCAGGCCATCAAGCACCGGTGCGCCGATCTATACGTGGCGGTGCAGGCCGCCACCGCGGCCGTGGAAGCGGCCTTCGAGGGGCTCGACCAGCCGCGGTCGTCGGTGCCGGCAGCCGTTGCCGAGATCACCGCGCTCGAGGCGTACTGGCAGGCGGTGCGTACCGCCATGCAGATACACGGCGGCCTCGCCCTGACCTGGGAACATGAGATAGGGCTCTACGTGAAGCGGGCCACCGCGTCGCAACACCTGTTGGGCAACCCCGACCAGGAACTCGCGCGCCTGACCGACCTGGTGCTCGCCGCAGACTACGACGTGGTGCAAGGACTCATCGGATGAGTGCCCGCGGGCGCTGGACCGACCTGCAAGGGCGACAGCTATGACCGATCAACGCAATTCGACGAAAGGTGTGCCGTGCGCACAATAGAAGGCCCCGACGAACTGCGGTCCCTGGTGGGCCAAGAGCTCGGCGTCAGTGACTGGTTGGCCGTCGATCAAGACCGGATCAACCTGTTCGCCGACGCCACCGACGACCACCAGTGGATCCACGTCGATCCGGCGAAGGCCGCCGAAGGGCCGTTCGGCACAACGATCGCCCACGGTTACCTGACTTTGGCATTGCTTCCCCCGTTGATGAACAACATCTTCGAGGTGACCAACAAACGGATGGGCGTGAACTACGGACTCAATAAAGTCCGATTCCCGGCCCCGCTGCCCGTTGATTCCCTGGTCCGGGTTCGGCTCGGCATCGCCGCTGTCGAGAACGTGCCCGACGGTGTTCAGGTCGTGTGGCAGGCCACCGTGGAACGTCAGGGTGGTGACAAACCGGTCTGCGTCGCAGAGTCGATCACCCGCCTGTACTTCTGAGTGCTCCTGCACCACCGACACCGAAGCCATCAAGGAGGAATACATGTCAAACCCGGTGCGGCTCGCTGACCGAGTCGCCGTGGTAACCGGTGCGGGTCAAGGGTTGGGCCGCGCGATCGCGATCCGTTACGCCGCCGAGGGCGCCCGGGTGGCCGTCGTTGACATCAACGAGTCGACGGCGCAGGGTGTAGCCGACGAGATCACCGCCAGCGGCGGTACGGCGATCGCCGTACCCTGTGATGTGTCGCAGCGCCGCGCCGTCAACGACGCCGCGGCGCGCATCGCCGCCGAGCTGGGAACGATCACAGTGCTGGTCAGCAACGCAGGGCTGACGCGCCCGGCGATGTTGTGGAAAATGACCGACGAGCAGTGGTCCACGGTGCTCGACATCCACCTCAACGGGTCGTTCTACTGGCTGCAGGCCGTCGTCCCGGGCATGCAGGAAGCCAAGAAGGGCCACATCATCTTCACGACCTCCTCGGCGGGCATCAACGGGACAATCGGGCAGATCAACTACGCCTCGGCCAAAGCCGCACTCCTGGGCATGACGCGGTCAGCCGCCCGCGAGCTCGCCGCCTACAACATCGTCGTCAACGCGGTGGCTCCCGCGGCGGCGACTCCGATGACCGAGAATCTGCGGAGCAACGAGAAACTCAATGACAATTACCTGCAACGGATTCCGTTGAAGCGGTGGGCCGATCCCGAAGAGATCGCCGGCACCTACGTATTCCTCGCCTCCGACGAGACCGATTACATGACCGGTCAGGTGCTCGCCATCGATGGCGGCCTGGTGATGGTCCGGTGAGCGGGCAATGAGGCTGGAAGCAACCGACCTCAGCGTCGACGAACTACGGCTTCGCGACGAAGTCCGCGCCTTTCTGGCGCAGCGACTTCCCGCCGGCAGCTACGACATCGGCCTCGGCTTCGCCGCCGCCAGCGACCCGGCATTCTCGGCTGACCTGGGTTCGCGGGGATGGCTGGGCATGGCGCTGCCCCGCGAGTACGGCGGCGGTGGGCGCACCGCCGTCGAACGGCTCATCGTGGTCGAGGAGTTACTCGCTGTGGGAGCACCCGTCGGCTGGCACTGGGTCGCCGACCGCCAATCGGGACCCAACATCGCCGCCAACGGCACAGAGGAGCAGAAGCGCTATTTCCTGCCGCGCATCGCCAGTGGTGAATTCTCCTTCGCGATCGGGATGAGCGAACCCGACGCGGGATCGGATCTCGCTTCGGTGCGCACCAAGGCCGTCCAGGTCGGCGGTGGGTGGATGCTCAACGGGACGAAGATCTGGACCTCGGGCGCCGCCGAGGCCACCCATCTATTGGGGTTGTTCCGCACATCCGAGGACCGCTACCGCGGCCTGACGCAGCTCATCGTCGATCGCAACGCCAAGGGCCTGACCGCCTCGCCGATCCCGTTCATCGATGGCACCCGCCACTTCTGTGAGGTGTCCTTCGAGGACGTGTTCGTCCCCGATTCAATGCGACTGGGCGAGGTGGGCGCCGGCTGGGGCCAGAACACCGCCGAGCTCGTGCTGGAACGCGGCGGCGTCGACCGGTGGATGTCGGTGATGCCGGTGCTGCAGCACTGGGCAGAAAACCTGTCCGGCGCGGTGCCCGGGTGGGCACAGGCCGAATTGGGTTCGGTTACCGCACGCTGCTGGGGATTTCACGGATTGTCGCTGTCGATCGCCCGGGCGGTTGACCGAGGCGAGTCCCCCACCGTGGAGGCTGCCCTGGCCAAGGAGATGGCCACCCGATTCGAGCAGGAATGCATCGAGATCGTGCTGCGGCATTTCGGGCGCACACCCGAACTGACGTCCTCCGACCCGTATGAGTCGCTGCTCGCCAGGGCTGTCCTCACCGGGCCGGCGTTCACCATCCGAGGCGGCACCACCGAGATCCTGCGCAACATTATTGCGAAAGCGTTGGTCAAACCATGAGCCAAACCGTCCATCGCGATTCCGACCTCGTTGGGCTGGTCCGGGATTATTTCTCCAAGACCTTCACCCCCGAGGTCATCGCCGGCGTCGAACGTGACGGTCCCTCACCACAGCTTTGGCGCTCCGTCGACGAACTCGGTTTGCCCCTCGTCGGCATCGACGAGGACAGCGGCGGCTCTGGTGGATCACTGCTAGACCTGCTCGCGGTGATGGAGGGCGCCGGTCGCTATGCGGTGCCCCTGCCGCTGGCCGAAACCAGCCTCGCTGCCTACCTGTTGGCGCGGGCGGGGGCCGAGTTACCTGCCGGACCGCTTGCCGTCGTACCCGATCCGGGTGAACTCGCCCTTGCCGGCGGGCGACTGACCGGAACAGCAGCCCATGTTCCCTGGGTGCGTGGCGCCACCCGCATCGTGGCGGTGGTGCCCGATGAATCGGCCCGGGTACAGGTGGTCTCGATCAACCCCGAGCACCTCGATGTCACCGCGGGAGCCGACCTGGCCGGCATGCCGCGCGACACGATCCGGGCCCTCGACGTCGCGGTCAACTGCTACCCCGCCGAGACGGGTGTCGACGATGTCCTGCTGCGCGGAGCACTGCTGCGCGCAGCACAGATGGCCGGTGCGATCACTGCGGTGTTCGAACTGACCAAAACCTACGTCGGACAGCGGGTCCAGTTCGGCAAACCGATCGGTATCTTCCAAGCCGTCCAGGCGCACGTCGTGGAACTTGCCCAGGCGTCGGCGCTGACAGCACTGTCTGTCGACCGGGCCGGGGCCGCCGCCCTTCGGGGGCCGGGGTCGTTTGAGATCGTCGCGACGAAGTCGCTGGCCAACCGCCATGCCGGCCTGGTGACAAGGGCCGCCCACCAGGCGCACGGCGCGATCGGGATGACGCAGGAGTACTCCCTACAACTGTTTTCACGGCGTCTGCACACCTGGCGTGGCGACTTCGGCGACGAGACGACGCTGAACCTGCGCCTTGGCGCGGCCATAACCCAAAGGGGCGGATTGACCTCTGCCGTGACATCCGCCGGTTCCACGATCGGAGTTTGACATGACCCGCAACATCACTGTGAGTTCCGACGACCATGTCGCGGTGATCGAGATCAACCGGCCTCCGGCCAACTATTTCGACCGTCAGCTCATCTGCGAGATCGTAGATGCGACAGGCGAACTGCACGCCCATGGCACACGGGCGATCGTCCTGTGCTCAGAAGGCAAGCATTTCTGCGCCGGGGCGAACTTCGCCGACGGCGAGATGGAGGACGATCGGTCCCGTTCTTCGGGGCTGCTCTACCGCGAGGCGATTCGGTTGTTCGACGCGAAGGTGCCAATCATCGCGGCGGTGCAGGGCTCCGCCGTCGGCGGAGGCTTGGGGTTAGCCTGCGCAGCCGACTTCAGGGTGGCCACCCCATCGAGCCGGTTCCACGCCAACTTCTCGATGTTGGGCTTCCACCAGGGTTTCGGGCTCTCCGAGACGTTGCCCGCCATCGTAGGCACCCAACATGCGATGGACCTGCTCTACACCAGTCGACGCATCGATGGTCAGCATGCCTTTGAGATCGGACTGGTCGACCGGCTGGTGCCAGACGCGCAACTGCGGACCGAAGCGCTGAACTGGGCAGCCGAGATCGCGGCGGCCGCTCCCCTTGCCGTGCAGTCGATCCGGGAAACGCTGCGGGCCCCACTAGCGAACCGTGTTCGCGTGGTGCTGGAGCGTGAGCTCGATCAACAGCAGAAGCTGTGGGCCACCAACGACAGCAAGATCGGCATCGCCGCCAACCTGGCCCGCGAAAAGGCGGTATTCACCGGTCAGTAGCGGCGGCGCGTACCGGCGCCGGTCACAGCATCTCAAATGCGGCGTCCACCTCATCGCCATCCAAAAATGCGCTACCGACGACTTCGGTGAGCGCTTGGTGACCACCGAGAAGTGCGTCCAACGCGGCGGCGCGCTCGACGTATCGGTGAATGTCGCTTTCCCTGGTCAGGCCGATCGCACCGAACACCTGCACCGCGTGGCGCATCAGCACCGCTTGCGCGTGCCCGGCGCGGATCTTGGCGATCAGCGCCGCCCACACCTCTGCGTCGCTTCGCGCGACCGCGTAGGCGTTGTCGAGCACCGCTCGGGCACCGGCGATGGCTACGTAGGCCTCCGAAAGCCGGTGGCGGACAGCCTGAAAGGAGCCGATCGGACGTCCGAACTGGACCCGGGCCGCGGCGTGCGAGGTCACCAGGTTAAGTGCGGTGTCACAAACCCCGAGGATCTCAGCCGCCAAGGCGCGCCGTCCTGCCGCCACGGCGCGATCCCACTGCGCTGCCGCGCAGATGGCCTCAACGTCCTTCGGCACGACGGCGGTCACGATACGCCAGCCGCTGTCGAAGTCGAAGCCCCCCAGGGACTCGGCCGACACGCACAAGTCGGCGGCCGTCAGCGCAATGAGTCCCACTGCTCCACCGGGCAGCGTCGCAGCGATCACGGCCTCGTCGATGTCGGTGAGCGACCCGAGGATCAGCCCGACGATCGGCTCGTCGCAGCGCAGCGCCACCGATCCCTCCGGTGGATGCGGATAAATGACCGCCCGACGCCGGCCGGTCGGCAATACCTCGGACAGCTCTGCCAGCATGACGTCGTCCAACGCGCGCGAGGATGCCAGTGCCCGACCGTGTTCGGTGAAAAGCAGCGTGACGGCGGTGGCGGGATCCTCGGCCAGAACCTCGGCCCAGCCCAGCTCGGCGAGCAGCGGCGCGATGTCCTGGGCCCCGGTCCGCTTTTCGAAGAGCTCACGCAGCGACGCGGCAATCTCCTCGCGGATCGCGGCGTCGAATCCCGATGTCTGTACGGCGCTCACGTGGTTCGTTCCTTGGGCAGGTTCAACACTCGGTCGGCGATGATGCCGCGTTGCACTTCGGCGGACCCGCCCATGATCGTCGAGGCCCGGCTATACCACCAGTCGTCCCGCCATCGCGCCGCCAGAGGACCCTCGCCGAAGAGGAATTCGCCGGGCAAAAGGTCGCGGGCGGCGTCGTGCAGGCCGGTCTCAACCGTCGCCAGCAGAATCTTGTCCACGCTGGCCTCCGGACCGACACTCTCCCCGGCGGCGAGCCGGCGCACCGTGTTGGCGCTGCGCGCTTTGAGCGTGGCGATGTCGGTGTAGCACTCACCGAGCCGGCGCACGCCGCCATCGGGCAGTCCGTCGACAGCGTCACGCAACTCTCGCAGCTTGCGACCAGCGACAGTGGCACTCAACCAGGCATACATCGCCCGTTCGAACTGCAGCAGAAACATCGCGACCTGCCAGCCTTGTCCCTCATCGCCCAGCAGGCGAGATGCGGGCACCTCGGCGTCATCGAAGAACACCTCGGACAGTTCGTTCTGTCCACTGGCCATCGCGATCGGACGGATTTCGACGCCGGGAGTGTCGGTATCGACCATCACCATCGTCAGCCCGCGGTGCCGGCTCTCCAACGACCCGGTACGCACCAGGCAGATCAGACGCCGGGCGGTAGCCCCATGGCTGGTCCAGATCTTCTGGCCGGACAGCACATAATGATCACCCTGCCGGCGGGCCCGGCACCGCAGCCCGGCCAGATCGCTACCGGCGTCGGGCTCAGAGAACGACTGGGCCCACCATTCCTCACCGGCGAGATAGGCGGGCAGGAACTGCGCGCCCAGCGCCGGCGCGAACCGGAGTACCGCCGGCCCCAGGGTCTCCAGCAGCATCTGCTGCTCGGGTACATCCACACCCGCCGCGCTCAGTTCGTCATACAGCACGGCGCGATGCCGCTCGTCGCCGCCGCAGCCGCCCGCATCGACGGGCCAGCCGTACCGATTCCATCCACCCTCGAACAGCCGCGCCATCAGCGCCGCATGCTCGGCCATGTGCGTCTCGGTCGAGGGGTAGCAGGAATTGCGCCACCGCTGCAGACTCGGGTCCTGCCCGACGTACTCACGTACGGCGCGCCGATAGGCGGAGACGTCGGTGGTCAGCTCCGTCCGCATTGCAACGCTGCTCGAGGTCACTATGACGACTTCGCTTCCGCCGCCCTGGCCGCGGACCGTTCCAGGAAGCGGTTGACCAACGCCTGGTGCTCGGGGGTCTCGAACGAGTCGTACTCCTCAGACAGCGCGTACTCCAGCACCCCGGCAACCGCGCGCTTGATGTGCATGTTCAGCGCCCGCTTGGTGCTTTGCACCGCTTGCGGAGGCAGTTTGGCGATGCGTTGCGCCACGGCCAGCGCCTGATCGAGCAGGTCCGCGTCGGGCACCACCCGGTTGGCCAGCCCCAGCGCCACGGCCTGTTCGGCCGGGATGGACTCACTGGTGAGCAGGTACTCCTTGGCCCGTAACATGCTCATCAGCAGCGGCCAGGTCGGTGCGCCGCCGTCGGCGGCGGTCAGACCGACGCTCACGTGCGGGTCGGCCATGTAGGCGCTCTCGGCGATCAGCACCACATCGCTGAGCACGGCCAGGTTGCAGCCCAGGCCCACGGCGGGACCGTTGACCGCGGCCACGACGGGCAGCGGGAAGTCGACCATTTCGGTCAACAGCCGCTTGGCGCCCTCGATCTCACGACGGCGCCGGGGCCGGTCGTCCCAGAGTTCGACGAAGTGCTGGAAGTCGCCGCCGGCGCTGAACGCCCGACCCGCGCCGGTCAACACCACCGCGCGCGCGTCCGCGTCGGCGGCGAGGTGGCGCCACACGGACTGCAGCGCGATGTGCAGGGGTTCGTTGGTCGCGTTCAACGCTTCCGGGCGGTTGAGAGTGACCACGCGAATGGCGTCGCGCTCCTCGATCAGCAACTCAGGCTCGAATGGATTGTGCATGTGCTCCCCACTTATGGCGCCATCGGCAATCGGCATGAGCGCCCGCCGGAACGGTCGTTGGGAATCCTAACCCCTAACTTGACGCCCTTGTCAAGTAAGGATGTTGCTAGCCCCTAGATAGATCGTGATGACCCGTATTTATCCAGTTCAAGATGGCAATGGACAAGAACCGACGCTTATGTCAACTCCTCCCGTATTCCCGCGGACTGTGCGGCGGTGAAACGGGACACCGAGCACTCCGCGCGCAGCGCGGTCTCTGCTGCCACACCTGCCACCGCGTCGCCCACTTCAACCTCATGCCTCGACGCCGACCGGCGCATTCGTGGCGTACGCCGCGAAGTCCGGCTTGCGTTTCTCGGCGAACGCCCGGGCACCTTCCTGCCCTTCGGGCGACTCGTAGAAGAGGTCGACCGCGGACAACCCGAGGTTGCTCAGCCCCGCCTGATGATCGGTGTCGGCGTTGAACGACTGCTTAAGGAAGCGGATGGCCGTGGGGCTCAGCGCGGCGATCTCGGCCGCCCAGGACTTGGCTTCCTCGAGTAGCCGATCGGCTGGGACCACCGCGTTGACCAGACCCCAACGCTCGGCCGTTTCGGCGTCGTACTGCCGGCACAAGAACCAGATCTCGCGAGCCCGCTTCTCGCCGACCACGCGTGCCAGGAAGGCTGAGCCGAAACCCGCGTCGAAAGACCCGACCCGTGGCCCCGCTTGACCGAACGTGGCGTTGCCGGAGGCGATGCTGAGATCACACAAGACATGCAGCACATGACCGCCTCCGATTGCGGCCCCGTTCACGGCGGCGATCACCGGTTTCGGGATGTCGCGAATCAGCTTGTGCAGATAGCCGATTTCGAACAGCCCGCTCTCGGTAGGGCCGTAATCACCGGTCTCCGCGCGCTGTTTGACGTCACCACCCGCGCAGAATGCCTTATCACCGGCGCCGGTCAGGATGACTGCGCGCACGGAGTTATCGGCCCAGGCCGAACGAAAGGCTTTGATCAGTTCCTCGACCGTCTGACCACGAAAGGCGTTGTAACGCTCGGGTCGATTGATGGTGATGACGGCGGTGGCGTTTTCCACCGAGTAGGTGATGTCGTCGTAGTCGGCCATTGGCATTCGCTTTCGGTCGTGTATCAGTGGGAGGGCAGTACAAGGTCGGCGGCCAGCGCCTGCAGGCGGATCTTGTCGACCTTCCCGCCGGGATTGATGGGAAGTTCGTCGACGATCAGCAGGCGTTCGGGGAACTTGAATTTCGCAAGACCGTGGTGGTCGAGAAACTCAATGAGATCCGACAGCGTGGGCGGTTGGCCGCTGGCGACCACGACAGCGCAGGCGCGTTCGCCCAGTCGCGCGTCGGGCACGGGGACAATCGCTACCGCCGCCACGGCATGGTGCTTGATCAGAACCGTTTCCACCTCAAGCGGAAAGATGTTCATTCCCCCGCGCAGGATCATGTCCTTGGCTCGTCCGACGATTCTGAGGTATCCGGCATCGTCGAACTCGCCGAGATCTCCGGAGCGGTACCAGCCCTCGGGATCCCAGTTGGCCAAGTCGTAATCCGGCTGGTTCAAATATCCATACGTGTTGTTGGCGCCGCGCCAGAACACCTCACCGGTCTGGCCCCGAGGCACTACGGAGCCGTCGGGTCGCCGCAACTGGACTTCCTCGCCCTCGCAGACTCGGCCGACGGTGGTCCATCGCGCCCACTCGGGATCGTCGAGGGTTGTCATGGTCGGCACACCGCCATCGGTGGTTCCGTAGACGTTCTGGACTTTGCAGCCCATCCGCCGTTCGACCTCCTCGGCGACGCGGGGCGGCAAGGGTGCACCGGCATTGTTGAACCGCGTGAATGCCGAGAGGTCGGCCGACTCCAGATCGAGGTCGAGCATCATCACCATCTGGGTCGGTATCGCGGTTGCGAAGGTGCACCGCTCGCGTGCGATCAGTTCCAGCGCCGGCTGCGGGCGCCAGTGCTCGAGCATCGCGCTCGTCGCACCGATCAGCAGCGGCATCAGGATCGCGAAGATGTAACCGGTGGATCCCTGCCCGGCCGGTGCGATCGCGGCCGCCACGTCCTCGCGGGTAAGGCTCAACGCCGGGGCGGTCTGGTGCACCAGCAGCGTGATCATGTCGTTGCCGCTCCACAGCGACGCCTTCGGCACACCGGTGGTACCCGACGAGCACATCACGTGCGCCGGCTCATCCGGATCGGCACGCAGTCGGTGCGCGGTGGCCGCGTCCAGCGGTTCGGTGGCACGGATCAGCGCTTCGAACCCGTCGGCGGCTCCCGTCCGGGCGTAGAGCACCTCGCGTAGATCCGGCAGCGTCGACCGCAAGTCGTCGTGCAGCGCCCGGACGTCGATATCACCATCGGATTCCACGCCGATCAGCACCTGCGCACCGATCGTGTCGAGCAGTGCGCCGACCTCCGCGCGGCGCCATCGGATGGGCATGGCAACGATGTAAGCGCCGATGCGGTTGGCCGCCAGGTGGACCAGCGGTATTAGGCCGCAGGTCGGCAGCTGCACAGCAACCCGGTCACCCGGTTTGACGCCGAGGTGCAGCAGCAGATTGGCCGCCCGCCGGGTCAGATCCGCGAGCTCTCCGTAGGTCCAGCGCACATGGTCGTCGATCAGCGCTAGTCGATCCGGGTCGCGGGCCACATGCTCGTCGAACATCTCAGGCAGTGTTTGGTCGCCCCAGATGCCGGCTTGGCGGTACCTGCGCGCCTGCTCCTCGTCGTGCCAGCGGTGGATGACCTTGTTCTTCATCGGGTAAATCCCGGTACGACCATCGTGTTTCGCAGTCGTCCTACACCCTCGACTTCGGTCTCAACAATGTCTCCGACCGCGACATAGCGAGGCGGCTTGCGGATGAAGCCGACGCCGGACATGGTCCCGGTGAAGATCAGGTCGCCGGGATAAAGCGTGCAATACGTGGATAATTCGGCCACGATGTCAGGCACCGAATAGATCATCCGTGACGTGCGGGCGTGCTGCACTTGCTCACCATTGACCCAACAGGTGATGCCGATGTCGTCGGGGTTGGGAAATTCATCCGGCGTCACTAACCACGGCCCGGTCGGGCCGAAGGCGGGGTAGGACTTGGCCAAACCCCATTGGCTGGCGGCCATCTGCCGCTCTCGCTCGGAATAGTCTTGGCCGCCCATCACTCCGGCGACGTGATCCCACACCTCGCGTTTGGCCACGCGGTGTGCCAGCGTACCCATGACAACCACCAGTTCGGCTTCCCAGTCCACCGTGTTCTTGGGCAGCGGGACGTCGGTGTTCGGCCCGGCGATCGAGGAGGGGAACTTCGAGAACACCTCCATCACCTCGGGCAGGGTGAAGTCGGCTTCCTCTGCGTGGTCGGGATAGTTCGCGCCGATCGAGAACACCTGGCGCGGCCTTGGTGACGGCGCTCCCAGGCTCTGCTCGTCGATCGGGTCGGCGGGAAAGTCAACCCCCGACGCCGCCCAGCGCCGGAATTCCGGCCACCGGTCGTAGACGGCCGCCGGATCGGCCGAAAACAGACCGTTGCTGGCCTTCTCGACATCGATGCCACCGCCCTCGACCACCAACGTTAATCTGCCACCAACATTGGCTACACGCACCAGGATTCACCTCCGCGGCCGATTGGCCGATCGATTTCGGTGTTCACAGAATGAAACTGACCTTTCCCTGCGGCCGGAGTTCCTCGCAGTCCAGCGTGGCCCGACGCTCCCGGATGCGGAAGCCGCCGTCTGCGCCGCGTACCAGCACGTGGCGGTACTCACCGGTGAACAGGTGTGACGCGCTGCGCCGGTACCGGTAGACGGCGAAGTTGGACAACACCTCGAAACCGTTCGCGCCGTTATCGTGGACGCGCACGTTGGTAATCAACCGGCGGGTCCGTGAGCGTGGTCGCTCGACGAACGCCATCTCACTTTCCAGGCGCTCCACCCTTCCCACGATCTGTGGGTAGGAGTCGGCGATGATGAAGACGGTCTTGTCGGGAGTGGTGGAATCGATTGCGTCCGTGGACGGAACAAGGTACGTGCAGTCCTCGGTCAGCAGCTGCAACCATTCCGGTAGCTTCCATGTATCCAGTAACTCGGCCTCGTGATAGAGAAACGATTCGACTTCGTATGCGGTGTCGCGGTCAACGGTCGCCGGATGGGAAGACAGCATCTTGGTCATGACTGCTCGGCTCCGGCCATGGCGACCTCGTCCGTCGCCGCAACGTCCGTCTGCCACTGGCGCCAGAATCCGCGCATCTGCTCCTCGTCGGTCAGACTCGGAACGTCCTTCCCCATTCCTTTGGAGACGATGTTCCACTCCGTGCCGCGCACGCGTCCGTAGGCTTCCTGGCAGGCTTCGATGACTTCGTTGTCGTCCGGAGTCGCGAAACCGCCTGGCCCCAGGAATTCGAGATACCCTTGGATGCGGTGTTTGCGCAGTTCTGGGTCCTCGCCGACGGGGGCCAAGCACCACGCCGTGACATCGGTGTGGTCGACGGCGACCGGATCGAGCACCCGCAACTGCAGCGATGCGGCGTCGATGATCAAAAGGTTGGGATAGATCAGAATGTTCTTGGAGGTCTGCCCCACGAGTTCGGCGGTCTCGTCGCCGAACTTGTCCACCAGCTCCGCGGCGATGGTGCGGACCCGCTGCTTGGCCTCTTCGCTCATCACCGCAACAGGTTTGGCGACCGACCGGCCGAAAGGCGCCTTGTAGCGCATCATTACGTGTCCGTTGCCAAGGCTCAGACCCACTCCGTCCAAGCCTCCGCCGAGATCGTAACCCCGGCTGTTGAGGTAGGCGAAATACGTCTTGTGCACGGCCATGCCGTGGTAGCCGTCGAGACTGTTTTCGACGATGAGCTTCCAGTTGCCGCCCATCCGGTAGATATGTGTTCCCTCAACCACTTCCATCTGTCCGGTCAGTGATTGGTCGATGACGGCATCCAGGTATGGCAGCACCGGAGCGAGGTAGTCGCGCAGCGGCTGGGCGTCACGGTTGAACGTGGCAAAGACGAAGTCCCGGTACACCTCGAACCTGGGCGAATCCAGGCTGAAGTTCGCGGGATCGAAACTGGGTGGGAACGATGCGCGCTCGGCGACACCGATCAACTCTCCCGAGTTCTTATACGTCCATGCGTGATACAAGCAGCGGAATCTTTCGGCATTTCCCTTGGGCTCGCGACAGACCAGCGCACCACGGTGACGGCAGGTGTTGAAGAAGACCCGAAGCTCACCGCTGTTGTCCCGGCACATGATCAGCCGTTCTCCGACCACCGTCCGCGCGACGAAGTCACCCGGGCGAGCCACCTCGGTGGCGTGACCCACGTACAGCCACTTATTGGCGAAGATGGTCTTCTGTTCGCGTTTCAGATGTTCCTCGTCGGTGAAGACCGACCGATGTACCCGGAAATCCACACCCGGGGTTTCGACGACCAGATCCTTGTATCCGTTGCCAGTCATGCGAGCGTCGACCCCCCATTCACACCGACCACCTGGCCGTTGATGAATCCCGCCTCATCGCCGGCGAGAAACTCGACGAGAGCGGCAACCTCACTGAGCTCCGCAGGCCGGCCCATCGGGATCTGGGAAACGAAGCGCTGGGTCAGTTCGGGCTGCTCCCGCAGGAACCGCTCGAATTCGGGCGAGCGGACAGCCGGAGGCGCCACCACGTTGAAAGTGACACCCTGCTTACCGAATTCACGGGAAAGGCTGCCGGCCACCGCATGCACGCCACCCTTGGCCGCGTTGTACATCGCATGGTCCTCGAGGCCGTTGCGCACCGAATCGGCGCCGATGAAGATCACCCGGCCCTTGCCGGTCTCGAGCATCACCGGCAGCGCGGCCAGCGTCGATCGCAGCGCCGTCCACAAGTTGCGATTGATGGTGGCTTGCAGGGTTTCCTCGGTGTGGCTGAGCGTCGGGCGGATGACGCCGCCGCCGGCGTTGTTGACCAACACGTCGAGGCCACCGAAGACCGAGACCGCTTGCCGTACCATCTGTTCGGCCGCTTCCCGGGTGCTCAGGTCACCGACGCTGGTGATCACCGGCGCGGCGTGATCGCCTTCGAGCTTGGCGGCCAATTTGGCCAGGCCCTCGTCGTTGGTGTCGGCCAGCACCAGCGATGCGCCCGCCGTGGCGAATCGCTCACTCAACGCCGTCCCGATACCGCCCGCGGCGCCGGTGACGATGACACACTTGCCGGTGAATGCGCCCATCTCAGCTGTCCCCTGCCACCTGGTAGACGCCGAAGACCTTGTTCGAGGTGAACAGGTCGGTTTCGATCATCTCCATCCACTCGGGACGAACGCCGAGGCGGTCGACGGCACCGGCAAGGCAGAACCAGTTCAGCATCTCGTGTTGCCCGGCCCGCTCGACCTCCTGAAGGGTTACATCGCGCCAGGCGGCCGGTTTGTCACCGTTAAGTTGCGCGAACAACTCCCGGTCCCGGGCCGTGTCCGGAAGCAGGAAACGGCTCGCCTCGTTGAGGAACGCGTGCGACCAGCTCGACGAGGCGACCAGGGCCACCCGTGACTTGCTTTGCAGACAGATCTCGGCCACCGCGGCGCCGAGGTCGAAGCAGCGAGCCGGCGCAGGTGCCGGTGGATCCAGTTCGGAGATGTCCTTGGGCATGCTGCTCAGATAGGCCAAACCGCCCTTGTGTTTGACCAATCGACGGCCGTAGCAGTTGATGGAGAAGAACAACGACGCATAGGGGAAGCCGTCACCGGCCCAGTCGAGGTAGCGCAACGTGTTTGCGAACGCGGCCGGCATCGGACGGTCGGGCAGGGGCTGGTAGCTGTAGGCGATATCGAAGCCGCGGCTTAGCAGTTCGGTGGTGAGTTTCTTGCCGGCCCGAGGCGCGCCCTTGATCGGATACGGCGTGTCTTCTGGCTCGCCCCACGCATTCGGCCGGCCCTTGTAGAACGGCCGTTGCCATAACCGCGTTTCCAGGTCGTCGAAAGCACATACCGCGAACGGCGGCACGCAGTCCTCATGGAACAACTCATACTGATCGTCACCCCAGATCAGCACGACGTCGGGCGCGAAGTCGTCGAGAGCGTCACGCACGCGTTGAAAGTTCTGACGCAGCTCCTCGCGGTGGGCTGCCGCCGCGGCCAGGCCGTTGTCGTCGCCCAGTTCGCGCACAAGCAGACTCGAGAGCGCGGCCGGGTCGCGCTTCTCGTCCGGCAGCTCAGGATCCCGCAACGCCCACCGAAATACATCGGCCATCCGCTCGTCGGGCAGCGCGAGCGGCGGGAAATGTGTGGCACCTACAGCCAGTACAGCACCCATGATTCGGTGATCCTCCTTGATCGCTGTTCAAGCCCCTGCGCCGCAGCGCCGAACAGATCCAGCTCCTCACCAAACTTGTGGCGGTGTGGGGAGCGCTGAATCTGATGAACGAATAGTATCGATAATACACATATCCTACAATATGTTTCATAATGCTGAGTTGTATTACCATCGTTGTTACCGAGCACGCCTGTCCAGCAGGGCGACTGAGTGCCAGAAAGGGAGGCGATACCTTGGCTACCAGGGCGACGACCGAGGCGAAGATCTTCAATGGAGCTTTGCGCGCGCTTGCGCGTCAGGGACCGAAGAAGCTGGCAATGAGCGACATCGCGGCCGAGGCGGGGGTATCGGGTGGCACGCTCTACCGGTACTTCAAGAACAAGGAAGACCTCCTCGAGGCGCTCGGGGATCACTTCGTCATGAGGTTGCGCGGGATCTTGCAGGGGGCGATTGCCGAACAGCCCGATCCCGCCGATCGTCTGCGCTTGGTCGTGGACATCATGTTGCGTTATTGGCAGGACAATCCGGCGACGGTTCAACTCGGCCAGCTCGAGCCCGGTTTCGTGATCGCATATATCAAGCAAGTTTCACCGCAGCTGTCCGCCGTCCTCCATGACGCTTTGGAGCCCGCTCTCGCCGAAAGCCCGGCAGTCCGGCTCGGCTTGGCGACACCGGACGAAATCGTGGACCTCATTGTGCGAATGGCTTTTTCGCATTACTTCATGCCTGCCAAGGACTATCGTGAGCTGCGCGACCTGCTGGTCGCGCTCGGGAGTTCGGCCGGGCTGGAACCGAAGAAGGCCCGGACCAGGGCGGGTCGCAAGGCCGCCAGCTGACGGTTACGACTGCTTGGCGCCGACGACATTGCGCAGCACACCGATGCCTTCAATTTCCGCCTCGACGACATCGCCTTCTCGGAGGAATCGGCCGTCCTCCATCCCGACACCGTCCGTGGTGCCCGTGAACACAATGTCACCCGCGTTGAGGGCGACCCTCGCGACGACGTAGTCGAGACACTCATCGAGGTTCCAGATCATCTTCGCGGTGCGATCATGTTGGCGCTCTTCACCGTTGACGCGTAAAGAGATGCCCACATCGATCTGGCCCGGTCCGCCGAACTCATCCTTGGTGGTGATCCACGGCCCCACTGGGGTCGCTCCGGTGAGCGCCTTCATCGTGAACAGGTCCAGTCCGCCCATAGGCGACGCGGCGTCCCTGGCACTGACGTCGTTGCCGACGGTGTAGCCCAGCACGGCGTCGGTGAGGTGCCCGTCGGCCTTGCTCGCCGGCCTGGCCATCACAGCGACCAGCTCGACCTCGAAGTCCAGCTGGTTGGTGATCGCGGGATTTGCCAATTCGTCGTCGTGCCCGATGATGGCCGCTTGCGGTTTGAGGAAACCCACGGTGCTGGGTGGGCGCTCGGTGACACCGAGCTTCTCCAGGTGAGTCCAGTAGTTCATTCCGACCCCGACGATCGTGGACGTTGGGGTGATGGGCGGCAAGAGGCGCACGTCCTCAAGCGCCACCGGTGGACCCGCGAACTCGAAGGCCGCTTGGCCCTCGGATGCGGCGGGGCCCCAATCAGCTATCTCACCGCGGACCGGCTGTACCGTGCCGGCCCCGATATCGACCAGCGCCCACGAATCATTGTCCTGGAAGCGGATTCTCGCGATTTTCAGGGTGACCCCTCCAGCCGTATGTCCGCGTGCACTGTCTGCCCGATCCCGCGATCGAGGAACCGCGGGCGGGCGCGGTAGACCAACCCAAAGTCGCTGCGGGTGAACTGCCCTCGTCCGATGAAGATCGGCCTCGCAGCGCCCCCGTCGTGGATGAACCGCTCGGCCTGAATCCGCAGTGGTACGCGGCGGGTAATGCCCATGAAGGTCAGTTCTCCGTCCAGCAGGAAGCCTTGTGGATTGCCGCCGGTATCAGGGGTGACTCCCGTCGAATGGTATTCCGCGGTCGGATGGTTCGCTATGTTTAGCAGCGAAGCTGCGCGAATCGCCTTGTCACGGCCCTTGCTCTTCGTATTGACCGAGCCAAGGTCGATCGTTGCGATCACGGCCGAAGCCGTCGGGTCATCGGCGACAACGATCTGTCCCTCGACCCGCAGGGTGCCGCGCACTGTCTGCACGCCCAGGTGCTTGACCGTGAACCTCAGCGTCGACCGGACCGGATCGATCGCCCATGTACCTGCCACATAACCCGGAATCTCCGTCGCAGAAGGCAATTCGTAACCCTGCCTCACAGATAGATGGCGAGGTTTTGCACGCCGAGCGTGGCCTGCTCGAAATAGATGGTGCGCGAAGCGATTTTCCATTCATCACCTCCGCGCAGGATGTCGACCCGCCTGGCCGGAAGTATCTCGAGCTTCGGGTCGTCGTAGCGAGATCGCAGCAAGACGATGGAGCTGTGCACTTCGTACTCGCCTGCCAAGCCCGTCTGGTAGGCCCGCACCTTGTGCACGATCCGTTGGGTGCGTGACAGCGGATTCTCAGCCCAGGCGCTGTCGGTCTGCGTCATCCGCATTATCTTGAGCATCAGCGTCATGATGTTCTCGTTGAACAGATACATGTCTGATTCGAAGACGCCCATGTTCCGGTGATCACGTGTGGTGCGCACCGGCGCCCGATAGACGATGTCGGGCGCGAGCAGACCGGCCCAACCGGTCAGGTCATCGGAGTCCAGCAGTGCGGACTCGTCTTCGAGAAACGCTACGATCTCGAAATGGAGCGGATCGGTCATCGGGATTCGTGCCCCGCGCGGTGTCGGGTAGCTGACACCAGATTGGGACTGGGTGTCGATGTCCGGTGCGGCCTCTGCAGTCACCACGGTCTCCCTTCCATGAACTCGCTGTAGCGCAGCCAGAAGTTCCACTGCGTGTCGTCCTTCGGGAATCCGGCGTAGACTTGCCCGGGCCCCGGCCAATCGCCGGGCTTGTTCTCACCGGTGATCGCCTGATAGCGAAGTTTCGACTGGCGGCCCAGAGCACCGCGTGCGGCATGGCTCTGCATCGGCCAGGTGTCGGTGTCGTCGGCCTCGACGAAGCCGCTTATCCCGAACGTCGCAGCGGTCATCAGATTCATGGATTCGGCGAGCTCTTTTGGTGCGTCACGTTCGACCAGAGTCCAATGGAACAACTCGAAGTGGTCCGGTCCCTTGGGAACCCACACCCGCCAACTGAAGAACGCCGAAACGGTTCCGTCCGGGAACTGGAACGGCATCGCGAAAACTGCGACGTTGGGAAACAGCTGACCCACCTGCGGGGTGAACTGCGTAAGCACTTGGAGTTGCCCCTCGTCAAAGCGCTGGGGCAAGTCCTCGACCATGTCGGGCGACATTCCCGGCGGTGGCGCCAGCCGTAGCCGCTCCATCGGTGACATCGCGGCGAGATTCTTGCCCTTCATTGCGGTGAGGTAGTGCTCTTCGGTCAGGTCGAAGCATCGTACGAAGTGGCCGTTGAAGCCGGCGCTCACACCGGCCATCGCCGGCTCTTCCGCCGCCGCTCCCAGCAGCGCCAATTCCTGCATCGAACGGTGCAGCGACAGGGTGTGGAAAATGTCTCCGGCAAACTGCTCGGCAGCGCACTTCCAGTTGGCGGGGATGATGAAGCGCTGCGGATGACCCAATACTGTCATGCCGCGCCGGGTTCGGTCGAACATGAGATCCCAGTACCAAGTCATCGGGCCGAGGTATTCGCGCAGCGACGGCGCGCTGTCGTCGAACGTCACGAAGATCATGCCCGTGTAGGTGTCCACCCGCCCGCGGCGCAAGCCCAACTCGCCTTTGCTGCGCAATTCGCCGTGCATGGTCTCCCGAGCGATGGGAGACGCCAGGAAGGCGCCGTCCGATTTGAATACCCAGCCGTGGTAAGGGCACTGAAACTGCTTGGCATTGCCGGCTTCGAACCGGCACACGCGTGCGGCACGATGGCTGCAGACATTGAGCACCGCCGTGATGCTCCCGTCGGCCGCCCGGCTGACGATGACCTGGTCCTCCCCGACGTAACGCACCACGTAGTCGTCGGCGTTGGGGATTTCATCCTCGTGGGCTACGACCGTCCAGGCCCTGGCGAACACGTGTTTCAACTCGAGCTGGTAGAGCTCGGGATCGTTGAGCACGCGCAGCGACACCTCGCGATAGTCCTGGTCGATCAGCTCTGACAGCGGGGTCCCGTCCGCGAGGACCAGTCCGGTTCGAGCGTGTTTCACCTCGTCGACAGTCACGACGCTCTCCTTACTTGTTTTCGGACCCGGGGCTGCCGGGCAGTGAGTCGAAGACCGAGGGGTCTGGCGGCCGGGTGTTCAGCCGGGGTACGTGGAGGCCCCCGTCGACCGGGATGGTCGCGCCGGTGATGAAGCGCGCCTCGTCGCTAGCCAGGAACGCCGCCACCGGGGCGATGTCCTCCTCCGGATCACCCATCCGTCCGCAGGGGATCATCAGCGGAACCGCCTCGAGCAGTGCAGGATTGGCTGACACCATCTCTTCGAAGGCAGCCGATGCGGCGATCGGTGCGATCGCGTTGACCAGGATGTTGTGCCTGGCCCACTGGAAACCGGCGGTCCGGGTCAGAGCCTGCACACCGCCCTTGGCGGTGTTGTAGTCGCCATGGACCCAGTTTCCGTTATCGGCATCGATCGAATAGAAGTTGATGATGCGTCCACCACCGTGAGCTTTCATGACGGGGAACGCTGTCTGCATCCCCCACCACACGCTCCACAGGGCGACTCCGAGCATCTGCTCGAACATCTCGTCGGTCTTGTGCTCCAGCGGAACGTCCGGGGTCAGCGAAATCGCGTTGTTGACAAGGATGTCCAAACCGCCGAAGGAGTCTTGGGCGGCCGCGACAGCATCTTCGATGTCTCCCTTACGGGACACATCGGTCTGCACGAACAAGCCCTCGCCACCGAGCGCGCCTAGGTCCTCGGCGACCCGCTTACCCGCGTCGGCATCGAACTCGGCGATGACCACCTTGGCGCCCTCGCGGGCGAACCTGCGGGCGATTCCCCGCCCGATGCCCTTACCGGCGCCCGTAACGACGGCAACCTTTCCCTGCAGACGGCTCACCGGTTAGGCCTTGCTCTTGGCGTCGATAACCTCACGGACGCGCGCCCGGAAGTTGGGGTCGTGGGTGTGGCTGAAGTTCACATTGCCGCTCTCACCGTCGAACTCGTGCAGGCCGGTGAGATCCCGCTCCGGGTCGGAGAAGTCCACTGCATAACCGCCTTCGCGGACCGCCACGATCTCCCACCAGTTGCCGTCGGGGTCGGTGAAGTAGAACGACGTGTCCCCGTGCATGTGTCGTGGCTCGGTGATGGTCTTGAGGCCCCACTCGTCCTTGAGCTCGAGCAGCCTCTTGTGGGCCGCGTACACCTCTTCCTCGCTGCCCACGTCGAGGCCATTGTGGGCCAGCATCGTCATGGAGCTCTCCTTGCCGGTCTCCACCACCGCATAGGCGTGGTTGGTGTTGAGCCGGATCATCATCGAGCGGGCGCTCGGTTGGATCACCTCGAGCCCGAGGACCTCTTCGTAGAAGCGGCGTGACCTGGCGATGTCGACTACCTCTAAGGTGCCGTGACCGAGCCGTTGGACCTTCAGCACAGGTTCGCCGGTGAACTTGTCTGTGATTCCGGGCATTACAGGTTCCTTCCTATTCCTGGCCGAGTTGTTCGGGCCGGTCACACGCCGGCTTGCAGTGCCTGCATCGCCGCGGCCATCTGGGCCGAATCCATGTATTCGTCGATTCGCCGGATCCGACCGCCCGACAGGGAAATGCGCTGAATCGCCGGAATGGCCGCCACTTCGCCGTTCGGTAGCGTCACCCGCACGACGTGTCGCTGAACGCAGGTGTCATCCGTGAAGTCTCGCCCGACGATGTGGAATTCGGCCCGCATGGCCGCCAGCCCCGCAAGTGCAGCAAGGGCTTCGCTTTTCGGTTGTTCCTGCTGGGTGTAGTTGTGCCAGACCACCGCGTCGTCGGTGAACAGTGCTTCGCAGGTCGTATGGTCCCCGGTTGCCAGCGCGGTGAAGAACTTGTCCACCGTGGCCTGCACGCCGTTGTGTTTGTCGGCCATGATTCTCGCTTTCTGTGATCAGGGCTGTTACGGCCACACCTTCGGGGTGAAGATCGCCCGTGCGATTCGTTCCGAAATTCGCCAGCCCTCGGGCGTTTTGGTGTACTTGTCGTGGAACTCTATGACGCGCCCGTTGTCGGTGGCGTAGACGACCGGCTCACCATGTTCCGACGGCGGTCCGTGGTAGACCATCGAGCAGACGACGGCCTGGGCCGAGTCCGGACGTACGTTCGTGAAGTGGAAATTGGTGAGTAGGTGCCGCGTGGTCGCCTTTGGCCGTTCTCGCATTCCCTGGCGTAGCTCGTCGTGGCCGTGGTGGACGTTGCCGGCGCGGTCGAAGACTGCGTCGGGGGTGAACAACCCGATCATCGATTCGAAATCACCGTTGTCCATGTAGTAGGCGAAATCGTTGTTGAGGCGAACCAGCTCCCACTCGGTCGTCATCGTCTCGGTAGAAGTCATGTGCTCTTGAAAGCCTGACTCAGATCAGGGCCGACGGAGGGACGGGTTCCTCGACGAGCAGAGCGCCGACGATCTGGTAGATCTCCGGGCTCGCCGCGACGTGCTGTGCCGCGGTGCGGATATCGCGGAAGCGTCGCTGCAGTGAGGAGCTGCTGTACATGGCATTGCTGCCGGCCAGGCCGAAGGCCTCGTTGACGATTTCCACGCACTCGGTGTGGGCCCGCGCAACCATCGCGCGCTGGCGCACCGCGGCCATCGTCGTGATCGGTTCACCCGCGACCGCGGCGTCCCACATCAACTGGGTTTCCTTCTCGGCGAGCGCACGCACGGCCGCCAGACGGACGTCGAGCAGACCCAGTCGGAACTGGAAGACGGTGTCCTCGGCCAGTCGCATGCCGGGGTTGAATGCCGGCCGTTTGGTCTTGGCGAGCTTGCGCACGTCATCCAGCGCACCCTGGGCGATGCCGAGCACCACCGCGACGTGGGTCGGCCCGAGCGCCAAGCGGGTCGGTAGCCGGAACATCGGCGTGTCCACACCGGAAGCGCCGAAGAACTCACCGGTGTGGTGCTCGGGCACGAACACGTCCTTGAGAACGAAGTCGTTGCTGTTGGTCGCCCGTAGCCCCACCGAGTCCCAGGTATCCAGGAACTGGGCCTGCGCGGTCGGCACCATGGCGAGTTTCATCTCGGGGACGCCCATGTCGGTCATCCGAGGCTGGCCGTTGTCCAGGACGATGCAGTTTCCCATCACCCACTGGTGCTCGTAGCTGCCGCTGGCCAGTGGCCATTGGCCGTTGACGATATAACCGCCCTCGGTCGCGACGGCGACGCCCTTCGGGGCAAAAGCCCCGCGTGCCATAGTGTTTGGCCCGTCGGGATAGATCTCGTTGTCGAGCACCTCTTTGGAGAGGCGGGCGAATACCGGTGCGAAGTCGGCGCCGATCATCGCGGTCCATCCCGTGGAGGCGTCCGCCCGCGACACCTCCTCGATCACGGCCATGGCCTCGGGCAGGCTCATCTCCTCCCCGCCGTATTGACGCGGGACGAACATGCGGAAGGCACCGGCATCGGCGAGCCGCTTGAGCAGGTCGGCGGGCACCACCTTGGCCTTCTCGATCTCGTCGGCCCGCTCGGCGATTTCCGGGGTAAGCGCCCGGACGGCTTCGAGCACGGTGGTCGTATCCGCCGCAACGGTTGTCATGCAGTACCTCCAGGTTGACAAGGTCCACCCCGGCGACCACCAACGCAGCCGCGGACATTGTTGAATAGATATGTTGGGTTGAACACTAACCGTATTATGTGTCCCGAATCACCGCGGAGTCAAGTAGCAAGTGCTACGGACCGATGACTGTAGTGCCAGTATCCCGCAGCACGTGGCATACTTGGAACAAGTTGGTCATAGAAGACATAATCTTCACATTTTGTCTTAACCAATGCTCTCGGCCTCAGCGGTCGGAGCCCATCGTGGAGGGGCCGTAACCATGGCAGAAAACGAGCAAACCTTGATGATCACCGTCGACCGGTCCAAGTGCTGCGGCTATACGCTTTGCGCCGCTGAGGCGGCTGACGTGTACTCGATCGACGACGAGGGCTTCGCCGTCGCACCCGCGAGCGTGCCGGCCGAACTCGAGGATCAAGCCCGCCGTGGCGCGGCCGCATGCCCTGACAGCGCAATCATTCTCAGGCGCAAGAACGCCACCGGCGAGGGTACGGACGGCGCATAGAGCGGCGCCCGCGCAGAACCTTCAACGTGACCCAACGCTGCGACGCGGCGGGCTTGCCGGCTGGCTCGCCCTGAAGGTGGTCGTTACCTCAGATGCCCCGTCACGGGTCGACCCCTTCGGCCTCCTAACAGCGATTCATGCGGCCCTGGATGCTCACGGGGCGGTGGCCGTGGCAGCGGCCCGCGGCAACTGTTCGAGCTCGTGCAGAGCCGACGCGGCGCTGGTCTCAGCACCGATCAGTTTGCGGCATATCAAGATGGCTTTCGGCCAGTTGACGGTCACGGCGCCTCGGAGCAGCCCGCTCTCGTCGCTGTAAATTGCTGCAGCACGCGGTTTTTCACCGCGCAAGTTGCCGATGAGCTGTAGGAGTTCGGCTCGGCCCGGT
Source organism: Mycobacterium sp. 050272 (assembly GCF_039023525.1). NCBI lineage: Bacteria > Bacillati > Actinomycetota > Actinomycetes > Mycobacteriales > Mycobacteriaceae > Mycobacterium > Mycobacterium sp. 050272. The sequence continues at coordinate 72,246 of NZ_JBCHKV010000012.1, read as the reverse complement.
CGGCCGGCGATCTGGATCTTCCAGTCGTACTGGTCGCTCCAGACGTACTCCGTCGGTGCATAAGGATGCAGCTCATCGGGGTGCAGGATGTTGTGGGCTACACAAACCGCCTGCTCGGAGGCGTTGGTCCAGTGCTCAACCCGGACATCTTCACGATGCCGCGGATGATGCCAACGGGCGACATCACCCACCGCGAAGATATCGCTGTGATCGACTGCACGGCAATACTCGTCGCACACGATCCCATCGTCGATGAGCAGTCCCGACGATGACAGCCAGGTGTCGTTGGGGCGGGCGCCGATACCCACGACGACGGTGCTTGCCGGTAGCACCTCGCCGTTGGTCAATGTCACGCGCAGCTTCCCGGCCGTGCCCTCGACCGCCTCGACACCTTCGCCGAACCGGGTCCGTACGCCGTGGCGATGGTGCAGATCGGTGAACATGGCTCCAAGTTCCTCGCCCAGAACCCGGCCGATCGGCGCGTGCAGAGGGTCGATGATCGTGACGTCTCGGCCCGCCGCGTGGGCGGTTGCCGCCACTTCTGCGCCGACGAATCCGCCGCCGACCACCACCACGGGACCCGATGACGAGGTGAGGTCGCGGGCCAGTCCCCGGCTGTCGTCGAGTGTGCGGACAACGTGCACGCCGGATTCGACCGGCCACGGGGACGGCCTCGCGTCAGCGCCGGTGGCCACGACAAGAATGTCGTAGGGCATTCGTGTGCCGTTGGCAAGGACGACTTTCCGATCAGCGACATCGAGGCGTTCCGCGGCACTGCCGAGGCGTAGCTCGATGCCGGCGGCCTCGGCGTCGTCCGCTGTCAACAGTCGCACCCTGTCCTCATCCCATGCGCCGGCGAGGAACTGCTTGGAGAGCGGCGGCTTATCGTATGGGAGTTCGGTCTCCTTGCCGATCAACACGATGCGACCGTCGAATTGTTGTGTTCTCAATGCCCGGGCAGTACGCACCCCGGCAACCGAGCTTCCGACAATGACGACAGTCCCGCCGGCCATCAGCACGACCCTTCCGAGACACTCTCCTGCAACAGGTATCCCCTGCCGATCCGGGCATTCGGCGTCAATTTCGGCATGGCATCCCCGCAATCCGGCGATTTTGGCGTCGTTGCGGTAGGAGCAGCCATGATACGGGCAACGGAAATGCGAGGTGCTGCCCATCTCGGCCCGGCATACCTGCATCCCACGGGTCAGAGCCCAAGCGACCGGGCGATGATCACCTTCATGACCTCGCTGGAGCCGGCGTAGATTCGCGACACGCGGGCATCGGCATAAGCTCGCGCGATCGGGTATTCCATCATGTAGCCGTAGCCACCGTGCAACTGCAGACAGCGGTCGATCACTCGGCCTTGTAGTTCGGTGCAGTACAGCTTGACCATGGCCGCATCTGCCGCTGACAGCTTTCCGTCCTCATGAGCCAGCAGGGCCCGGTCGAGCAGTGACTGACCGGCCTCGATTTCGGTGGCGCAGGCTGCGAGTTCGAATTTGGTGTTCTGGAATGACGATACTGTCGTACCAAACGCCTTGCGCCCCTTGGTGTATTCGATAGTGTCTCGTAACGCCTTGGCCGCGGCGGCCTGACTGTTCACCGCAATCGAGAGGCGCTCCTGGGCAAGGTTTTCCGTCAGGTAGGCGAACCCTTTGCCCTCCTCCCCTAAAAGGTTCTCGGCGGGCACCACTACATCGTCGAAGATCAGCTCCGCCAGGTCCTGTGACTTCAAGCCCAGCTTCTCGAGCTTGCGGCCGCGGATGAGCCGAGGGCTGTCGCCTTCGATCACCAGCAGGCTCAGGCCTTCCCGGCCGGCTTCGGGATCGGTCTTGACGGCGGTGACGATGAGGTCAGCGTTGGCGCCGTTGGAGATGAACGTCTTTGAGCCGTAGACGATGTAATGATTGCCGTTACGCACCGCGCGGGTGGTGATCGCCTTCATGTCGGAACCTGCGCCCGGCTCCGACATCGCCAGCGCGCTGACCGCGTCGCCGGATACCAGCCGCGGCAGCCACCGGCTTTGCTGCTCGGCATTGGCGACGTTGAGGAAGTACGGCATCGCAATGTCGGTATGCATTCGCAGCCCGCCGAGCGCGACGCCGGCGTGCTGGGATTCCTCGGTCAGGATGACATTGAACAGATAGCTGTCCTGACCGCCCCCACCGAATTCTTCGGGAACCTGGATACCTAGGAGGCCGAGCTTGCCTGCAGCGGTCCAGAAATGTCGCGGCGGCGCCCCGGCCTGCTCCCACTCGGTGTACTCCGGAACCACCTGCTCGGCGTAGAACGCGCGGACGGTCGCTCGAAACGCCTCATGGTCATCGTTGAACAGGGTGCGCTGCACTTGTTCGCCTCTCTGCCGCTTTGGCAATGCCGGTATTCGGGAAGATTTCAGATCTGGATCCAACGTCGCAGCTGAGAGCCACAACGCGACAAGGCGATGTCGGTGCGCTCGGCCAACCCGACGATCAGGAGTCGATGTCTCAGGACGGACCGCCTCCTTTCGCTTCGGGCCGCGCCATCCGGGCCGCTGGGTGGTACGGATCGAACTGATTATACATAATTACTATTTTCTGTACATTCGCGCAGGCATGCCGAGAAGTGCCGGGTGGCAGCCGATTATGGGGCCGTCATAGTGTCCGACTATGGAGGAGACGACCTCAAGGGCCGGCTCAACGCACTCACCGGAGGCGCCTCGGCGTTGTCGTCGACCCCGGTCGGCGGCCGGTATCCCGAACCCGGCCTGCATGCGATGCGGCTGGGACGGGCGCGACGTCGTGTGCGGCTTCGCCGCGGTCGAGATCCCGTGTATACCGCTGAACCTTATTCTGCTCAAGGGAATTCGGATGATAGGTTTCGAGAACCGGACCATCATGGATCACCTGCCCGATGCCGTGACACGGCACCTCAGCGAGGTGCTGCAGATGCTCCTCGGCAAAGAGGCTTCATGCCGCGTGCAGTTCGGCAGCTAAGCGCGTCACGGCCTGATCTTGCGCGGAACCAGTATTGCCCTTCCGATCCGCGATGCGATACGCCATCCCTCTGGTGTGCGTGTGTATTTGTCCTGAAACTCCATGAGTCGACACTCATCGACGGCGTAATCCGCCGGCTTGCCGTCCTCCTGAGGCGGCCCGTGGTACACCATCGCGCAGATGACGCCCTCTGCGTATTCGTCGGAAACGTTGAGGAAGTGAAAATTCGTCAGCTGATGTCGCGCGGTCACCTTGGGGCGCTGACGCATAGCCTCCCGGATTTCATCACGGCCGCGATGGATGTTGCCTGCCCTGTCGAAATGCGCATCAGTGGTGAACAACTGGATCATCGATTCGAAGTCACCGTGGTCCATGAAGTAGGCGAATGCGGTGTTGAGCTTCACGAGCTCCCACTCGACAAGCGCCTGGTGCACTCGTTCCGCTGTCGCGGCAGATGTTTCCATGTCACAACCTCACAGATGTTGATTTACGTTGACCTACAGGGATGCTCGGCGAGCGTTCGCCGCAAAAATCCACCTAACGACCACAACACAACCGCCGCAGTTATCGTATCAATATACTCTATTGAACACTAATCATATTATGTGTTCATACATGCCTAATGGTCAAGGGCGGGACGCCGGGAGAACGGGCCGGACCCAAGTCATTGCGCCTGCCGCACATGCCATCCCCGACAAGTCTTAAGCCGGCACCGTTCCTCATCGGCGCCCGCCCATCCTGGCTCAGGACGCGTGAGAGATGCCCGTGCACAGCCCGGCGTGCGACAGCGTACTCGCCGAGAGGGGGCCGCCGATCATCCCGAAATGTGGGCCAGTTGGCAGCCTTGATGGGCGATCACGATGGACTCGCCCGCGGCAACGCGATCAAAGTACCGTCCTGCATGGGATCGAAAGTGACTGAGATCCACTACGACCGGATGCGGTGGCGATACGACCGGCTGTCCGGCGCCCCTGGCCGGCGCTCTTTTTGGCATCGCGTCGATTCTGGCCACGATCCGACCGCGGCGCTTCACATGCAAGCTGTCGCCGGCTGCCACCTGCCGAAAGTAGGCGCACGTAGCACCGCGCAGCTGGCCGATCCCGATCGTGTGTTCCATGACCATCTCCCCAAGTGACCCGGCGGTGCGGGGGTCAACCAGTAGCTAAATATATTCCTATATAGCACCTCGGCGACGCAGGCCCTAACAGCGGCGGGCCATCGGCGCAGCTCGTGCGGTGACGGCACGTTCAGCGTTGGTGATCGGTCTGAAGTCCCTCTCGCACTTCGTCTGTGTTGAATCTGGCAAACATGGCCACGCCACCGGATCGCACACGCCCGCATGTGCGCACAGACCCACCGACGCTAACCCAATGACAAGGCACGCAGGTTGTCCCGCAGGGAGGCTCATGTCAACGTGACCCGGCGGAACGCCGCTGACGCGGTGGCGATGATGCGGCCGTCGGCAGCTTCGTCAATCATGGTGGCCTCGACACCGAACCGCGGCCCGTGCGGGTTGACTACGACGGCACTGGCCACAAACGGGCCGGTGTAACCGGCCCGGACAAACATCACCGTGTAGTGCTCTACCTGCAGGTCCGTAGCGCCCAGGATCCGTTGGAGTTGGTCGGTCATCGCCGCTTCCAAGGCGATGTTGATGGGTCCCTGGTGCAGCGCCGAGTGCGGCGAGGCGATCTCAGGCGTCACCTTCGGGATTTCCAGCGTGCCGTCCGTGCGCTTCCTGATGCCGAACACCTCGCGCAGCGGCGGCAGATCCGGGGTGTCGGCCAGGTCATCGATTGGGTTTTCCACCGGGTAGAAGCCGGGCGGGACATCACCCAGGCTCACCCCACTGCCCGTCGAGATCGCGATGACCCGGCTGTGGTCGGCGGCGTCGACGACCCGGGCACGGCTGAAGCCCATGGTGCGACCCACGCTGATCACGTCGCGAATCACCTCTAGGCGCGTGACGTCGTAGGCGGGATCGAGGATGTCGTAGGTCATCGTCACCGGCGCGGGCACGCATTCGTCGTCGCGCCACCAGGGTTCGGGCGCCAGGATCGTCAACGGGCTCGCCGTGATGCCGCCCGATGAGTTGCGCATATCGTGGCGCAGCGGCATCGCTTCCTTCTCCACGCCGGCATCCAGGTGCGGTGTCGTTTTGCCAAGGTAGGTATAGCTTTTCAGGGCTCGCCAGGACTTCTCGAAGTGCTTCCAGTGCTCTTCGGGCGTCACGGTCCTGATGTCGCCGTAAGAATCGTTACCCACCTGACCTCCTTGTCGTGGGGCGCTAGCTGCCGATCGAGTTCACAGGCCGAGGTCGCGGCCGATCAGGTCTTTCATGATCTCGGTGGTGCCGCCGAAGATGGTCATGATGCGGGTGTCCACGTAGTCGCGCGCCACCCGGTACTCGTTCATGTAGCCGTAGCCGCCGTGCAGCTGCACGCAGGCGTCGACGACTTTCTTGGCGAGCTCGGTGCACCACCACTTGGCCTTGGCGGCTTCCACCGCCGTCAACTCCTTGTCCCGCACCGCCAGCAGACACCGGTCGATGTACTGCTCGGCGATCTCCAGCTCGGTGTCGAGCTCGGCCATCACGAAGCGGTTGTGTTGGAAGCTGCCGATCGGCTGTCCAAATGCCCTGCGGTCCTTGGCGTACTGAAGGGTCTGCCGCCAGGTCTCGCGCGCACCCGCAACCGCGGAGATCGCGATCGACAGTCGCTCGGAGGGCAGGTTGTGCATCAGGTGGTAGAACCCTCGACCTTCGGCGCCGAGCACATTGGTCGACGGGACCCGGACGTTCTCGAAGTGCAATTCGGCTGTGTCTTGTGAGGGCAATCCCATCTTGTCCAGCTTGCGCCCTCGAGTGAAGCCCGCCATGTCGCGCTCCACCACGAGCAGTGTGAATCCCTTGTGTCCCGCCGCGGGATCGGTGCGCGTGACGACCACGACGAGATCGCAGTTGATGCCGGAGGAGATGAAGGTCTTGGAGCCGTTGAGGATGCAGTCGTCGCCGTCGCGGACCGCGGAGGTGCGGATGCCGGCCAAGTCGCTACCCGCGCCGGGCTCGGTCATCGCGATCGCCACGATGGTCTCCCCACTGATGATCCCCGGCAGCCACCGCTTCTTCTGCTCGTCGTTAGCCAATGTGCTGAAGTAGGGGCCCACGACATCGTTCTGCAGGCTCAGCGCGGGAACAACGTTGCCCCACTTCGCGAACTCCTCATTGATGACGGCGTTGAACCGGAAGTCATCCGAACCACCACCCCCATACTCCTCGGGCATATTGAATCCGATCAGGCCGTACTTAGCCGCCGCGAGGTAGGCCGAACGGTCGACGATGCGCTCGCGTTCCCACTTCTCGGCATGCGGTGCAACCTCACGCTCGATGAACTGTCGCGCGGTCTCCCGCAGCTGTTCGTGCTCGGCCTCGAACACCAAACGCCTCATCCTCACACCCACTTTCTCGCCGGTCCGCAGCCGCGACGGGCCGGCTCGGCAACGCCCTGTCGATCACCTATAATCCGATATATGGTTATCTGATTATCGTAGGGTACATCCGGTGTGGGGACTCGCTGGGGTGCCGGATCGTCAAACCCGGTGCGACCGAGGGAACCGGCTGGACTCGTTATCGGTCGCTGAGCAAGCACTTGGAAACTGGCCGAGCAGCCGTTGGCGTTATGTTGGTCGTGATGCCGAGCCAGCGAGTTGCATTGAGCGCCAATGTGATTGTTTTTCGCCGGTACGCTAGGAGAGCAGGTCGATGACGCGGTCCCGGTGCTGAACCTTCGTGAGATAGCGACGGGCGCTGGTCATGTGGTCCCGCCAGGCTTGTTCGGCGGCTTCGCCGTCTCCGGCGTGGATGAGGGCCGCGATCTTTTCGTAGCTGCGCAGCGCGCGCCGGTTCGCCCGCGCGAGTTCTGGGCTGTCAGACCCGATTTCAGCGACAGTCGTGGCCAGTTCGCGCTCGATGATCTCCGAGAGCATGCCGATAACCGCGGCCAGGGTGTGGTTGCCGGACAGCTCAACGAGTTTGAGGTGGAAACTCACCCCGGCACTGTGGAATCCGCGGGGGTCTTCGGCGGCGGCGCAAACCCGGCCGAGTTCGTCGTCGAGCGCGGTCAGTTGGGCCCGCGAGGCAGTTTGCGCCAGTCGGCGCACCGCGGGCGGCTCGATGACCAGTCGGGCGTCCCAGACGTCACCGATGGTCGTGCCGGACAGCATCAGCACCATGGCGAACAATCTGGCGGCGGCGTCGGGACCAGGCACCGTCACGCGCGCACCGCCGGGTGGGCCGCGGCGGATGGTGACCAACGCGTCGCCTTCCAACAACCGCAGCGCTTCCCGCAGTGTCGGTCGCGATACCCCGAATCGTCGTATCAGTTCGGCTTCGGGCGGCAGCCAGTCACCGTCGACGAGTTCCCCGCTGACAATCATCCGCCGGACCTGAGCCGCAACCTGATCCGACATCTTGAGCGGACGAACCCGCTGCTCGGCGCCGGCACGTGCAAACGGGTTGCCCTCCGTCACGCACTCCTCCTCGCCCGGTCGTGCGGGTCAATGATAGTCACCCAAGGAAGTGGCGCTAGTTCATCTACAGCAATGATCCCATCCTCATAGCTAAGGGTAGGTTGGCGCCACGCACGCATGTCGTTGCACAACAAGGGATCACACGACGACCTCACATCGGCAGGGCGCGTCGCAGCACCTTGCCCGCCGATGATCGAGGGAGCTCGGGGATTCGCACCCACTCGTCAGGGACTTTGAAGCCCATGGTTCTCGCCCGGGTCCAGACCCGAACCTCCTCGAAGTCAACCTCGTCGCCGACGATGTAGGCCCTGACCCGTTGACCGAGCCGCTCGTCAGGAATGCCGACGATGGCGACCTCGTGGATGCTCGGGTGACCGGAGATGAGGGCCTCGACCTCGGTGGGGTCGACGTTCTCCCCGCCGCGGACGATGCGGTCTCCAGCGCGTCCGATCAGGCGCAGCCGCCCCTCTTCGTCGAAGGTGCCAAGGTCTCCTGTGTGCAACCATGCACCGTCCACCGCTCCGAAGAGGTGGGCGGCGCGGGCGACCACCTCTTCACCGTCCAGCCGCAGCTCGACCCCCGGAAGCGCAACGCCGACCGTGTCCAAGCCAGTACCCGCCCGGTGTGCCCCATCGTCGAGCCAGGTCAGCGGACTGCCCTCGGTCTGGCCGTAGAGCTGGATCAGCCGAACCTCGGGCAGCGTATCGATGACGCGCCGTACGAGCGCGGGAGCCATTGGGGCGGCGCCGTACTGGATGACCTCCAGCGGTGCATCTGCGAGCGCACCCCGTTCCAGCAGGTCGTGAAGCATCGTGGGCACGAGGATGGTGTGCGTCGCGCCCAATGCGGCCAGCTCAGCCCAGTGCACGGCTGCCCCGCCGGGTAGCGGGGCGACCGCGGAACCGGCGCCGAGCCCCACCAGGAGCTGGCCCAGGCCGGCAATGTGGTGCAGGGGTGATCCCGCTGTGACGATCGAGGCCGGGGTCAGGCCCAAGATCCCCGCGAGCAGTCTGATGCGAGCGACGAGCTCGCGGTGACGTCCGGGCACCCGCTTGGGGACACCGGTTGTCCCAGACGTGTGCAACACGAGGACGACGTCGGTGTCTGCCGGCACGGGCAACGGCGTGGTTAACCGCGGAAACGACGGAAGTAGCACCGGCTGGCACCCAGCACTGCGCACCAGGTCGGCCAACGGTCCCTCGCCAACCACGACCAGCGGTGTCAGCCCCGGATCCAGCAGGGGTAGCAGGTCGGCGGGCCCGGAGCGAGGGTTCAACGGCGCCACGGGCAGTCCCAGTGCGGCGCCCGCCACGGTGAGGGCGAGGACGTCGGGGCCCGAGGGGACGAGCAGCGGGATGTGGAGCGCGCCTTCGGTGCGCTGTGCGGCAAGCCAGTCCGCGGCTCCCGCGGCGCGCTCGAGTAGTTCGCCTGTACTCCAGCGCACGTGGGGGGTGACCACCGCCAGAGACGTCTGGGACCTCGCTCGAAGCAGGGTGAGCAGGGTTTCCACCACTGCGTGGCTCCCTTCGGGTGATGACCGCGTAGGAGGAGGTCGAGGACCCCAACCGCGCACCGGTCTCATCGAGCAGGCGGCACGTCGTGGAGACGATCCGGCGTCCGACACGGTCGATCGACGCTTCGCAACGCACCACGCATCCGGCACGTGCCGGCACCGGCCGGAGGTAGCAGTGTGCGTGCTCCAGGGCTGCCACGGTGCGGCCCCGGGAAGCGGCCTGGCGTGAGGTGAGCTCCGACAGCGCCGAGACGAAGCCGCCGTGGACATGGCCGTGGCGGTTGGCCACGCGCGGGTCCGCAGCCCAGCTGGTGACGACCCGATCCGCAGACTCTTCCTCGACGACCAGCGACAGGACCTCTTCGATCGCAGTGCCGTAGACACTGCCGTCGACTAGCGCGGCGAAATCCGAAGGCTCACGGACCAGCGTGTGATACCGCGCGATCCCGTGGGCCAGCACCGTGCCCCGGTCGTCGACAACGTCGCCGTAGGCCACCAGCACCTCCCCTTGGTGGCTCAATACGTGGCCGTAGGAGAGCAGCTCGGTCCCCCTGCTGAGGACCCCGGCGGCGAACCAGGTCTGCAAGGCGCCGCTGATGCTCACCTCCTGCGGAGCCAAGGCAGTCATGGCCAGCATCCCCAGGCCGGAGTCCAGGACCACCTGCAACAGCGCAGGGTGGACGTGGCCGTCGGTGATCCACGCCGGTGCCAGGGCCGCTCGCGCGCAGGCACCACGCTTGGGGGCGTCGGTGAAAGTCATCCCGGTCAACGTGAAGCAGGGCGAGGAGATCTGCCGTACCGGCCCGCGGGGCCGCAACTCGTCACTCACCTGATCAAACGTCGACCGGATCGGCCGCGCGCCCAGCTGCGACGGCCATGGTCAGCGCATCCTCATCGGGCCCGTTCACCTGGCGACTGCCCGCTGCCCCGGGCAGCGCATAGCGGCTTATCGAGACGATGTCGGTCATAAAGCCTCGCTTCGCGTAGAGCCCGTGGGGTCGCGGACACAAATACGGTAGATAGTTAGATATTTTTACGCAAACCTGCCGGCCGTCGCACCGCGTCGGTGCTGATCGTGGGCCTTGGACTGGCCAGCCCCGAGCCGGTGCGCAATCTATAATTGAGCGAGTTTATCTATATAAACTCATGCTGCGCCGGAGCCAAGGAGAAGCGATGGATGTGTCATTCACCGATGACGACCGGCCGTTTCGGCGCGAGGTGCGTCAGTGGCTGCATGGCGATGTCCTCAACACCAAACGCCCCCAGGACTTCCGGGACGCGCGAGCGTGGGATATGGCGTGGCAGCGCACGCAGTTCGGCGACGGCTTCGGCGGTATCGCCTGGCCGTGCGAGTATGGCGGGCGGGTTCAACCATTGGTGCGCCAACTGATCTGGTACGAGGAGTATGCCCGCGCGGGTGGGCCCGACATCGGCTGCCGATTCGTAGGCATCAGCCACGGCGGACCGACATTGATCGCTCGGGGCACCGAGGTGCAGAAGACATCTACCGAGGGCTTATGAGCAGCACCGAACTGGCAGCCGAGATCGTCGACGGTGTCGGCGTGGTGTCGCTGAACCGTCCGCACCGCCACAATGCCGTCACCGACGCGCTGTTCGACGCGCTGAGTACCACCGTGCGCCGCTATCTCGACGACCCCGCGGTGGGCTGCCTGCTGCTGCGCGGCGAGGGCCCGTCGTTCTGCTCGGGCCGTGACACCGCCGAACTGGGCCACCGCGCGGGCGGCGAGGACGATTTCACCTTCGTGCGGGCTCATCAACGGCTGCGCCTGGACATGCTCGACGCCACCAAACCTATTGTGGCCGCGGTCCAAGGCGCTGCGCTTGGCGGCGGTTTCGAAATGGCGCTGGCCGCCGACATCCGCATCATCGCCGACAACGCGGTCTTCGGGTTGCCCGAAGTGGAGCTCGGACTGGTACCCGATACCGGCGGCACCCAGATTCTGCCGGCGCTGGTCGGTCCCGCCCGCGCCAAGTACCTCGTCCTCAGCGGTGCACGGATCGACGCAGCCACCGCCTATGCCTGGGGCCTGGCCGAGGAACTGGTGCCCGTCGACGTGCTGAGGGCCCGCGCCATGCAGTTGTGCCGGCTGCTGGCCACCCGACCGGCGTTGGCGATGTCGATGGGCAAGATGTTGGTGAATCAGTCCACGGCAGGTGCCATCCGCACCGGCATCGGCCAGGAGTTGCTGGCGCAGACGGCGCTGTTCGGCTCGTCGGACTATCGACGGATCAAGCAACGCGCGACGGGTGCGCGACAGGAGGGCCACTGACATGGCACTGCCGGCTCCTCCCCCGCTGGGCACCGCGATGCTGCCGCCGAACACCTACGCCGGTCAGGTCGTTGTCGTCACCGGCGGCGGCACCGGACTGGGCCGTGCGATGGCCGTCGAATTCGCCCGCCTGGGTGCGGCTGTCGTGGTGGCCAGCCGCAAACCGGACCATCGTCAGGTGGGGTGCCGGGCCGTCGAGCAGGTCGGCGGCACAGCGCTCGGTGTTGCGCTGGACGTGCGCGACGCCGACGCGGTCGCGGCGATGTTCGACACGGTCGAGCGCGATCTGGCACCCGTCGATGTGGTGATCAACAACGCCGCGGGCAACTTTCCCGTGCCCGCGGCCAGGATGAGTCCGGGCGCATGGCGCAGCGTCGTCGATATCGTGTTGACCGGAAGTTTCTTGTGCAGCAGGGAATTCGCCACTCGGGCGATCGCTCGGGGTGCTGCGGGCGCGGTGCTCAACATCGGTGCCACCTACGCGTGGACCGGCGGGCCGGGTACCGCCCATTCGGCTGCGGCCAAGGCCGGAGTCACCAACCTGACCCAGTCGCTGGCCGTCGAATGGGCGCCACACGGTATCCGGGTGAACTGCCTGGCGCCGGGCAAATTCCCCCACGATGACCTGCCGAAGGTGCTGCGGGCGCGCTCGACCCCTGAGCAGGATGCGGCCCGGATCCCCGGCGGGCGCGTCGGCCAACCGCATGAACTCGGTTGGGCGGCAACGTATTTGTGCTCGCCATACGCCGCATACCTCACAGGGCACACGCTGGTCTTGGATGGCGCGAACTGGTTGCGGCGCAGCCTGACCATGCCCGAATTCATTCCGATCGAACAGCAGCTGCCCGAGGGCTAGGCCACCCGGCGACTCATCGGCCGAAGTGAATCGCACGCAGGTCAGCCTTGCGGACCTTGCCCAGTGAGGTGCAGGGCAGTGATTCCACGATCACGAGTCGTTCGGGGCTCTTCTGCTTGGCCAGACCCGAGGCGGCGAAGTGGCGCCGCACTTCGTCGAGATCCAGGCGTGCTCCGGGTTCGAGCACCACGACGGCAGCGACCACGTCGCCGTAACGAGGGTCGGGGGCCGCCACCACCGCGCCTTCCCGCACTGACGGGTGGGCGTTGAGGACGTCCTCGACCTGGCCGGACGAAATCGTCTCCCCCGCCCGGATGATCACGTCCTTGATCCGATCGGTGATTGTCAGGCGACCTTCGGCGTCGAGGTGACCGAGATCGCCGGTCCGAAACCAGCCGTCGGGGGTGAATGCAGCCGCGTTGAGCACCGGATCGTGGTAGCCGATGAATTGGTCGGGGCCCTGCACCACGACTTCGCCGTCCTGGCCACACGGCACCAGTGTTCCGTCGGGACCCAGGATCCGCACCGAGGAGCCGCGCATCGGTGTGCCGTCGGTGCCCAGCCGTGCCGTGTCGGGATCCTCGGGATGCCCACCGGTGACCGTGGGATGCTCTGTGAGCCCATAACAGCGGTAGGTGGTGATGCCGGCGGCGGCGGCGCGTCGTCCCTGCTCGTCGGTGACCGTCGCGGCGCCGACCAGGAACTCGCGCAGGCTGGCCAATTTCTCCGCGGTGTCGCCGAGATCCAGTAGGCCCTCCAGGTGAAAGGGCGTTCCCGCGGTCGAGGTCACCCGGTAGCGGGCCACGATGTCGGCGGCCCGAGCCGGCTCCCAGCTGTCGACGAAGACCACGTGGGAGCCCGACATCAGCGGCCGTAGCAGTGAGCCGACACCGGCGATGTGGCCCGGCGGGAATGACACCAACTGAACATCGCCGGGCTTGCCGGCGATGAGGTCGGCCACGGTGGCCTGCTCGGCCAGCAGCGAGTTATGGGTGTGCCGAACCCCTTTGGGTGCTGACGTTGTTCCCGAGGTGTAGAGGAGCAGACAGACGTCGTCGGCCGACGGTGACGGCTCGGCATAGTCGGCCGACCGCGCAGGCAGTGTCGACCAGCCCAGATAGCCCTGGCCGGATTCGGCGCCGACGAGCACGGTGTGCTGCAGGGTGGCGATGCGTGCGTAGTCCTCGAGTCGGTCCAGATTCGACGTCGACCGGAGCGTCGCCGCCATGATCAGGACCTTGGCGGCGCTTTCGTCCAGGATGAAGCCGACTTCGTGTGGACCGTAGATGTGGATGATCGGGACCAGCACGGCCCCGCAGAGCAATACCGCCTCGTAGGCGATTGCGCACTCCAGGCGATTGGTCAGCTGGACCGCCACCGCGTCGCCGCACGCTACGCCCAGCCGCTGCAGCCCCGCCGCCACAGCCAGTGCCTGGCCGTGGATATCGGCGACACTGGACCTGGTCTCGGTTTGCCCGGTGACAAAAACCACCGGGCTCTCGCCATGCCGGGCTGCGCCATCGCGCAAGGCGTCGATGCAGGTGCGCGTCGAGTACCAGCCCTGGCGGTACCACTTGTCCCGTAACGGTGCGTAGTCGAACCCAGTCGACGGCGTGGCGTCGGTGACCATTAGGAGTACTTCTTGACCAGCTCGTGCTTGTAAAGCTTTCCGGTATCCGAACGAGGCAACTGCGCCTCAAACGAGATCGACCGCGGACACTTGAAGTGCGCCAGGCGTTCTCGAAGCCATGCCAGGAGTTCTTGTGCGAACTCGTCGGTGGCGTCGGTGGCATCGACGGTTTGCACGGCGGCTTTCACCGACTGACCCATCGACTCATCGGGGATGCCGAACACCGCGGCGTCGAGCACCCGCGGGTGGGTGATCAGCATGTCCTCGGCTTCCTGCGGATAGATGTTCACACCGCCCGAGATGATCATGTGGTGGCGCCGGTCGGTCAGGTAGAGGTAGCCGTCATCATCGACGTAGCCGACATCACCGACGGTCACCCATCCGTGGGCGTCGCGCGCTGCGACGGTCTTCGCCTCGTCATTGAGATAGGTGAACGGATGCCCGCCCTCGTAGTAGATCTCACCGGTATGGCCGGGCGGAAGTTCATTGCCGTTCTCGTCGAGGATGTGGGGGGCGCCGACCAGCGGTTTGCCCACCGCCCCGGGGTGGGCCAACCAGTCTTGCGCCCGGATGAACGAGGCGCCGACAGCCTCCGAGGAGGCGTAGTACTCATCGACGATGGGCCCCCACCATTGAATCATCTGATGCTTGATAGCGACCGGGCACGGCGCAGCGGCGTGGACCACGCGCTGCAGGCTCGAGACGTCATACGAATTGCGCACGGAATCAGGGAGTCTGAGCATCCGGACGAACATCGTGGGAACGAACTGGCCGTGCGTGATCTGATGACGCTGGATGGCGTCCAACGCCTGTTCGGCGTCGAATTTCTCCATCACCACAGTGGTGCCGCCCAGCGCCTGCACCGACATAGACCAGAATGACGGGGCGGTGTGATACAGCGGTGCCGGGCTCAAATACACCGACTGGTCATCGATGCCGACCGCGTTCAGCAATGGGGTCAAGATGTTGGGGGCCTCGACCGGAGGCAGGTGCGGCAGCTCGCGCCGGATTCCTTTGGGGCGTCCGGTGGTTCCCGAGGAGTACTGCAGCAGGTCGCCTTCCCGCTCATCGGCGATCGGAGTGTCGGGCTGGTCGGCGACACAGTCGGGATAGCGCAGCCAGCCCTCGAGTTGGTCGTCGGCCAGGATCCTCAGCTCCGGCAGACCGTTGCGGAGGTGTTGGGCCAGTTCGCCACACACCTGCCGGAGCGCTCGCGAGCCGATGACCGCGGTTGCGCCGCTGTCGGTGACGATGTAGGCGGCTTCGGCCGCGGTCAGATGGGTGTTGATCAGTGCGTAGTACAGACCGGCGCGCCGCGCCGCCCACATCACCGCGTGCACGTGCTCGTTGTTCTCCATGAGCACCGCAATGGTGTCGCCCTCGCGCAGGCCCGCCTGGCGGAAGTAATGAGCCAGCCGGTTGGCTCGCGCCTCGAGTTCCGCGAAGCTGAGCCGGATACCGGACGGGTGCAGAACTAATGCCGTCTTGTTCGATTCGATCCAGTCACGAATCTGCATGCGCTCAACTCAGTGGTCGTTGCCGCGGTGACCGACCTCGGCTGGACGCACCGGTCGGAACAACGGAATCCACACCCGGCTCTCGTCATCGCCGGTTCCCGTCGGCCAGTCTTCGAAGAACACCCCGACCTCAAGGCCGACGTGGACGTCCTCGACCGCGATGTCCACGACGTTAGTGATCAAGCGGACATCGGGCTCGTCGGCCAGCTCGACTATCGCGACGACGTAGGGCGGTTCGAAGCCGGGAATCCAGGGCTGACGGTTGATGGTGTAGGCGGCCACCGTGGCGCGGCCGGAGACCTTCTCCGGGGCGACGTCGAAGCTTCGGCAGCGCCAACAGACCGGTCCGGGCGGGTGGTAGAAGTGTCCGCAGCCGTGGCAGCGGAAGATCCGCAACTCGCCGTCGCGCCCGCCGGTCCAAAACGGGGTTGATTCGGCCGTCGGAGTTGGGGCCAAACGCAATTGGGGCCGCCGATACGGCGAGCCGACGGTCGCGGGGTCAGTCACGGTGACTCCGCGTGGTGATTCTGTGGTCGGACATGATCTGTGGCCCTCCGGTTGATCGGGGTGGTGAAGGTGCGGTGTCACACCGTGGTGAAGTAGACGACGATTCCCAGCAGGACGATGCCGAGCAGGCAGCCGCCGACGAGACAGATCGTCTCCGTGCGCAATTCACGTCGCGACGACGGGGGCAGGAAGGTCATGGTTCCTCGTTTCGCAGCATCGGACGGTGGTCAGGGAACATAGATGCTGTCGTTGCCGGTGATGATCCGCATCAGCACCAGCGGTGCGACGAGCATGACGAAGAAGCTGACCTGGAACACGACGAACCAGGACGCGAAACGGGCAAGTTCGAACTTCCAGCGCGGGATGGTGACCTCGTAGTCCAGTAGGTCGTCGTATTCCTGCTGCTTACTGCGGCGCTGAGCAGCCGGCGCCAACGTCGCCGTAGCGGCGTGGGCGGAGCTCAGCGCCGCGGGGCACGTGCCGGTCTGCGCCGGTGTGGGTTGGAGCCGGGTGAATCGCTCGAGGCGAAGGAAGCGCTCGAAGTGATTGAGCCCGCGCACTGGTGGCTTGCCGGCCCAGTAGGCGATCAGATTGGGCCAGAAGCACATCAGGCCGATGGTCCACAGCAGCGTGATCTGCCCTCCGTTGGCGAATCGGAGCACCGGCCCCATCCCGGGGTCGTAAGTCCACCATCCCATCTTCGCGGCGATGCCTTCCACGAAGAAGTCCCACGCGTAGTTGACCGGGATCGCAAGCACGAGAATCGCTTTGAGCATGCTCCAGCCGAACGTTTTGGCCAGCAACTGGCCCAGCCACAGCACCACCAACGCGTGCACGGTCCAATACACCGCGTAGGCGAACGGCATGAACAGCGGATCGTGGGGGGTTTTCAGCGGAAGCCAGTCCAGCAGGTGGTGCGTTCGGAACGTGGGGCTGTACACCAGTTCCTGACCCCAGTCGCCGATCGTCTCCATCCAGTACACCAGCATGCTGTTGATCAGGAACAGAAATCCCCAGGTGAGCCGGCGCCGGCGGACGGAGTCAACCACTGCCAGGACAATGATCAGACCGCCGACGATGGGCATCACCCAGTTGAAGAACCACGTGCCCGCCGGGGCGACGAGCGCTGGCGGCGTTGGAGTTTCGGCTAAGGCCACACGACCTCCCGCCTTCGGTCCATCACGGTCGAGATAGATAACTTAGTTGACGTTATCAGCAGCATCGCCGGTGGGGAAGCGCCGCGGCGTGCATCGACGTTCCCGGCCACTGCCGGCCCGACATCGGCCGAGCACCGGCTAGGCCGACAGGACCGCCTCCCGGACCGGCACCCGGGGGAAGTTGAGCATCCGGCGGGCATTCTCCTCGACGATCAGTGCACATTCGTCGTCGGGAACCTCGGCGAGCACCTCGGCGGCCCGCTTGCGCGAGTTCGGCCAGGTGGAGTCCGAATGCGGGAAGTCGATCTCCAGGGTGATGCGGTCCACGCCGATCGCGTGCCGGTTCTTCAACCCGTGCTCGTCGTCGATGAAACAACCCCAGAAGTGCTTGCGGAACAGGTCCGATGGGCGGGCGTCGAAGTCGATCGGCTGGTAGTAGCGATGGCGCTCCCACACGTAGTCCGTGCGCTCCAGGATGTAGGGCACCCAGCCGATGCCGCCTTCGGCCAGCGAGAACTGCAAGTCCGGGAACTGCTGCAGCTTGCCGGAGAACAGCAGGTCGACGGTCGTCCACATCAGGTTGGTGGCGAACAGGGTGATCGCCACCGCGAACGGCGCGTCGGGCAGTGCCGCCGCTAGACCCGGTTCGGGCTTCATCGCGGAGAACGAGAAGCCGGGCACATACGCGCCGGAACCGAAGTGCAGCGAGACCGGCATCTTGGCATCGGAGCACACACGCCACAGGTCGTCCCAGTGGTCGGAGTGAAACGACGGCAGGCCCAGCGGCACCGGACTGTCGGGGAAGGACACCGTGCGTGCGCCCTTCGCGGCCACCCGCTGCGCCTCGGCGACCGAGGCAGCGGCATCCCATACAGGCAGGATCGCCAGCGGGATGTAGCGCTCGGGCGCCGTCGCACACCATTCGTCGATATAGAAGTCGTTCCAGGCCTGAACGCAGAGCAACGCCAACTCCTTGTCCTCGGCGCGGATGAATGTGCCCCCGCCGAAGCCGGGGAACGACGGGAAGCACAGCGCGGCCTGCACGCCGTCAAGATCCATGTCGGCGATCCGCGCGACGGGGTCGTAACAGCCCGGGATCATGTCCTCGTAGCGAACCGGATCGATGCCCCACTCCTCCCGCGGCTTGCCGGCCACGGCATTGAGCCCGATGGTCGGGAAGACCTGACCGTCGTAGGACCACAGGTGCTGGCCGTTTTGCTCGATGATCCGCGGGCCAGCCTCGCGGTATTTCCGCGGCAGCCGGTCCTGCCACACACGGGGATGTTCGACGAGGTGGTCGTCGACCGACACGATCTGGTGACTGTCCTGTAGCGGCATCGGTGCCTCCGAGTTCTGACGCATCGTCTTATTTTCTGACGTTTCATCTCACACCGTATATGATGCAGACCACACCCGCAAAGAGCTGAGAGGCAGAACATGTCCGGGATGCAGGAGAGGTCGTCGCCCGACGGTGGCGCCCGCGAAAAGATCGACGAAGACGACCACGACCTGCTCACGTTCGGGGAGGCCGGCGAACGGCTGCGGGTAGAGATCTCCGCGACCGCCGCCCGGGTCGCTGAACTGCAGCACCTCGGTGACCGCGATGAGTTGGCCACGGCGACGGCGCGGCTGGCTGCTTTGCGCGTGGCGGCCAAGCGCAATGCGGCCGACCCGATCAACGATGCCAACTTCGAGTCGTTTTTCGGTTACCCCGGCAAAGCCAAGCGCACCGCGCCGCCGCCGGCCAGTGGCTGAATGGCCCATCGTCGCCTCCTTTCGGCGATGATGGGGCTGCGATGGAAAGTCCGCAGAGGGTGCGCCGCCCGGGATACGCGCCGACCAACCCCGCGGTCGGCCGCCGGGGCATCCACACCCGCGAACAGATCGTGGCCCGCGCGGGACAGCTGTTCGTCGAACACGGCTATCACGGCACCTCGATCGATGCGATTGCCAAAGCCGTCGGCGGGTCGCGCGCCACGATCTATCAGTACTTCGAAAGCAAGGACGACATCTTCCGGGAACTGGCCCGCCAGTGCGAACCCGCGGTGCTCGAGCACGCCGCCTGCCTTGGCCGGCTGAGCCCCGATGCCGCCGGTATGCGCAGCCTGCACCAGTGGCTGACCGAGTGGGCACAGCTGTACGACAAGTACGCGATGGTGTTCTTGGAGTTTCCGGGCATCGGCGCGATCGAAGGCCTGCCCCAGACCGAGGCGACCGCGGTGTCGGGCCAATATGCCGACCTGATCACCGGCAAGCTGCGCGACGCGGGTATCGGCGGCATCGAGCCTGCCGATGCCGCCGCCGCTCTGCTGCGCATCGCGCACATGGTCAACCTGTACAGGTTTCGCGGGATGTTCGGCCTGTCCTCGGCCGCCCGCACCACGGACTCGCTGACCGTCGCGATGCAGCTGCTGCTCTTCCCCGAGACACCCGCCAATGCCATTGCCGAAGTAAGCGCTGCGCCGACAGGCCCCGCTGCCGTCCGCGATGAGCCTGCGGCACCGGCGCCCACGACGCCCGACGAACCTGATCCGTTCAACGTGTCGCCGATCCGTCAGGACGTGCTCTCGGCGAGTTCGGTGCTGTTCAACGAGCGCGGGTACTACTCGGTGTCGATGGAGGATATCGCCGCGGCGGCCTCGATCAGCCGCGCGACGTTGTATCGGCATTTCAGCACCAAGGTCAAGATCCTCGAGGAGCTCACCGGCTGGGCGGTTCTGCAAGGCGGGCACCTGTCGGCGGAGCTCTACGAGCTGGCCCGCACCGGCATCGACGTCGACGCGCTGCATTCCTGGCTGGGCCGCTACGTCCATTTCCACCGCAGCTACAGCGGCGTCATCCGCGCCTGGTACGACGGGACCTTGGCCCAGCAGCTCGCCGGTGACGCGGTGGTCCGCGGCATGGGCGGGTTCCATCTTGCGGTCACCGCGCTGCTAGAGGGCCTGCAGCTGCCGCCCGGCATTGACCGTTCGGTGGCTGCCGCCGTGTTCTTGTCGGTGCTGGGGCGGATGACGGAGCTGTCGATGACGCGACGGCGCAACGTCAGCGACTACGACACCGCGAACCTGATGCTGTTGGTGCTACAGCGCGCGCTTTTGGGTGATCTGGAACCCCGGGGCCGGCACCGCTCACCCGAGCCCACGCCGGCGTAGCCATTCACTGAGATTCTCCAGCGCCTCGGTTGCCGCTGATACCGTTTGTTCGACCTCGCGGGCATGGGACAGGAATTCACCGCCTACCCCGCCCCTGGCCTCCAGCGCTGGAATGATGAACTGCCGGAAGCGTTTACGCACCGAGGCTTCGGAGCGGTCGACCTCCTCGGCGGCCAGGTAAGTCTGCTCGACGAGGAAATCGACCAGGTCGTCGAGCCCGACATCGGTGCGGATCTCGCCGCGCCGCTGGCCCGCCTCGAGCACGGGGCCCATCACCCGCACTGCCGACTCGTGCACGCGTGGGTGGTGCACCGATGCCGAGTGGCGGGCGATCAGGGCGACGATGGCCGGATCGGTGGGCAGCTCGCGGGCGGTGTAGATCAACGCCGCCTCGATCTTGGCGAACGCTCCGTTCTTGGTGCGCACCAGGTGATCCACGGCCTGGATGTGACGCTCGGCGCGCAGCATTGCCACTTGGATCAGCAGCTCGGAGACGCTGCCCAGCTGCCGAAAGGCGGTGGCCCTGGACACCCCGGCCCGCTGTGCGACGGCTTCCATGCGCAGCCCGTCGACGCCGTGCTCATCGACTTCGACGTCGCCGGCGCGGGTGAGCCGCGCCCGAACGGAACCGTCGTCACTGCGATCGGCCTGGGCAACAGCCGTCATGTGATCGCGCCGGCGACCTTCAACTCGATGAGCGCGTCATCGTCGAATCCGAGTTCGCGGAGCACGTCATCAGTGTGCTCCGCGAACTGCGGTGCGCGGGTCAACGACAGCGCCGCGCCGTCGAACTTGACCGGATTGGCCACCAGTTTCTGCGGCTGCCCGTCGGAGTCGACGATGTCGACGATGCGCCCATTGGCGATCAGCGCCTCGTCGTTGCCGACATCCCAGCCATCCTGCACGGCGGCCCAGGCACCGGTCCCCTGCTTGAGCCGCCGCACACACTCGTCGAAGGTTCGCGACCCGATCGCGTGGGCGACGATATCGCAGGCCGCCTCTGCGTTTTCGGCCAGTGATTCCAGCGAGCTGAACCGCGGGTCGGTAGCGTATTCGCCGCAGCCCATCAGGTCGCAGAATTCGGGCCAGTATCGCGTCGGCTGCAGCATCGACAGCTGAATGAACCGCCCGTCACCGGTGCGGTAGTTGCCCGTCAACGGGTTTCCGGGGGCCTGGGTTCTGGTGTCGAGCTTGGGCAGATGCCCACCGCTGAGCAAGGCCAGGTTCACGCTGAACTGAGTCGCCCAGGCACCGACGGCCAGCAGCGACACATCGAGCACCGATGGCTGTCCGGTGACCCGCCTTCCGTACAGCGCGGCAGCAACCCCGCCGGCAATGGACAGTCCGCCGATGTTGTCGCCGTAGGCGCCCGACGGCATGAAGGCGACCCTGTCAGCATCGGCGGGTGTCACGCCGTTGGCACTGCCGCCGCGGGCCCAGTACGCCGTGGCGTCGTAGGCACCGGTGTTGCGATCGGGCCCATCCATGCCGTATCCGCTGCCCACGACATAGATGATGTCGGGATTGATCTTGCGGACGTCCTCGACGTCGATGCGCAGCTTGGCCCGGACATCGGGCAGATAGTTGGTCAGGAACACATCGCTTCGGCGGATCAGCTCCTCGAGGATGGGCCGCGCCTCGGCGGTGGTCAGTCCCAGGCCGACGCTGCGCTTACCGCGGTTGGGCGCCTCCATGATGGGTGCGAACGACGATCCGGGAGCGGTCACCGCGCGACCGAGGACCTTGACCAGTCCGCGCTGAGCGTCGCCGGTGACGGGGTTTTCGACTTTGATGACGTCAGCACCCCAGTCGGCCAGGACGGCACCCGCGGAGGGGACGAAAGTGAACTGAGCGACTTCCAGGACGCGGACGCCGTCGAGCGGGCGCTGCATCAGCGCCCCCAGACCAGCGGCAGCGTTTCGATCCCTAACTGGCCGCCCGTTTCGGTCAGGTCGGCCCCGGCGGCGAGCCGGTAGTCGGGGATCCGTTTGTGCCACTCCTCCAGGGCGATCTTGAGTTCGCGGCGGGCCAGATGCGAGCCCAGGCAGCGGTGCGGTCCGGCGCCGAATCCGATGTGGTTGTTCGGCTTTCGGGTGATGTCGACGATCGAGGCGTTCGGGAACGCAGCGTCGTCGCGGGTGGCGGCATTCAGCGGGATGCACACCATGTCACCGGCTTTCATCGGACATCCCTGTATCTCAACGTCTTTCATGACCTTGCGGGCCGGGATCACGATGGCGTAGGCACGCAGGAACTCTTCGACCGCAGTCGGGATCATGGCGGGATCCGCGACGATCCTGGCGCGGTCGTTGTCGTGGCCGGCCAGGTGCCAGAACGTCCAGCCTAGCGTCACCGATACGGTGTCGAGCCCGGCCATGAACATCAGCAGGCAGAACGACAGCAGGTCGGCGTCGGTGACCGGCTGGCCGTCGATCTGGTAGTCCAGGGCCTTGCTGACGATGTCGTCGCGCGGCTGCTCGCGGCGCTCGGCGATGAGAGTAAAAAATCGACCCATCACCGCCATCATCGCTTCGAGTTGCTTCTGCTGACGTTCTTCGTCGCTGCCACCGGCGTGCAGGATGTCGTGTTCCCACGCCATGAACTGGTCGAGCTCGTCGACGGGCAACCCCATCATTTCCAGGAAGATCGTGGTCGGGAACCGTTGGGCGAATTCGGCCATGAAGTCGCAGCTGCCGCGCTCGGCGATCCCGTCGATCAATTCGACGGCGCGCTGGCGGATCTTGCCGTCGAGGCGTTCGACTGCTCCCGGCGCGAACAACGGCGCGAGTTGGTGGCGCCATTGCTTGTGTTCATCGCCGTCGAGCATTTCCGGGATCCACTTGTACGGCGGATTCGGTTCGTAGGCAACGACGACGCTGTTGGAGAAGGTCTCCGGGTCCTGCATGACCTGCAGGATTCCCTGGTAGTTGACCATGGTCCAGAATCCGGGCCCGAACTCGTTGCGGAACCACGGAAATCGTGACCGCAACTCGTCATAGGTGTCCAGCCATGTCCCGGCCGGCTTGGTCTCGGTGTAATCGAAGTTCAGCGTCGGACATTGCTCGGCGTGTCGCTGGACCGTTGTCACGACAATCCCCTCTCTGCGATAGTCATTGATATTAGTCGCATTGATGCGACTATGAGCCGTTACAGTATCAGCAATGGTGCGCTGGTGTCGAGATCCAGATCACATCGACCCCTAGGCTGTGGCGACCCCGACACCGCCACCGTGCCCACAACGACCCACCGATACCCGGATGGCCTGCGAGCACCAGTCGTCAACCGCCCCAGTGGGGTTCATCCGATCGGTCGGCCGCGGCTGCGGGAACTGGCGACCAGATCTCGTCCATACCCTCGGGGCCGCCGGCCATGGCCTCGTGGTAGGCGGAGTCAGTCGCCGAGGAGGCAGGACAGTGTCTGGATGTCGGCGCGGAAGTCGGTCAGGGTCCTGCTGGCCGGCTCGAGGGTGATCCATGTGACCCCGGCGGCGGCGTAGGCCGACAGTTTGGGCTGCACTGCCGAGCAGAACGCGTCGCATCCCTGCGCGAGCAGAGCGGCCTCAAACGGCATGAACGCCACATCGGCGGCCCCGCGGCCGCGTTCGGCGCGCCGTGCGTTCACCTCGGCGATCCAGTCGGCCAGCACATCGATCTGTTCGAGCGCGCGGGCGCGGGTGATCTCAGCGAACTCCCCTGAGGCAGCCATCGGAATCCAGCCGTCGGCGACCTCGACCACACGCCGGCGCGCAGCCCCGCCGTTACCTCCGATCCAGACCGGGGGTCCGCCCGGTGTGCGGGGTAACGGGAGAGCGACATGATTGGCCACGCCGAACTCCCCTCCCAGGTGCTCTTGGCCGGCCCAGGTGCGTTTCCAGGCCTCGATCGCCTCGTCCATCAGCTGGCCACGACGGGGGAATTCCGCTCCGAGCGCGTCGAATTCGCTCTTGAGGTATCCCGCAGCCGTGCCGAGGGTGAATCGACCGCCGGAGAGCACGTCCAGGCTGGCCGCGGCCTTGGCGGCCAGATACGGATTGCGGTAGCCAGCGACCATCACAAAGGTGATGACGCGCAGTGTTCGGGTGGCCGCCGCGGCGAAGCTCAGGGAGACGAACGGGTCGAAGGCGTGGTGGCCCCCGTGGGCGAGCCAGTCGTTGTCCGGGTATGGATGCTCGCTCATGGAAAACCCGTGGAATCCCGCGTCTTCGACCAGTTTGGCGATCTCACCGATACTTGCGCCTTCCGACCAGCGGTCCCAGCGCTTGACCGCCCGCATGGGGAACAGCAGGTTGAACTTCAACGTCATCGTTTCCTCACCGCCGCCATGGCCGCGCCGGGGTTGGGTATCTACATCGGCCGGCGCCCCGACGTTCCCGGCCGCGACCGGGACGCGTTGGATATAGTCAACCATATAGCTATTTTGGACAACATCGGATTGGGAGTTCCCGTGATCGCGGACAACACCGCCCAGCCCAACCCCGGGACCGACTTGTCGCCCATGGCTGCATCACCGGATGTCACCGACTTCCTGTGCAGCCACCATCGCGCGTTTCTGTTTTGCCGAGACGCCGCCGGTGAACCCACCGGGTATGCGATGCGCACGGTCGCGTATCGGGGCGGTGAGCTGCTTTTTGCCACGTATACGAAAAGCGCCAAAGTGAGGAACATGCGCGCCCGGCCCGAAGTCGCCTGCCTCGTGCAGTCGGGGCCGGAGCACACCGCCTCGTGGGTATCCGTTCGTGGGCGTGCCGCGATCTATCTACCGGCGCGCGACGAAGTCGACGCCCTGATGACCTCGGCGTCTTCTGATGCGCGAGTTCCCGACGCGGTCGTGGCGACGGTCCGGGACCGGCTGATCAGCGGGAAGCGCTGCATCATTCGAGTCGCCGTCGAAAAGGTTGTTGCCAGTAACCTTGCGGCGGCGCGCGAATTCGGCGGCGACGGTGCAACGCCGTGAGATTCGACGCGGACCGACGCCTATGTCGCCCCGCGAGCTCGACGCGTTCCTCGAGGGCCGGCCGACCGGGGCGATCTGCTTCGACGACGACAGTGGGGCGTTGGTGGCGCTGCCGGCCGCGGTGGTCGATGGGTCCGCGCGAGAGGGCGAACTGCACGCGTACGTGGCCGGGACCGTTTGCATCGGCAGGGATTTCCCCGCTTGCCTGGTCGCAGACAGTTTTACGAGCTACGCCGCGATCCGGGGTGTCATCGCGCAGGGTGCTGTGTCGAGCGCGACAGCCGGCGTGCACGCCGACACGCTGGTCTGGCTGCGGCTCAATCGAGTTCGCACCTTCTCCTTCGCCGACGCGGTCCGATGATGCGATCACCGTCGCGGTCAGCCGGGCCCGGCTCACGCCGATCCGAGCACCCTCCCTCATCGCCGTCGCGACGTTTTCTTGTTGGCCCGGGAGTCGGTCTGGCCCTCGCCGGCGTTGCCGATGTGGGTGTAGTACAGACCGTGGCGCTGCGCGAGGCTGGGCGGCAGGTCCCGTGCCTCCCACATGGCCCGTACTGTGCCCTGGATGGTCTGGGGTCGCCGCGTGGCGATCTCGGCGGCCAATTCGGCAGCGCGGCTTAGCAGTTGGTCGTCGGGAACGATCTCGGTCACCAGACCGATCCGCAGCGCGGTCTGGGCGGTGATCCGCTCCTCACTGCCGAGCAGCGCCCACCGCATCACGTCGCCGTAGGGTAGGCCGAGCGCGAGCATGCCCATGGGTTCCAGCGCGGAGACGACACCGGCGTTGGCGTGCGGATCGAAGAACTCGGTCGACTGCGCGCAGATGGCGAAGTCACATTCGTTGACGAAATACATTGCGCCGCCGGCAACCATACCGTGCAGGGCGCCGATTACCGGCTTCCACACCTTGTATGCCTTGGGCCCGAGCAGCGTGCCCGGGTCCTCTTGGTTGAAGATCGGCTTGTGATACCACCACGGGCCCTTGGACACGTCGATGCCGGTGCAGAACGCGCGATCGCCGTTGGCGCGCAGCACGGCAACGCGGATGTCGTCGTCATCGCGCACGGTGGCCCACACCGCCGCCATCTCGGTGGCCATCTGTTCGTTGAAGCTGTTGAGTTGACCGGGTCGGTTGAGGGTGACGGTGGCGACGTGGTCGGCCACGTCGAACTCGATGGTGTCCAGCGCGCCCAGATCTGTCATCGGTAGTCCTTGGTCGGGCCGACGCCGCCTGACGGCAGCTACGCCGGCGTATCAGGTTTACTTTGCCCGGTCTCTCGGGCCGCGACGAAACGCCCGCACGGCGCGTTGAAAATCATCGGTCTGCGTCAATGCCTGCTGCCCTTGGGCTTCCAGTACCTGGGCGCCTGTCAGGTCGGGCAGTGTCGCGCTCGTCAGTGCACGTTTGGTCCATCCGTATGACGTTGTCGGTCCGGCCGCCAGGGCCTGCAGCACCGACTCCACTTCGTCGTCGAATGCCTCGTCGTCGACAACGTGACTGATCATGCCCCAGTCGAACGCGTCGGTGGCCGGGATCTTTTCGGCCAGCAGGGCCATCCGGGCGGCGCGCGCCCGCCCGATCGCGGCGGGCAGTAACGCGGACGCCCCGCCGTCGGGCATCAGCCCGACCTTGGTGAAGGCGAGTTGGAAGAAGGCCGAGCGCGCCGCTATCACCAAGTCGCAGGACAGTGCCAGAGAACATCCGAAACCTGCTGCGGCGCCGCGCACCCCGGCCACCACCGGTTTCGGTAGCTGGGTGATTGCCTGGACCAACTCGTTGGCCGCGATCGCCGCGCCCTCGGTGTCGACCCCGCTCAGGTCGCCGCCGGCGCAGAACGCCTGGCCGGCACCGGTGAGCGCGACGACGCGCACCGCATCAGTGCTCGCCGTCGCGATCGCCCCGGTCAGCTCCCGCAGCATCGACGTGTTCACCGCGTTGCGCTTGTCCGGCCGGTCAAGCACGATGTGCAGGACCGAGGCGTCGGTGTGCGTAGTAACGCCGTTCATCGCTGCTGTTCGGCCGAAGGTGGTCTCATCGCGGCCGTCACTCCCCGTGCAGTCGGCGCATCTCCTCACCGACCTTGCCCGCCATCCGCGACACCACCTGCGCGCCGCGGCGACGCAGATCCTCGTCGGGCACCGGCAATACCACCGCACCGGTCTGTTTGGACGGCAACAGAACCTTCGCCGTCCCTTTGGTGGTGGCTTCGTCGCGCTGACTGATTCCCTTCACCTCCAGTGACACCGCGGTACCCGGCTCGTCGCCCTTGGCGGTGACCGTGCCCGTCATCCGGTGGGTGTCACCCATGTAGTTGAAGCCGCGCAGCTGCAGGTCCATTTCGGCCAGCCAGCCGTCATCACCGATCCAGTTGGTCAGCAAGTGGCTCACCCAGGCTGCCCGCATCTGCCCGTAGTCGTAGGGTGCGGGCAGTCCGAGGGCCTCTGCTCGGGCGGCATCCCAGTGCAGCCGCTGCACGACGTCGGGCACACCGTACTCGTCGGGCTGATAGAACGCCGGCATCCGCTGGCGCAGCTGGTGGGCGTACTTGAGGGGGCCGACGCCGTAACCTCCCCAGCCCCAACCCATGTGCATGCTGATGATGTCCACCACCGTGAGCGGTCCCTTCATCACCGACGGCAGCTCGTCACCGACGGCCACGTCCTCCCACCATTGCGGCTCGGCCCCGCGGCGCACCTCGGTATCATAGGCTTGTTCAACCTTGGTGAATTCCTCCTCAGTCCAGTGCTGCCGGGTGATGTGCGAGTACTTGCCGGACTTCTTCGAGCCCTGGCGTTCGGCGTTGATGTAGGACTCGTCGCGGGTGGCCAGCGGGTTGCCGTCGATATCGACATAGAGGTACCGAAAGGTCTCTTTGACCGAACGCCCACCCGAGAACTCGCTCTCCTTGACCTGCACATCGAGTGTGTAATTCTCCGCCAGCACCGGCCTGCCGGCGTAAATCGGCTGATACCAAGTCCATTTCACGCCGGCGTAGTACTTGCCGGTGCCGCGGAACAGGCCGCGGAACAGTTTCTTGCGTTCGGGATCGGTGAACCTGGGTGTCTGGTCTAGGCCCGTGCTGATCGGGAACGTCGGCGGGGCTATCTGTGCGTGCCAGCGTGTGGTGGCCCCGTAGCCGGGGTCGGTGAACAGTGGGTTGTCATCGCCGCAGCCGAACGCGAAATGGCTGATGGCATCGGCACTGGGCAGCCGGTTCCAGGCTTCGTCGCGCTGGTTGACCGGGATGCCGATCTGGGCCTTGGCCCGTGCAATGTCTTCGTCGGTGATGCGGCCCTCGACGGCGGCTGCTTCTGCGGTTGTCATCGTTTCTCCTTTTCAGAACTTCAGCATTGCTCCGGCGTCGACCTTGAACTGGCTGCCGGTGATGTAGCGCGATTCATCGGAGGCCAGGAAGCACACGACCTGGGAGATGTCCTCGGGCTCGACGTAGGGCACGGGCATGGCTTGCATGGCCGGAAATGCCAGCAGTGCGTCGTCGCGGGTGGGGTTCTCGAGATCGGGCCGGAACTGCTTGTACATCGGGTCGCTGTTGAGCATTCCGGTGTTGCAGTTGGTCGGGTGAATGACGTTGGCCCGAATCGACATTGGCGCCAGCTGGGCGGCGAGCTGCCGCGTGTAGGAATCCACGAGCTGTTTGGCGAAGCTGTAACCGGCCCCGCCCGGTCCGAGCGGGCCACCGCCGGCGGGCTGGCTGGCGGCGACGAGGCCGGCGATCGAGCCGGTGGTGATGATCGACGCACCGGACTTCAGGTAGGGCAGCGCCACGTGCATTGTGTTGACCACACCGACGAAGTCGACGTCGAACGCGTCGGCGAAGCCACTGATGGGAACATCGGCGCCGAGCGGGCAGATTCCGGCGTTGGCCACGACGACGTCGAGGGTGCCGCCGAGTTCGGCGACGGCGTTGGCCAGTTCCCGGGTCAGTGCCGAGCGGTCGCGGACGTCGACCTCGGCGGTGACGGCCCGCCGGCCGGTCTTCTCGACTTCCAGGCCCGCCTCGGTGAGGTCGTGTGGTGTGGCCAACGGATATTTGTTGGTGTCGATGTCGTGGCAGATGTCGAAAAGAATGATGTCGGCACCCTCTTCGGCGAGTTTGACTGCGTGGCTGCGTCCCTGGCCGCGCGCGGCGCCGGTGATCAGAACGACTTTGTCGCGTACTCTTCCCATTTGTCAGGGTGCCTTCCAGATCGATTGCCGCTTCTCGGCGAACACCGTCAGCCCGTCCCTTGCGGTGCTCGTCACGACATCTCCATGATCGTCGCACCGACTCGGTCGTGGGCACCCATAGCCGACCGAGCCGCGAATACCGTTGTCGCGCCGGATGATGACTGTGTGTGGCATAGGTTTTCTCCGTAGGGCTGGATTCAACAGGACCGTTAACGACCGGGTTCAGGTGGCCGCGGTCGGCCTCGACGATCGCAGGTCGTCGAGCATCTCGGTGAGCCTGCGCCGATCGACCTTCAATGCGGCGCCGCGCGGCAACTCGCCGACGACGAAGATCTGGGCAGGCACTTCATACGGCGTCAGGATCGACCGGCAGTGCGCCCGCAACTCCTCGGGGGTCACCGAGGCGCCGGCGCGCAGTTCCACGGCGGCGAGCGGGATTTGACCCAGCCGAGGGTCGGGCAGCCCGGCCACCGCGGCGTCGTGCACAGCCTCGTGACGTCGCAGCGCCTGCACCACCGTCGCCGGCGCGATCTTGAACCCGCCCCGCAAGACCACGTCGTCGGCACGGCCGTCGATGTACAAGAACCCTTCGTCATCGAGGTGCGCCAGATCGCTGGTGGTGACCCAGCCATCACCGGATCCGCTGACCTGTGGCGAGGCGACCTGCAATCGGCCGGTTCGCCCGGACGCCAGCACCGCGCCGTCGTCGTCGATCACCTGCAGACGTACCCCGGGGAACGCCCGCCCGACACTGCCCTTCTTGTCGGTCCAGCGGGCGTGGAAATCCTTCAGCGTCCATCCCGCGACGGCGCCGGAGAACTCGGTGGCGCCGTATACGATCAGGATCGGGATGCCGTATCGCTGCCAGAAAGCGTCCACCAGCGCCGGATCGACGGGGCTGGTGCCGGCATTGATCGCGCGGACGCTGGCCAGATCCTCGCGGGGTATGTCCGCGTCCAGGACCGCTCGGATCGCCGGTGGCGGCAATCCGACCAGCGCGGGCCGGTGTTCTTTGACCGCGGCGTGCCAGCCCGCGACGGTGAAGCGTTCCAGCAACGCGAATCGGCGCGCCGAGACCAGCGATTGCAGCAGCCCCCACAGGCCGCCGATGTGGACGATGGGCAGGGTCACCAGGGCGACAGCGCCCGTCAGTGGTGCCTTGGCGCGGACTTCGGGACGCTCGTTGTGCTGTAGCGCCGCAGCCAGGGACGCCTCGAGTTGGGAGCGAGTGAGCGGGACGCGCTTGGGTGGCCCGGTGGTGCCGCTGGTCAGCATCTCGATCGCGACGTCGGGATCGCCGGGCACCGGCTGGCGGCTGGCCTGCGCGCGCGGTGTTACCGCGTCGCCCTCCACAGACCACCCTGCCACACCCAGATCGGTGACCACTTTGCTGAATTCAGTGTTGGACCAGAGGTTTTCGGGGGCCAGAACATAACCGGCGCCGGTCGCGGCCAAATCGGCGCTGAGCCGTCCGGGGGGCTGCAGCGGGCTGAGGGTGACCAGTGTGCGGGAGGCGCGCAGTATCGCCAGCAGCGCCGCGACCGACTCGACGCGGTTGCCGAACACGACCGCGACCCGGCCGCCGGGACCGCAGCCGGCCGCGGAGAGCTCGCGGTCGATGCGTTCGGTCAGTGACCTGACGTGTCCCCAGGACGCCCAGCGCCCGTCGCACTGCACCATCGCGGCGGCATCGTCGGCAGTCCACAGCCGTGCCAGCGCTTCGGGGAGGCTCGTCATCGTCTGTGTCCTTGCTCGGTTCGGTGCGACGTCCGGTTCCCCGAAGATAAACGACATGGTTTACTAGGTCAACCTACTGGGAAGGACCGACATGGACTTTGGGCTCTCCAGTGAGCAACAGCAGCTCGCCGAAGCCGAACGGTCTTGGCTCACACGCAATGATCCGATCCCACGGGCGCGCGCGCTGCTCGATAGCTCCCCGGTCACCATCGACCCGAAAGCGATATCCCACGCCGCCGGGGCCGGGTTGTTGGCGCTGTTGACGCCCGAGGTGAACGGCTGTCACGTGGATGTGGCGGTCCTGGCCGAGGCCCACGGCTACGCGGCGAGCTCGCTGCCGATCGCCGATCTGGCGATCGCGGCCTGGCTACTCGGGGTGTCCGGTGCTCCGCAGGCGCAGGCGGCAGCCGAGGGCGAGGCGCTGTTCGGCCTAACCCGCGCGCCGGCGACAGTGACCGGCCCGAGCAGTCCGGTCCCCATGGCGGCCGATCTGACG
Organism: Mycobacterium sp. 050272; assembly: GCF_039023525.1. NCBI lineage: Bacteria > Bacillati > Actinomycetota > Actinomycetes > Mycobacteriales > Mycobacteriaceae > Mycobacterium > Mycobacterium sp. 050272. The sequence goes on along the minus strand of NZ_JBCHKV010000012.1, from coordinate 40,746 downwards.
GGAGTCGTGGTCGTCGGCGAGGCGGACGAGGGTGACTACCTGTCCGTCATGACCAACCCGCGGCTGGATCCGATGTCGACGCTGGATCTGAGCCGGTCGTGGGCGCGTGTGGCCTTCGACCCGGGCGAAACCGGGCGGCTAGCGCTACCGTCTGGCACGGCCGGATTCGTCCGGGACGCACTGGCGGTTCACCGCGGTATGGATGCGCTCGGGGCGGCCTCACGACTGTTGGAGATGACCGTTGTCTACGCCGGTCAGCGCCAGCAGTTCGGCGTGCCGATCGGTTCATTCCAGGCGGTCAAACACCATTGCGCGAATATGGCGCTCGCTGTGGAGGCTGGCCGGTCGACGCTGTGGGCGGGCGCGCTGGCGCTCGACACCACCGCACCCGCGGCGCAGCGATCGCGCGCCGCGTCCTCGGCCGCGGCCTACGCCAAAGCCGCGGCGGCCGAGGTTGCCGGGACCGCGCTGCAGGTGCACGGCGGTATCGGCTTCACCTGGGAGCACGATCTGCACCTGTTGCTGCGGCGGATCAAGGTCGACGAGGCGATGGACGGCACCGTGGCCGAGCATCGCGCTGCGCTGGTCGCCGTCTAGGCCCCGTGGCGGAGGGGCCCTCGCCCGGCGAGCAACTGGTTACCGTGGCAGGCCGAGCCCGCGCTCGGCGATGAGATTGCGCATGATCTCACTGCTGCCACCGGCGATGGTGAAGGCACGGGCATAAAGCCACTCGTCTTGCCAGCGCCCGCTGTCGAGCACGTCGGGGTCACCGCCCACCAGGACACCGTCCTCCCCCGCCAGGTCGACGGCGAAGGTTGCGATGGCCAGGTTCAGTTCACTGAACATCAGCTTGGCCATCGCGGCGTCGTGCATGCGCTCGGTGCCGCGGGTCCATCGGGTGATGTTGGCGTAGGTCAGCGCCGAAAGGGCGTCCACCTCAGCGGTGAACATCCCGATCTGGTCACGGACCCGGTCGCTGTCGAGGGCGCGGCGGCCGTCGATGGTGACCCGGCGGGCCAGATCGGTCAGCGCTTCCACCGCCAGTCGCAACTTGACCACGATGGCGCCGACGTTGCTGCGTTCATGGGCCAGTGTGGAATTGGCGATCGCCCATCCCTGGCCGGGCTTGCCGATCATGTTCGCCACGGGGATCTCCACGTCGTCGAAGAACACTTCGTTGAAGTCCGAAGTCCCGGTGATCTCGCGTAGCGGACGCACTATGAGACCGGGTGTGGACATGTCGCAGATGAATGCGCTGATGCCTTTGTGCTTGGGGGCGTCGGCGTCGGTGCGGGCCAGCAGGTAACCGAACTGCGCCCAGTGCCCGTCGGTCGTCCACACCTTCTGGCCGTTGACGCGGTAGATGTCCCCGTCGAGCACCGCCTTGGTGCGCAGCGCGGCCAGGTCGCTGCCGGCGCCGGGCTCGGAGAACAGCTGGCACCACTTCTGCTGGCCCGCGCGGATCGCCGGCAGGTGCCGGCTGCGCTGCTCTTCTGTGCCGTAGGCGATCAGCGCCTGGGCGGCCAGCACGTTACCGCTGGGTAGGCCGGGCGCCTGCGCCCGCGCCAGCTCCTCGCCGACCACCACCCCGTGTTCAGTCGTCCAGCCGTCGCGGCCACCGTATTCGGCCGGCCAGTCCGCGCCGGCGTAGCCGGCCTGATAGAGCCGGGCCGCCCACTGATTGAGGAGTTCATTCTCGTGGGCGTCCTCGGCACTGCGGACGCCAGCGCGCGGCGGGATCGCCGGTGCATGCGTGGCGATGAACTGCCGTACCTCCGCGCGGAAGGCCTCCAGTTCCGGACCCGTCCCATATTCCATCGATCTACTGCCCTCCGTCAGCGAATCGTCATCGTGCCAATGCCCGTTCGAGGCGGCGTTCCTGCAATGGGGCCAGCAACTCGCGTGCGGCACGGTCGCGCAGCGCGTCGGCCCGGCCTACCGCCACGGCGTTGGCCTGGGCGCGGCGCAGCAGCAGATGGGCGGGGTGCTCCCAGGTGAAGCCGATCCCGCCGTGGATCTGAATGGTCGCTTCGGCGGCACTTACCGCGCCGTCCAGGGCTGCTGCGGCGGCCAGGTCGACCAGGCAGTCCGACTCGTCGCCGTCCAGATCGGCGTCGGCGGCGGCCTGCACCTGGCTTCGCGCACCTTCCAGGACGACGAGCATGTCGGCGCAGCGGTGCGAGATCGCCTGGAAGCTGCCGATCGACCGGCCGAATTGCTGACGTTCACCGGCCCAGGCAACCGCCATGCTCAGTGCGCGGGCCGCGACGCCGACCGAGTCGGCGGCCACGGCCAGCAGAGCCCGCCGCCGGGCGGCACGCAGACCGTGCCGAAGAGTGCCGCCGGTACACAGCGGCTGTCCGGTCGCGCCAGTGAGGGTCACCGAACCGATGGTTGCGGTCAGGTCCAGCGGCTGCTGCGCTGCGACGTGCACGCCCGCGATGCCGGGATCCACGGCGACGAGCAGTTCACCCTCGCCGCCCTCCGATCGGGCCACCACCAGCAGAATCTTCGCCACCGGGGCTCCGGCCACGACGGGCACGACCCCGGTGAGCCGCGAGCCGTCCCACACCGGCAGTTCGATACCGCTGGTGACCCAGCCGTCATCGTGGAGGGGCACCGCGAACGCGGCCGGAGCCCCGGCAGTGATCCGCCGGGCTATCGCAGTGGCGCCAGTCTGCACGGCGACGTCGAGGGCGATGACGGTGGGAACGAGCGGTGCGGGCACCAGCGCCGCGGCGGCCTCCTCGATGGCCGCGTACAGCAGCCGGGGCGCGGCGCCGGCGCCGCCCGCCGATTCCTCGACCGCCAACCCGGGCAGCCCGAAGTCGACCAGCGCCGACCACACCGCGGGGTCAGCGATGTCGAAGCGGCGCCCGGAGTCCAGCAGCGCGGTCACGTCGACACGCGCGCGCAGGGCCTTGGCCAGCACAGCGCGTAACTCGACTTCGCTGGGATCGGCCACGGCCAGCGGGGCGCCCGGAATGACGGCTGGGGCCCGGGTGCCCTCGCCACGGTGGGACGGCAGGCCCAGCACCGCCTCGGCGATGGTGTTGCGCTGGATCTCGGCGGTGCCCGCCCCGATGGTGGTGGCGCGGCTCATCAGGTAACCGTAGGTCCAGCGGCCGCCGTCTACGGCGTCGGCGGCACGGCTGCCCAGCGCGGCGTGCGGACCGCCGGCGCGCAGGGCCAGGGCATGCATGCGTTGCTCGAACTCCGACTTGACCAGCCGGTTGACCGAAGCGACCCCACCGGGATCCTCACCGCGCAGGACGGCCGACAGCGCCCGGGCGCTGTTGGCCGCGATGGCGCGCACGTCGGTCTCCAGTCGGGCGATGTGCTGGCGCACCAGCGGATCGGAGTCGAGCCCGCGGGTCACCAGCAGTCCGACCACCTGGTCGACCGTGCGGCGGTACCTGAACTCATCGGCGAGGAATGCCGTGGCACGTTCATGGCCCAGCGAGGTCCGCATGATCGACCAGCCCTGTCCTTCGACGCCGACACGATTGTTGACGGGAACCTCCACGTCGTCGAAGAACACCTCGGCGAAGTGCGCACCGCCGCTGATGTCGCGCAGCGGGCGCACGGTAATTCCCGGGCTGTCCATTGCGATCAGCAGGTAAGTGATGCCGTCGGTGCTGCGGCCGGCCGGCCCGGTGCGCACCAGCGCGAACATCCAGTCGGCGCGGTCGGCCATCGACGTCCACACCTTCTGGCCGGTAACCCGATAGATGGCGCCGTCGCGGACCGCACGGGTGGACAGTGAAGCCAAATCGCTGCCGGCGCCCGGTTCGGAGAATCCCTGACACCAGAATTCGTCGGCCCGCAGCAACGGCCGCAGGAACCGCTCCTTCTGCTCCTGCGAGCCGTGGGAGATCAGTGTCGGCGCGAGGATGAACGACAGCTGACACGGGTGTGGCGGCGCGCCGGCCGCCGTGGTCATCCGGTAGTAGTCGAGCTGTTCTTCGACGGAAAGCTCAAGCCCGCCAGCCGATTTGGGCCATCCCGGTGCGGCCAGCCCATGGTCCACGAGCTCAGCATGCCAGGCTCGCGCGGCTTCGACCCGGTCGATCTTGACCCCGCCGGCCTTGGCCTCGGACCTGAGCTCGGCCTGCCGGCGGACGTAGTCGGCAAGCAACACCTGGAGCCGGGGTCGCCACTCGGTGGACTGGTTCACGGAGAGACCTTACATAGTTAACTTGGTGTGTTATCTACTAGCAGTGTCATCATAATGGGTCTTTTTGGCAAGAAGCGGCGATCGTCCCCGGAGGATCGGCGCGAGTTACCGGTCGCGGGCGGCCCGCTCGCCCTAGCGGTTGGTTGTCAGGTCCAGTGGCCCCTCGGTGACCACTGCCTGCAGGAGTCCGAGATCCGCTCCGGCCTGTTCGGCGGCGGTGACGGCGACGGCCACGTCTTTGGCCAGGAACGGTGCGGCCGCCTCTGCGAAGCTGCCCAGTCCGCCGATGCCTTTTGCGTAGGTTGCCGCGCTGCTGGATCCGCTGCACGCCAGCAGCGCGTCGAGGAATGCGTACGGCGCGATACCGAGTTGTTCACCGATCTGTGCGGCCGCGGCCAGCAGCTGCGCGTTGGCCGCGAACAACATGTTGTTGATCAGCTTGATTCGAAGCGCGCTCCCCAGTTCGCCGGTGGCGATAATCGGGTTGGCGTAGGCGGCCAGGATCGGTCGCACCCGCTCGACGTCGTCGCCGCACCCGCCGACGAGCACGGTCAGTGTGCCCGCGGCGATGTGGTCGGCGGTTCCGCTGACCGGCGCATCGAGGATCGCTTGTGCGCTCGCGGCGCTATTCGCCAGCTCGGTCAGGGTGGCGGCGCTTCCGGTGGTGTGCGATACGAACACCGCGCCGGGTTTGGCGTTGGCGATGAACCCCTCTGGGCCCAAGCCGGTCTCGCGCAGCTGGGCGTCGGAGAACAGGCAGGAGATCAGAATGTCGCTGTCGGCGGCTAGGCCGGCCACCGACTCGGCTACTACCGCGCCCCGGTCGGCCAACCGCGAACGCACGTCAGAGCGACGGGCGTAGACGTTCACCGGGTGCCCGGCGGCGAGCAGGCGTTTGACCATTGGTTCGCCCAGTTGTCCGGCACCGATGAATCCGATGGTCGGCATTGGCGGTTCCTTTCGTAGAACGGCCCGCGATCGTGAGATCAGCGGCTGCTCAACAACATTGACCCGGCCACCGGTCCGCCGCCGACCCCAACGGCCACCACCTCTGGGGTTTTAGACGCCCGGCGCCGCCCTCCCTCACCCCACAACTGGACGCAGGCCTCATGCAGAAAGCCCATACCATGCAGACGTCCACCCGAGAGCTGGCCGCCACTGGTGTTGAGCGGCAGATCGCCGTCCAGGGCGATCCGTTCACCGCCGTCCACGAATTCGCCGACGCGGCCGTGCTCGCAGAATCCCATGGCCTCCAGCCACATCACCGTCAAGAAGCTAAATCCGTCGTAGAGCTGCGCCATGTCGACGTCGCCGGGGGTCATCGAGGTGTTTTTCCACAGTGTCGCGGCTGAATCGTGGGCGGCCATCGTGGTCACATCACGGCGTTGATCCCACGTGGCGCGCTCGAACATGCCCGGTCCCACGGATTCCACTGTCAGGGGATGGCGCGGAAGACCGCGGGCGGCGTCGCGGCGCGAGACGATGACCGCAGTCGCCCCATCGCAGGGAACATCGCAGTCGTACAGGCACAGCGGTTCGGAGATCATCCGGGCGCCCAGGTAGTCCTCCATCGTCATCGGGTCCCGGTAGACCGCATCGGGATTGCGTGCGGCGTTGCGGCGCGCGTTGATCGCAATCCAGCCCAGTTGCTCACGGGTCAACCCGAAGTCATGCATGTACCGCTGGGCGGGCATCGCCAGCCAATTGGCCGCCGAGAGCGCGCCGAAGGGGGCGACCCACTCCAGGTGCGGCGGCAGCTTGCCGCCGCTGAAGAGGACCGAGGCGCGGCCGCCCCCGGCCTGGTGGGCGGCGGTGGATTCCCATACCGACCGGTACACCACCACGTGATTGGCCAGACCCAGCGTGACCGCCATGCACGCCTCGATCGCCGGGCCGATCTGGCCGGCGGTCTCCATCGCCGAGATGTACCAGCGGCAGCTGAGCCCCAGCGCATTGCGGACCTCGGTGATGGTGGCGCCGGAGAACCCGGGATCAGGCACCCCCGGGCCGGGATAGCTGGCGATGCCGTCAATGTCGTCGGGCTCCAGGCCCGCGTCAGCGATCGCCCTCAGCACCGCTTCCAGCGTGAGCTCCAGGCCAGTGCGTCCCAGCCGCCGCCCCACTTGAGACTTGCCTGCCCCGGTGATGACGGCTTTGCCGTCGAAGGGTCCGTCATTCATGCCGCCACCGGGCCGGGTGGCCCCGACTGGTTGTTGGCCGGCACCCGACGGACGATACGGTCGCCGACGCCGTCGGCCGTCTCCTGGCTCATAGGTCCTCTCCGGCACATCCCACGACACCGCGCGCTGCACCCCGGCAAATCGATATCGTCAACTGTATAGCGGATTATGCTAAAGGAGCACGTTCCGGTCCGGCTGGCCGCGCGGGGGTAATCCACCGGAGCGCCGCGATTCGCAACCGGATTCAGAAGATGTACCGAGCGATCAGCTCGACCACGGCGGCGGGTCGGTCGGACCCCTCGATCTCGAGGGTGTGACAAACGGTGAGGTTGACGGTGTTGTCGTTGACCATGTCGGCAGCGGCAAGCTCGGAACGCACGCGGATCCGGCTGCCCGCAGTCACCGGGGCAAGGAAGCGCACCTTGTTGAGTCCGTAGTTGACCCCCATCTTGGCGTTGTCAACCCGGTAGGTGTCCTTGCTCAGTTTCGGAATGAGCGACAGCGTCAAGAAGCCATGGGCGATCGTGGCGCCGTAAGGACTTTCAGCCTTGGCGCGGTCGGTGTCGACGTGGATCCATTGGTGATCCTCGGTGACGTCGGCGAAGGCGTCGATGCGCTGCTGATCGATCTCTTTCCAGTTGCCCACGCCGAGCTCCTGGCCAATGGCGTCGACAGCGTCTTCGACCGACGTGATCACTTTCATGGTCCGCTCCTCGCACTGGGCTCGATATCGCTATTTATATAACGCTATAGGAGGCGCGGGGTCGGCGGGTCCTCACCGGCGCGGCGATGGCGGCCCCGGGTCTACACCGGCATTGAGGGTGGCGAGTGGTAGGCGGTCGCCGAATACGGTTGTGCGGGAAGCGTTCAGTCGCTAGCCGGCAGCGGCTTGGCTTCTTTGAGGCTCAGCGGGGTATCGCCGATGCTCAGTGTGCCGGCGCCGGCTTTGGTGACCAAGACTTCGGCGGCGTGGTCATCGACGTAGCGCTTGCCCATCAGGTTGCCATCGGCGAACGCCGGGTTGAGTTCACCGGCGCGGTCGGCGCCCAGCGCCACCATCGGCGCGCCCCCGCAGCGCAGATCGTCGAGACTGTCGGCGGACTTGATGACGATGACCTGGGTGTCGCAGACCTGGCTTTGCAGGCGGGTGCCGTTCTTCATCATGGCGCGTCCTCACTTCTGAGCATTGACATTTCGCAGGCTTTCCACGATTTCGCGGCGCAGGATCTTGCCGGTCGGATTGGTCGGCAGCTCCTCGCGGAAAACCACGTGGTCCGGCGTTCGCGAACCCCGCAAGTGCTTGCGAACGTGCGTGCGCAGTTCTTCGGGGTCTGGGTCAATGTCGGCGACGGGCACCACCACGGCCACGATCGCCTGGCCCCACCGGGGATCCTCCACACCGACGACGGCGACTTCGCGCACATCGGGATGTTCGATGAGCACGTCTTCGAGTTCGGCGGGTGCGATGTTCTCGCCGCCGCGGATGATGGTGTCATCGGAGCGCCCGCTGATGAATAAGTAGCCCTCCTCGTCGAGGGTCGCCACATCCCTGGTAGGAAACCAGCCCTGGTCGTCGAGCACCGAGCCGATTCCGGTGTACTTACCCGACACTTGGTCGCCCCGCACGTAGAGCTCGCCAGTCTCTCCCGGGCCGACGACGGTGCCGTCGGCGGCACGGACCTGCACCTCGATGCCCGGTACGGGTCGGCCTACCGACGCCAGTCGTTTGGCGATGGCCGCGTCGGGGTTGTTGTGAGCCGTGCGGTGATCATCGGGCGTCAGCATAGCGATGGTCGAGCTAGTTTCGGTCAAACCGTAGGCGTTGACGAACCCGACTCCGGGCAGCAAGTCCAGGGCCCTGCGCACCAGCGGCAGGCCTACTTTCGACCCACCATAGGCAAGGTTGCGCAGACTCGGCAGATCGGTCGGCTCCTGCTCGAGCACTGTCACGATGCCCTCGAGCATGGTCGGGACCACCATGGCGGTAGTTACCTGCTCGTCGGCGACCAGCTGGACCCATTGCCGAGGGTCGAAGCTGGGCAGGTACACCATCCGCCGACCGGCGTACAGGTTCGAGATCGCCGCGTTGACCCCTGCGATGTGATACGGGGGCACGCAGATCAGGGCCGCGTCGTCGGGGCTTGCCGAGTCGAACTCGACCGTGCCGGTGATGTAGCTCGTCAGATTTGCATGCGACAGCTCGACCGCTTTCGGCTTCGACGTGGTGCCTGATGTGAAGAGCACGATCGCGATCGCGTCGGGATCGGCGAAGCCGTTAGCTGGCGCCGCCGTAGCGGCAGAGGCAAGAAACTCCTCGGACGTGATCACCCGCTCGGCTGCGGTGCCGATCATGTCGCGGTAGCCGGTGTCCACGACGACCAAGGGGTCGGGCAAACGTGCGATCAGTTCCCGGATCGCCTCGGCCGACAGCCGGTAGTTGACCGGACTGAATCCGCGCTCCGCCCGCGCCGATGCGAAGATCAACGCTGGCAGCAATGCCCCGCCGACGCCGATGTAGACGACATGCTCGGCGCCCGAAGTGGCGATGACGCCGGACCCGCCGTCGGCGAGATTACTGAGTTCCCGGGTGGTCCAGCGCCGCTCGCCTGACACCAGCGCGGCGCGCTCAGGGTGGGCCTCCGACGCCATCTCCAGCAGCAGCGAAATACTCACAACTTTCGTCCCTTGTCGTGCGCCCGCTTGCGCGGCACATAGCCTGCGGGGATCCTGGACACACACCTTAGCGAATCAGATATATAGTTAGCTACTTGATGGGGGTTAGTCGGAGGGACGGGGCATCAGTCGGCGGCTTGTCTGACGAGCGCGTGAGCTCACGGCGGATCCCACTGGGGGCGGCGGCGATCAGCGAAAACGTTGCTCACTGAATCCGCTTATGATCGGCGACTTCGGCTGCCAGTCGGCTAACCTGTAAATCAGTTTGTGGATTGATGGCGCAGCCCGACGGAAGGACATGATGGAGGTCACCAGCCTTCGCGAGCCGAAGATGGCCGATCGGGTAGCCACCGTGCTGCGCAAGATGTTCATCCGCGGTGAGATCGCCGAGGGGACGATGCTGCCCCCGGAATCGGAGCTGATGGAGCGGTTCGGGGTGTCGCGCCCCACCCTGCGCGAGGCCTTTCGTGTGCTGGAGTCCGAGTCGCTGATCGAGGTGCAGCGCGGGGTGCGCGGCGGGGCCCGCGTGACGCGTCCACGTCGCGAGACATTGGCCCGATACGCCGGACTGATCCTGGAGTACGAGGGCGTCACAGTCAAAGACGTCTTCGACGCCCGCGTCGCCCTGGAAACCCCGATGGTCGTCCAGCTGGCGAAAGACCGCGACCCAGCGGTCATCGCCGAACTGGAGGAAATGGTCGAACGGGACGCTCAACTCATCAAAGGGCCCCATGCCGCCGATCAGCTGACTGACTTTCATGCCGTGATCGCACGGCTCTCCGGCAACAAGACGCTGCAGATCGTCAGCGCCATGCTGCATCACATCATCGAAAAGGCCAACCGGTCACTGCAGCCCACGGCCGGCCCGCGGGCCGAGCAAGCGGTACGGCGATCGGCAAAGACCCACCGGATGATTGTCGAACTGATCAAAGCAGGTGAGGCCGAGAAGGCCGGCGAGCTGTGGAGTCGACATTTGCGCAAGGCCGAGGAATTCGTGTTGACCGGTGCCGAATTGTCGACGGTGGTCGACCTTCTCGAATGACAGATGTCTGCAGCGAGGACTTGCCATCCTCGTCGATGCGGTCGGCGGGCTGGTCAACCGCTTTCGCCGCGACAGTGATCATTGGACAGCGTCCAGCGAACGTGCCTTCGAGCTGAGCCCCGACACCCAGGGGCGGGCCTCGATGGAGGCCGAAATTCCGGTCATCGTCAGGCTTCCACGTTGAGCCCCTAGGGGGCCAGCTGGCTGGCCCTGGGCACGTTGACAAGTGTGGGCGCCCTAATCGAACCGCCACCGTCCGCTCCTATGTCGTCAGCACCGATGATTTGGTCCTCGACGAACCCGACGAGACGGTGTCAGGCGATATGTCATGTGTCGATACTGCACCGGTAGCTTGGGGTCTGAGGTCAGCACCGCAGGCAGGAATGGCGACCGGCTCGATGTGGACGCGACCCGCCCGCGCCGCGGATGGACGGATCTCATCAAAGTCATCAGGGCAGTCCTGCGGGCCGAAAGGCGGGCAGCGATCCGTCTCCACACCCGGTTGCGCACCTGCGATTCGGTTCTTGTGCGGCTGCACGAAGGGCAGAATCGGGGCGCTGTGATGGATGCGATACCGCCGCGATGGTTCTTGCCGTCCGCACGGCGTGCTCTGCCACGGACCCGGTTGTCGCATCGCACTGCAGAACCACGTCCATGGGGCCGGTTCACCGCGCCGACACGGTGCCACATGGTTTACTGAGTAGTATAGGTTGTCCCAGAGGAGGTCCCGGTGACTCAACGGCAGTCACTCGCGCCGGAGCCGGGTGCGGCTCGGTCGCCGAAGACTTTCGAGCTCGTAGCGGGCACCCTGCGCAAGATGATCGTAGACGGACGACTCAAGGACGGAGACTTCCTCCCGCACGAGTCCGAGCTAACGGCGCAATTCCAGGTGAGTCGACCGACCCTGCGCGAAGCGGTGCGGGTGCTGGAATCCGAACGGCTGGTTGAGGTTCGACGCGGCTCACGCACCGGGGCGCGGGTGTGTGTCCCGGGTCCCGAGATCGTCGCCCGTCCGGCCGGATTGATACTGGAACTTTCCGGGGCGACGCTTGCCGACGTGATGACCGCTCGCATCGCGATCGAGCCGGCCGCCGCCAAACTGCTCGCCGAGGTTGGCACCGTCAAGGCGCACAAGGAAGTGAAGCGTCTAGTCGATGCGATTCCGGATGCTTGGGACTCCGGAGAACTGGCCAGTGCATCGGCGAACTTCCACCGCAGGATTGTCGAGCTGTCGGGCAACGCGACCCTGGCGATGATCGCGGGGATGCTGCACGAGATCTCTGAGCGGCACACCACCGCGGCAGTCCTCGCCGCCGAGAACGCGGTGCCCCAAGACCAGTACGACAAACTGCTCCGGTCCTATCACCGCCTCGCCGAGCTCGTCGAGACACGCAACGGCGACCGAGCGGAAGCTCATTGGCGCAGGCATATGCAGAACGCGGCCGGAGCGCTGCTCAAGGGCTACGAGAAAACCAAAGTTCGCGACATCATGAATTGACAACGCCGGTCGCGCGGCGACGGGTTCACGTCGACCCGACGTGCCCCTGCTATGCGATGGCGTTCGCCCGCGCGCCGGAGGAAATCACCAAGGATGCGCGGTTTCGTGCCACTGGCTAGCGGCGGACGCCGAACTGCAACGGTGGCAAGGCCATCCGATGATCCGGCGGGCGCCGGTGAATATGTGACGCCAAGTCCCGCCGTTGCCGCAACCACGGTTTAGCGGCATCAACGGCGGCACGGGAGCGGCTCATCGCCGGGCCACAGGTGCGCTCGATCCACCTCAATTGCGACAACGGTGGCCAGCCGGATGGATCCGATCTGCCGTGGGGCACGCCTCCCAATCAACCCGGTCCGCCAAGGCCGATCGTGATCCGCGGATACGTGTTGTTGTGCGGGCTCATGGCTTCGATCCAGGCGCCCTAGGACCGCCGGGGTCCTGTGAAGGTTCACGCGGTGACGGCTGCGCAAAGCTTGGACGGCGCGGCGCGAGCACGACTGGATAAGTGAAATTTTTTGACATATCTGTCAAAGAAATGGCACGATCACGACATGAGCCAGGCGCCCAGCATGCAGCCCACTGGTTGGTTTCAAGTCGCCTGGAGCGCCGATGTGCCGGCAGGCGCGGTCAAGCCGCTGCGATACTTCGGCAACGACATGGTGATCTTCCGCGGCGTGGACGGTCAGCTCAGCGTGCTCGACGCCCACTGTCAGCATCTCGGCGCCAATCTGGCCCGAGGCGGATGCGTTGTCGAGGACGGCATCCAGTGCCCCTTCCATGGCTGGGTGTGGAACGGTGAAGGACGGAATGTACGGATTCCGTACGAGCCTCGCCCCAACCGGGCACGCAGGGTTCGCCCGTGGCGGGTCACCGAGCTCAACGACTGCATCTTCATCTGGCACGACGTCCGGGGACGCGAACCGCTGTGGCAGCTACCAGACTGGAAACACCTGCTCAACGCAGATATCGTCATGCACGACTATCGCCCACTCGGGGATGACGAGCGGGAATTGTTCTCACGGGTGAAGGTGCACCCTCAGATCATCGCCGAGAACGCTGTTGATCCGCACCACTTCCGCTTCGTCCACGGCACGCCGATCAGTCCAGTGGTGCTCAGCGAGACGATCGATGAGCACGTCTGGCACGCGAAGGTGGGTTTCGGGCGGCGCTGGGCAGACGGGGTGGACCGCGTGGGCGATAACCGCAACACCATCGAAATCTATTGGTCCGGAATCGGATACGCCATCAATGGCGAATGCACCGCCGACGGCGTCCGCGTGATCGCCATCAATGCGACGCCGGTTGGCGATGGCACCTGTGACATCTTCGCCAGTTACTGGATCTCGGGGTCGGACAACTACGCCGAGCGGCTCATACAGGCGAAAGCCGCTTTGCCCGACGATATCAACATCTGGGAGTATCAGAAGTACATGGAAAAACCGGCGCTCACGACATCAGAGGCCGACGGCTTCTATAAGTTGCGGAGCTGGGCTCGCGGCTTTTATCCGGCGGAACCGGTGGCGGTCTCCGGATAGCAGCGGGTAAGGCTCACCGATCCCACCCTGACCGCGCGAGGGGCCCTGGAGAAGGACGTACCGCCGACCGGGCCCGCGTGCGCCTCGACGGGCAGACCTGTACCGCCTCCCGGCCGCACACCACCATGCTGCTCGACATCCTGCTCAACGAGGGCATCGACGCTCTGTTCTGCTGTCACCGTGGTCACTGCGGCGCCTGTGGGGTGCTCAAGCACAGTGGCGAGATCGAAATATACAACGATGTTCTCGCGCCTGACGGCCTGGCCGGGCGGACGGATCCCGGCCTGCCAGGCCCTGCCCACGTCCGATGCTGTCGAAGTGACTGACGACGAATAGGCGCGACGCGCCACAGGGTGATTCGCTCGATAAGGAGCTCACCCGACCGCGAGCAACTGGTGGAGGACTTCGCAGAGTGCGGCGATGATCTCCACACGCGACGTCGAGGCCATCTCCTCGTGTTGCGCCAGCAGCCAGGACCGCTCGATCATCGCCATCACCACCAGTCCCAGCGAGTGCGGGTCTGACCGCAGCGGCGTCGGTGTGAGTTTGATGATTCGCTGCCCCAGCACTTCGGTCGTTCTGCGATACGACCGTGTGGTTGCCGCGCGGAACCGCCGATCTAGGGGTGCATCCTCCGTGCTGCGCAGAACGAACGCGCCGTTGCGGTCGAGGTAGTCGAAGTACCGCGACACCCACTGCCTGATCTCGGGCATCGTTGGAGGGCTGCCGAGGTCGCTGAAGGCCTCAACAACCGCCAGCACTTCAAGGTATGTCGTGTTACCGAGCTCGTAGAACAGCTCGGACTTGTCGCGGAAGTAGTAATAAAAGTTGGCGCGCGTCACCTCGGCCCGCTCGGTGATGTCCCGGATCGTTACGCCCGAAAAACCCTTGCTGGAAAAGGCATAGCGAGCCGCATCGACGATCCGCTCTCTGGTCCGGTCCGACTTGCGAAGCCCCGTCGAGCCGGCGCCGACGTCCTCAGCCGTCATGGATGATCGGCAATCCTTTGTTCTGGCAGTGGTCAGGAAGACGCGCTGCGAATCCCCGTTGGATCGTCGCACCGTTGCGGCGCCAATTCCCGTTCGCATCTCCGGAGATTATCGACATATCTGTCAAAACCAGGCTAGTGCACAGTGGTGAGCGGCACAAGCGCCGGTGGCGACTGGAACGCAGCGAGAGTCCCGCATCCGGCGGCGCGCCCACTTCAACGCCGGCGCGCACCGTAGAGGGCCGCCACCCCGCCAGTTCAGCGATCGCCGCAAGCGTCACACCGCGGCCCTGCATACACGCCAACGCAGCGGCGCCGGCCAGGCGATGTTCATGACGGCGACGCTCCCCCTCGGCGCGAACCTCAAGGATCCGGTTGTGCTCCCACTCATCGACCGCCGCCAGGCGCCCGAGCTCGACCAGAAACGACGCCGCATCATCGACATTTTGGCGTTCACACTCAAGACGCGCCTCATTGGCTTTGTTCTGCGCCTCGCGAACACGCTTGAGCGACTCAGCTTTCGAGTTGACGTTCACCATCGCCGAACCATACGACGCGTCCGACGCCTTCCTCTACCACAATCCGCAGCATCACCGCGTCCCCATCTGTCGCCACCGCCTGTGCCCAGTTCCCTCGCCCGCCAACACAACCCAGCGCGCGCTGTGCCCACCGCTCACCACTGCCCACCAGCACCAGCACTTCTCAACCACCCCACGCACCACACACCTCTTGCATACAGGGTAAGGGTTTCCTAAGAACCGCCCTATCTGTGTAGGACAGATCGCCGAGCAGGTCTCTAACGTGCGCCTCGAAAGGGACAGCACTGCAGTGACCATGACGACACACAAGCTCACTGCCGGCGACGGGTATCAGTACCTGATCCGGCAAGTCGCTGCTGTCGATTCCACTGCTCGCGGGCGCGCACCACTGATCGATTACTACTCGTCGAAAGGTGAATCCCCGGGCCGCTGGGTGGGATCAGGGCTGGCTTCGCTGAAATCGTCCGTGCCCCGGGGAGTACCGGCTAACGATGTCGCCCAGGTGTGGGCGGTCCCCGAGGGTTCCCAGGTCACCGAAGCCCAAATGAAAGCGTTGTTCGGCGAAGGATTGCACCCCAACGCAGATGCGATCACAGCCCATGCGACCGCACGTGGAGTGCGCGGTGTCGCGGCGATCAACGCCTCCAAACTCGGCCGCAAGTTCTATATCCGCGACGGCGAAACCACCTTTACGCGCGCCCTGGCAGTGGCCTACCGCGACCACAACGAAGAAGCCGGAATGCACTGGAACGCGCCCATCGACGCGCCCACACGCGCCGCGATCCGCACCGTCGTCGCGCGCAGAATGTTCGCCGAGCAGTACGGCCGCGCGCCCGCCGACGATCGTGAACTCAGTGGTTTTATCGCGCGGGAAACCCGCGCCCGCACCACCGCGGTCGCCGGCTACGACCTGACGTTTTCACCGGTGAAGTCCGTGTCGGCGCTGTGGGCGATCGCCCCGCTCGACGTCGCGAAAGTCGTGGAGGAATGCCACGACGCGGCGGTGGCCGACGCGCTGGCGTGGCTAGAAACGCACGCCGCGTTCACCCGTTCAGGTACTGATGGCGTCGCCCAGGTCGACACCACCGGACTGATCGGGGCCGCGTTCACCCACCGTGATTCACGCGCCGGTGACCCCGATCTGCACACCCATGTCGCAATCTCCAACAAGGTCGCCACCGTTGGTGCAGACGGTGTGCTGCGCTGGCTGGCGCTGGACGGCCAACCCGTGCACCGGTTCACCGTGGCCGCCTCCGAGCTGTACAACACGCGCCTGGAGGCCCATCTTGGGCAGCGGCTGACGCTGCGATTCGCCGATGTTGTTGGCGAGGGCCGCGGCAAGCGGCCGGTGCGTGAAATCGTCGGAATGTCAGTCGAATTGATGGCAGCGTGGTCGTCGCGGCGGCTGGCGATCGAAGCCCGCACCGCCGATCTGGCCAAGCAGTTCCAAGCCACCCACGGTCGGGAACCGACGCACGTGGAAACCATTGCGTTGGCCCAACAAGCGACCTTGGAAACCCGCGAAGCCAAACACGAACCCCGATCATTAGCCGAGCAGCGTCAGACGTGGCGCGGCCAAGCAATTCAGGTCCTCGGCGGTGCGCGGGAACTGACCGCGATGCTGGGCGCGGTCTTGTCCACGCCAGCCCAACAACTCGATGCCGTTGATGACGACTGGATCGAGGCGCGGGCGGCGAACGTCATCGCGACGGTGGCCCAGTCGCGGGCGACCTGGCAACGCCACCACGTGTTAGCCGAGGCTCAGCGGCTCGTTCGCAGCAGCGGGCATGCCACCAACGCCAAATTGGCCGACAAGATCACCCACACTGCCTTGGCCGAACCGCTGTCGGTTGCCCACATCGACCTCGACGACGGCGAAATAGGAGAACCCGCGCAATTGCGCCGTCGAGACGGAACCAGCGTCTACACGCGCCACGGCAGCGCCACTTACACCTCTCACGAGCTGCTGGCCGCTGAACGGCGCGTTGTTGCTGCTGCCCTGCAGCGTGGCGGGCGCACTGTAGAGGATGTCGATGTCGAGCTCGCGCTGGCTGACTCGGCCGCACGCGGGAAAGAACTCAATGAGGGCCAGGTCGCCCTGGTCCGCGAAATGGCCAGCAGTGGGCGCCGAGTCGCGTTAGCGCTGGCCCCTGCCGGCACCGGCAAGACCACCGCGATGGCCGCGCTCTCGCGTGCCTGGCGCTCCTCGGGAGGGACCATCATCGGATTAGCTCCCACCGCCGCGGCAGCCATCGAACTCGGCGAGGACCTGTCGGCCCCTACCGACACCATCGCCAAATACGTCTGGTCGGCAACCCCGGACCGTCCCCCCACCGGGGCCGCTCCGCCGCAGTGGTTCACCAAGGTCGGTCCCGACACGCTGATCATCGTCGACGAGGCCGGCAAAGCCGGAACGCTCGAACTCGATGCAGTAATCACCCACGCCTTAGCGCGCGGTGCCAGCATCCGCCTCGCGGGCGATGACTGCCAACTCGCATCGATCTCAGCTGGTGGCGTGCTGCGCGACATTGCCCACGAAACCGACGCCCTGACGCTATCGCAGCTGGTTCGGTTTGGCTCCACCGCTGAAAGCGCAGCCACCCTCGCGATCCGCGCAGGAGACCCCTCGGGACTCGGGTTTTACATCGACCACCACCGTGTGCACGTCGGTGCTGATCAGACCGCAGCCGACATGGCCTACACCGCCTGGGTCGCCGACCTCGACGCCGGCCGTGATGCCATCCTGTTAGCCCCCACCAACGACATCGTCGATACCCTCAACGCCCGGGCCCGCCTGGATCGCCTCGCCGCGGCCGACCCGGAAACCCTGCGCGGCCACGAAATCGTCCTTTCTGATCGGCTCGCCGCCTCCCCCGGCGACCTCATCCGCACCCGCCGCAATGCACGCTGGCTGCGCTTGAGTCCCACCGACTACGTGCGCAACGGCTACCGCTTCCAAATCCTGGAAACCCGCCGCGACGGCAGCATTAAAGCGCGTCACCTCGGTAGCGGAAAAACGGTGCGCCTACCCGCCCACTACGTCAAAAAACACGTCACCCTCGGCTATGCGGCCACCATTGACTCCGCACAAGGACTCACCGCCGGACACGCCTGCCACATCGTCGGCGCCGGCCACCTCACCCGCCAACTGCTCTATGTGGCGTTAACGCGCGGCCGCATCGAAAACCACATCTATCTGTCCACCGCAGAATCCGACCCACACCGGGTGCTGTCCCCCAAAGCAACTCACCCCGAAACCGCCGTCGATGTCCTCACCAAGACACTGGCACGCGACGGTGCACAAGTCTCGGCCACCAGCGCTGCACGCCAAGCCCGCGACCCCTTCGTGGGGGTGGGCCCCGCCGCGGCGATGTACTACGACGCCTTGAGCGAAGCCGCCCAACATCTGGCTTCCCCGGCACTGCTGGCCCACCTGCACATCACCGCCGATCAGCTCTACCCAGGGTTGACCCGCGCCGAAGCGTGGCCAGTGCTATGCAACCACTTGGCACTTATTGCGGCCGACGGGCGCGACCCGATCACCACACTGACCGAAGCCGCCGAGGTAGGCGAGCTGTTCAGCGCCCACGATCCCGCCGCGGTGCTCGACTGGCGCATCGACCCCACCGGCGGACACTCCACAGGTATCGGGCCGTTGCGCTGGCTGCCCGCCACCCCCGCATTGCTGGCCAACGATCCGCAATTTCAGAACTGCCTGGGCCGCCGCACTGAACTGGTCGCCGAGCTGGCAGACCAGATCCGCGACACCGTCACCCACCACTGGACACCAGCCACCGCACCGGCCTGGGCTAAACCCGTCCTGGCCGCCAATCCCCAACTCGCCGCCGAAATCGCGGTCTTTCGCGCCGCCCACAACGTTGCCCCCGAAGACACCAGCCTGCTGGGCCCACCCCAATGCGCCGTGCGCGCCCGCACCATCCAAAAACTGCTCGAAAACCGTGCCCAAGCGGTGGTGCGTACCCAAAGCCCGCACACCCGCCGCTTTGAGCAGCTGATCGACTCCATCGATCCCCGCATTCGCGCCGACGGGTACTGGCCCCAACTGGCCGCGCACCTCGCCCAAGCCGCCGCCAGCCGACCCGACCTACCCACCCTCGTTCGCACCGCCGCCACCGCACGTCCGCTACCCGACGAACTGCCCGCCGCCGCGCTGTGGTGGCGTCTTGCCGCCGAACTCACCCCCGCGGCCACCCTGGATACCCCTCATACCGGCCTGTGCCCAGCCTGGATCACTGACTTACACAAAGTCTTTGGATCAGCAGCCGCTGAATCGATCGTCGCCGATCCAGGCTGGCCCGGCCTGGTCTCGGCCGTCAATGCCGCCGACCCCACCCGCTGGACCCCCGCCGACCTGCTGCACGTCGCCGCCGAACACCTCGCCGACGTCGACCCCGACCACACCATCCCCGCCTACCAATACGCCCGCGCCATCGCATACACCGTCGACCTGATCGGCGGCCATCACGATCACGGCGATCACCCGCTCCCCGAACAACCCCCGCTGCATCCCGAGGAAGAAGAACAACTTCCCCCAGACCCCGACGCACCCAGGATCGACATGCCCGCCACCGAATTCTCCACCGACTCCTGGCATCCCGAACTGGTCGAACCCGACCCCCACGAGGAGGCCATCGACACCTCGGTCGAACTTGCCGGCCTGGACTTCGAGGACCTCCCCCGCCACCGCGTGGCACCCCCACCACTGCCCGCCGCTCTCCTCGACCTAACTACCTTGCGCACCCAATACCAGCAGGCGCTCACCGAGTACAACACCCTGCGCAAGCAAGTACTGATCGGCGACGGACCCGCAATGCGCCAAGCTATCCCGCACATCCGCGAACTACGCGAACGCGCCGACGCCGACCGCCCCTACCTGATCGCCGTCCACGACGTCACCGCTGAATGGGCCGACGCCGAAGCCGAATACGAGACCGCACTCAGCCATGTCGAGTGGGCGCGCGACCGACTGCGCGAAATTCAAGCTCAGCCCAGCGCCGACCCACTCGACATCTCCTGGGCCAAGCACGATGTCCAAATGCGCCAACTTGCAGTACCCGACACCTCACCAGCAGAGCGCTACCAAGACGCTCTGACACAAGTACTCGCCGCCCGAGCCCAGGCCGCAGGCGGCGCAGAAAACATCATCAGCGGCGCAGATGTCGACAACGTCAGCGCCGCCACCAGCGCCGAAGACGATCAGGCAGTCCTCGCCGCCCGCCGGCATTGCAGCCAGCTACGCCGCGACCTCGACCGCGCAGAGCTGGCCGCCGCCGCCGCGTTCGCGGCCGCCGAAACCCGTTCAGCCGAACACATCACTGCCCAACTCGACCACTTGGCCACCGAGCTGCGCGTACTCGAAGCCGCCAGCCGCTTCCAATCCCCCCGCCCCCTCAGCCTTCCCAACACTGCAGTCGCCGGCCTCTCCCCCTCGACAGCCACAGCCATCACCAGCACCGCCAGGCTGCCCTTCGCCGTCACCGTCGTGGATGCACAACCCTCCCCCGAGCGCCGCGCCGCCTTGCATACACTGCACAGCGCGGCGGCAGCTTCCGACCGAAACATCCTGTGGTGCAGCCCAACCCGCGCACAAGCCGAGAGCGCCGTCGCCGACGAGCTCGCCGACACCGCTGCCACCGTCGCCGAAGCTCACGCCACCCTCACAAGCAACCAGTCGC
Organism: Mycobacterium sp. 050272; assembly: GCF_039023525.1. Lineage (NCBI taxonomy): Bacteria > Bacillati > Actinomycetota > Actinomycetes > Mycobacteriales > Mycobacteriaceae > Mycobacterium > Mycobacterium sp. 050272. The sequence continues at coordinate 20,418 of NZ_JBCHKV010000012.1, read as the reverse complement.
AACTGGTCCCTGGAAGTCTCATCATCATCGACGAGGCCGCCAACGCTGACCCTGCAATCATCGCCGACTTCGCAGAACTGGCCGCCGCCAACAAATCTGGGCTAATTCTGCTCGACACCACCGGCGACACATGGCCCCCACAACCTTCCCAGCGACTCCTACGGCTGCTGGGCACCGAACTGCCCTGGACCACCACCCTCACACCACGCATCCAAGATGACGCAGCAATCAAGCACTCCTCAACGCCCGACCTCGACCCCGCGCTCACGCAAATACGGCGCCTGCACCCAGCCGTCCTCGATGACCAACTACGTGACAGCCTCGCCCGCGCCGACCAACTCCACGCCACCATCCACGCCGCATACCAACGCCACCTCGAGGCCACCTGGCTCCGCGAACGCGGCCGCCGAACCGAACAAACCCCAGAAATCAGCCTCACCGACGACTAAGCGTTTCTAGCGGCAAATCACCGACATTCGCCGCGACGGCCATCATCGGCTCGTCGCGAACCGCACGGCGGCTGCTGCCTGGTGCAAAATGGTGTTCGGGCCGGCGCTACTCAATACGCTCTTGCTCGATGTCGTCGGGCGATCCCGACAGGTTGTCGGATGGAAGGCTTTACCTGCATGACGACCTTCACGGGTGCGGGCCAGTTCTGGTTGCCGGAGTATCCCGACGTTTCAGTCCGCGGTGATTTCACCGCAACTGTCGGTGAACGCGCCGAGGTGACCCTCGATCGTGGCCTGCCCGTGGGTTTAATTTCTGGGGGCCAACCGCCAGCGCCTGCTCCAACGCCGGGCAATATGGCCAGCGTAATGAAGGCCCACGCTGCGGGTTCGGCAGCGAGATTTCGGGCAGTCACGGTCGCCGGTCGGCTTGCTACCGGCGAGCTCGTCAGCTTGCTCGAGGCGCCCAATTTCGGCGGTCCGGGCCTCGCCCCGCGCTACGTCGCCGCGGCGACCATCATCGGAACGGCACTCGTGGCATCCGATCAGGGGTACACCACTGTTCGATTCCTGCTCGACAACCCCTTGTGGATAGGTCATCTCACGGACGGAGATTCAGCTGTCGTTGAAGATGATCAATCCATCCTCAGCGTCGAAGCCTCCCGCGAAGGCAACTGGCTGGTGTATCAGTCATCGTCGCCAGTTACCCTGCGGCAGCTGGAAAATCGCGTTGTGTCGGGATGTCTCGCACTTGCACAATTGGCGCTTTTCCCGGATGAGAATCTTGTCACTCGCCAGACCCAGGTACGTATTGGTCCCGACGACGCCTGGCTGACGGTGCACGGGCCGGCGTTCTGCGCGGAACACCACCACGGGCGCCTGCGGACGCTGCTGCCTCCCGCCGAGCTCACCCTCGAGCGTTTCGCCACATGGATAGAGGTAAACGACCGGTTCGACGGCCTGGCGTGGGCGATCGCACGAAAAATGGACACCCCCATTCAGCTGCAGGTGCAGTTGCTGACGTCACTGATCGAGGGATTTCACCGTCGGCTGCCCTTTAAGCAGCTGTGGCTCTCCAACGAGACGGACGAGCAGAAAAATCAGGAGCAACAAGACGCGCTGCAACGCATCCGCGACGTCGCCGTTGAAGCTGCCGTGGTCCAAGCAAAGGCCGATGGACAACTCGATCACGAGTTGGTTCGCCGGCGCGTAAATGATGCGCTTGGGCATCTCGGCGAGAGGAGCTACCGCGAACGTGCGAGCGACATCGTCGAGGAGGTCCTCGCCGCTGTTCCTGAGATCGGCGAATCAGTCGCGAAGCTTCCCGCTCGTTTGAGAGACTCACGGATCGAGTTCGCACATCAGCTGCCACAGCCGAAGATGAACGACACGAAGGATCCGTTCGACAAGCGCGTTCTCGGTTGGATAGCGCTTTCCCGGATCACCAGCTGGCTTATTCGGGCGCTTCTGCTGCTCCATGTCGGCGTCGACGCGCAGCTACTGCGTGAAAAGTGCCTAGATCACGAGCAATTCGCGTTCCACCAGGTGAATCTCGATCACCTATTGAGAAAGCTTGGGTGGGACTTGCCGTCTCAGCCCGAACCCTGACTCGCGGCAATCCTTCATTCGCCGACAAATTCGTCGATTCCACCTGTCCAGTCGCCGGCGTAGATCGAGTCGACCAGCATTCCCATCGTGACGTCGCCCGACGCTGCGGTCACACCGTCGCCCGACGCATCACTGCGCGCTGCATCTGCTTGCTTTGGAGTCACGCGCCCGCCCGGGTTCGCGGTGATGAACTGCATGCGCCCGGTCGAGCGTAGCACTGCCTGCGCCGTCTTCACGTTCGGAAAGTAGTAACCTGCGCGCTCGGACAGAACGGCATCGGCTCGATCATCTTCGAGGCAGACCAACGTGTTTCGCACCCACGACAGGTTTCCGGTGCGGATGGCGGGTCGCCGATTCTCCTCAGCGAAACCCCACAACGCGGCATTGTGTCGAGCCTGCGCCGCTGCGCCGTGTTTTCGTGACCACGCCCGCGTAAGTGCATTGATCTGGACCATGTACTCGTGATCCACCCGTGCGTGGTCACCGGCCTGCAACGGAACAACGACGGAAGATTGCGGCGGCGCGTGCGGCTCGTCGGGGTTGTGGACATGGCGGAGGATCCCCGACGCGCTGACCTCGACAACCTCGACTCGTCGACGCTCAAGAGGGCCAGATGGAGAATCTCGGAACTCCTCGAGTCCGCCCAGGCGCGCCCACAGCGTCAGCGTCCAATCCACATACTGACCGTTCGCTACGCCGTAGCGAACGTGAAGTTCGGTGAAGGCCCGACCATTTGGTGGACGCAACTCCCCAACAAATTCATCGTAGACGGTGCCCCGTGGCGCTCTATAGGCGTTGCCTTGGGCCCGTAGTTGTCTGCGGCGCTCAGCACGATTCGACACAGCTACAACGTTACTCAGCGCCGGCGCCTACTCACCCCGCCGACTCCTTAATCCGGTTCGGGCATGATAGCGACGGCCAGCAGATTCAAGGCGTGACGAGTTCAAGGGCGGTCAAGACGTCGGTGAGGGCAGCGTCCATGTCTGCCAGCATAATCGTGCTGATGCTGCTCAGGTCTGCCTGGAGCAAGTCCACCGTCGGATCTGCTGCGATGCGGGCTTTGGCTTTACGCAGGGCTTGTTCAATGACGGTTCGGGCGAACCGGCCATTGGCGGCGATATCGATGAGCATGTGGGGATCGCCGGGGCGTGTACTTGGCGTCTTGCATAGCCATTCAGCGTTGCTGCTGAACCGGGAAAGAGCGGCAGGCTCGATGGCGACGTGGAATCGCGCTGCGAATAGCTCAGCAATCTTCACGAGGTCCTCTGCATCGCAGGAGGTGAATTCGAGCTGGAACGGGAATCGTGACCGCATACCCGGGTTAGCGCTCTTAAGCTGATTCATTGGCCGGGCGTAGCCGGCCATGGCGATCATGGTGTCGTGGCGATGGTCCTCGGCGAACTTCATGATGACGTCGAGAGCGATGCGGCCGAAATCACGCTCGTTGTCGGCTACGTAGAGTTCGGGGGCTTCGTCGATGAACAGTGCACAGCCTCTTGCAGATTCCAGGACAGCCGATGTCTTCATTTCGGTGCCACCAATGTGCTCGTGGACAAGATCCTTGCGGGAGGCTTCGATGAATTCTGGTGATTCGAGGATGCCCAGTCCGAAATACATTTCGCAAATGAGCCGTGCGATAGAGGTTTTCGCGGTTCCCGGTGGGCCGACCAGTGTCATGTGGAGGGTGTCGCGTTCACCGATCTGGACGCCGCGCTCGGCCATCTTCTGGTCGTACACCTTGACGAACTTGAGTTCCTTGACGTGCTCTTTGACGCGGCGAAGGCCGATGAATTCGTCGAGTTCGCGTTCGGCGCGCTCGAGCACACGTACAGCTTCTTTGCGTTGTTGGGCCTTGCGCAGGTCGGCCACGCTGGGTCCAGAGTCCGGGTCCCACCGGTTGGACCGGGCTGCGATCACGTCCGCGGTGGTGACGGTGAGGCCGTAGCCCGGGTCATCGAGCGCGGCAGCGGCGTCTGGGCGCAGTTGACCGTCTACGCTGGCGGCGCTGAATTCTTTGCGGGCGGCGGCTTCGTCCCCCAAGGCGCGGTGGCACAAACCGCGATAGAGGGCCGCCTCGGCTAGGAGGTGCGAGGTATCGATGCCGCTCTGGTCGAGCTTGGCTTGTTCGACTTGTGTTGCGACGGAAGTCAAGGTGGCCAGCGCGGCATCGAACTGTCCCAGCCCTGCTTGGGCGATACCTTTGAGTAGCCGTGTGGCGGACTCCACGATTCCACCGCTACTCGATGAGGCCTGCGACGTCCAGGTCAATAAGTCGGGCCAGCGGCGAGTCAGGAAAAACATTGTGGCCCTGACGAATCGGTGTATCGGTGCTTGGCCGGGCTCAACCGTAAGGTCAACTTCGTCGAGAATTTTCTCCGCCGCGTCGTAGTCGCCTTGGCCAATGAGTGTCGCCGCGTAGGCGATGGTGATCCCGGTCGGAGTGTGTGGATAGAGATCAATGAGGAATGGTGTAGACACCGTTGGCGCTAACGCTGAATCTGCCAGGCCAATCCGACGGGTTTCGCGGTGCAACGTCGCGAGCGCCTCATATGCGCCGCGCAAGGTGTTAAGGCCGGCATCGCCGGCGACGGCCAGCCCCATCCATGCATCACACATGCCGGGATCCATGTCGGTGGCCTGGGTGAACGCCTCTCGCGCTGCCGCGTGATCGGCCGCGGCCCCACCGGAGCCCAAGCGGTTAATTCCCATGTCGAAGTAGTCACGGGCACTCACTGGCGATCATCCCTTGCTCGTGGTCGAGGTGGTGACCGAAATTCTACGGCCGCATCTGACGGCTCGATCGGTCGCTGCTGCTCAGATGATGTATCTACCCGCAGGTCGTGGTCGTCATCAGGGGTTGCTGGCGGGGGCGCTTGGTGTCGCCCTCGGCCCTGGGTGGGGCGGCGCGGATGGCTCGGTAGCGCCGGCAACCCATCTGAGGGTGCCATCGGCGACGAGTCGCCTTGACCCTCTCCCCCTGACTGGCCGTTGCTGGCGGCATTGGACGCAGGGTGTTGGCTGTTGTTGGTGCTCGGCCCGCCTTGCTGGGACGTGGGGTCTGAGCCGTTGCGCTGGTGGCGGCGGCGGAGGTGCTGGACGGTCTTTTCCGCGACGACGGCGGGAATCACCAACTCTGGCGCGGCAGCTGCGGCAGCGCCTTCTGCCGCCGTGGCGCCAGCTCCCTCTGCTGCCGCGGCCGCGGCATGTTCACCCACGGTCGCCGCCGCCTCACCGGCCCCTGCCTTTGCTGCTGCCACCCGCGTCGTGGCCCCCGCGCGGGTCGTCGTGGTCTCCTCGTCGCCGCGCACCCGGCTGGGCCGAGGCTTGAGCGCATCAAAACCCGGAGTCGACGTGTTGGCGTTGTCATCGGAACCATCGTCGTCGCCGGTTTCCCCGTCATCGCCGCCGCGACGCATTGCCCGGCGAAACAGGCCGCGCGCTTTGCGTCCGGTCTCGGCGTAATCGTTGTACTCATCGCGCACCGCACCGTTTGTGGAGCGCGACGCCCCACTGATGTGGTGGGCGATCGTGCCCAAACTGTCTGTGTAGAAATGCTTGTCGATGTAATGGAACAAGAAGATGCCGACGACCGAACCCAAGCTCACGAGAAACAGTCGCGGTAGCACGGTGGCGCCGCCATGCCCCAGTTCTGGAGTGGTGAGCACCCACCCCATTCCGACCGCGCTGAGCGCCAAAAATACGGTGAAGATCATCATCTCAACGCCATGCAACAACACCTGCGAGACGCAGCGCATCGCATATTTCTTGCCGCGCGTCCAACCGGTCATGCCGACCATCGCCGCGGGCACCACAACGATGCAGTAGTAGGTGGCTTTGGTGCCGACCAGCAATGTACTCACGCCGACGTACCAGATGAAAAGGCCGATCCAGAACGCCGCGAATAAGAACGCCAGCCCTAGCACGAAGTCGTTGGCGCCCAATTGTTGGGCGTGGGCCAAAGCTTGGGGTGCGCCGCACCCGGCCATCGCGTGCGCCGGTCCAGGTCCTTGGCTGTGTGCGGCCAGCATGGCCTGCGTCCAGGCTTGGCGGCAGGTGCCCACGTCGTCGACGACCATGCCGAAGTTTTGTAGTTGTAGAGCGGGGCGCGCCGTCGATGACACCAGCTGTGCCAGCAGGGCGTCGAGCTGGGTATCCAGCGACTGGCCAGGAGCATACGAACTCTGTCGGGCGTCCTGGGCTATCTGAAAGCCGGTGGCTCGACCCATCCCCAAAAGGCCGTGGTCGCTGACGAGGTCGTCGATGGGGTCACGAAAGACGGTCCACACCAAGGCGGATAGCACCGCTGCGGTGCCCAGCAGGTTGCGGGCCTGGGCCGGCCGACCTTGCTGGTGGTGATACCCCGCTAACACGACACATAGCGCGATGGCCAACGGCCCTAGCCACATCTCGTTGATGAGCGTGTTGACTGCAGCGAAAACGGGACGTCCGATTTGGACAAGAGCAAGCAGCCACGAGCTTGACATTGCAAATCGCAACAGCCACAAGGCCATCCCGATAGCGAACACCACAAGGGCGGCTTCGTTGGTCAACCACCAGGCTGCGGTGCTATGTGAGATCGCGGTTTGGGTGGCGTTGGCGATCCAGGCTCCCCACGATCCGGGGTCGATCGCGCTGACATGCTGGCCGTTGTTCAACGTGGCTTCAGTGGTGTCGACCATCGAGAGGAAGTAGTCAGCGATCGGCACGTTATCCATGTCATGTAGGCCCGTCCAGCCTAGCGCGGCAGCACCCACGGCCGCCGAGGCTTTGGGTGCTGCCACTACCGCCCACAGACACAGCACATAGACACCTGTCATCGCGCCGATCACCCGGCGCAACCGCGGGTGCTCAAGCAGCCAGACTGCGAGGGAATCGCTGGCGGTCATGCGATGCCCGCCGCGGTGCTGTCGAATGCATGTGCCTGTTCTTCGGTCGGTGCGCCGAAGAATTGAACGCGCGCCGGACGTCCTAGCTCGTCGACCAAAAAGCCTTCCCCGAGTCGGGCCCGATCGACCGCCCCGGCCTCGGTGACCGAGCCGGCCCACTCCCCGCGATCAGAGAACACGTCCTCATCGGCGGTGGAGCCAGGACTGGTGTCCTCGCTTAACGCGCTGACAAGCTCGGGATACATTTCTGGATCGATGCGGGCCCACTTGAGCGTTGCGTAGGCGAGTTCAGGGTCTTGGACGCGAAAGATCCATTTTTGCGTAATAAATTCGTCCCCCATACGGGCAAGATCCCTGAAATCCTGTGTGATGAGCCAGATCCCACTTGCGTGCTTGCGGCCACGGCGAGTGAACTTGTGCGCAATGCGCGCCGTGGTGGGGAACGCTAGAAGTTCGGCGCACTCCTCGAAGATCATGACGTCGAATACGTCCAGGCGATCGAACATGTATCGCTGCTCGAGTTCAATGAGCAGGCCATAGATTGCCATGCCGGCGCGCTGGGTTCCCGAGAGCTGTGCGTAGAGATCGGCTTTGGTGAGATCCTCGGTGCCGGGCAAGCCCAGATTGCCTGTGAGGTAGACCGTCGCCGGGGAGTCTTCGGGCCGGTACGGTGGCAAGTGGTCGTCGAAAAGCCCGGGGAAATCCTCTTGGGCGGTTTCGAGGCGTAACAGCAGCTCGTCGTTGTCGGCGCCTGGCTGTGAGCGCAGATAGTCCAGCAGCGCGCGGTGGCTCGTAATCCCCTTGCTGGCCCTGTTTTCCGGCCGCAGCAAGCGTCGGTAGCGCTTGGCGAGGATGCTGTCGTAGGACAGCCCAATCCAGGGAAGGATATGGGCGGCCGCGATACGCCCTGCCAGGTGAGCCGGGAAGATCACCAGCGGGTCATACAGGTACTGCGGCGTGGTCGGGTCGATAAATCGCACACCCTCGATTGGTGTGAGGGCCCGTTTCCATTCAGCGATCGTGTCGGGTTCGAATATGACAGCCCGGCCGCCGCGCAGGATCAGTTCATACGCAGAGAGTTTGGTGCGGTTGGACTTTCCGCCGCCGGGATCCCCGATGACGGCCAGCCCGGTGTTCTTGTTTCGGCGCGCAGTTCCCTCAGGGTCGTGCAGAATGACCGCCGGTCGCATCGTGGTTTGGTCGATGGCCAACGCACTGCCCCTGACATTGCCCACCCGCCCAGAAACCAGCGGCAAAAACAACGACCACTTATGTGCGCTGGTGGGATTGCGAAATTCATCGAGCGGGCACGCATTTTCACTTCCGGTATTGAATGCCTTCCACAGCAACGCCTGGGCGCCGCGGTGGCGTTTGACAGCGATACCGACTGTGTCGAGCTCCTGACGGACCTGTTTGACAGCATCGTCGAGGACCTGCGGTGAGTCAGCCCCGACCGCAATCACCACCGTGTGGTCGAGCTCGCGCTCGGCGGGATTGCCGTTCAGATGAGATGTGTAGGCCCGCGTCCGTGCCAGTTTCCTTGGCAGTTCGTCATTTTCAGCGCCGCGATGTCCGCGCTGACGCATCTGGTCCTTAATGTTTTTGGTGTAGCGGAAATTGCGGGCTTGCGCATCTTCAGGCGTCCGAATGTAGATGTGCTGGGTCCACTCGATACTGGCCTGGGTGTTCACATTGAGCAGCGCATTCAAATACGACGCCCGCGGAAATGCCAACCCGGTCTCGGGGAAGTGCTCGACGGTCAAAAACGTCTGATAGCTCGATGTGCAGGCGGGGTCGTCGGGATCATAGACACGAACCAAAGCCTTGAAACTGGGCCGCCACCATGGCCGCCGGGCATTGTTACCCTCGTCGAAAGCGGTGCTCGGGAAATCGCCGCCACTGAGTGAGGACGGTCCGGTGTTGCTGGGTGGCATCGGCTCGTGGATGACACCGAGCATGGCGCGATGGCGTCGGTACCAATGGATTTGCGCGGGGCTGGCCGCGCGAACGTGGAATTCATCAGGTAAGGCGGCGCAGATCGCGCGGGCGACACCGGCGTAGTGATGGATCGATGCGCTCGAGTCTTTGTCGCGTCCGCTGGCCCAATCCCATGCGCGTCTGCCCTGTCCGAGCGGTGTGCGTCCCGCGGTGCCGGCATCAACAGGCACGGTGAGCCAAAACCGTGGGCGCACGGGCCCGCGGTATCCCGTGGGGACCCATTTGTTGGCTTTGGCGATAATCGGCACCCAATGCTTGCACTGGCCAATCCAGGCCGAGTTTGTAGTGTGCGCACCCACCATGGCCCGCATAATGGCGTTTTGGTCCTCAGCGACCAGCAGCCCGCGCACTTGCGAGCCTGAGGGAAAGTAGCGCCCCAAGTTGCGGGTCAGTCTGGCGGCTCGCCGGTGGACGTCCAGAGAGCGCATATTGACCGACAAGCCATCGATCAAGAACTCGGCATGGACGCCGCCAGCGGTGAAGACCAGATTTCCCTCAACACGTTCGGGCGGGTCAAAACTGGAATCGACGCGGAGCTGCTTGTACGAGCGCCGAGGCTGCGACGTGATCAGGTGAGGCGGGCGAATAGTGTTGCGGAAAAACACGGCCCGTGCCGATAGCGACGGCCGACCTTTGGGCAAGAGTGATCGCATCAGCCCAACGGTCACCACACACAGCACCAGTCCGGCGGCGAGGACAGGAAGAGTGGTTCCGGAGGGCTGGCTGTCTACCCACCACAGGGTGGGTCCTGCTATTGCGGCGATGGCCACCCATTCGATCCCCCGGTAGGGGCCTCCGGGCCATTCCTGGCCGGGAGCGGCCTCCCCCATCTGGATGTCGATGTCACGGATGCCCGACCACGTTTCGGCCTTTTCGACGGGCCGTGGTGGGGCAACCGGGGCTGTGGTCACCATCCGCGGGTATTGGAGTGCCCGACGCTGCCGGGTAGGTGCTCAAATTCCTGATTGCCGCGCTGATAGAGACCCACGATGTGGGCTACGACAACCGCAAGAGCCACGCCGCCAGCGATCGCCGACAATCCCGCGCCTGTGCCGCGTTTCCAATGGTCTCTCATGCCGCGCACGATGCCGCTGCCCAGGAAGTATGTGCCGCCGACTGCGACGATGATGTAGAGCACTTCGTGACTCATGTTGATCACGCCGGCTCCGGCAGCCACATTCGTGCTGTGGGTAGCCAATGCCTGTAACGATGACTGACCAATCATGGTTAATCCCTCTTTCTCTCAACGGAAGTGATGGTTAGTGCGGTGCTAACGCCATCGTGGGAACCGGTGTCGGTGTCGCGTCGGCCAACGCTGGGATTGCGTCGATCTGGGCGACGAACCAGGTGCCCCCCACTGAACGCAGCGTCAGGGAATACGACAGCGATACCAGGGTGTAATCGGTCCTGCGGGCCGAAACATCGATATGCGTGGCTATTTCGCTGTCATCGGTGGGCGCGTCTGGCGGATTGTTGTCGGCCTGCGCAGCGGTTACCGTGGCCGACGAGTAGGATCCGACGGGCGTGATGCCCGAGTCCGTGGTGATAAACCGCTCCAGGCCACCCGAGGCGGTTAAAAACGATGTCGCGAATCCAGACAGCATCGTAAACAGTGGGCTGTTCGTCGCGATGGGCGCTGAGTACCCCAGGGGCACATAGGCGCCCGGAGGGGGCGTATCAACCCTGCTGATCCGGTCGAGAGCCTGAATGCCTTTGTCCTTGTATACCGCCACCGGTAGCTGGTAGAAGGCCGTCGTCGGCGGCGCTGACGGGTAGGGCTGCTCGTCGATTTGCACTTTCACGCTGTAGAGCACGATGTCGGTCGAAAAGGTCTTGCGCTTAGAGGCCCACGCCACTGGGTTCGACACCGTCATCGACGACGTTGTGGGCAATTCGTACTTTTGTCCACCGGGAAAGCAGCGCGTCAAATTCGCAGCGCCCGAAGCAGTTCCGGTGAGTAAGCCTTTCACGCAGTTCACGGCGAAAGCCTTCACGGGATCGGTCTCGTTGATCACATCGCGGGCTAGCGCCGCCACCGGCGGCGGTTCGGGGGGAAAGATGAACCGCCACAGCAAGGCGATACCGTTGATGGAGGAGCTGGCCACAAGAATCACCAGAGCCACCCGGCCGGCGCCGTGACCTAGCACCGTGAGGCGCTTCTTCCATACGTTGCTGATTCGCACCACGTCGTCCCTTATGTCGCTTTGTGCCCAATGACTTTGATGCTCGACACCGCGAACGTTCCGTCGCTGGGATCGGTGTCGTGTCCTGACCCAAAGCCGCTCGGGTCAGGGCCGTTGGTCGGTTGCGGGTCGGTGGCCGGGGAGGGCCCGCCCAGGATCCCGCTAAACGGTCCGCCATCTGGAGCCGATGCGCTGGGCGGTGGGGCGGCCATCGGGCGGCTCGTTTGACGAATAATCACAGTGATTTTCGACGCGCTGATCCCCGGAATCGGTTTGACTGCTTCGCCGTGAACGTTGCCCGTGTCCTGGTCGACGACCGTATGTGCAGTGTCATTGAACTGCCATTGCAGCAACGTGACGACGCGATGCTGTAGCCACGGATCACCGCCGGCCCCTTGGGCCGCAGCGGTATCCCCAGGCACGATACTGACCGCCGTGATCACGTACGCGCGTTCGATTCCAGCAGGCCCGAGCGTGATATAGAGCGGTTGTCCATCGGTGTGACGCACACAGATCCACGGCGTTGGCTTGTCGGGATCGGCGATGGATTTCGCCGATGTTGAGGCGCCCGCCGGGCAGTCGGCTGAGGCGGTAAACGGCAGCGGGTGATCACCGCTATCAGCAGCCGGCGGCGTTGGTGCGGGTGCCATCGGCGGTGCGACGCTCGATTTGACGGCGTGCTGGCGCGGACTCGGCGACGGCGTGTCTGGACCCGAGAGTGTGACGCCTACCGTGGTGATCACCGTTGCCAACACCACGACGGCAGCGAACGCGCCCAGCACCCACGGTGTGTATCTACGTGTCCGCTGTTGCATCTTGTGCTCTAAATCAGCTCGCGCACAGAGGCTTTCGTTCTCCGCCGATTCGGTGTGGTTGTCACCGTCGACGAAGGCCACAGCAGAATGGTCGACACTGTGATCGTCGCTGGCGGGCGCGGCGGCGTTATCGTTGACCGGGCCCTCGTCATCGGGATCTTCATCGGCTGACTCGTCGGCCGAGGCGCTGTCGCGGTCCTCGAGGGCGTCGTGGTCGTGTTCTGCATCGGCGTCCAGATCCACCCCGATCCGACGCAGCCATTGCTGATCAGAAACCGAGCTCACGGCCGCCGCCGGCCCGAACGGTGCCCTGTAGCCCGGCGCGGGGTGAATTTGCGCCGGTGATGATAGGTGGCCGGCAAGCGGTGCACGCGCGGCAGCGCCGTCGCCGACACATTGACATAGCCGTCATCACGGTTAGAGACCAAGCCGGTGTCCTCACCGCGCACCACATACATGCGTTCGCGATGAGCAATCACCGGCGGCAGCACGGGCGATGGCGCCACCTGTGGTGCGGCTTGCAGAGCGGGCCTGCTCCACGCCTGGATGAGACGCTGCTCGTCGGCGGCCCGGCGAGCGCGGTGTGCGCGGATCAGCTTGACCGCGACCCATACGCATCCCACCTCTACCAGCAGTGGCGCGAGTTTGATGAGCAGTTCGACGATCGCCAACATGATCGCAGCGATGACGGTCATCAGCACTGCGACCGTCGCCACAAGCCCCTTCATCGCGGTGTCCTTTCGTCTTCTCGGCGCCGCTGGATCGGATGAGCGCCTATGCACGCAACCGTAAGCGGCAATAGGCGATTTTGTCCACATTGTTAGACGGTAATGGTCGTTTTTAGGTAGCTTTATAGGCGTGAACGCACCCAATGATGGCCCAGCGCGGCTCGACCACTTCGTCTCCGAACGGCTGGCGGTCCTGCACATGTCCCGTGTCGAACTGGCCCGCCGCGGCGGACCCAACCGCTCGACACTGCACAAATCCAGTAACGGCTCGCGCACCATGTCGCTGGCCACGCTGATGCGTCTCGACGAAGCCCTAGGGTGGGCGCCCGGCTCATCAAAGGCGATCCTTGACGGCGGGGTCCCAGCCACACCACCACCCCAAGACACCCACGTACGCACCGTCTTGCACGCCGTCGAAAGCCTTGTCGAGCAATGCCACTCGATCTTGGCCGACGCCCGCCAGCTGCTCACCGAGCTCCTGGCAAGCCGAGAACCAGCCGAGCATGCCCGCTGACATCTTCGACGACCAACGCCGGGCCTGGATCGCTGCACACGCGGGCATATTCGTTTTCCAAAAGCGCCGCGCCGAACTGCTCGCCAAAAAGATTCGCGCCCGCGCACGAAGTCACGTCGGCGCCCGACCCGACCCACACGACGACGTCGTCGCCCTGCCGCTGCCGATGCGCTCCGCCACCTCGGCCAGCGGATCAATTGAAGCCGCACTCGTACTAACTGGTGCGGCCATCGCACCAATCGGCTGGCCCGCAGGCAAAATCGCCTACCAACTCATCATCACACTCATCCCCGAACGGCTTCGCGCCTACCCAATACCAGCACTGCTGTGGGGCGGCGCGCTAGCAGAACTGCCACTGCCCTTCTATGACCAATCCCCAGGGCTCTGGGGCGAGCTGATCATCCCGTGGCTGCTTGCACAACTACCTGCAACCCTGCTCACCGCAGCTGTCTACGGAGTCCTCGAAGGCTGGCTAGCCGTGGAAGGATCCAGCGACTGGTGGCCACTGACACCCGAAGCCGTCGAAGTCGACGACAACCTCATTCTCGGGCCGATACTGCCCATGACCACCGTCTTAGACCCGCCACCTGAACCCGGCCCCGTCCGGCGCATCCCACCATCCCTCCACGCGCGTCGCAGAACCCCACCACCCATCCACTGGGCGCCCATCCTTGGCGGGGCCGCGATCGCCACGGCAATCGCCATCTGGTGTCTCATCAGCGCGATCACCGCACTGCTTGGCCCCACCAACCAACAACTCGACCCGGCCAGCGCACAAACACTTTCGATGACGGAACGACGGCTGCTGCCGTAGCTACTATCGACGTGACCGAGCCAGGAAAACGCGCAGCGCCGCCCGACAACTAACAGCAGTCCGTCTCGCTACGACGCCAGCCCACCGCGCCACGGCTCTCCGCCACGAAATCCCCGCTCAACCACCCCGAGCGGTGTTGGATAGCGGTAATCCGGGGAACGCCACCCCGGCGCGGCACGAGCAGATGCGAGGAACGAATGCCTGGGCAATGGCTTATTGACGCGACAGCCTCTCTGGGCGATCTGCAAGAAGAAGCTCGCCGGCCCGGGTGAACCCTGAAGCGGCGATCCGCGCACCAACACCGACCACGACGAAACCGGACGGGGACAACTGGGATTTACCTTCAGTGGCGGCGAATAATACTGCGGCACCTGCAATCTCGTCAATCAACGCCACATAGGGCACCCGTCCGGCCCACACCGAACCGTTGAACCAGTGCCGGCCCCTTCAGCGCCCCGAAAACGGCGACTGTGCCTTCTTGATTCGGCGCTGTACCGCTTCGTCGAATAGGGCCACGAATTCTGTCCAGTCCGGGATATGGACTCGCTCGCCGGCAGTACCGCGTTGCAAAAGCTGTGCTTCTTCGCGGTTTTGGGGAAGCAGTTCCTGCCAACCGATCGCCTGGCCAAATTGCGAGGATTGGCCACGGCTCCCACCTGTGGGCTCGTAGGCTTCGGTGCGCCGGGTTGTCTCTCCCAGCCAATGTGAGGCCTGCTCGAGTAGATGGCGCTCGTGAGCTCCGTACATGATCAGCGTGCCTGGGAACATATCTCGCAGGGCGTCAGCATATTTGGGTCCGAACACGACGTCGAAGTGTGACGATGCCTGCACGGTTGCCAAGATGTTGACACCCAGTCCCGCTGACTCCCCGACGTAGGTCAGCAGATCCGGCAACGGGCAGGAGTTACATACCTCGTCGAGTTCGAGCAGCAGCCGATGAGTCAGCTCGTGGTTCGCTGTTTTGCGGCGGAAATGCCGGACGATCGAGTCGATCAGAGCTACCGCGGCGCCGGCGACCGAGCCGGTGTTGGGGGCGATCACAAAAAGTGTGGCGTCGGGCTCATCAAGCATGCGGACGTCAAATGACTCCACGCTGATGCGATCGACCGCACTCAAGTAGGGTGCTCCCTCGTCGGCGCTCAAACCCAACCGCAGCCAAGGTGTTACGGCCTTGGAGACGGTGATCTTGATGCTGTCACGCAGCCGCGAGTCCATTCCGGCGATCACGGCGTACAGCGGCGCCGCAAGTTTCGGTTGCTCGCAAAGCCCGTAGGCGGTCAGCCACGACGGACGACCCAGCTCGGGGATAGGTTGGTCGCCCTCGCTCTCGTCCGAGCCGTCGTCGATACCGAAATCTTGCACGGCATCAAGTACCCAGGGCATTCCCAAGCTGTTGCCCAACGGGCTGGCCGCGTAGAGCAGACATGCCAACGGCGGCGCAGCCTGAGATTCCCAAAGTCCGCCCGCGGCAACGGCGTTACCACCAGCTCCACTAAAGCCCACGCCCGAGGTCGCCAGCATGGTCTCCGCCACCGTCAATGCTTCATGGGCGCTCGTGATCGTGCGGGTGGGGTCGGTGACCATACGCCTAACCCCCGCGGGCCAGACCTCGGTGCGCTCAGGGCGCAGATCGATCACGCCGGTGATCCCCAGGTTACGCCGCGTCAAAACAAGCTCTGCCAGGTCGGGTTTCGACGACACCAAGACTTCGGGCCCCGGATGCACGAGCGCCGCCGGGGCCAAAATCCTGCGCGTCTTGCCCGTACGTGTCGGCGCGCTCACCAGGATGTGCGGTGGTGTTGCCGCGCGCACGGCAACGTTGTCGCGATTGTAGGTGAGTCCGCAGTACGGGCTATACGGTTCGTTGGCCACCACGCCATCATCGGCGTGAGCGGAATCAAACGTCTACCAAAGCAGCAACATTCGCCGTCACCAGAGCCGCAACCCGCTGGATTAGACCGCTGTTGAGTGCAGCCCTGTCGCTAGAATCCGGTTCACCGTCGTGTGGTGCAGCTTGAGTTCCTCGGAGATTTCGCCGGGTCGTTGTCCGTCAGCGTAACGGCGCAGCACATCATCAATGACCTCTGGGGGCTGCTTGGTTCTTTTGGACGCCATGACCGTGCGCACGGCGCGGTCATGACGCTCGCGCGTGGGCGCAGCAGAATCCGATCTGGGAACCGATGACAGCGATTGCGCCGCCTCGATCGGCCGCGGGGCGCTATCACGCTCGCCCGCTGAGGCCTCACTATGTGGCAGCGCCACCTGCTCGTCCTCGTCGCAGGCCGCCGCTTGCGAGCGGCTGTGGAGGAGACGGGCCAGGACCACCAGCGCGACGGTGGCCTGGGCGGTGGTGACATCAATAATCAGTGGCCACAACCATGCCAGGCTCGGACGGATACCGCACCGAACAGCCAAGCTGCATAACGCATCAAACGACAGGCGAAATGCACCCGCACCCAGTAGCAGTGTCATGATGAGCACCAACCAGAAGGTCGGCGTCGAGCGCCGGTGCACCTTGATCAGCAGTGACAGGCCCTCCGTGGAAGCAAGCAACACCAGAGGTGGGGCCGTTGCTACCGCGGCCGCCAGTGCAGGCGCGATGTGGTCGGCCTGCATGATCGCGTGCAACGCGTTGCCTGCGATCGAGGCCGCGCTTGCACCTATCAACACCACCCAAAAGAAACGCATTGCACGACGATGGATTCGCAGCTCGGTGTCGGTAATAACGTCACCAGCGCTCTGGAAAGCCATACCCGCAATCGTGCACCGCCGCCCCGATATCCGTCTACCAAGACCAGCCACATTGCGGTGATCGACTACCGCAGATAGGCATCCTCGCTGCGGAATGTCACAGGCCTCAGCGTGGTACGAAAGCGCTGTGTTTTCACGGTGATTCGCTCGCCACGCTGTTCGATACGGATATCGGGGGCAGCACTGGCGGGCACATCGCCGACGGTGATCGATGTGCGCGCCGGCGGATAGTTGTTCCCGCGGCCGTTGTGTACCAACATCGTTGGAGGTCGAGGCGGCTGGGCTGCCATGTCGCGCGTCGTCCAGATCCGCGGGGACGCCGACGCCATTGTCCAACGCCCCGTGGGGTCGTACACGGCGACCTGTTCGCCTGCTGCGGCGGCCCGCCGAATCAGCCGTTTGATCGTCTGGTCATCATCGGCCTGCACAACGATTCGGGTGGGGGCCGCGGGATCTGACATCGGCATCAGCAGCATAGCGTCACGCAATTCACCCAGCAGCACACCCGATGCGCCCGCGACGACTGCCGTGTTGAGTTCGGCAGTTACCGGTGTGGATGGCAAGCTCAGTCGCCGACGCCCAGGCAGAGTCAACGCCAACGCTTGCCACTGCCGGCCGGCCATCGAATTCAGCACCAGCCGCGGCGAGCTGGCAAGCGGCTGCACGGTGGTCAGCCGAACCAGGGCCGAAGCCCGCACACCGGTAGGGTCGCTGCGCAACGCGATCACTAACGTTGTGTGGTCGCTCTGGTAGGCCCACACGTCGTCGAGTTCGGCAGAGCGCACATCTTCAGCGCTGAAGAAATACGCCGTGACATAGGCTTTCCCGCCGCGCTGCAGATTTGTCCAGCGGTCCTGGTAAGACGCTGTCGCGTTCTCGGGCCCGCCCAGGCTGGTCGCAACCGCGTCGTTCATCTGTTCTGCGGTCAAAAGCCGTGCACGACAATTCGCTTGGCACAGCGCTCTGGTGATGCGCTGGGAAGCAGCGACCGCCGCCCCGATCGTGTCACGCCGCCACAACAGTGCAGGCAGTATCCGCTCACTGTGCGTATCGAAGCGGACTACCAACGTAACGCTGCGCTGCCCGGCCGCCGGCAGACCCCGCAGCGCCGCCTCATACAGCTCGGCATAGTTGTCTCTGGCGGTGCGGCTGCCCTCGCAGACGATGTCGACGTCAACGCTCAATCCGCACCGCTGCATCTCGTGTGCAATCACGCTGATCGGCACCGTATTAAGCGTTTTGGTGTGATCGGCATGCAGTAGCGTGGGGATGTAGGCCTTGCCCAGCACCGAGATCATCGTGCACACGGTGTGCCCGTCGATGACCACCCCCACCTTGTGCTCGCCGACCGTGTATTCGTCGAGGGTGACGTCAACCGGTTGAAGCAGCCGCAGCTTACGCACCCGACGACGCGTCCAGGACATGACCCGCCACACCCACTGCCACACCGTGCGCCCACGGAAGGTCACGACACAGATCAGCAATGCCAGTGCGGCCCCGGCGGCCACCGCGACCGGCCACGAATCCAGCGTGGTGCTCAGCGCCAGCGCAACCACACCAGCGACCACTTCGCCAGTAACCACGGTGCGAGACGCGACACGGGCCGAAACAAACCGCTGCCTCATATCTGCTCCCTGCGGCGCGAGACCGTCAGGCCCACAGCCAGTCCCATTACACTGACGACGGCCACACCGGTGATGGCCATTGCGACCCAGCGCGGACGTGCATCGCGTGGCGGGGGCGGGGCCGGCACCTTCAAATGGCCGCGCTGAATCCCGGGGGCAAACGTGTCTCCCGGCGGCACATCCCAGGTCAGCGCCGCAACCGGATCCACTGTCCCATAACCGACCACGTTGTCACGTCCACCGGCCGGAGGGTGCGCAGTGGCCTCTAACCGGTGGATCACTTGATGCGCGGTCAGATTGGGAAACTTGGCGCGCACCAAAGCCGCCACTCCCCCAACGAACGCCGAGCTAAACGAGCTACCAGCAATCGGGTGCAACTTGTCCTCATCGACCGAACCGTTGATCACCTGCCCGCTCGTCGACAGCCCCACGATGTCGGCTCCCGGTGCGGCCAGTCCCACCCACGGGCCGTGCAACGAGGCGGCGTCGCCACTGGCGGGAACACCGGTCGAATCGGTAGCAGACACCGCCAACACATAGTCGCTAAACCATGCCGGCGTGGCGATAGTCTTCACTGCCGCCCATCCTCGAGTGGGATCACTTGGCAGTGCGTCCGGGTTTTGCCCATTGCAACCTTGGGCATGAACATTGCCCGCCGCGGTCACGATGACCACGTCGCGGTCGACCGCGGCATAACGCACCGCGTCGGCCAAAGCGCTTTGGTCCTGCGGCTTGGTCGTCGAAATGCACGACACCACACTGATATTGATCACTTTAACGCCCAGATTGGCCGCGTGCACGATCGCGCGTGCCAACGAATTGATGTCACCGGCGCGGCGAACATCCTCAGGATTGTCGGACACGCCGGGATCAACCAGGCCGAAGGTTTGTGCGGTCTGGCGTATTGACAGCAGCACCGCATCCGGGGCGATACCAATCAGGCTGTCTGGACCACCGCCCGGTGGGGGTTCTAGCGGCACCGGCCCGCGCCCAGCTCCGAAAGTGGCCGGAGGCGGCGGCATACCCGCCCAGGACGGCTGGTCAGGCGGAGGCGGTGGCGGTGGTGGCGGGGCCACCGTTTGGGTCACCGTGACCGTCGGAGGCGGAGCTGGCGGTGGAATCGGGCGCGGCGGAGGAGCCCCGGCAGGCGGGGCCGCAGGCACCGCCCAAGCCGGCTTGGGGACCAGGGCGGGCCCGGAGGGCGCCGCCCCAATCAGTGAGGCCACCACTGTGCCGTGCCCGTCACAATCCGCCAAACCATCCCCGAACGGACCCATCACATAGTCCCCACCAGATACCAAGTGCGGCAACCGAGGTTGTGCAGCCACACCGGTATCGATTACCCCGACAACCACGCCAACGCCGGTGGATTCTTTCCAGGCCTCTGGCATATTCATCAGCTGAAGCGCTGCCGGCAACTCGCGCAAATCGCTGCCGGGCAGCACGCCGGTGGTTGTGCACGCCGCAATCTGGCGCATCGGCTGATCCGGCCCCGGAACAGGATCGGGCGGGGGCAGCCCAGGGGGCACTACCGGGGGATCAATCGCGCCAGCCACGCCGCCAGATACGGCCACCAGTGCAGCGGCGAGCCCGATAGCGCCCAGCGTGCTCACGGCTTTGATCATGACCCGTGCACCGCGTTTCGCACCACCCACAGCAGGTTCAGCAACCAAATCGCCCATGGCGCAACGAAAATCAGAAGAATGTACTCGCTGACCTCGACCGCGCGGTTTACCGGTGCGCTGATGCGCGCTTTAGGTACTACCAGCACCCCAAACAGTCCCAGTCCTCCCAAAATCAGTGCTGCAGCAACGCATACCAGCGTCACAGCAGGCGATGCCGGGTTGGGTGCGCTTGCGTATCGACCGATCACAACCGCGACCGCAACGACTGCGCCCACGGCCAGTGTCACCGATTGAGTGCGATCGACAAACGAGCGGGCCCGCAGCAGAAAGATTGAAACGCCCTGGAAATCCCGGAGGCTCCTGACCTTGGAAACGAGGATGCAGGTATGCCGAAGGAACAGTTGCCGGGGAAGCCCACGGCGCGT
>NZ_JBCHKV010000011.1:0-204072 GCF_039023525.1 Mycobacterium sp. 050272 | reverse complement strand
CGAGTACGAGGCCGCCCTCACCGGCACCTCACACCCCGCGAGCCAGCCAACCCCGGCCCTCGCAACCGACTAGGAACAAAACCTGGGGCAGTTCAGCAGTCGACGGGGCACTCCTGAACACAGGATTTATCCAGCACGTCAACACAGTCGGCGCCGATCACATACGTCATAGATTTACGTTAACCAGCCGCCACCCAAGGACGCACTCAACGGATGGCCTCAACGTTGAGGACCAAAGACTCTCCCCGAATGCGTCTAGTCACCCCGGACAACAATCACCGGAATGGTTGCCGATTGCGCGACATGAGAGCTGACCGAGCCCAGCAGCATGCCGACAAACCCCCCGCGCCCATGGCTTCCAACCACCACCAGCTGAGCGTGCTCCGATTCGTCTAGCAGCCATCGAGACGGCAGATCACAGCAGAGGACTCGCCTGACGTGCACATCCGGATACTGTTCTTGCCAACCGGCGAGGCGTTCGGCGAGTATCTCCTCCCCTTTGGCCTCGCTATCCCGCCAGTCCATTCCGAGCATCGGAAACACCCCGACGTCGCTCCACGCATGCAGCGCCACCAAACCGACCCCTCTACGCGAGGCCTCGTCAAAAGCCAATGCGGTCGCCGACTCCGAGGCCGGTGAACCGTCGATGCCAACGAGCACGGGCGCGGTGGCGTCAACAGTCGCCTCACCATCGGAATGTATGACCGCGACCGGGCAATGAGCGTGGTGGACCAGCGATGTGGTGATCGAGCCCAACAACAGCCGGCCCAACGCGCCAAGGCCCTGGCTGCCTGCCACGATCATCCGGGCGTCTTTCGATGCCTCAATGAGTGCCGGCGCCACGGTGGAATAGACGATCTCCGTGCGGATTTCGGGGGACTCGGATTTGCCCAGGCTGGCGCTGAGCGTCTTTCGAGCCTGGTCGATGACGTGCTGTCCGGCCTCCATCTGCCAGCCAGGCATCTCGTCATACAGTCGGCCCACCGGGAATCCGACGACGATGGGCGCGACGGCATGCATCAGCGTGATAGTTGCGTTCCGCATGCCCGCCTCGCGCGCCGCCCATGCCACCGCGGCGTCAGACGCCGCCGATCCGTCGACACAGACCAATATTCCGTGCTTCTTTGCGGGCTCCGACATTTCGTGCTCCTACCTATGAAATCCCATTTGCGCCCGACGACAGTTCGTCGAGGACATCTGGCAGCTCAATCTCAACGTGGTTGATCGCTCCGTAATGTGTTGGCTTACAACACCAGCCGAGATCGAACAACACAGTGAGCATGAGATGGTTCTCGCTCAGGACGTCGGCTACAAATCGCTCAATGCCGTGAGCCCGTGCGATGTGCGCGAGGTGCTTGAGCAAGGCCGTTCCGATGCCGAGCGAATGATCTTCATGGGCGACTGCGACGGCGACTTCGGCAACTTGGGGATCGTCGCGTACAACGACGTAGTGGGCCACTCCGATCAATCGGTCGGCGTCGAATGCACCGAGCGAGTACCGATCATCGGAAGCCTCGGTAATCGATTGGACGAGCTGCTCGAGATCGATTTGGTTCAACGTGAAGAACCGGTAGTAGCGCTCGAAGTCAGTGAGGCGTTGATGGAACGCCAACGTGGCATCGGCGTCTTGGGCGGTGAGGCGTCGCAACGACACCAGCCTGCCGTCGATCAGGCGAGCAGTGGCGGAGTATTCCGCCAACTGATAACTCATGAGCGCTCCGGCAGGCCGGCCACGGTTGGCATGGGATCAACGTTATTCACGATCCGCTCTGTTCGGCAGGGCCGTTAGACTCCACTGCGGCGCCATTGGTCCATGAGCCCCTTGGCGTCCGGGATTTCGCCGAGAGTCAGTGGTCGGTCAGCGGAGCGGACCAGTAGATTCGGGTACCGCCATCTGGCGCGTTGCTGATTTCGCAGCGACCGCCGACCTGTTCGGCGCGGTACAGCATGTTCGCCAGACCGCTGCGGCGGGGATTGTCGACGGGTAGGCCACAACCGTTGTCGACGATGTCAACCGTCAACATGTCGCCGACATTGACCTCGACCGTCAGTCGTGAAGCACCAGAATGCCGAACCGCGTTGCTGACGGCCTCGGACGTCACTGCTTCTGCGTGGTCGGCGAGCTCGCCGCCGACAGCGGTCATCGGACCGCGCATTCGCACCGTCGTGACGATGTCGCGTCCCTCGGTGAGGTCGGCAACCGCTCGTTGAATCCGATTCCGGAAGCCACCGCCGTTGCCGGACGGCGACTTCAGCTGGAAGATGGTCGTGCGGATTTCCTCGATGATGGTCTGGAGGTCGTCGAGGGTGCGGTTCAGCCGCTCGGCAACCTCTGGCGAACGCACCCGGGCCACCGTGCCCTGTAGGTCCATCCCCGTGGCGAAGAGCCGTTGGATGACATGGTCGTGCAGATCGTGGGCTATGCGCTCCCGCTCAGCCACCAGCGTCAGTTGGCGCGTGTTCTCGCGGCCCGACGCAAGCATCAGCGCTAGCGCGGCATGCGTCGCGAAATCGCTGACCAGGTCGAGGTAGCTGTCATCGAATGGTTGCCGGTGCGCGCTGCGGGCGACCACAATCACCCCGGCGACCTCATCGTGGGCCCGCAGCGGCATCAAAATCGCGCTTCGCTGCCCTACGTCGGTGAATGCCTGGATCGGGTAACTCAGGGCTTCGGTGATCACGGGTTCAGCGGAGCGGAACACCGCGCCGCTGGTAGACGCATCGACGGGAATCCGTTGCCCGATAACCTCTGAAGCGTTCAATCCGACCGCTGCGGAGATGACCAGCGTGTCAATTTCGTCTATCGGCGCATCGTCGTCGTCCGGAACGAGCACGATCGCCTGTTCGGCTTCGGTGAGCGCACAAGCCTTTTCGGCGATCACCTGCAACGGAGTCCGGCTGGGTTCAACGCTGGACAGCAGCGCGGTGGTGATTTCGCGGCTTGCCTCCATCCATTTTGCCGCCGTGCGCTCGCGCTCAAAGAGTTGGGCGTTGTCGATGGCCACCGCGGCCGCGAACGCCAGTGCGCGAGCAGCCACCTCGTCGGATTCGGAGAACAGCCGACCGGGCTCGTCGTGCGTCAGATAAAGGTTGCCGAATACCTCTCCACGGATGGTGATCGGCACGCCAAGGAAAGCCCGCATCGGAGGATGGTGCTCCGGAAACCCAACCGCGGCAGGGTGTTTCGTCAGATCGTCCAGACGCAAAGCCGGCGTGTCGAACAGCGACAGACTCAGAACTCCCTTGCCGACCGGCAGATGCCCGATTTGCCGCGCGTGGTCGACATCAATTCCTTCGTGAACAAACGAGATCAACATGCCGTCGCGGTCACGTATCGCCAAGGCACCATACGGTGCCGAGGTCAACTTCCGGGCCGCGACGACGATACGACGCAGGGTTGCGTCCAGCTCGAGGTCGGAACCGATCTCGACGATCACCTGAAGCAATTGCTCCATCTGATCGCGCGATGCCAGCATCTCGTCGAGTTGCTGGTGCATCCTGCTGACCAGGCCACGCTGGCCGAGTCCCGAAAAAGCCGAGCTACTGTCGTCGCTGGCCACTGCCCTGACACCTCCGGCAATTCAGCCCCCGCGGTAGCAGGCGTCGTCCACAGAACGAAAACCCAGCGAGCAACGCGAAGATACCGCCGCCAAGCATAGTCTTATCGAGGTGACAACCCAACAAATCACTGCCGTCCAACTCGTGCGGCCTCTCGAGCTGCTGTAATGCGCCTTTTTGCTACTTACCGGCGGTTGGTGGTGGGGGCTGTTGGTTCAACTTCGAGGCGAATACCGCTGCTTGCGTCCGCCGCTCCATGCCGAGCTTGGCCAGCAACCGGGATACATAATTCTTCACCGTCTTCTCGGCCAGGAACATTCGTGCGGCAATCTGACGGTTGGTCAATCCCTCGCTGAGCAGCCCAAGAAGAGTTCGCTCGCGTTCGGTCAATCCGGACAGCGGGTCCTTCTGCTCGGCGTTGCCGCGCAGTTTCGCCATCAAGGCGGCAGCTGCCCGATTGTCCAGCAGTGACTTGCCGGCACCAACATCCTTGATCGCCTGCGCCAATTCCATGCCCCTGATGTCTTTGACGACGTAGCCGCTGGCGCCGGCCAGGATCGCCTCGAGCATCGCCTCGTCCGAGGTGAACGATGTCAGCATCAGGCAGCGCAACTCGGGAAGATCAGACAACAGGTCGCGGCACAATTCGATGCCGTTGCCGTCGGGCAGCCGCACGTCCAGCACTGCGACGTCGGGCTGCAACGCGGGTATCCGGACCATCGCTTCGGATACGGAGCCGGCATCGCCGATGACCTCGAGCTCGGGGTCCGCTGCGAGCAGGTCGGCAAGTCCGCGCCGAACGACTTCGTGGTCGTCGACCAGGAAAACCTTAACCATGACGAGTCCTTCCTGCCCCTGTCTCAATATTCCACATCATTGATAATCGCCTAGATTCACAATTGCCGTCGCTGATTGACCACAAGGCTGGCTTGCACCGACGGTCGTGCCGGGTGCCCGTACCTTAGTCGCAGAGCGTAACGTCGCAGGGCTCCGGCGCGAGTGCGAACAGCTTCTCGATATCCGCTCGACCACAGACGGCCGTGCCGGGCGTCATCAGCATCGCCGCGCCTGCCGCAATGCCCAACCGAACCGCTTTATCGAGCGGCCATCCGCGGCTGAGCCCTATCGTGATCGCCGCAACCATCGCATCTCCGGCCCCGACACCACTTCCACTCCGCATCGGAATCGCCGAAAACCGTTGGTCCGCAGCCGGTGTCACAAGAAGCGCGCCATGGGAACCCAATGACACCAATACAATCTCCGCACAACCCTTTTCGATGAGTCCGCGGGCAGCGACGAACTGCTCCGATTCGGTGGCCAGCGGACGCCCGACACATTCCCGCAACTCGCGCTCACTGGCTTTAAGCAGGTATACCCCGGAAGAGACGTGCTGCAGCCCGCCGCCAGAGGTGTCCAGAATAAAACGGACGCCCAAGCCCTGGCAGATATCGGCAACCCGCTGATAGTAGTCAGCGGGTACCCCTGGGGGCAGGCTACCGCTGGCCACCACGAAATCAGCCGATTCGGCTGCGGCCCGCACGTGGTCGAGACACAGCGCCTGCTCGGCGAACGTCAGCCGCGGTCCCGGAAGGACGAAACGATATTGCCGGCCGGTGCTGTTCTCGTTGACGGTTAAGCTCTCCCTGGTCGACGCCGTGATGGGTATGTGCCGAAATGGAACTCGCTCTTCGTTGAGCAGCGACATGAGAAGACCACCGGTTGGCCCGCCGGCGGGAAACACCGCCGAAGCACAACCGCCCAGCACATGCGCAATGCGAGCGACGTTGATGCCCCCACCACCCGGGTCATAACGCTGTGTCGCGCAGCGCAACTTTTCGGTCGGCCGAACCACATCGACACTTGTCGTGATGTCGAGTGCCGGGTTCATGGTCAGCGTGACGATCTGCGCTCGAACCGGTGCGATGGGCGCATCCATATCCACTCCGCTCGTCGTTCGTTACAACCCGGACGGATACGTTTCCGGTGTCTCGCCGGCGATCCACAGGCTCGTCGGTTCCAACGGTTCGAGCGCTCGAGTCCTGTCGATGTGGATCATCGCGTCGAATTGGTCCGCGGGCCGAACATGGTAGTAATGGCTTTGCCGCTCCGTTTCCGGCCGATAGATCACCCCGATCGCGCGCCCCAACCGAACGACGCTAAGCGGATCGGTGGCTTGCGGGCTGAGGTCTGCCGACACCAAAAATGAGCTTCCGCCGGTCTCGTGAAGCAGTTCTTCGATGCTGCCGTTGAGCGCGGGCCGCACAGCTTTACGTTCCGCGATTCCGCCCCAGTCGCTTGCGGCGGTCACGGTGCCGCTGTACGTGCTGAAGCCGATCAGGCGTGACTCATCGCCGTATCGCTGGCGGACCAATTGCCCCAGTGTGAGTTGTCCGTCCGAGGACACCTCGGTTGCCCGTGCGTCGCCGACGTGAGAGTTGTGCGCCCACACCACTATTCGGGCGGGTGGCGCGCCATCGTGACGGTCCAGGTGCTTCAGCAGCGCCTCGAGAGTCTCCGCCATGTGCTCGTCACGCAGGTTCCAAGAGTTCACCCGGCCGCTGAACATCGCACGGTAGTAGACCTCGGCGTTGCGTACCGTCTGGGCATTTTGCTGGGCGTAGAAGAGTTCGTCCTCGGCGAGCAGCCCGCCCCGGCGCGCATACGCCAACGCGTTGCGCTGCATATCAACCAGCTGTTCGACCGCTTCGTTTTCACACGATGGACCCGCCCCGAACGCCGCCGCGAAGCCGTACGCCTGACCATCATCCGCCGAAGCATGATCGAAGCATGCGTAACGATTTCTCGCCCGCATCGCCGCTTTCGGGTCGACTCTATCCAGGTAGGTCACCACTTCCTGCATGGACCGATGCAGGCTGTAGAGGTCAAGCCCATAAAAGCCGGCTTGCCGCTGAGGCTTCGACTCGTACTGCCGGTTGCGTATGCGTAGCCAATCGACGAAGTCACGAACGACGGTGTTGCGCCACATCCAGGCCGGAAATCGTTCGAACCCACGCAATGCTTCCTCGGCGGTCTCGTCCACTCCGAGGCCCCGCACGTACCTATTCACCCGGTAGGCATCGGGCCAATCGGCTTCCGCGGCTACAGCGCAGAATCCCTTCTCCTCGATCAGCCATTTCGTTATGGTTGCCCGAGCTTCGTAAAACTCGTGCGTCCCATGCGAACTCTCGCCGATCAGCACGATCCGGGCGTCACCTATCAACTGCTCCAACGCCTCACGCGGCGGAACACCCGACGGAGCATCGATGGCAACGCTGCTGAGCACCTGAGCGGGCGTCTGCACCTGTGCCGGCGCGGCCGGTCGATCCGTCGTCGCAGTAGCGAGCAGCTGGTGAACTTCCTCGTCCGTGACCTGGCGAAAATCCCAGAACGACTCCCCCACCGCGAGGAATGGGGTGGGCATACTCGCGCAGACCACATCGTCGACCAGACCGGCGAATTCGCGACAGGTAGATTCCGGGGCCGCCGGCACCGCGATCACGATGTGGGCGGGCTCAGCTTCGCGCAGCGCCTGTACCGCGGCGAACATGCTTGCGCCAGTGGCCAACCCGTCATCGACGAGGATGACCGTCTTGCCCGCCACCTCAAGCGGCGGCCGTCCGCCGCGATATGCGGCCTCACGCCGGACCAGCTCGCGGCCTTCACGTTCGGCAACGGCACGCAACTGTCCCGGCGAGATCCGCAAGGCCCGAATCACGTCGTCGTTCACCACTACGCGACCGCCGCTTGCCAGCGCCCCGACCGCGAATTCCTCATGCCCGGGAGCGCCGAGCTTTCGCACGATGAAGGCATCCAGCGGTGCGTGCAGCGCGGCCGCCACCTCCCACGCCACCGGTAGCCCGCCCCTGGCGAGTCCCAGGACGATCACATTCGGTTGGTCGCGGTAGGCGGTCAGTAGGTTTGCCAGCACCCGGCCTGCCTCGCGACGGTCACGGAATACTCGGCGCGGCGAGCGCCGGGTGATATCAGCTGCTCTAGTCATCGCACACCTGTGTCAGTTCGCGGATTGCACCTGGACGTGGCGCTCGGTTGCCTTCGGCGGAGAAGATCGACGCGTGGTGCCGCCGAACGGCGAGAGTGCTCATCTCGGGCTCCTAGATTGAACGAATCACTGCGATGTCTATCCGACCAATCGGCCGAAATCCCGTAAAGAGACCGAAGTCCCCTAGATTGTGGGTCGTTGGTCAGCGCGCCTGAGGGAGGCGTTCGCGTCGGCGGGCGGCTCGGCTCACGCGACCCAGGGGATGGCGATTCCACCACCCAAACGGCCAGAGCGAACTGGCGATGATGAACGCTTGGTCGCGATTCAGCTGTGCCCGTTCGGGAATCCCGTGACGAGGGTGCTTGCTCGTTTCCTCGCCTGATTTCGACACCATCTCCCCTTCGCGATCAGCGGCCGGGCCGCTCGAAACCGACCACAAGCAAGGACAAGTCGCTCTCGCGCAATGCTTCAGCGCCGGTAGCACCGAGCAGTTGCCCGAGTGCCGCGGTCTGGGCGGCACCGAGTACGACCAACTGAATGGCCTCGGCATGCGCAGCAAGGTAGTCGACCAGGGAAGCCTGCAGGTGAACCGTGTCGATATCGACCTCGGGATAGTTGTCCGTACAACGCTTCAGATGCGAGTCACCGGACTGCGGCCGCGTTGATGTCAGTACCCGCAGCGGCACGCGACGATGGCGGGCCTCGTGGATCGCCAGCTCCAGAACGTCAATGCCATCCGGCGATTCGTCGACGAACGCAACGATCGAGCGGGTATCCGTGGTGTCCGCGGCGCGGGGGCCTGCCCGGACGACGGCCACCGAACAGTGGCCGGATTGTGCGAGTTCTTTCGCAGTCGAACCCAACCAGATTGTCGGGTGCATCGAGGCCCCCGTGTCTCCGACACACAGCAACGTGGTGGATCGCGAAGCAGCGATGAGTGCCGCCACCGGCGCGCCGTCGACGATCTCCGTTTCGACCTTGACCGGCTTGCCGATCTGTTCGACAGCGTCGTATGCGTCGCGGACGACCTGCTCTGCCGCGGCCACGGCAAGTCGCGCTTGACGTGTGCTGGCATTGACGTCGCGTTGGGTGACATAGAGCAGACGCAGCGGAATGTCAGTGCCGGCCACTTCGTCGACTGCCCACCGGGCAGCGCGAATTGCGGCCGCCGAACCGTCCACACCGACGACGACGGACTTCGGTGGATACCGATCGAACATGAGAACTCCTGGCAACCAACGGCCTTTAACTGTCTGATCAAGACGCTACGGAGTCAGGCCCCGCCCCATCAGAGGCATTGGTCCTCACCTAGGGATCCCTTCGGCGGACGAGGGGCGGTGCACACGTTAGGGACTTCGGGCCCTACCCGCGGGCCGGACGAGCTGATCGGATTGCGTCATGCAGGTGTCATCCACCGAGAAACGGGCGTGCAGCTGACAGTCCGGAAGCGGGTGTGCCAAAACACCATTCGTCCACCCGGTGGCGGGATAGATAGGAGAAACAGCAGTGGCGGTCCTCGACGACGTCCGGGTTTTCAACAAGCATCTGCTTAATCCACTGATGCTGCATCTGGCCGGGCGAAAGCACTGGTATGCCTCGGTAATTGAGCACACCGGCCGACACTCCGGCAAGCAGTACACGACACCGGTAGTCACCGAACGCGTCTCAGACGGGTTCATCGTTCCGCTGCCCTACGGCACCGACGTCGATTGGCTCCAGAATGTCCTTGCCGCCGGGCACGCGGCCATCCGGGCTGATGGCCAAAGCTATCGAGTGGTCGAACCGGAAATCATCTCCGCAGAATCGGCTGCCGCCGAGCTGCGGCCCGAACGGCGACGGACCTACGATCTGTTCAAGGTCAAGAACTACCTCAAAGTGAAGTCCGAACAGATCTAGAACCCCTGCCCACCAAGGTTTCCGGTGCGGGGCCAGTCACCCCTAGCTGCGAATCTCCAACACCTCGTGCAGAGGTTTGCGCGGCGTCGGTTCGGGAGCCAACTCGCCTTCCGGTTCGATGCCGACTCTGACCAACACCTGTGGTACCGCGGCCAGGCCCGTCGCGAGGTCGCGGATCATGTCCCGGCTGGCGTCGAGCTCGGTCACGTGCGTGACGGGGCAGGTGGCCAAGCCGGCCATCGTGCACTCCAGCAGGATCGCCGAAAGCGCCTCACCGCAGTTGAGGGCATCGACACGAGTGTCGCCGGCAGTGGACAACATGAGAATCTTCGCTTGGTCGTAAGTGCCGGCAGAGCTGTGATCGTTCGTGGGATCGATCGGGAACTGACGGTTCACGTCAACCCTGCGGGCATCGGCCTCCGACGCCAGTGCGGTTTGCGGAATCCCTTCGGTTCCTTCCTCCGACCTTGTCCACCAAAGTAATTCGGCGTGATACGAGTCGTCGTAGCGACGTAGGGCTTCGGCGAGCCGTGCCGCTTCAGCTAGTCGCGGTCGCACATCCGCGGGCAGTACATCCAAACCGACCAGGTCATTGTCAAACGAGCTTCGTAGCACGGGTTCGAACGACGCCCAGTGCTTCGGCGCACGAAACGGCAGCCGGTTGGTCCGGCGACGCAGTATCGCGCTCGCGCGGTCACGCCGGGCCTGTGCCACGAAGTCGACCGGCACGAAATCGACGGTTGCCAGGTGGTCAAGATTGTTCGGGTTGGGAAACTGCTCGACATTCGTGGCCCACCCGGCGGCGGCCATCGCGGTACGGAAGTGATCGAGCGCGGCGCCGCAGCTGATGATCGCTTCGCGACCCGACGTGTCGGCTGCTCGTATTTTTTGCTCGGGATCAACGAACAGATCGACGCTGACGCCATCGGTAATCCACCGCCAGGGCTGAGAGTTGTACAGCGAGGGCGCATGGCAGGCCAGCTCAACTGCCGTCGCGATCACTTTCGTATCGGCCAGCGTTTCGGCCATCGTCGCCACCCTTCATTCGGTATGGCTACGACCCTCGTTCCCGCCGACGGCTGACGCCAGAGTCCTTGGTCCCCGACACCAGGTCGATCGACCTACCAGAGACCGGTGGCACGCGCTCGCTGGCTGAAAACCGCCGTTGGATTCGACGACGAAAGCGCGTATCTACTGGTGACCTTCGTCTCTATTGCGGGATGCGCGCGCGGAAAACGATGAAGACGCCCCACCAACCGAAAGAGGCGGTCATGACCGCGGATGTCATCCGTAAAACGCCCCGCGACCACCTTGTCGAGCCCAACCTGTCGGACTACGAGCAGGCACGCGCAAAATTCCGCTGGGCCGACGTTCCCAACCTGTGCGACGGAATGGGGCCGGGCGGCTGCAACATCGCGTATGCCGCCGTCGATCGACACGCGTCGGGCCCGGTTGCCACACGCACTGCCCTGCGCTTCATCACCGACAAGGGCTGGGACGGTGCGATCGCCACGCGAGATCTCAGCTACGCAGAACTCGGCCGCCTTGCCAGACGCTTCTCGGGGGTGTTGCGGGCGCTCGGTATCGACAAAGGCAATCGGGTGTTCACGATTATGGGACGCGTCCCCGAGCTCTACATCACGATGCTTGGTGCACTGCGTAACGGCAGCGTCGTTTCGCCGCTGTTTTCCGCGTTCGGCCCCGAACCGATCGCCACCAGAGTCAATATCGGCCAAGCCGATGTGCTGGTCACTACCAAGGCCATTTATCAGCGCAAGATCGCCAAGATTCGCGAAAGTATGCCGTCGGTTCGGCACATCCTCGTAGTCGACGACGACGGAGCCGGCAGCCCGATACCCGGAACGCTCAACTTCTGGGACTGGATGCATGCCGCTAACGAAACGACACCAATCGAACCGACGACCGCCGAGGATCCAGCGCTGCTGCACTTCACCAGCGGCACTACCGGAACACCCAAGGGCGCCATGCATGTGCACGGGGCTGTCGCGATGCACTACATCACCGGCCTGTACGCGCTGGACCTCCACCCCGGCGACATCTATTGGTGCACTGCGGATCCCGGTTGGGTCACGGGAACGTCCTACGGCATTATCAGTCCACTGCTGCATGGCGTCACCTCCATCGTCGACGAAACGGAGTTCGACGCGCAGCGATGGTACGCAATCCTGCAGGATCAGGGCGTGTCGGTGTGGTACACGGCACCGACGGCAATAAGGATGCTGATCAAGGCCGGCCCGGAGATCCCTGCGCAATACCACTTTCCTCGGCTGAGGTTCATCGCCAGCGTGGGTGAGCCGCTCAACCCCGAAGCGGTCTGGTGGGGAAAGCGGGTGCTGGGCTTGCCGATTCACGACAACTGGTGGCAGACCGAAACGGGCGGCATCATGATCGCCAACACCCCCGCATTCGACATCAAACCCGGTTCGATGGGCCGGCCGCTGCCGGGCGTGGACGCATACATCCTGCGCCACAACGATGACGGGACAACTTCGCTCGTCGATGAACCGGGGGTCGAGGGGGAACTCGCGCTCAAGCCGGGATGGCCGTCGATGTTCCGCGGCTATCTGAACGCCGAGGAGCGATACCGAAAGTCCTTCGCGGACGGTCTTTACCTGACGGGAGATCTCGCCAAGAAAGACGCCGACGGTTACTTCTGGTTCGTCGGACGCAAAGACGACGTTATCAAGTCCGCGGGCCATCTCATCGGCCCGTTCGAGGTCGAAAGCGCGCTCACCGACCATCCGGCGGTAGCCGAGGCCGCTGTCATCGGCAAGCCCGACCCGACCGTGGGTGAAATCGTGAAGGCCTTCGTCACTCTGAAGAACGGTGTGGTCGGTGACGAAGACTTGCGCCTGGAATTGCTCGGCCACGCGCGCAAACGGCTCGGGGCCGCGGTGGCGCCCAAAGAGATCGAATTCGCAGATACATTGCCGCACACCAGCAGCGGCAAGATTATGCGTCGTTTGCTCAAGGCTCGCGAACTCGGCCTGCCCGAAGGCGATACCTCGACGATCGAGCGTCAAGCTAACCGCCACGCCGAGGGAGTGCCGTCATGACCCGCGCCGGCGACGATGCAGAACGAAGTGATGAGGAGGAGCGGCGCCCGATGAGCACCGTCAAGCTGGCCCATGAACTCTTGTCGGACATGATTCGCGTGCGCCGGATGGAAGAGAAGTGCGCGGAACTCTACAGCGCGGCCAAAATTCGTGGATTCCTGCATCTCTATGTCGGGGAAGAGGCCGTCGCCGCCGGGTCACTGCGCGCACTGGCCGATGATGATGCGGTCGTCGCGACCTACCGCGAGCATGCCCACGCACTGCTGCGCGGCATCCCGATGACCTCGATCATGGCCGAGATGTTCGGTAAGCAGGAGGGCTGCTCACGCGGACGCGGAGGGTCGATGCACCTTTTCGATGCGTCCAAGCGGTTCTACGGCGGCAATGCGATCGTCGCCGGTGGTCTGCCGCTCGCGGTCGGCATCGCTCTGGCCGACGCCATGTTGCAGCAGAAGCGGGTAACCGCATGCTACTTCGGTGACGGCGCGGTGGCCGAGGGTGCATTTCACGAGTCGCTCAACATGGCCGCCCTTTGGAACCTGCCGGTGTTGTTCTGTTGCGAGAACAATCTTTACGCCATGGGAACCGCCTTGGATCGCGCGCAATCGCAGACCGATCTCACCGTCAAGGCGGCGTCGTACCGGGTCCCCACGCTGGCCGTCGACGGCATGGATGTTCAGGCATGCCACGGGGCCGCCCAGCAGGGTGTCGATCACGTCCGCGACACCGGCGGGCCATTCTTCATCGAGTTCCGTACCTATCGCTTCCGTGCGCATTCGATGTTCGATCCAGAACTGTATCGGGACAAGGCCGAGGTCGCGCAGTGGCGCGAACGTGACCCGATCCGGTCGTTTACCGAGCAATGCCTGCGCGGTGGCGCGCTGACCGACACCGACGTACAGGAGATCGAAGATGCCGCCTCGGCCGAGATCGAGGCGGCGGTGGCCTTCGCCGAAGCCGGGACGTGGGAGGACGTGGCGGATCTGGGACGCGACGTGCTGACCGTGGAGTCACCGCGATGAAGACCAGCTACCGAACCGCTGTGCACGACGCCCTTCGCGATGCCCTGCGCGACGATCCGCGGGTAGTGGTGATGGGCGAAGACGTCGGACGGTACGGCGGAACCTACGCTGCCTCCAAAGGTCTGCTGGAAGAGTTCGGTCCCGACCGAGTGCGCGACACCCCGCTTTCGGAATTGGGGTTCGTCGGTATCGGAATCGGCGCGGCAATCAATGGCTTACGCCCAATCGTCGAGGTCATGACGGTGAATTTCAGCCTGTTGGCGCTCGACCAGATCGTCAACACCGCTGCGGCCCTTCGCCACATGTCGGGCGGTCAGTTCTCGGTACCGCTGGTGGTCCGAATGGCGACCGGGGCCGGGCGTCAGCTCGCGGCCCAGCACTCGCACAGCCTCGAACCGTGGTATGCCCACATCCCGGGCATTAAGGTGCTGGCTCCGGCCACCGTCGAAGATGCCTACGGCATGCTCGCCCCCGCCCTGGCGGACCCGGATCCGGTGGTGATCTTCGAACACGTCCAGCTTTACAACACCTCAACCGATATCGATGTTCTTGCCGCCACTGACATCTCGCGGGCGGCCATCCGTCGTGAGGGCACCGACGTCACGCTGATCGCCTACGGCGGCTGCCTTTCCAAGGCGCTCGACGCCGCCAACGAGTTGTCGCTGGCCGGAATCGAGTGCGAAGTCGTCGATTTGCGGGTCTTGCGGCCGCTCGACGGTGACACGTTTCTCGAATCCGTACGCAAGACACATCGGGCGGTCGTGATCGACGAAGCTTGGCGCAGTGGCAGTCTGGCGGCCGAGATCACGGCACGGATCATGGAAGAAGCGTTCTACGATCTCGATGCCCCGGTTGCCCGCGTGTGCAGCGCCGAGGTGCCCGTGCCATACGCGAAGCACCTCGAGCAGGCCGCCTTGCCCCAGCCGGAGAAAATCGTCGCGACCGTGCATAGCCTGTTCGGCGACCGGCAATGATCGAGTTCAAAATGCCGGCCCTGGGGGCCGACATGGACGAGGGCACGCTGGACGAATGGTTGGTCAAGCCCGGCGACAAGGTAACCCGAGGCCAGATCGTGGCGGTGGTCGACACCACCAAAGCCGCGGTCGAAATCGAATGCTGGCAGGAAGGCACGGTTAACGAATTACTTGTTCCGGTCGGCGAAACCGTCGAAGTGGGAACGGTATTGGCGACCCTGCTGGAACGTGATGAGGCGGCGGTGAAGACGTCGCCGCGCCGGCGGCGGCGTTCGACGAAAGCAGCGGCCAAACCGGCAGCTCCTGCCGCCACGGCGACCGCGGTGAGCGCTGCTCCATCCGTCTTGCAGCGACGTCGTTGGGTGTCACCTGCGGCCCGACGGCTGGCCCAAACTCTCAACGTCGAACTCGACACGGTAACCGGCACCGGGCCGCAGGGCGCGGTCACCATCGGCGACGTCGAGCACGCAGCTGCGCCAAAAGAGCCGGTGCAACCGATAACCAAGCCGACATCCAAGCCCACAGCCATCGACCGTGCCGCACAGATGCGAAAGTCGATCGCGGCCGCCATGAGCCGTGCGAAGCGCGAGATTCCGCACTACTACCTGGCCGACGAAATCCTGTTGGACAGCTCGATGACCTGGCTGACGACGCGAAATGCGCAGCGTTCGATCGATGAACGGGTACTGCCGGCCGCGTTGCTGCTCAAGGCGGTTGGTGTCGCCGCGCAGCGGTTCGGCGAGTTCAACGGGTTCTGGCGCGACGACGGATTCCAGCCCGCCAGCGGAGTTCATGTCGGTGTCGGAATCTCGCTGCGCGGCGGCGGTCTCGTCGCGCCGGCGATTCACGATGTTGCGGACAAGAAGCTTGACGAATTAATGCATGACCTCGCCGACCTCGTGGCGCGGGCGCGCTCCTTCTCACTGCGAAGCTCAGAGATGTCCGACCCGACCATCACCGTCACCAACCTGGGCGACAAGGGTGTCGATACGGTCTTCGGCGTGATCTACCCACCGCAGGTGGCGATCGTCGGTTTCGGCAGGCCGACTCAACGAGTCGCTGTCATTGACGGCGGCATCCGGGTCGTCACCGCGGTCCAAGCGACGCTCGCAGCCGACCACCGCGCGAGTGACGGTCACCGAGGAGCGTTGTTCCTCAGCGCAATCAATGACCTGCTGCAGCAGCCTGACCTCCTGGAGAAGTGATGAGCCATGACTAACGAGGACACCCGCGGCACGATTCTGGCGGTGCTGACCACGATCGCTCCGGAAATCGACCCGGACGACATTCGCGACGACGTCCTACTGCGGGACCAAGTCGACCTTGACTCCATGGACTGGCTGAATTTTCTGCGCGGCATCCATCACCGGTTGCGGGTGGACATCCCCGAATCCGACTATGCATCGCTGCGGACCCTGTCCGACGTGGTCAGCTACGTGGAAAAGAACCGGCAGAGCAGTCCGACGGCCTAGTACCGCAGGGACATACGACCCTAGGCGTTAAGCCCGACGACACCCTAGCGTCGGTGTCGAGTCACAACATGGACGAGGGGTTGACGTCATGCATCCGACACTGGATACCCAGGTGTTGAAAAGAGCGGTGCAATTGGCGTGCCGGGCTCCGTCCGTGCATAACAGCCAGCCTTGGCGGTGGGTGGCGGAAGGCGTTGCGCTGCACCTATTCATCGATCGTCACCGCACAGTCCCCGGCACGGACAGCTTCGATCGCGACGCGATCATCAGTTGCGGTGCGGTCCTGGATCACCTTCGTATCGCCATGCTGGCGGCCGGCTGGCGAGCGGACATCAAGCGGTTCCCTGACAAAACCGATCCCGATGAGCTCGCATCGATGAAATTCAGCCCCGCCGCACACGTCACCCGCGCTCAGCGTGAGCGCGCCCTGGCGATTCTGCAGCGCAGAGCCGACCGGCTTCCACTCCGACAGCCGGCATATTGGGATTTCTTCGAACGCGCACTATACGACGCCATCGATGACAGTGGAGTGGATCTGCATGTGCTCGGCGATGACACGCGACCACGGCTGGCCGAAGCCGCGAAACTCACCGAAGATATCCGTAACGGCGATTGGCTATATCTCGCCGAATTAGATTGGTGGACAACGCCATATGCGGTCGGTGAGGGCATCCCTCCCAGCGCGCTCGCATCCGACAAAGAACACCTCCGGGTAGATGTCGGACGGGAATTCCCCGTCAGGATCCATACCGATCGGCGCCCAGAGGTCGAGGCCGACTGGTCCAAAATTCTCGTCCTCTCCACCGATGGGGACACCCGCGCGGACTGGTTGAGATCCGGCGAAGCGTTATCGACCGTATTGCTTGAATGCACCATGGTCGGCATGGCGACCTGCCCGCTGACCCACCTTATCGAGCTGGACGAAAGCCGCGATATCGTTCGCGACCTGATCGACCAGTCCGGTGAGCCCCAGGTTCTGATCAGAGTCGGGATAGCACCGCTGATGGATCGTCCGGCGGCTCCCACGCCGCGGCGCCCGCTAGCCGACGTCTTGAGGGTTCGCTAGGCGCACTCGCGCAGGTCGACCAACTTTGGTCCCGACCGGGCAGGACCTTCGGCAGGCGAGATCGACGGTTTTCGTCAATAAGGTCGTCCCCATGACGAATCAAACGCAAACCGATGACGGCGCCATCGTCTTGCCTGCGCACGAGTGTTGGGATCTGCTCTCGAGTGCCACGCTGGGACGGCTGGTCACGAGCGTGGATGGCCGGCCGCAGATCTTTCCGGTCAACTATGCCGTCCAGCGGCGAACGATCCTGTTTCGCACCGCGCCGGGCACGAAGTTGGTCAGCGCCGCGATCAACAACGAGGTGGTGTTCGAGGTCGACGACCATAACGTCGCCGGGGGCTGGAGTGTGATCGTGCGCGGCACCGCGCGCTCTCTTCGCAGCGACGAGGAGATCGCGGATGCGCAGCAAGCTCAGGTGTTGCCGTGGACGACTTCCGAGAAGTCGCACTATGTTCGGGTGATTCCGGAGATGGTCACGGGTCGGCGCTTCCAATTCGGCTCGCCGCCAATGGAACAGTCCATTCACATCTGAGGCGAGCTCACGGGCCGCTGCCAACGTCGCACCACGCCGGTTCGAGCCGGCCGCGCATGGTGCGGCCGCGGGGTGAACTCCAGTGACAGCAATACCAGCAGCGCCGCGGGAATGTGACCGGCACGCAGCAGGACATACCGACGCTCGGCCAGCGAGTGGTACTTGCGGAGATACCGGTACAAGGACTCAAGCCGGATAAATGGGTCCAGCAGATGAATCAACCGATACGCGACCCGCTGCATCCCGCTGGGATGGGTGGCTTGGAAGATTTCCGGAAACGCTGCGAACGCGAGCGAAAGCCTGGCTGCGTTTTGGCTTTTCGCCGCAGCAATCATGTCGACGGTGAGCCGCTCGTCCACGCCGTTGGGAGCATCCGGTCGACGGTACGGCACATCGAGGCTCACCTCCGTTCCGTGCCCTGCGGTCGCATATCGGTGAAACGCCACTACCCGCCCCTCGCGGTCCCGAGCGATCGCCAACTTGATACCCGGGAATCGGCCCTGCAAGGCCGCGTCCAGAGTCATACAGAACCCGCGCTCGGTACCGGCCGCGTGATGCGCGGCATACAGTACCTCGGTCAGTTCATCGACCAGCCGGCCGCAAATTTCCTGCTCGTCAACGATTTCGGTGGTAATACCGCAGTTGTGGGTGCGCTGCACACCTTGGCGCAGGTTACGAAAGCGTCTCCCCTTCAGGGTGAAGTGACGAACGTCAACGACGACATCGCGCCCCATCGGGACCTCGAGCTTGCGCCGTACGCCCGTCTTAGTACGCCATAGTTTCAAATATCTTTCGCCACAAGCCAATACGAGGATCCGCCAGCCCCGACTGCGGCACATATGGGTGAAATCATCGACCAACGCCTGGAATCGGGTCTCGTCACCGATCGGGTCGCCGCTGACTACGGCGAATCCAAGCCGGGTGCGATAGGCGATAGCCGCGGTCTTGTCGACATTGAAGAAGTAGCTCTTGCTCGAGTGCATGGCGAATGGCGCCAATGGATCCCCGTGCGTGGCGTCCACGAGAGTCCACACCTGCGGCAGTAGCTCGGGCTGAGGTCGTGCCGCCGCCGGCCACATCAGAGCGAGGCCACTGCAACCCAGCGCAATGTTGCCCAGGGCCCCGTATGACAAGAAATGCGCACCGAGCCCTAAACACACGCTCGCAGCCGCGGCCATCGCATGCCTACTCGTCACCGGACGGCCCAGAAAAACCCCTCGCGCAATCAATGCCACCGCGGCAAGTAGGGCCAGCGACCAACCGAATCGGCCGGGGGCAACCGGGCGGTAGCCGAAGTGGTCACTGACGACCAGCGCCGCTGTCCACGCCACCACACCCAACATCGTCAACCCGCAAATGAAGCGGCCCATCCGAACATCGCTTTTGACCAGCACCCGCTCGCCGGCGTTCACCATTGCAGCGTCACCACTTCGGTGCTTGATCTTCACTGGCGGCCCACTTATTCGCGAACGACGAGCACTGAACATTCGGCGTGGTGGAAGAGCGGATGCCCGGAGGGGCCTACCAGTTGCGCCAGCGCAGCGGCCTCGGTAGCGCCGATCACGGCGAGTTGCACTCGCTCCTCGTTGACCCGGAGGAAGCTGGCGATGGCGTACTTCGTGGTAATCGGGTATACCCGCACCTCGGGATGACGGCGCTGCCAATCCTGCACTCGCCGTTCGAAGGCGCCGTCGGCTTGCTCGGTCAGGTCTTCGGGCCGACCGCCGAGGACCAACAAGGGCGCCATGCGCAATTTCGCCTCCCACGCGGCGCATTCGACGATGCGGTCGTTACCGGGCGCATCGGTCATCCGCACCACGATCCAGTTGATGTCGGGTGGCGGTTGGTCCGGATCCGTGCGCAACACCGCAACGGAACAGTAGGCCTTTTCGGCGAGTTCCGTTGCCGTGGAACCTAAGAGGGCTCGGGCATACCGTCCGATGCCGGTCGAGCCGACACAAATCAGCTCGGCATCGCGCGACGCCTCCACCATCACCGATCCGGCCGGCCCGCGCGGAATGTCGGTTTCGATCTTGACCGGCTTCTGGCCCGCCTCGATCGCGGATTGTGCCTCGCGAAGCGATTTCTCGGCATGCTCGAGATCGCGGGCGTAGTCGTCCGGCGATGAGTGCGTCTGCTTGATGACCGAGATCAACCGGAGCGGGACAGCACGCCCGATGGCCTCATCAACACCCCAGACCGCGGCGGCGATCGCGGCCGATGAACCGTCGATACCCACGACGATAGGTTTCATGGTCCCTACTCCTTCCCAGCCACCAATGTCGGCTCACCCAGCGCCGGAATAACTGCCCACATCGTGATGATCGGCGACCCCGTCCGTCGCGGGCCGGGCTAGCCGATAGACCTCGATCAGGCGTGCCACATCGCTTGGCGTGACGATGCCGACGACCGTGCCTGCGTCTACGACCAGAGCGCGACTGCGAGGACCGGCGGGCGCCATCCGACGCAACAAATCTTGAAGCGGCTCTTGCGGAGCGGCAGTCGGCAGACTCTGCAGCGGCAGGGCGATCGCGCCAACGCTCGTAGTGGTGCGCTGATGGGGTGCGAGTTCTCTCAGCTGCCGCAACGTGACCAAGCCGGTGATCGATCCGTTCGGGTCGGCAACCGGGTACGCCGAGTGGCGATCGCCGAGTACATAACGCTGGATGAAATCCTCGACCGTTATCCATCCGGGAGCGGTATGCGGCTGCGGGGTCATCACCTCGCCAACGCGCACCCCCGCGAAGATCTGCTGACTGGTCGCCTGCGCCTCTTCTTCTCGGGCGGCGACGAAGATGAACCAGCCGATGAACGCCAGCCAGACGCCACCGATCATGCCACCAGCGAGAAACTCAGCCAGCCCCAACACGATCAGGACGATTGCGACCACTCGTCCGGCACGTGCCGCGCCGATGGCCGCGCGCACACTGTCGCCGTGGCGGTGCCACAAGTAGGCGCGCACCAGCCGCCCACCGTCCAACGGGGCACCGGGCAGCAGGTTGAACAGTGCGAGCAGCAAGTTGATGCTGGCCAGCCACCAGGCGACGCTGCCGACGATGGTCGGGGCGTGCAGGGCCGACAGCGCCACCGCAATCCCTGCGAACACCGCCGACAGGACCAGGCTGGTGACTGGCCCCGCCAATGCGATGCGAAAGGCGGCCTTCGGACTCTTCGCCTCTCCTTGCAAGCTCGTCACACCGCCGAAAAGCCACAGTGTTACGTCATCGACGGGCACCCCGCAGCGGCGGGCCAACACCGCATGGGCGAGTTCGTGGGCCAACAGCGAAGCCAGCAGTACCACGGCGCCGCACGCTCCCGCCAACCAGTAAGCCGGCCGCGAATATCCTGCAACGGTGTGAGGCAATGTGGACGCCAGGCTCCACGTGAACAGCCACAGGATCACAATCACGCTCCAGTGAACCCGCACCGGAAAACCCGCAAATCGTCCCAACGGAATTGCCTCAGACACCGAACCTCCGAAAGCGTGTGTGGTGCATGACTCGAAGGTCGGCCACCGGACCTCCGGACTTCATCCGATCGTGTTCCCCCGCGTTTGAAAAGGGACTGAAGTCCCATCTGCCTGAACCAGGGACTTAATGCCCTAGCACCTAGTGACTTTCAGCGAGAGGTCACCGGCCTTCCGGCGCTACAGCGACACCGGGGCAGCGGCCATTGTGGACACATGGGCACCTGTCATGCCGACTACACGGGTAGAACCAATGGGCCGGTTCTCGACGATGCCCCCGGGCTCTCTACCCGATCGCTGCAGGACGTCGCGAGCGCACCGTATACCGACGTGATGCGCTCATTACGTACCTCCGCGGAGGGACTCTCCTCACTCGAGGCGGATACCAGATTGGCATCAATCGGACCGAATTCGGTTCGGACCCATCGGGTTAGCGCTCTGGCGGTGCTTGGCCGCCAGCTGAATAATGCGGTGTTGGTGCTCTTGGCGGTTACCGCGGTACTGTCCTTTTTCCTAGGCGACCCGACGCAAGCCATCATCATCGGCATCATCTTGTTCATCAGCGTTGGCCTTTCGTTTTTCAACGAATACCGGGCAGAACGGGCAGCGGCCGCTCTGCACGAGCGAGTCCGTCATATGGCTGTGGTTCGCCGCGACGGCCAGTTCGGCCGTGTCGACGTCACCGCTCTGGTCCCCGGGGACGTCATCCGTCTCCAACTCGGCGAATTGGTGCCGGCCGACGTGCGACTGATCGCGGTGAACGGACTGGAATGTAACGAAAGCATCCTCACCGGCGAATCGGCGCCGTCGGAGAAGTCGGCGGAGCCCGCCGCACCGGATGCAACCATCACCGACGCATCCAGTTTGGCCTTCATGGGCACCGTGGTCAGTGCGGGTGAGGGCACAGGCGTGATCTTCGCGACGGGCGCCGCCGCCGAATTCGGCCGCATAGCAGTCGGTCTGGGCTCGCGCCAACCGGAGACGGACTTTCAGCAGGGACTGCGACGCTTCTCCTATCTGCTTCTGAAAGTCGCGTTGACACTTACCGTCATCATCATCGTCAGCAATCTGCTCCTGCGACGGCCGCTCATCGATGCGGCGCTGTTCGGATTGGCAATCGCGGTCGGCATCACGCCCCAATTGCTTCCCGCTGTCGTCAGCACGAGCCTGGCCTCGGGTTCACGACGGCTGGCCCGCCTGAAGGTCCTGGTTAAGCGCCTCGTCTGTATCGAGGACCTCGGCGACATCGACATCTTGATCACGGATAAAACCGGCACGCTGACCGACGGCCGACTCGACTTGATCGACGCCGTCGATGTATGCGGCACCCACGCGGACTCGGTGTTGGGTTCCGGCTTGCTCGCCGCCGATGTCGACCCGTCGACCGGCGGGGTAAGCGCGAACGATCTCGACGCCGCCCTGTGGCGCAATCGGCCCGCCATCGCCGGGGTCACCCGCCTGGCGACGTTGCCCTTCGATCACACCCGACGGGCCACCTCGGCGCTCGTCGACGGCGACGGCGGTAGGCGCATCGTGGTCAAGGGCGCACCCGAACAGGTCATGGCACGCTGCGACGACGTCCCCGAAGCCGCGCACGGGACC
This sequence comes from Mycobacterium sp. 050272, assembly GCF_039023525.1. Lineage (NCBI taxonomy): Bacteria > Bacillati > Actinomycetota > Actinomycetes > Mycobacteriales > Mycobacteriaceae > Mycobacterium > Mycobacterium sp. 050272. The sequence continues at coordinate 181,404 of NZ_JBCHKV010000011.1, read as the reverse complement.
TTGACGCGGCTGTTCGCCGACGGACGTCGGGTCGTGGCGATAGCCAGTAAACCGGCGCCGGGTCAGGAGACGTTGTGCGCAGCCGACGAGGCGGCTTTGACACTCGAGGGCTTCCTGGTCTTCGCGGACAACCCGAAAGCCGACGTGCAGGATTCCCTGTCACGACTCAATGCACTGGGTATCGAGGTCAAAGTGGCAACCGGCGACAACCCGAGCGTCGCCGAAAAAGTCTGCAACGACATCGGATTACCGTCGAAGGGCACCATCACCGGCGCCGAGTTGCAGCAGCTCGGTGACAAAGAACTCACCGTCGTAGCGCGCAACCACACAATCTTCGCTCGCATCTCACCAGAGCAGAAAGCCCGCGTCATCTCGTCGTTGCGGAATTCCCAGCGATCGGTCGGTTTTCTCGGGGACGGAGTGAACGACGCCCTGGCCCTTCATTCGGCTGACGTCGGCATCTCGGTCGACACGGCCACCGATGTCGCCAAGGACGCCGCCGACGTGGTTCTCCTGGAGAAAGACCTCGGCGTGTTGGCCGACGGTGTCGCCGAAGGCCGGCGTATCTTCGCCAACACGATCAAATACGTATTGATGGGCACTTCAAGTAATTTCGGCAACATGTTCAGTGCGGCCGCGGCGTCGGCCGTTCTTTCGTTCCTGCCCATGCTGCCAAGCCAAATCTTGCTCAATAATCTGCTCTACGACACCTCTCAGCTAGCGATTCCCACCGACCGGGTGGACGAAGAGCAACTACACGCGCCCGCACACTGGAACATCGCGTTCATCCGACGCTTCATGCTGTCGTTCGGGCCGATCAGTTCGTTGTTCGACTTCCTCACCTTCGGCCTCATGCTCGGCGTCTTGAATGCGGGACCGATCGAGTTTCGCACCGGCTGGTTCGTGGAATCCCTTGCCACCCAAACACTCATCATCTTCGCTATTCGAACCAGGCGGGTGCCGTTTTTGCGCAGCAGACCGGGCGGATTACTCACCGCCGCCACTTTGTCGATAGTCGCGCTCGGCGTGATCCTGACGGTGTCGCCGTTGGCCGCCAACCTTGGATTTCGGGCGCTGCCGTGGCAATTCTTCGCCGCGCTGCTAGGACTCACCCTCACCTACATGGTCCTCGTGGAGATCACCAAGAAATGGTTCTATTCGAGTCCGACGCACATCGGGGACCGGCTGCTGCGGACCCGGGGAAAGGCCCACCGCATTCACCGGCGAGCGGCCCGCTTCACCCATTCGGGCCCACTGCCATCGCCGACCGGCTAAGCGGCACAGTGATGCTCGAAATCCACGGTCTCGGGACTTTCGCCCCTACCGTGGCCGGTCTGCACACGATCGGATGTTTGCTATGAGCATCGCGCTATCGACGCACCTGAATACAGACTTCGAGCGCGCGGTCAAATGCACCCGAGAAGCTCTTGCGCAACAGGGGTTTGGCGTGCTAACCGAAATCGACATGAAAGCGACGCTCAATAGCAAGCTCGGCGTCGAGCTGGAGGATTATCTGATACTAGGTGCGTGCCATCCGGCTTTGGCGTACCAGGCGATCAATATCGATCGAGAGATCGGGCTGCTGCTTCCCTGCAATATCCTGCTGCGTGCCGACCAGAGCAACCCAGCCACGATAATCGTCGAGGCGATGGATCCGAGGCTTTTGCTGGAGGTGACCGGCGAGTCGGCGCTGATCGCGATCGCCGACGAGGTCACCGCCAAGCTGGGCGCCGCCATCGCCTCGCTCAATGCCAGTTGCGGTTGATTTCATCCACGGCCATTTCGACGACGTGCGGAATGGCATGCGCGACATGTGGAGTCAAACCGATGCCGTGATCGGTGGCCGCGATGTCGATGGTGAACACCACGAGCTCGTCGGGTACCCGATTTCCAAGCGCCTTACCGAGCGCGTAAGTGCGGCCGATATCCACCGTGTGCGAACTCAATGCGCCGCAGGAACCGACCACATCACCGATCGAGCAGCGGCGGGTGCGGCCCGGCATTGGCGGCGACGAAACCGCGCCATCGATCACGACGGCAAGACGCGCCCCCGACCACGCATCGAGCAGGCTCAACGGTTCCGCAACGCCGGCTACTACGCAAACACCGGGCAAGTCAAGGTCTTTGAGCGCCGCAGCGGCGACGATGCCCACTGCGTCGTCCTTGCGAAGCATGTTACCGAGGCCGACAACGACCACCTCGCCAGTCAATGATGCTCAACCCGAAGCGTCAAGAAGTGCGTGGAGCACGAGATGCAGGGGTCGTAGCTGCGAATTAATTTCTCGCACAGCATGGTCAGCGCGGCATCGTCAAGGGACAGATTGTCGAAGACGGCGCGACCCAAGTCGGCCTCGATGGCCGCTTGGTTCTGCGACGTTGGCGGAATCATCGTCGCGGCGCAAACTAGTCCATCCGTGTCGATCTCATATCGGTGATACAGCAGGCCGCGAGGCGCCTCGCTGACGCCGTGTCCGATACCGCTGCGGGCTGCAACGTCAACGAAAGGGTGTGCCGGACGCTGATACTCGGCGATGATGCGTAACGCCTCTTCGATCGCGTACACCACTTCGACGGCGCGGACGACTATGCTGCGAAAAGGATTTCGACATTCCGGCGGCAGCCCAGCGCTTGCAGCCGCCTGGGCAGCGACCACCGATAGTGCCGACGAGTTCAACGAGTATCGTGCCAATGGCCCGGTCAGGTAGCGACCGCCATCGAGGGTCGCGTGCAGGGCCGTGGAATGCGGCACCTGAGCTTCGGCGACGTGGCTGGTGAAATCGGCAACCGGAAAGGGCAAGCCCACGCTGCGCGCGATGGCGCCGTTTTCGATCGGGTATCGGCCTGTCGCCGAGAGCGCCAGAAACTCGTGTTCAACTTCTAGGTCGGGGAACTCGAAGCGCGATACCCACTCGACGGTGGCCAGTGCGTCATCCAGTGCTCGGCGCAACCGCTCAGCGATCGGCACGAACTCCAACCGCGTTGGCACGGAATAGAAGCCGCCCAGCCGGACATTGACCGGGTGGATGGCACGACCGCCGACGAACTCCATCAACTCGTTGCCGGCCTTCTTCAGCGCCAGCCCCCGCTCGACGGCGGCCGGGTGATCGCGTGCCATGCCCACGATGTCCGAGTATCCGAGGAAGTCTGGCGCATGCAGCAGGTAGATGTGCAGCGCGTGGCTGTTGATCCACTCGCCGCAGTACAGCAACCGCCGCAGCGCGACGATGTCCTCATCCACCTGGACGCCGCACGCGTCTTCGATCGCATTGCATGCGCTGACTTGATAGGCCACGGGACAGATTCCACAAACCCGAGCGGTCAGGTCCGGCGGCTCAGTAAAGGCGCGCCCACGCAAGAACGCCTCGAAGAACCGGGGCGGTTCGTAGATATTGAGCTGCACGCTCTCGAGCTCGCCATCCTTGAGCGTGATATTCAGTGCGCCTTCGCCTTCCACCCGCGTCAGCGCGTCGACCCGCAGACTGCGGGTTGGTGGTGTCATTCCTTGCTCCGCTCGGCGGCGAAACTGGCGACATTGAATGTCGAGAAAACCCGGTCGACGTCTGCGTCGGACATACCGTCGCGGCGCAACAGTGGAATCAGCGTAGCGGTCCTGGGCGCCGCGGACGGCCCGAAACATCCATAGCAGCCGCGACGATGTCGCGGGCATAGTGCTCCGCAGCCGGCATGGGTGACCGGTCCCAGACACGGGGTACCGTCGGCGACGATCACGCATGTCACGCCGCGCAATTTGCACTCAGTGCATACCGTTTTGGCCGGCAGTCGCGGCTTGCGTCCGATCAGCAGCGCCGCGAGAGTCTCGAGCAGCTGTCCGCGGTCGATCGGGCACCCCGGCAGCTGGTAATCCACCTCGACATGTGCCGATGCGGGGGTGGAGGTGGCCAGTGTGTCGATGTACTCCGGGTTGGCATAGACGACCGAGGTGAACTCGGCGATATCACCAAAGTTGCGCAGCGCCTGCACTCCCCCGGCATTGGCGCAAGCGCCGATGGTGACCAGCAGTTTGGATTGGTCCCGGATTGCCCGGATCCGTTGTTCATCGTGTCGAGTAGTGATCGAACCTTCGACCAGTGACACGTCGTAGGGGCCGCCGACCGTCGCGCTGGATGCCTCGGCGAAGTGGGCGATCTCGACCTGGTCAGCGAGGGTCAGGAGCTCGTCTTCGCAGTCGAGCAGCGTCAACTGACAACCATCGCACGAGGCGAACTTCCATACGGCCAAGCTTGTTCGGGCCATTTATAACTCCTTCACCGCCAGCAGTGGACCGGCTATGTCGTAGCCGACAACCGGGCCATCGCGGCACAGCAGCAGCGGACCGAGCTGGCAATGGCCACACCACCCGACCCCGCACTGCATGTTGCGCTCCAGCGACACGCGAATATCCTTGGCGGCCAGTCCTTTCGCGATCAGTGCTGCTGCCCCGAAGCGCAGCATCGGCTCTGGTCCGCACAGAAACGCCGTGGTGCGATCGGCGTTCAGCTCTAACCGGCTCAGCGGCGCGGTGACTAATCCGACCTCGCCCGTCCAGCCGGGCGTCGGCGCATCGACGACGAGATGCAGTTCGATTTGCGGCTCGGCAGCCCACTTTTCGAGCTGGGCCGCGAAGACGAAATCGGCTCGGGAGCGGGCACCCGCGATCAGCGTCAGTTTGCCGTAGCGCCCCCGCTGCGCCAGCGCCCCCAGCACGGCGGGACGCAGTGGACACAATCCGACGCCGCCGGCGACCATGACCAGATCCCGCCCAGCGGCCTCGGCCAATCCCCATGATGTGCCGAACGGACCCCGTATCCCGATCACGGTGCCGGGTTCGGCGTCGTGCAAGGCACGGCTGACCGCACCGACGGCGCGGATGGTGTGGGTGATCGACCCGTCGGTGACCGTCGGGTCGCCGCTGATCGAAATCGCGGCTTCGCCTACGCCGAAGGCGTACAACATCATGAATTCGCCGGGCTGCGGACTGCGTAGTGCTTCGCCGAGCGGGACCAGCGTGAGCGTCGCCGAATCGGGGCTCTCCACGACGCGGCTGCGCACTCGATATGGCACCGGCGCCATCGCGGAGTGCGCAGCGCCGGTCACCGTGTCAGTCATCGCCCGCCGTCCGGGCCATCTTGTTCATCTCGGCGGTGATGTCGATCCCGGTGGGACACCAGGCAATACATCTTCCGCAGCCGACACAGCCGGACATCCCGAACTGGTCGTGCCAGGTGCTCAGTTTGTGGGTCAGCCAATGCCGGTAGCGCGATGCACCGGACTGACGAACGCTGCCTCCGCCGTGGATGAAGGTGAAATCGAACTCGAAACATGACGCCCAGTGCCGCCACCGCTCGGCATGCTCACCGGTAAGGTCGCTCACGTCCTCGGTGCTCGTGCAAAAGCAGGTCGGACACACCATCGTGCAATTGCCGCACGTCAGGCAACGGCTGGCCACTTCGTCCCACTGCGGCGACTCTCTCGACTCGATCAGCAGGTTACGTAGGTTCGCGTCCGGCATCTGCCGGCCCATCCGATGGGAGGCTGATTCGACATCGGCTCGCGCACAATCGATTTCGTGTTTTTCGGCGGCGCGGTGCGGTATCTGCGCGAGCACGTCCGCGCCCTGCTGGCTACCGACGTCGACCAGGTACGACGCAGTAGCACCCGCGAAGCGTTCCGTGAGCGCGAGGTCATAACCGGACCCGACCGCGGGACCGGTTCCCATCGATGTGCAGAAGCAAAGTCCGCCGGGTTCAGTGCAATTCACCGCGACGACGAAGGTCCGCCGCCGACGCCTGACAAACGAGTTGTCGGGATGTTCGGCCCGGCCGAGCACACCGTCGAGGGTTGCGATTGCGGCCAGATCGCACCCTCGCACTCCCAGGAATGCGTATCGGGGGATCTCGTCGTCCTCGTCGAAGCTTGTCCCGTCCCGTGTACCGGCCCACAGTCGCTGGCGCGGTGGATGAAGGAACTGTTTCCAGGACTGGGGGCCGGCCGAATGCCCGAATGCCGCGTCATCCTCGCGCCGGCGCACCCGATACTGTCCCGGGCTCACATCTACACCCCAGCCGCGGGGCAGATCGTTCGCCGACTCCAGCTCGGCCAGCACGATCGCGTCGTTGCGCAGTGTCGGACCGATCACCCGATAGCCCCGTTCGATCAGCACCTCGACAAGGCGATGCAATGCAGCCGTGTCGAACACTGCGACCTGAGAATCTTCGCCGGCCATCGACATATCATCCGTCCCGTCGGGTGCGCTGCATAGAGGCGTTCGTCTCAAGGAATCGTCTTGCCGCCGTCTCCCTGCAGGCAGCTCAGCTCCCGATCCCATTGGGCGTCACGGGCGCGATTGAGCCGTGAACGCACGCTGATCACCAGCGCCACCACCCCGACAGCGATAACCAGCAACGTCGCTAGGGCGGCGGCGAACGCGTCCCCCGCCGCCTGCCAGGTCGGGGTGGGCGGCGTCACGAGATCACCACGCACATCAACCCAAACCGTGGTGCGATCGCCCACCTCGGCAGCATCGGCAAGCTCGAGTTGACCGCTGCGCTCACCCTGCGAGACAGGCCACTTCACCTGCGCGACCGTGATACCCGTATCGTCGGCGGTGGTCTGCGTGATCGTTGCCGTGACCGTGTGACGCTGCTGCGCCTGTTGGACATAAACCCGGTCCCGCACACCGTAGGTGACACCGGCCGCCACGCCGGCGAAGGGAATCGCCAGCAAAGACACGACGAACGCGATCAGCGTGACCAAAGCTTGTATGCGGTCGGATCGGCGAAGCAGGGCGTTGCGACCGAAAATGCGAGCGATCAACCAGTCGCGCGGGTCAAGCGTGAATGTCTCCATCTGAACTCCCCTGCGCAACGGAGTATTTCGCGTTTGGCGTCTACTCGCCGGCATCTGCGAGGTCCGATATCCACCCAACGAAATCGGAGAGTTCGCGCCGCGGTGTCGATGGCAACGGATCCGCATTGATCGGCGCCCAGCCCACCCGCAGCAGCATCTGTGGATAGCTGTCGCCCCCGAAAATCTCGGAGCGCACCGCCTCGCGTGTCTCAGCGACTTCGAGGGGCTCGGTAACCGGGCAGCTGGCCAGGCCCGTCGACGTAGCGGTGAGCAGAACAGCACTGGTGGCCTCGCCGGCGCGCAATCGAGCCAACCGGTCGTCGGCACGCGTTCCGAGCGCGAGAACCACGGCGTTGTCCTCGGCGGATGACGAGCCGGGCGGCTCGGCGAGTACGGGACCCGCGAAGTACCGGCCAGGAATCGTGGCCTCGCGATCGGACTTTGGCGTGTTGCGAGCCGGAACGCCGGCTAGCGAGCCGTAGCGGCCGCTCCACTCCGTGAGCTCGGCGAGATACTCATGGTTCATGTGATCCCAGACGGACTGCGCCACGATCTTGTTCAGCTTGTCGGTATCTTCCACCTGGCAAAGCGTCACACCGTGGCGCGCCGAACGCGCCGCCATCAGCGCGATGTCGCCGACGGGTACCTGCCAGGAGCTGTAATGCCGGCGGTCAGTTCGCCGCCGTGGTATCGCCGCGGCGAGCGCAATGTCGGAGGCGTCAGCCGTGTGTTGTGAAAGTTCAATTGCGGCAAGGTGGTTCGGATCCGCCGGGTTGGGCAGGCGGGACACTTTGGCGTGCCATCCGACCGCCGCGAATGCGACGACGCAATGATTCAGCGCCGCGCCGCAGCTCAACATCAAGTCGCGCCCGTCCGGATCGGTGTTGGGTAGTTGCCGGGTTGCGTCGGAATAGAGGTGCAGGCTCTGCTCGCCAACCAGCCACCGCCAGGGTTGGGTGTTGTGGACGGAGGGGGCTCGAGATGCCAGAGCCAGGACCGTACGAATCGTGCCCGCATCAGGAAAGCGCGCATTCATGGCAGTCACCCCTTTCTAAAAATCTTGGTGTCAACGATTCCGGGTTTACCGCCACGGGACGAGGGAACGACGACCTTGATCCGAGGGACTTTGGGCCACGCCCCAGTGCGAAAGACACGCTGTCCGGGCCGCAAGCGCTAGGCAGCAGACGCAAGGGTCACTTCAACGGACAGCTGGTTGCCCACGGCGTAGGCCGCAGACCAATCGCCGACGCACGCTGCTCGCGCGAGGTCCTCAACCAGCGGACTGTAGGCACCCAGCTCTCGTAGCCACGTTGTGACGATGGCCGCGATCTCGTCACCGTGCACATGAACCATGCGGCCACCGTGCAGGCGATCGGTCACGCAATACATCCGCTCACCATGCGTTGTGTGTTTTACGAATCTCATCGCAGCCTCCTCCACCGGCCTTGAGACCAATCCGACCACTGGGCCGATGCGGCCGATAGAGGCGAACGAAACCGGCCATCGGTGCTTCGGTCGCACTGACGACCACGCCGAAGTCCCTGTCTAGGGGGCCTTTGGTCCCAGACCCGACAGGCCCAAGGTCCTTCAACAACCGCAGATCACCTTGTTGGACAGCGTTTTTCGTGACCATCCTGCTCATCTCCGGCTAGCACGAAGTAATTCTCTTCTTCTTGCACGAAGTGCAGCCGCAGCAGTGCGTACAGACCGTAGAGGCACGCGAGCAAGTCATCGACTTGGCCCGGCTGAATCTCCCCTTCCGCTTGCGCAATGGCGAGGTGTGTTCCGATGCGATCGGAAAGCCTGCGGATCTCGGCATGCGTCCGGCTCATTGTCGGGGTGGCTTCGCTGCCCAAGGGTTTGGCCAGCGCCGGGTAAAGCTGGGTTTCCTCGGCCAGTTCGTGGGGCAGCACCCGATCGATCAATACCGCGTATGCGGCGGCAAGCGATTGCAACGCCGCGGCGTCGGGGCCCGCGACGAGCCGATCCGCACTGTCGCGCAGCAGCCCGATGGCGTCGCGCAGTTCGTCGTGTTCGGCGGAGAAGCGTTGCAGCAACTGCTCGGTGCCGGTGGCCAACGGCACCTCCGTGGCCGGGTTGCCTCGCAGAGCCCGCAACGCATTGGCGATCACCGCGACATCAATGCCTTCCTGCAGCAGGGCGCCCGCGGCCGGCGGGAGCCAACCCAGTGCGGCAATCCCCATCGCGAGCACCGACAACGTCATACCGATGACCGCACTTTGCACCGCGATCCGGCGAGACCACCGGGCAATGTCCATCGCATCGGCAAGGCGATCGATGCGATCGGTGGTCAACACCACGTCGGCGGCTTCCGAAGAGGCAGTCGCGCCGCGGGCACCCATTGCCACCCCGACGGTGGCGGCGGCCAACGCGGGAGCGTCGTTTACTCCGTCACCGACCATCACCGTGGACGCCCGTTCACTTTCGGCGCGCACCGCGGCGTACTTGTCGGCGGGTGTCTGTTCGGCAAAAACCTCGTCCAGTCCCAAGACGGTAGCGATTTCGCGGGTGGGCTCGAATCGGTCGCCGGTCAGCATAATCAACCGATTCAGCCCCGCCTCGCGCAGTCGTCGTACCGTCCGCGGCGCCTCTCGACGCAGCGGATCTCGCAAGAAAACAGCACCCAACGCCTGATTCCCGGTGCAGACCCACGCGATGGCCGAGCTGTCGAGGCGAGCCCGATTGAGCACCGTTCGTGTCCACCCGGCGGTCACAGCATCGGCGGGAAGTTTGCCGACGGACACCCGACGTCCGTCGACGCTCGCTAAGACACCGGTGCCAGGCTGCTCGAGCACATCGACAGGCAGCGACAGCTGCAGGCCGCGGCGCAGCGCTTCGGTGACGATGGCCTCGGCCATGACATGCGGAGAAAACTGGTCGACCGATGCGGCCAGTCGCAACACCGATATCGCGTCGTACCCAGGAGCGGCTATCACATCGACCACCGTCGGCCGTCCCACCGTCAGGGTGCCGGTCTTGTCCATCACCAACGTTTTCGCACGGCCCAGGTTTTCCAGGACCCCGCCGCCACGGATGACCACACCGTCCCGAGATGCCCGGGACAACCCGGAAACAATCGCGACAGGTGCCGCCAGCAGCAGCGGACATGGAGTCGCCACCACCAGCACCGCCACGGCGCGCACCGGCGACCCGCTCGCTAATCCCGCCGCGGCGGCCAGGATCAACGCGGCAGGAAGAAACCATGTCGCGTAGCGGTCTGCCAACCGCACAATGGGCGCGGTCTGCGCACCTGCCTGCTGCGCCAATCGAACAATGCCCGCATACGTGCTCCCCTCAGCCGTTGCGGTCGCATCCATTTCGAAAGGGCCGCCCGCGTTGATCACGCCGCTGCGCACGGGCTCACCGATGCGGCGTTCGACGTGCAGCGATTCGCCCGTCAGGGCGGACTCGTCGAGTACGGCCACCGCGTCGGCAACCCGCCCGTCCACCGGCACCACCTCGCCGGGGCCGACGACCAGCACGTCGCCGACACTGACGTCAGCCAAAGCAATGGTGGTGACCTGCGTGCCCGTCCGTCGCCGGGCGAATCGTGGGGCGCGCTCGAGCAGGGCACGCAAATCGTGTGCCGCGCGACGCTCGGCCGCCGCATCCAGCGCACGGCCACCCGCCATCATCACAGCAATCAGCGCGCCGGCGAGATACTCACCGACCAACAGGCTGCCGACCAGTGACAACACCGCGATAATGTCAACGCCGCCGCGCTTGCGCCGCAAGCCTGACACCACCCACACCGAAGCCGGCGCGATCGCGGCGGCGGTACCGGCGATCCAGCAGCCGTCGGCCACCTCCCGCCAGCCGGCCAGCCACGCGATGCCGCCGGCCGCCAAGGCGGCGAACGTGAATACCGCCAAGGCTGGTTCGACCAGCGAGCGCGCCCGAGGGATAAAGCGGCCAGCGCAACCGCTGTCCATGACAGACCCCTTCGGCCACAACTAATTCCGGATCAGAGTCCAACAGTCACCGCGTTCCCTGGCAAGTGCCGTAATACCCGTTCGTCGCGGGTATTTGGGCCGTAGCGGCCCGCTACCCGCGTTTGTCGCCCCGTGCTGCGCTATCCGGGTCCGTCGCGGACTGCCGACGTGCCGCCAACGCGCCGGCGATCGAGGCGGCCGCAACCGTCAGCAGGGCGCCGAGCATCAGCGCCGAACCTTCGCCCGGCGCGAGCAGGTTCTCCTGGTTCCCGATCGTGGCCGCGGCCACTGGCACCCCGAGCTGGGCGGCCGCGAGCGCGGCCAGGTTTATCGGCTGACCGAGCAGCCTGCCGACACAGTGTGCCAACACGGCGCCCAGCCCCAGCGCCACGCCCAACACAATCAATTTCGGGTGCGCACCCAGCTCGCGCACGTGCAGCGAGGCGCCCAGCCAGACGAAGAACAACGGACCGAAGAACCCCTCGGTGATTCCGAACAGCTGGCGCGCAAGCCGTCGCGGCTCGCCCACCGACGCGATCACCAATCCCAATGCGAAGCCGGCCAACATGATCGACACGTGGGTGCGCAGCGCGAGTGCCGCTAGGGCGAACAACACCAGCAGATTCGTGCGCAGCTCCAGCGCGAATTTATGATCCTCGGAAAAGTCGTGCGCGCGTTGGCGCCAGCCCCGGCGATCGACCGCGAGTAGGACCAGGTATACCAGTCCCGCACACATCGCGATCGCCAGTGCACCGAGTGCTGCGGTCGGCGCTCTGTTCAGGTCGATCACCAAGGGCAGCAACACGATACAGGCCGTATCAGCGATGGCGATCTGTGCCGTGAGCGAGAGCACGGACGGCCCCTGCAGGCGCAGCGAGCCGATCACCGGTAGTGCCAGCGCCGCCGATGACGACGTCATCAGCACCGCGTACAGTGCCGCGTGGCCGGTACCGAAATACCACGCCAACGCCACACCGAGGGCCGTTGCGACGACGCCGCACAGCAACGCTCGCGCCAGCGCCCGCGGCAGTGCCGCGCGCACCTCAGGATTTCGCACCGGCACATGTGTGCCCGCGACGAACATCACCAGCGCGAAGCCGATGTTCGCGAATAACTGAAACGTCGGGTTCGACTCGTCGAGCACACCGAAACCGGTTTTGCCGAGCACGAGTCCCGCGAGCAGCTCACCGACGATAAGCGGAATCCGCAGGCGCGGCAGCGAAGCCACCAGCGGGCCGGCGAAACCCACCGCGGCCAGCAGCGCCAGCGTCTCGAAACCGAACCCCGACATCTCAGCAGCCCCGCGGCGCGCTCAGCCGACCACCTCGAAGATCGCCGCCGCCGACGTGACGGCCTTGTCCGCGTTGCCTTCGTCGTGCAGCAGCATGCGCACGCCGATGCGTCCGGGACCGCCGGCATGCGCCGTGCCCTCCACCCGGAACGGCCCCACCTTCCCGCGGGACATGAACATGACGTGCCAGCTGACGACCTGCACCTCGCGAGTCCCGGCAAGATCGGCGGCCAGATCGGTAGCCGCGGTCTCCAGCACGACGTGCTGGGGCCCGATGTGCAGCGCCGCGTCCGGCGAGGCGAGTTCGAGGCTGAGCGCGGGCAGTATCCAGTGCCCGTCGTCGCGTCTGGAGGCACCGAACGCGGCCCACAGCGGCGGCAGGTCAGGCGAGTCCTCGACAATCAGCTCGGTACCCGAAACGTCCATCCTGTCAAGCCCTTCCGGCGGGATCCCGATGATCGCGCCCTGGCCCTCGTTGAACGCGATCACCCGGTCCGGGTTGTCGGCGTCGACGATCTTGCACCGCCCGTAGCCCATGGTGCGGCCTTGGTGCACGATGCCGGAGCCGACGATCTCGACCCGGGAGACGTCGTAGCCGGGGTCGATGATCTGCACCGACGCGATGACCGGGTTGGGTACCGCGACCATGTCGGTCTGGCACCCTTCGGGCGACGAGATAGCCAGCGGTGCAACCATGATGCCGCCTGCCTCGTTGCGCATGTCGCGTCGGATCACGACGGTGTCGTCGACGTTGCCAATGTCCATCGACGAGTGCTTACGACCGATGTAGCGGTAACTGAGCAGACCCGTCCACCGGCGATACAGCTCATCGCGATAGGCGTCGGCGTCGCCGGCCAACTCTCGGATGTCTCGCAGTTGGTCGCTCACTTGCGCCACCTCTCTCCCCTACTTCGCGTCGGTCAGGACAGTCTGTTTCGCCGCACTTGGTTGAACGGCACACCGCGGTCGGCGGCGTACTCGCGGGGAAAATTCAGCACCCGCTCGCCGATCACGTTGCGCGCCATTTCGGTGGTGCCGCCGCCGATGCTGGCGATCTGGCGGCCCAGATACCGGATGCCGATATCGAGCAGTTCCGCGTCGTCCTCGACGACCGCGGACGTACCCGCGACGGCGATCGCAGTATCGATTTCGACGTCGTGCACCGCGGCCATCTGCAAGCGAATGATCGATCCCGCGGTCGGCGGCAGCGCACCGCGGGCCACGGCGTGGAAGACGTGCTCGCTGAGTTGACGCGCCACCGTTCGGTAGACCAGGACACGTCCGATCATCTCGCCGACGCGTTCGTCGTCGCGCTGGTTGGTCTTTTCGGCCAGCGCCAGCAGGTCGATCGAAACATCTTCGGCCTCAGAGATTCCCGGGCCGCTGGTGTACTCCGAGCCGTCGCCCATGCTGCGCCGTTCGTGGTAGAGCTGTCGCGAGGCGACTTCCCACCCCTTGCCCGGCTCGCCGACGACGGCTTCGTCGCCCACCTCGACGTCATCGAAGAATTCCTCGCAGAATTCGATGGAGCCGTTGATCTGCCGGATGCGGTTGATCGTTATTCCGGGGTGCGCAAGCGGCACCAGGAACATCGTCAACCCCTCATGTTTTGGTGCGTCCCAATCGGTCCGGGCCAGGCATAACCCGTAATCCGCGGCGAAAGCCCAGGTGCTCCACGTCTTGGCGCCGTTGATGATCCACCGCCCGTCCCGGCGGTCGGCACGGGTGATGACGCCCGCGAGGTCCGATCCCCCGCTCGGCTCGGACAACAATTGGACCAGCACTTCGTCACCACGCAGCGCCGCGGAGATGTGAGCGCGCTTCTGCTCCTCGCTGCCCATGTCGAGGATCGTGGCGCAGCAGATGGCGAAGGACGGCACGTTGAGCAGCAACGGTGTTTCATAGCCTTGCGCCTCGGCGTCGAAGGCCTTCTTGTACTCGTAGCCCAGCCCGAGACCGCCGTACTCCCGGGGAAAGCAGATGCCGGCGAATCCGCCGTCGTACAACGTCTTTTGCAATTCGCGCGCCCGGTGCCAGGACACCTGCGCATCGCGTTCGAGCAGCGCCGCTTCGGCGGGGCCCTGTCGCGGCATGTTCTCGGCCAGCCAGGCCCTGGCCCGGTGGCGAAACTCCGCTACGGTCTCGTCGGTCACCGGGTGTGCCGAATTCGTCTGCGCGTCATCGCAGCTGACCTCCCGACGCCGTTGTCGTGCCCAAACCTCGAGCGTGTGCTGGGCCGACCGTACAGCGCCCGGCTAATGACTGTACACATCGACGTCCTGCCGCCGCAGGTCAACGCGTGCGCGTCTCGATTACGCGTCCGGGGCTGCTATGTTTGGGAATCGGCGCTATTTTAACCGGCGATCGGAGGATCGGCGCATGGCCGCTGCCGCAACGGGTTTCGACGTTCCCCGGTTTCGCGATTGGCTGGCCGAGGCGACCGGCGAGGCGGCGGACGTGTCGGTGGTGCCCATTCGCGGAGGCGGCAGCTGCGAGATGTTCCGCATCGACCGGCTGGGGCAGGCCTGGGTGGTGCGCCGGGCGCCACTGGCCACGGTCTCGGACACCGCCCACCAAGTGATCCGCGAGGCGCGCATCATGGAGACGCTCGGCGCCGCCGGAATACCGGTGCCCACGGTGCTGGCTCGCAGCGACGACCCCGCCATTCTGGGCGCCCCGTTTTTCGTGATGTCGTACGTCGAGGGCGGGGTGATCCGCCGCGACGGACTTCCCGAAGCGCTGCACCGGGATCGGTCGTCACACCACCTGATCGGCGAACAGCTGATCGACACCCTGGTCGCTTTGCACTCGGTCGACTGGATGGGCACGGCACTGGCCGAATTGTCGCACCCGCAGGGGTTTCTGCCGCGCCAGGTCGATCGGTGGCTCGCGCAACTGGAGAGTTACCGGACCCGCGCGTTGGACGGCGTGGACGAGCTCGCCGGCTGGCTGCGCGAGAACCTGCCCACCGACGGCGATCTCACCGTCATGCACGGGGACTTCAAGCTGGACAACGTCATCTGGTCACCCGCGCCGCCACCACGGATCGCCTGCGTCGTCGACTTCGAGATGACGACGGTGGGCGATCCCCTGATCGACCTGGCATGGGCGATGATCTTCTGGCCCGAGGCCGGAAATCCCATCGCGCTGGGGTCGCCGGACGCCCCGCACGGCATTGATCGCGACCATTGCCAGACACCGGATCAACTGATCGAGCGCTACGGCGAGGCCACCGGCCGCGACCTGTCACAGTTCGGCTGGTATCAGGTGTTCAGCGCGTGGAAGCTGGCGATCGTCCTGGAGGCGTCGTACGCGAAGTTTCGGCGCGGTGAGTCTCGCAATCCGGTCCATGAGTTCTTCGGGGCGGTCATCGATGAACTGCTCAGCCGCGCAAGGAGGTTCGCGCAATGATTGACGAGCTGTTCGACGTGTCCGGCCGGGTCATCCTGGTCACCGGCGGCAGCCGCGGACTGGGTGCTGCGATGAGTGTCGGGCTCGCCGCGCGCGGCGCACGCGTGGTGATCGCCAGCCGGAAGATCGAGTCGTGCCAGGCATTGGCTGCCACGATCACCGAGTCGGGCGGGCAGGCCCACCCGTTGGCCTGCCATGTCGGCGATTGGGAGTCCCTACCCGGGGTCGTCGAGACCGCCGTTTCCCGGTGGGGCCGGCTGGACGGCTTGGTCAACAACGCCGGCATGAGCCCGCTTGCGCCCTCGCTGCTGGAAACCTCAGAGGTGTTGTTCGACAAGGTGATCGGCGTCAACCTGAAAGGCCCAACCCGGTTGACGGCGCTGGCTGCCACAGCAATGGCCGCGACCGGCGGTGGATCGGTCATCAACATCAGTTCGCTGGCGTCGGTGAAGCCCACCCCCGTCACCACGGTCTACGCGGCGGCCAAAGCCGGCCTCAACGCGCTGACCACCGCCTCGGCCATCGAATACGCCGGTGTAGGCGTGCGGGTCAACGGGATCATCTGCGGGACCTTCGATACCGACGCGGCGTCGGGTTTCGTCCGCGACCCCGACCTGCTGCCGGAGCTGGTCCGCCGCATCGCGCTTCGACGGGTGGGCCGGCCCGACGAGATCGTCGGCGCTGTTCTCTATTTGCTCTCCGACGCATCGAGTTACACCACCGGATCACTCATGACCATCGACGGCGGTGTCTCCGGCTGATCAGCGGCACCGCTTCGCCGCGGCATCGACGCCCCCGGCCTCGGCGCGCACCCCGGAAATCACCCACTCGACCAGCCGGGGAAAATTCCGCTCGATCTTGGCTGTCTCGGATTCCGAGCGCTTCGGTTCACGTAGCCCGCGCACCTCGACGATGGAATGGTTGATCGTCATGTGCGCCAGGCCACGGCAGCACTCGGTGGCCAGCGGGCGCGGAATTCCCTCTTGCAGAGTCGCTTTGAGTAACGCATTAACATAATCGGCAACGGCGCTGCGGTCGTCGATGGTCATCAACTCAGTCAGAAACGGATGCGCTCGCAGGGCGTTGTGCAATGCCTGACACCAATGCAGTGCCGTCGACTCCCAGGTGTCGTATTCCTTGAAGTCGAGCTTCAGCTGCGCAAAGTGGCGCGCGACCAGCGCCCTGATCAATGCTTCGCGATTGCCGACCTGCTGGTACAGCGTCCGCGGCGAGATCTTCAGTGCGGCCGATAGTCGACGAACGCTGAGAGCCTCGATGCCCTCGGAATCCAGCATGTCCAGCGCGTGGGTGAGGATGTCGTCGGCCGGGATCAGCGGCTTGGCCATCGCTGCATCGTACAAGCCCGGGTCGCGCCGACACTGCAGGCTAAGCGCTGTCGCGGCGAATACCTTCGATCAGGTAGTCGATGTGCGTGGCGAACAACTCGTCGACTTCCTCGCGAGTCGCCCCTGCCGGGTCGCTGCCGGCCAGGCGGCCCTTCCGGCGCGTCGACTTGGTGCCCGGCGGATGGTCCATGGCTACGAAACCCACGGCCGCCCAGGTCAACAGACGGCAGGCCCGCACTGACATATCAGTCGACATACCATCGCGGCGCATGCTTTTCAGCAGCGGGCGCGATGCTTTCAGATAGGCCGGGCGCTTCGCCTGCAGGAAGAGCCGGCAGTCGGCGGCGTCGGTCAGCCGTGCGCGGAGTTGACGGGTCCAGCGGCGCGCGTAGTCCGGCCAGGATTCGTCGCTTTCGGGCTCCGGAGCGAGATCGTCGAGCATATGCTCGGCGACCGCATCGATCAGGGCATCCTTGTTTCCGATTCTGGAGTAGACCGGTGGCGGCGTGACGCCCAACCGGGTGGCCACGCTGCGCATGCTGATCGCATCCAGGCCGCTTTCCCGCATGATTTCCACTGCGGCCGCGACGATCTGGTCGGCGTCGAGGTCCAGTTCGCTGGGCACGTCTTTCTCCTCGCAAGCTACGGGACGGTCAGGGCGATCTTGCCGATGTGTTCGTTTGCTCGCATCACCCGAAGCGCCTCGTCGAGCTGCTCCCAGTCGAGGACGTGGCTGATCTGCGGTTTGATGCCGGCCGTGGACACCACCTCGCACATCTCGCGGTGAGCGCGGACGCTGCCCACCGTGATTCCGATGACGCGCAGGTTGTTCAGCATCACCTCGGCAACCGCGATGGACGCCATGTCGAATCCGCTGAGCACACCGATCACCGCGATTGTGCCGCCGATGGCGGCCGCGTGCAGCGAATGCGGCAGCGTCGCAGGACCACCGAGGTCGACGACCAACTTGGCGCCGCGACCGGCGGTCAGTTCCTTTACCTGCGCCTCCCAGTCCGGGGTGGTTCGATAGTTGACGAGATGCGTTGCCCCCAAGTCCGATCCGACCTTGAGTTTGTCGTCGGACGACGAGGTCAGAATCACGGTGGCACCCCGCACCCGGGCTAGTTGCACGGCGAACAGCGATACCCCGCCGGTGCCCTGGGTCACTACCACGTCCCCTTCACCGATGTTGGCTTCCACCAACGCACTCCACGCCGTGACGCCCGCGCAGGGGATCGTCGCGGCTTCGACATCGCTGAGGTGCTCAGGCGTGCGGACCAGGCCGGCGACATGTTCGACCCGGTATTGCTGCAGCCACCCGTCGCAGGTGTCGCCGGGCACCTCACGCTTGACTTCCGGGTTGGGCGGCCCGTCGTGCCAGCCCGGATGAAACGCTCCCATGACCCGATCCCCGGGCCGCAGCTCGTCGACTCCCGGCCCGATCGCCACCACTTCCCCGGCTCCATCGGTCATCGGTACGCGCGGCCAGGGCCCGGGCAGCAGGCCCATCAGATTGATGTTGTCGTGGAAATTAAGGCTCGAGGCCTTGACCTTGACCAGTGCCTGCCCGGGACCGGGCTCACCCACCGGCATTTCGACGGTCTGCACGGGCTCACCGGGCCCGGGCATGACGATGGCCTGCTGACGGTCCGGAATACTCATGCGACGCCTGCCTCCTGACGTAGTGCCTGCCACTTCAGTTCCGCTGCCGGCCGCCGCGACGGAAGGTGGTCGGTCGGCCAACCTTGCACCGGACGGTACTTCTTGAGCACATGCCGGGCCAACACCGACTTGTGCAGCTCGTCGGGCCCGTCGCCGATCGATCCGAACCGCGTCATCCGGTACCAGGATTCGACCGGTAGGTCCCCGGAGTACCCCAGCGCCCCGCACACCTGGATGGTGCGATCGAGCACCGCGAGCACCACCTTCGACACGTGAGCCTTGATCATGCCCAGCTCGGCACGCACCTGCGCCGCGCCGAAACGGTCCATCTTCCAAGCGGTCTGGAAGGTTAGCAATCTTGCTGCCTGAATCTCTGTGTGCGACAACGCGATATAGTCCTGCACCATCTGGTGTTCGCCCAACAGTCGACCGTGCGACCGGCGCGAGACCGCGCGTTCACCCATGATGTCCAGGGCGCGCTGCGCCTGCCCGAGCCAACGCATCGAGTGGTGGATACGCCCGCCGCCGAGACGCTGCTGCGCGAGCACGAATCCGCCGCCCCGCGGGCCGATCAGGTGATCCGCGGGAACCCGACAGTCGGTAAACACCACCTCGGCATGGTTGCCACGCCGGCCGAACTCCGGGTCGGGATGCGCCATGGTCGGAATGTCCCGGACGATGTTGCATCCCGGCGTTCCGGTCGGCACCACGAAGATCGACGCGTGCCGGTGCGGCCGGCCGGCAGGATCGGTCTCCGCGACCACCAAGATGATGTCGGCGCACGACGCGTTTGTGGTAAACCACTTGTGGCCGTTGATGATCCAGTCTTGCCCGTCGAGCACGGCAGTGGTGGCTATCACGGTCGGGTCAGCACCGGCCAGGAATGGTTCGGTCAGCGCGAACGCGCTCGATATCTCGCCGCTGAGGTTGGGGTACAACCAGCGCTGCTTCTGCGCGTCGGTCGCTGCGTGTGCCAGCAACTCCATGTTCCCGCTGTCGGGCGCCTGAACCCCGAACAGCTCCATCGACACCATGCAGCGGCCGATGATCTCCGACATCAGCGCGAGCTTAAGCTGGCCCAGCCCCGCACCGCCCAGGCCGGGATCGAGGAACAAACCCCATAGCCCCTGCGCCTTGACCCGGTCCTGCAGGTAGCGCTTGACCGGCTGCCACTCGTCGGGTGAAATCTCGGCGAGGACCGGTTCCAGCGGGATAATCTCGGAATCGATGAAATCGCGCATCCAGGAGAGCTTTTCAGCGAAATCCGGATCCGTCTCGAAATCCCATGCCATCGCGTTCCTCACCGTGCTCGCGGCATCGACAATCCTTACAGCGAAATAACAGTGTAATCATGGTGTCATGTATCAGGGCAACACCTGCTGCACCTCGATCGATCAGGAGCTGAATTGCGCTGTCGCATGGGCAACGGATAATCAACCCGTCTTGCACCTGCACCCACACGCAGTACTCGTTCTCGTAGGGTTGTCGCCCGGCGAACAACGCGGTTGCCCGCATCGTGAAGCGCGCCGCACCCATGTCGTCATCACAGAGCACGTGGTGCACGGCGGGTTCTCAAAATAACACCGGTTTCCGGTGCGCCGGGTCCTGCGCCGAACGTGATAACCCCGGTGTCCGGAGTTCGGGTCGCCGCGAAGTAGTCTGCCGTCAGCATGACGCCGACCCACCCTTTCGACCGAGCCCTGCGGCTCGATGTCCTGGACGCCGACACCAGGCGCGGCCGCACGCATCCGGAGTGGGCCAACATGGTCGGCCCGTTCGGCGGGATCACCGCGGCAGTCCTGCTGCGTGCCATCGAGACTCACCCCGGCTGTATCGGTGAGCCGTTGGCGGTGACCGTCAACTTCGCCGGCCCCGTCGCCGACGGCGACTTCGACATCTGCCTTCGGACCCCGCGCACCAATCGCAGCAGTCAGCACTGGATAGCCGAACTCAGCCAGGACGGTGACGTCAAGACCACGGCGACCGCGGTCTTCGGTATCCGGCGCGACACCTGGGCCGACACCGAAGCGCGGCCACCGAGCGCGCCTCCCCCGGAACAACTGACCCCCGGAGGTGGCCCGGAGACCGTCGTCGCCTGGGCGCGCCTGTACGACATGCGCTTCGCCGAGGGAGCGTTTCCCGGCCCCGGCGCCCGGCCCAGCCCGGCATCGGAGATCGCACTGTGGGTGCGTGACCGCGCGCAGCGCCCGGTCGACTACCCGGCGCTGGCCGCCCTGTGCGACGTGTTCTATCCGCGGGTGTTTCAGCGCCGCGGCGGCGTCGTCCCGGTCGGGACCATCTCGATGACGATCTATTTCCATGCCGATCAGCAGGAGCTGGACGCGCTTGGCGGCGACTTCGTCCTGGCCTGCGCTCACGCCGATCGGTTCACCCACGGGTACTCCGATCAGAGCGCGCAAGTGTGGAGTCGCCACGGCGTGCTGCTGGCCACCACGCATCAGATCGTCTACTTCAAGGCCTGACCGGCCCCGCTGATGAGCGGCTAGCGGATGAATGTCAGGCTGGGCGTGACCTCGAGAAAGACCCGTGCACCAGAATCGAGCCGCAATGACTGAGCGCGCCAACGATGTGATTGCGGACGACCAGGCCGCCGCACTGCTGGCGATCGAGTCCATCAAGCAACTCAAGGCCCGCTACTGCCGGTACCTGGACACCAAGGACTGGGCCGCGTGGCGTGCGATCTTCGCCGACGACTTCGTCAGCGACACCTGCGCGGCGGGCGGAAAACTGATCACCGGCGCCGACGACTTCGTCGCGTTCACCCGCAAGAGCATCGGACGCGCCGCACAGGCCACGGCGCACCAGGTACACGCCCCCGAGATCGAGCTCACGTCCGCGACGACGGCGCGCGGGGTGTGGGCGCTGCAAGATGTCGTGCGGTTCGGGCCCGGTCTGAGCCTGGTGGGCTTCGGCCATTACCACGAGACCTACGAATTCGTGGCCGGGCAGTGGCTTATCAAGAGCTCCAAGCTAACTCGGCTGCGCGAGGACATCGTCACACCGTTTTTCTCGTTCTACATCTCCAACCGGATCCGCAATACCGCCGCCAGGTTCGCCAACCGGCTGCTGGAGAAATAGGAGACTTCATGACTGTCGACACCATCCTGGTCACCGGCGCGTTCGGACAGGTCGGCAAGCGATGCGCTCAGATTCTGCTCGAGCGGGGCCGAACGGTCATCGCGACCGACCTACGAAACGACAAAACCGTTGCGGTGCAGAAGGAATTGTCGGCCAGCGCCAAACCCGAGGCGCTGATTACCAGCTACGTCGACTTGACCGACGCCGAAGCGGTGCGCGAGCTGATCATGACCCACCAGCCGGGAGCCATCATTCATCTGGCCGCGGTGGTCGCACCGGTGTCATACCGCAATCCCGCACTGGCACGGAAGGTCAACGTCGGGGGCACCGAAAACCTGTTGGCGGCGGCCACCGCCCTGCCGCGGCCCCCACTGTTCCTGCTGGCGTCCAGTGCCGCGGTGTACGGCTCGCGCAATCCCTACCGGTTTCCAGAACGGATCACTCCCGATACTCCGGTGAACCCCATCGATCAGTACGGGCAGGACAAAGTGCTGGCGGAGGCCGGGGTACGGGCCAGCGGTCTTCCGCATGCGCTGTACCGACTGGCCGGCGTCATCTCACCGGATACCCAATCGGGTGGTGTGGACGGTGACAACCTGGTGATCATGCGGTCTATGCCCGTCGACAACCGGATTCACACGGTAGACGCCCGAGACGCGGCGCTGGCATTCGCCAACGGTGTCGATCGCGAAGCCGCGATTTCCGGCAAGGCGCTGTTGATCGGTGGAAACGAAACGTGCGTGATGCTTCAGCATGAACTCGAGGGTGACCTGATGACCGCCGTCGGACTGGGTCGCCTCGGTCCGTCGGCGGGTCTGACCGGCGATCCCGACGACGACCGGGGCTGGAGCTTCACCGGCTGGTACGACACCACGGAAGCGCAAGCGCTGCTTGACTTTCAAGAGCACGACTGGCAGCAGACCATGGACTGGGTTAGTAAATCCCAGGGGAAAACGCGCACCGTCTTGCGCGTCCTGGGTCCGATACTGCGGCCGGTGCTGCGCCTCGTGCTCAAGCTGCAGAACCGCGCCGAGGGCCGCGGTCCCTACTCCGACCCCTGGGCGATGATCGAAAACAAATACGGCCCTGCGGCGCTGGCCCACGCCGATAAGTAAGCGGACCAATACCCCTAGCGGGCGCTCGCCTGCAGTTGCTGGATGCGTTCCTCGCGGGGCAGAACCGGACCGTCGTCGATCGGCTCGGTGATACCGAACTCCGACAGCCCGACCTGGGTGAGCATCGAGGTGCCGTATGCGGCGAGCAGCATTTTTTGATCGTCGCTATGCCCGTCATCGACGAGCATGGCACCGATCAGGCAGATGACGGCCATCTTGTACGCGTTGAAGGCGCGATACCAGGATCGGTTCTGCAGCGTGATCCCGCTGGCCCTTTGGTAGTGCTCAAGAAGTGCCTCGATGTCCAGCGCGTCAGGGTGACTGGTGATGCCGACGGGCTGCATCCAGAGCAGTTCGAGCCAGCCGATGTCGGTCAGAGGATCACCGACGGTGGTCATCTCCCAGTCGAAGACCGCACTGACCTCGCCGTCGGTGAACGCGAAGTTGCCCGGTTTGGCGTCCCCGTGCACCAGAGCGACTTTCGGGCACGGCTCCGGCTGGCTGTCACGCAGTGCCTGCAAGAGCCGTTCCAGCGCGGGCAATGAATCCCGCTTGACCCGGTCCATTTCGGCTGCCCAATGGTCGAGTTCGCGGCGCAGGTGGTTGCCGCCGTCGTCAAGGGCGCCGAGCCCGGTCTGCTCGAGGTCGACAGAGTGGATGGCCGCCAGCTGTTCGGCCAGGCTTTGACACATCCGCACCACCATCGCGCCCGGCACGTCGGCGGGCGCGTCCATTTCGTAGACGTCGCCGCCGACCCGCTCCATCACGAAGAATGGCCGTCCCAGGACGTCGCCGCTGTCCTCGAGCCACAGCGCCGGCGGAACACGAACGGCGCTGTCCTGCAACGCGCGCAGGATCGAGAACTGACGCGCGAGGTCGTAGGGTTCCAGCAGCGCAGGCGGTTTGGGGCGCAGCCGCACCACGACATCGCGACGGGTGTCCCCGGTGACGACCGTGAGCACCATCATCTCGGCGGAGTGGCCGAAGTTCACCCGGTCGAGGCCCTCGATGCGGACGTCGGCGGCATTGAGTTGGGTGCTTAGCCAGGCGGTCAAACGCCCAGCGACGTTGGTACCCTGCGTCATTGGCGTACCCCATCGTCCTCCGGCAGCCTTTCGACCGGAGTTTTGTCCTGCGTGAAGGCCGACATGTCCATCGCCGCCCAGTTCGGGTAACGGGTATAGCCACGGCCGCCCATCAGCAATTCGAAGATGCCCCAGCCGGTGTCGCCGTCGAGTTCAAACCGCATCAGCTGGTCCAGCGCCATCGATTTACCCTCGGTCTCGCTGAGTTGCGCGGAATCGTTGCTGTCCCATTGGAAGTGGATGAAGTACGCACCCTCACCGAGGTCCTGATACTGGCAGTGCGCCATCGGCAGGCCGTAGTAGGCGTTGACGTGTTGATGCGGGGTATCGGCTGTGACCCGGTAGGTCATGCCGTCCTCATCGGTGAAAACGAGCACCGCCCGCGCGGGTCGCTTGCGGTCGGCGTCGAATTTTACATCGTGCTCGATTTTCACAAACCGCTTCGACAGCGTGCCGTCATTGTGGGTGATACCGCCGTCTACGTAGTTGACTGTGCCATCGGATGATTCGATGATCCATGCCTCGATCGCACGGTTTTCGAAACCGGCGTCGAGCCACAACCAGAAATCGATCTTGTCGGAGACACGCACCCCGAAGGTGCGATCCCGGCCGCCGTGGAAGCCGTCGACACTGATCCGCTCGCCGTCGATCTGCACCCAGCCGGTCCAGCTTCCCGGCTCTTTCATGTGGTACATGTCGGCCAGCATCCGGCCGTCGGAGTCGTGCACCTTCATCGGCAACAGCTCCCACATCGGCGCGGTGGGCTCGTAATAGAGCTCCCACGCGATTCCGGAATCGTTGGGCTCCACGTCCAGACGCCACTTCTTCAGGGGCTCGACACAGGTCCAGCGCATCGGCCCCGCCCTCAGATCGCCGCGGCCGCCAGCGTCAATCGGACGGCCGGCCAGCAGATCCCAGTGCCGGCCGTCGGCGAGGCTGACCTTGACGTATCCCAGCCCGGTGCCGGTGTTCGGGTTATTACCGTAGCCGGTGGCCAGCAGCAGGGCGCCGTCCGGCGAGGCCGCGAAGAAGTAACACCGGTCCGACCAAGTGGGATCGGGATCATGCACTTGATCGAAAGTCGTTGGCAGCTGATGGGTGAATGACTCGTCGGCGGCGCTGTAACCCATGGATTGCCTTTCTGCCTTCTAACGAAATCGACTGTCGTCAAATGGTTTTAGCGACCACATCAGGTCGGCGAAAAATTTGTGACGAAACCTCGCGCATCAGATACTCAATGGCACAACACATCCCCTACTATCGCTGCAATGGAGCCGAGCCGGTGGTGGGGCGACGACCGCGCGATCCTCGATGACGAGGAGGCGCGGCGGCGCCTGCTGGACGCTGCGGGCCGCTGCATCGTGCGTCGGGGCAACGCCCAGATCCGGATGGCTGAGTTGGCCGATGAGGCCGGGGTATCCCGCTCGACGGTGTACCGCTACTTCCCCAACCGCGACGAGGTCCTGCTGGGTTTGATGCTGGCTCGGGTCGACACGGCGTTGGGCGAGTTGGTCGGCTCGCTGCGTCACCCCGACGACCCGGTCCGCTCGTTACCCGAGATGGTGTTGGCGCGGGTGGAGTCGGTGGCGGGCAACCCGTTGAACGAGGCGCTGTTCGCCGCGGAGAGCACCGCCGTGCCGGCGGCTCTACAGCTGGGGTCCGAACCGATGATCGAGCTGATGTTGGCGCACTACGGGCCACTGCTGCAACGGTGGAAGGACGCGGGCAACCTCTACACCGACCTCGACCCCCGCTCAATCGTGCAATGGCTGAGCGCGACGACGTTGTTCCTGCTGTCGCCGGCATGGCGGCTCCGCCCGGTTGCCGACAAGCGCGAATTCGTCGAGCAGTTCCTGGTACGAGCACTGGTGCCACAGATCAGACATTAGTCTCACTTTGTCTGATGTCCAGACATTGAGTTATTTTTGTCTCGACAACTCGTACGCGCGCGCCGCCCGCTGCATCCGGCGGCGGCGCACCCAGGGATGGACAGTCATGACAAATGCCGTTGAACAGGCCCTTTCGGCCGTCGGACTGGCCGCACATCTCGGCCGGGGAATCGGCCGGGTGGCCGCCGACGCCGTCGTCGGCAGCCGCGCGGGGCTGCCCCGTACGGTCGGCGACCTCACCACCGCGACGCTGTCGCGCGTGATGGGCCGCAATGTCAGGTCGATCCGGGTGCTCAACAGCGACGCCGGCACCTCGTCGCGGGCCCGGCTCGTGCTGACCGGCGATGACGTACCGGAGTCGGTCTTCGTCAAGATCACGGCGCAGACCGCCGCCACCCGGCTGATGGGTGAGCTGGGCCGGCTGGGCAGCACCGAGGTGCGCTTCTACAGCCAGCTCGCCCCCGAACTCCCGGGCGTCCCGATCGCCTACGGCGCGGCTTTCGACACCTGGACCGGTCGCTACCTGCTGGTGCTGGAAGATTTGCCCGCGTCATGCGTCTTCCCCGACACGTTGCACCCGCTGACCACCGGCCAGGCGGGCCTCGTCGTCGAGTTGCTGGCGACCCTGCACGCAACGTTCTGGAACCGCATGCGCCAGAACGGGCGCGGGCCGCTGGGCTGGCTCTACACGCCGTCGGGTGACGTCACATCACTGTTGACCGGTGCACTGATGACCACCTCGATGAAGCGCCTCGCTGAGCGCACCACCATCCCGGTGGACAACGGCCGATTCATCGCCGAGAACTACCGCGCGGTCGCCGCGGTGATCGACACCGCACCGCATACCGTCATGCATGGCGACGCCCACCCGGGCAACATCTACTTCCGCGACGGCGAGGCCGGGCTGCTGGATTGGCAGGCCGTGCGACGCGGCCATCCGTCCCGCGAACTGGCCTACACCCTGATCACCAGCCTCACGCCCGGCGACCGCCAGAGTGCTCAGCGCGAACTGCTCGACATCTATCGACAGGCACTGCTGGCAGCCGATGGACCCGACCTGGACCGCGACGACCTCTGGCTGCGCTACCGGCAGGGTGCGTTGTATGCCTATGTCGCCCCGTTGATCACCGCGGGCATGGGCGGAATGCAGGTCGAAGACATCGCGATGGAAGGCTTGCGACGCGGTGTCGCCGCGCTCGATGACCTGGAAACCGTTGCCGCGCTGAAACGTTCGTTGTAGCCAGCGGCTAGCGGTCGATCCATTCCATTTGCGCTTCGGCGTGATGGCCTCCGGCGGCCGGGGTGAGTTGGTCCAGCCGGGACAGCTGCTCGGGCGAAAGTTCGACGCCGTCGGCACCGACGTTCTCCTCAAGGCGCGCAACCTTTTTGGTCCCCGGAATAGGCACGATGTCGGATCCCTTGGCCAACAGCCAGGCCAGTGCGACCTGAGCCGGGGTGGCGCCGATGTCGGTGCTGATCTCGCGCAGCTCGTCCGCGCTGCGCAGGTTGTGCTGGAAGTTCTCGTCGAAGAAGCGCGGATTGGTCTTGCGATAGTCGGTGTCGGGAAACTCCGCGTTGGATCGTATTGCGCCGGTGAGGAAGCCCCGGCCCAGCGGTGAATATGGGACGAACCCGATTCCCAGTTCGCGCAGCACCGCCAGAATCCCGTCTTCGGGATCGCGGGTCCACAGTGAGTACTCCGATTGCACGGCGGCGATGGGGTGCACCGCGTGCGCGCGGCGGATGGTGTTGACGCCGACCTCGGAAAGACCGATATGCCGAATCTTGCCGGCGGCGACCAACTCCGCCAGCGCTCCCACCGTGTCCTCGATCGGAGTATCGCGGTCTAGGCGGTGTTGGTAGTAAAGGTCAATGTGGTCGGTCGCCAGCCTTTTCAGCGATCCGTCGACCGCGACGCGGATGCTTTCGGGGCTGCTGTCGAGGCCATTGCGTCCGGTGTGCGAGATCAGGCCGAATTTGGTGGCCAGCACCACGCGGTCCCGCCGGCCCTGCAGTGCGCGGGCGAGCAGCTCCTCGTTGACGAAGGGGCCGTAGATCTCCGCGGTGTCGATCAGCGTGACACCGAGATCGATGGCGCGGTGCACCGTGCGGATGGATTCGGCGTCGTCGAATCCGCCGATCGAGTACGCGGCGGACATACCCATCGCGCCCAAGCCGATACGGCCGACCTGCAGGTCGCCGAGGTGAGCCTGTTTCATGCCACGTTCTCCTGTTCGTGCCCTTGTTGGACTCGAGGACCAACGACCCTGGCGCTGTACGCGCTCGTGTTCCACGATTGACCTTAGATTGGAGGTCGAACATGCCGGATGCGCTGGTGGACATCGACGTAGTCAAGGACGCCGTGCAGTTGGCCTGCCGGGCCCCGTCGTTGCACAACAGCCAGCCCTGGCAGTGGGTTGCTACCGGCTCACGGTTGCTCCTCTACATCGATGAAAGCCGCAGCCTGCCAGCTGCCGACAAATCGGGCCGCGAGGCGCTGATCAGTTGCGGCGCCGTGCTCGACCATCTGCGCGTGGCGTTGGCAGCAGCAGGGTGGGCCAGCCAGGTCGATCTCTTTCCAGACCCGGACAACTCCGATCTTCTCGCGTCAGTCGATCTCAGCCCGCAACGCCCCGTCACCGATGACCAACGCCGGCGGGCCGAGGCCATCGCGCACCGGCGCACCGATCGGCTCCCCTTCTCCCCACCGAGCAACTGGGCGGCGTTGGAGGCGAGGCTGCGCGAAGCCGCGGACGCCGCCACAATTCACCTCGACGTGATCCCCGAAGAGCTGCGGCCACAATTAGCCCGCGCGTCGCGGCTCACCGAGTCGCTGCGGCTATACGATACCTCGTATCATACCGAATTAGACTGGTGGACAGGTCATTTCGAGAACGTCGACGGAATTCCGCGCACCTCGCTGTTGTCGGCAGCCGAGAACGAACAGGTCGACATCGGAAGGGCCTTCCCGGTTAGCCCGCACAGCGAGCGGCACACCCCGCTTGGACAAGACCAATCCACCGTGCTCGTTTTGTCGACCAACGAGGACACCCCCGCTGATGCTCTGCGTTGTGGCGAAGCGTTGTCCGCGGTGTTGTTGGAATGCACGTTAGCCGGGATGGCGACGTGCACACTGACCCAACTCACCGAACTGTGGGCCAGCCGCGATCTCATCGCGACCCTGATCGGGCGGGCGGCGATGCCACAACTGCTGATCCGTGTCGGCGAAGCACTTGGCCCCACCGCCGCGGCCCCGCTGACGCCGCGGCGGCCACTCGGTGAGGTTCTGACATTCAGCCCCAACGAATCTGGTTGAGGTTTCTCAGCGACCGCAGCGCGGTATAGCACATTTCGCAGCCGCAAAACCGACTCTGCGCGATGCGACCTACGGCCTATTGGAAGGGGCCGTAATGCCCTCGTCGGACGTACCGCGGAAAAAGTAATGTCCAGGAGATTAGGAGTATTTGAGCGCTAGGGCAGACGAAGATTGCATCGGCAAAGGAGTACGCAAATGTCGAACAGCGTAACGATCCACCACAATCGGTCCCCTCAGCAGCGCGCGCAGGACGCCAAGATCTTGAAAGAGTCGGGTGTACACAAGCTGGTCGTCACAGATCGCGACGGCAATTGCTTGGCGTTCGTATTGGCTTGGGACAGCTTCGACTACGACCCTGAGACCGACACCTACGTGTGCATCGCGGACAGTGATGGCAGAGAGCTCATGACCATATACACCGCCGGCGAAATCAAGTCAGCACCCGGCGCGACGACGCATGTGATCACCGCACCGGATGCGAGCGGCTCGCGGGCATTGAAGGCTCTCTGACCTATCGGACACGGTCCACGCCGGCGCGACCGGTAGGCGGCTTCTCCCGTCCCGGAGGTTATGATAGACCGTTCGTACGGTTAGCCGAAGGGTTCGAAATGCCCCGATTGCCTGGTAGACGTACCGAGATTCTCGACGCGTTTGTCCGCTATGTCGCCGAACGAGGTTACGACAGAACGAATATGGGTGACATCGCCGACGAGCTCGGCATGTCTAAAGGCACCATCGTCCATCACTTCGGTACCAAAGCGCAGATGTTGCGCGAGTTGGAAGAAGCCCATCTGGGCCTGCAGCTCGACGCGCTGGGAATGGTATGGGATCGGCTGGGCACGCCGCACGAGCGCATCGCAGCGATCATTTACGCCTCGGCCATGCTGCAAGTGATCGCCCGCAATGCGACGGTGGCAAGCCAGCGTGAAGTCGTGCAGTTGTCCGACGATCCGGCTATGCAGCAAGTGCGTAAGCTGCGTCATCAACTTCAAGCTCTTGCCAGTGACGAGATCCGTAACGGGATTGAGAGCGGTGTGTTCCGGACCGTGGACGTCGAGCTGGCGGCATTGCAACTGTGGGGGTCCTTGCAGTGGATGTGGGTTTGGTTCGATCCCACCGATTCCCGAACTCCCGAACAAGTCGGCGCCGCTTTTGTTGACGTGTTTCTCGGCGGGCTGTTACTCGACCGCTTAGGGCTGAGCAAGTGGGCGGACCCGTCGGCGAACGTCGTCTCGGTGGTGCGCGAATGCCTTGCCGCGGTAACGAGTGCGACTTCTTGACCGCATAGCGCAGATTGTCTTGCGCGCCAGCGCAATTGGCGCAACCAAATCAATTCTAACCGACGAGATGTCGGCGGCCGTTCGCCGCTGATCGCGGTGTTTTCAGTGGGTACCCGGCGCCGCGGCGCCCGCCACGCAAGCAAAGACGCCTCGTCACCACCACGCGGCCCGGGGCCCGGTGCACGGCGGTCAGCACGGTCGAACCACGCCGTCCGAGTTTATTGACTGACCGTACGGTCTAGTGCCATAGTTGCTGCGTGGAGCAAACGCGGCCGAGAGGGATCCGGGGGGCGATAACCCGCACTCCGGGGCTCCGCACGGAAAGGCCCAAAGTCTCCGTCGTCTCGGCTGGATCTGAAATCCCATATGGCGAAGCACTTTTCGCGGCGATTTCCCATCGCGGGCGCACATGACGACGGCGACCAGGACAGCGGCTCGGGACGCGATCCGCCGAGCGTGGTTACGGCAAAGGCCGAGCCGATGACCACGACGAACGTAATTGGCGGCAGAGTGCTCGCCAGGATCCGACCGGGGACAGAAGTCGCCGGCGGGTTCTTCCGAATGTGCGTGCTGACCGCCAAAGCGCTCAAGCAGCCGTTCGAATGGCGCGAGTTCATCTGGAACGGCTGGTTCCTGATGCGGGTGTCGCTGCTGCCCACCATCGCGGTGTCCATCCCGGAAACCGTGCTGCTGATCTTCACCCTCAACCTCCTACTCGCCGAGATCGGCGCCGCCGACGTCTCGGGTGCGGGCGCCGCGATCGGCGCAGTCACCCAGCTCGGCCCGATCGTGACGGTGCTGGTGGTCGCCGGCGCCGGGGGCACAGCCATCTGTGCTGATCTCGGTGCGCGCACCATCCGCGAGGAGATCGATGCGCTGGAAGTGCTCGGTATCGACCCGATCCACCGGCTGGTCCTGCCGCGCGTGGTCGCCTCGACGATCGTCGCCGTGCTGCTCAACGGGCTGGTGGTCGCCGTTGGCCTGGGCGGCGGCTACCTGTTCAGCGTGTACCTGCAAAACGTCTCGAGCGGGGCTTACCTCTCGACGTTGACAGCGCTCACCGGCTTACCCGAGGTGGTGATCGCGTTCATCAAGGCCGCGACGTTCGGACTGATCGCCGGATTGGTCGGCTGTTATCGCGGGCTGATCGTCCGCGGCGGATCCAAAGGTCTTGGCACTGCTGTCAACGAGACGGTGGTGCTGTGTTTCATCGCGCTGTTCGCGGTTAACGCCGCGCTGACCACCATCGGTGTCCGCTTCGGAACGGGACGCTGACATGACGACAGCCGCTGCGCCCCACATCCGTTTCCCGCGGGCCGCCTTACTCCGATACCGGCACATCCCGGTGCGGCTGATGGTCGAGACCGGAGAGATGGTCTGGTTCGCGCTGAGCGCGGTCGCACAGATCCCGTACGCACTGCACAACTACCGCAAAGAGTTGCTGCGGATGGTGGCCCAGATGGGGATGGGCACCGGCGCCATGGCCGTGGTCGGCGGCACTGCCGCCATCGTCGGCTTCATCACCCTGTCCGCCGGCTCCCTGGTCGCCATTCAGGGCTACGCGACGCTGGGAAACATCGGTGTCGAGGCCTTCACCGGATTTCTTGCCGCACTGGTCAATGTGCGGTTTGTGGCACCGGTCGCCGCCGGTCAGGCGCTGGCCGCGACGGTCGGTGCCGGGGCCACCGCCGAACTGGGCGCGATGCGCATCAGCGAGGAGATCGACGCCCTGGAAGTGATGGGGATCAGGTCGGTCGCCTTTCTGGCGTCAACCCGCGTGCTGGCGGGCCTGGTCGTCATCGTCCCGCTCTACGGATTCGCGATGACCATGGCCTTCCTGTCCCAGCAGGTCACCACGGTGTTCTTCTACGGGCAGTCCATCGGCACCTACAACCACTATTTCCACACGTTCCTGCGCCTCACCGACGTGGGGTGGTCTTTCGCGGAGGTGATCCTGGTTGCGGTGGTCGTGATGACCACCCATTGCTACTACGGTTACACCGCCACCGGCGGCCCGGTCGGCGTCGGAGAAGCGGTCGGCCGGTCGATGCGGTTGTCCTTGATCACGATCGTTGTCGTCGTCGTGTTAACCGCCATGGCGGTCTATGGCAAAAGCCCGAACTTCAACCTCACCGTGTAATCGCCATGACGACCCCGGCCAAGGAGAATCAGCCGCGTATCCCGCCGTACAAGACCGCGGCCGCGGTGTTCTTGGCGGTCGCGGCAATGGTGCTGGCGCTCGTATGGTTGCAGTTCCGGGGCGAGCTCACGCCGAAGACGACCTTGACGATGCTGGCGCCCCGGTCCGGATTGGTGATGGATCCGGGTTCGAAGGTCACCTACAACGGCGCGGAAATCGGTCGGGTGTCCAGCATTTCGGAGATCGAACGTGACGGTGTCCCGGCGGCCAAATTCGTCTTGGATGTCGATCCGAGGTACGTCAAGCTCATTCCGGCGAATGTCGACGCCAAAATCAAGGCCACCACAGTGTTCGGCAACAAGTACGTGTCGCTCACCTCACCTAAAATCCCTACCCCACAACGCATTACACCTCATCAAATCATTGATGCAAGATCGGTGACGACGGAATTCAATACGTTGTTCGAGACCCTTAACTCGATCACCGAGAAGGTGGATCCGGTCAAGGTGAACCTGACGCTGGCCGCGGCGGCGCAGGCATTCACCGGGTTGGGCGACAAATTCGGGCAGTCGATCGTCAACGCCAACGCGGTTCTCGACGACATCAATCCGCGGATGCCTCAGATCCGGCACGACATCCGGCAACTGGCGGCACTGGGCGACACGTATGCCGATGCGGCACCGGCTCTGTTCGACGCCCTCAACAACTCCGTGATAACGGCGCGAACGCTGCACCGCCAGGAATCCGACCTGGATGCTGCGTTGTTGGCGGCGGCGGGATTCGGCAACACGGGCGAGGACATCGTCCGGCGAGGCGGCCCCTACCTGCAGCGCGGGACCGCCGATCTGGTGCCCACCGCGCAGCTGCTCGACACCTACAGTCCCGAAATCTTCTGCACCATCCGGAATTACTACGACGAAGAACCTCACGCCTATGAGACAACAGGCGGCGGGAACGGCTACGCGCTGCACACCATGACGGAGCTGACATCGGGGTTGGGAGGGCTGCTGACCCTCCCGGGACTGGCCGGCACCGCGGCCACCATGGGGCTCCTCGGGCTGGCCGGTGTGGTGGGCGGGGCACCGAATCCCTATGTGTATCCCGACAATCTGCCGCGGGTAAATGCTCGAGGCGGCCCCGGGGGCGCTCCGGGTTGCTGGCAGGCCATCACCCACGACCTGTGGCCGGCACCGTCCTTGGTGGTGGACACCGGCGCCAGCCTCGCGCCATATAACCATCTAGAAACCGGCTCCCCGTACGCAATTGAGTATGTGTGGGGCCGCCAGGTCGGGGACAACACGATCAACCCATGAAAATCACCGGACCCGCCATCAAGCTCGGCACCATCTCATTCGTCCTGCTGCTGATCACCCTGTCGATCGTTGTGGTGTTCGGCCAGATGCGCTTCAACAGCACCAACAGCTATTCCGCGGAATTCAGCAATGCCACCGGCCTGAAAGACGGCCAGTTCGTCCGCGCCGCCGGAGTCGAGATCGGCAAGGTGGAAAAGGTGCAGCTGGTGCAGGGCGGCACGCGAGTGCGAGTGGACTTCACCGTTGATCGCTCGATACCGCTCTATCAGTCCACGACCGCGCAGATCCGCTATCTGAATCTGTTCGCCGACCGCTATCTGGAGCTCAAACGTGGCGAAGGCGAGGGCGCCGCCCGGGTCCTGCCGCCGGGTGGGTTCATCCCGCTGTCTCGAACGTCGCCGGCTTTGGATCTCGATGCTCTGATCGGTGGTTTCAAGCCGCTGTTCCGGGCGCTCGATCCGGACAAGGTCAACACGATCGCGTCGGCCATCATCACTGTGTTTCAGGGTCAGGGCGGCACGATCAACGACATCCTCGATCAGACCGCGCGGCTGACCGCGCACCTGGCCGAACGCGACCAGGCAATCGGCGAAGTGGTCAAGAACCTGAACATCGTGCTGGACACCACGGTCAGGCATCGCAAGGAATTCGACCAAACCGTGGACAATTTCGAGAAATTGATCACGGGGCTGGCCAATCACGCCGATCCGCTGGCGGCGGGCACCGCGAACATCAGCAACGCCGCCGGAACGGTGGCCGATCTGCTGGCCGAGGACCGCGCTCTGCTGCATAAGGAGATCAACTACCTGCAGGCGCTGCAGCAGCCGCTCATCGACCGAAGCGATCAGCTCGACGACCTGATCCGCAAGACTCCGACAGCCCTAAACCTGATCGGGCGCAGCATCGGACTCTACGGCGACTGGGTGAATTTCTACCTCTGCGACCTCACGATCAAGTGGAACGGACTGCAGCCCGGCGGTCCGGTCCGCACGGTCCGGCTCTGGCAGCAGCCCACGGGCAGGTGCACGCCGCAATGAGAACGCTGACCGAATTCAACCGCGGCCGGGTCGGCCTGATGGGCATCACCGTGCTCGCTCTGGTCGTCGCCGTCGGCCAAAGCTTCACCAGTGTCCCGATGCTGTTCGCGAGTCCCAGCTACTACGGGCAGTTCACCGATACCGGTCAACTGAACAAGAACGACAAGGTGCGCATCAGCGGTGTGAACGTCGGCACGGTGGAGGCGCTCGACATCGACGGCGACCACGTCGTGATCAAGTTCTCCATCGGCGCCAACACCATCGGCACCGAGAGCAGGCTCGCGATCAAGACCGACACCATCCTCGGTAAGAAGGTGCTCGAGATCGAGCCGCGGGGAGCCCAGACGTTGCGGCCGGGGGGCGTGTTGCCGTTGGGCCAAAGCACCACCCCCTACCAGCTCTACGACGCGGTCTTCGATGTCAACAAGGCCGCCGCGGGCTGGGATATCGATAGGGTCAAGCAATCGCTGAATGTGTTGTCGCAGACCATTGATCAGACGTATCCGCACCTGAGCCCAGCCCTCGACGGATTGGCCAAATTCTCCGACACCATCGGCAAGCGCGACGACGCGATCAAGCACCTGCTCGCTCAGGCCAGCCAGGTTGCCAGCGTGCTCGGTGACCGTAGTGAACAAATCAACCGGCTGCTCGTCAACGCCAAGACGCTGCTGGCCGCGTTCAACGAACGTGGCCGGGCGATTGACGCACTGCTGCAGAATATTTCAGCTTTCTCGACCCAGGTGCAGGGATTTATCAACGACAACCCGAACCTGAATCGCGTCCTCGAACAGTTGCGCAACCTCAGCGATGTGCTGGTGGCGCGCAAGGACGACTTGGCTCAAACTCTCACGTACGTAAGTCAATTCGCGGCATCGCTGGGCGAATCCGTGGCATCTGGACCGTTCTTCAAGATCGTCCTGTCCAATCTGCTGCCGTACTGGGTCCTGCAGCCGTCTGTCGATGCCGCCTTCAAGAAGCGCGGGATCGACCCGGAGGAATTCTGGCGCAGCGCCGGCCTGCCCGCGTTCCGCTGGCCCGACCCCAACGGCACCCGGTTCCCCAACGGCGCGCCGCCGCCCGCACCCCCGGTGTCCGAAGGCACCCCGGATCATCCGGGGCCGGCCGTCCCGCCGGGAACGGCGTGTTCGTACGTTCCGGCGCCCGGGGCTCCCCCGCGGCCGTGGAACCCGCTGCCCTGCATGGGAATAGACATCGGGCCGTTCGGCGGCAGTTTCCCGGCACCGATCGACGTGCAGACCTCACCGCCGAACCCGGATGGGCTGCCACCGACACCAGGGATAGCGATCGCCGGACGTCCGGGTGAACCGCCGCCCGACGTGCCGGGCACACCGGCGCCGCTGCCCGCCCAGGCGCCGCCGGGCGCGCGCACCGAGAACCTGCAACCCGCGGGCCCCGTCCCGCAACCGTCGACGTTCGCGCCAGGCCTGCCGCCGGGGGCACCCGCCCCGCCCGGACCCGGGACCCAGCTGCCGGCGCCGTTCATCAACCCCGGCGGCACGGGAGGCAGCGGCATCACGGGAGGTAGCCAAAATTGAGCGCCGTCTTTGATTTCCACCGCCCGGGGCGCCGCAGCGTCGTCGGAGCACTGGTGCTGGTGCTGGCCCTCGCCGCCGGGCTCGCCGGCTGGCGGCTCTACCAGAAAATGACCACCAACACCGTGGTCGCTTATCTCCCGGCCGCCAATGCGCTGTATTCCGGGGACAAGGTCCAGATCATGGGCGTTCGGGTGGGTTCAGTCGACAAGATCGAGCCGGCCGCCGGCAAGATGAAGGTGACGTTTCACTACAACAACAAATACAAGGTGCCCGCCAACGCGTCCGCCGTGGTAGTGAACCCAACCCTGGTGGCGTCGCGGAGCATTCAATTAGAGCCACCGTACAAGGGTGGCCCGGTGATGACCGACAACGCGGTCATCCCGATCGAGCGCACCCAGGTGCCAACGGAGTTCGACGAACTGCGCGAGAGTGTCGCCAACACCATCAACAAACTCGGCCCGACCCCCGAGCAGCCCAAGGGCCCCTTCGGTGACCTCATCGAGGCGTACGCCGACGGACTGGCCGGCAAGGGCAAGCAGATCAACGCCACGCTGGACAGCCTGGCGCAGGCACTCACCGCGCTGAATCAGGGCCGCGGCGACTTCTTCGCGGTAGTGCACAGCCTGGCTCTGTTCGTCAACGCCTTGCACAAAGACGACCAACAATTCGTGGCGTTGAATCGCAATCTGGCTCAATTCACCGACAGGTTGACCGGGTCCGACGGCGAACTCGGCACGGCGATAAAGCAATTCGACGGCCTGCTCTCAACACTGCGCCCGTTCCTGGACAAGAATCGTGGGGTGTTCGCGCACGACATCGCCAACCTCGCCAACCTGACCACCACGCTGGTACAACCCGAGCCGCTGAATGGTTTGGAGACCGCGCTGCATGTGCTGCCGACGCTGGAGACCAACCTCAGCCAGATTTACCACCCGGCGCACGGTGCGGTCATGTCGATTCCGGCGATCCCGAACTTCGCGAATCCAATGCAGTTCATGTGCAGCATGATTCAGGCCGGCAGCAGGCTCGGTTATCAAGATTCCGCCGAACTGTGTGCGCAGTACCTGGCGCCGATTCTCGACGCAATCAAGTTCAACTACCTGCCGTTCGGGCTGAACCTGTTCAGCACCGCCGAGACGCTGCCCAAGGAAGTCGCCTACTCCGAGCCCCGGTTGCAGCCGCCGAGCGGATACAAGGACACCACCGTTCCTGGGGTCTGGGTGCCCGATACCCCGTTCTCGCACCGCAACACCCAGCCCGGCTGGGTTGTCGCGCCCGGCATGCAAGGCGTCCAGGTAGGCCCGATCACGGGGGGCCTGCTGACCCCCGAATCGCTGGCCGAACTGATGGGTGGTCCCGACATCACGCCCCCGGTGTCGGGGTTGCAGACGCCGCCCGGACCGCCGAATGCCTACGACGAGAACCCAATCGTGCCGGTCATCGGGCAGAACCCGCCGCAGGTGCCGATTCCGCCACCGCCACCGGCACCGGGCGTCATCCCGGGACCGGTCGCACCGACTCCACCCGGACCACCACCGCCCGCGCAGGCCGCGGCGTCGACGGGACCAGGCTCGTGAGAGGCTCAACCATGTTGCGCGCGTGGGGTTCTCACAGTCGCCATCGCGCGTGGCAGGGGCTAGTCCTGCTCGTGGCCGCAGTGACGCTGACGTCGTGCTCGAAGTGGCACGGAATCGCCAATATCCCGATGCCCGGGGGCCCGGGCAGCGGGCCCGGTTCCTACACCGTCTACGTCCAGATGCCCGACACGCTGGCGCTGAACGACAATAGCCGGGTTCGGGTGGCCGACGTCTTTGTCGGCACGGTGCGCGCGATCCAACTGAAGAACTGGGTCGCCACGCTGACGCTGCGTCTGGACAAGAACGTCAAGTTACCCAAGAACGCCACCGCCAAGATCGGGCAGACAAGTCTCTTGGGCTCTCAACATATTGAGCTGGCCTCCCCGCCCAACCCGTCCGCAGAGCCGCTCAGGGACGGTGACACCATCCCGCTGAAGAATTCGTTCGCCTACCCCACAACCGAGCAGACACTGGCCAGTCTGGCGTTGATCCTGCGCGGCGGGGGTATCCCGAACCTCGAAGTGCTGCAGAACGAGGTCTACAACATCCTCAACGGGCGGGCCGAGCAGATCCACTCCTTCCTGGGCAAGCTCGACACCTTCACCGCCCGACTCGACGAGCAACGCGAGGACATCACCCGGGCGATCGATTCCACCGACCGGCTGTTGGCGTATGTGAGCTCGCGCTCGGATGTCTTGGATCGGGTCCTCACCGAGTTTCCGCCGCTGCTAAAGCATTTCGCCGACAAGCAGAAACTCTTGGTCGACGCGGTCGACGCGACAGGAAGGCTGAGCGCAGTTGCCGACCAATATCTTTCCGGCTCGCGAAGCGACCTGCATTCCGACCTGGTGTCGCTGCAATGCCCGTTGCGTGAACTCGGCCGGGCCTCGCCGTATCTGATCCGCGCCCTCAAGCTGATCCTCGTGCGGCCCTTCGACATCGACGCCGTGCCGAAGTCGTTCCGCGGCGATTACTTCAACCTCTCGCTGACGCTCGACCTGACCCTCAGCTCGGTCGACAACGCAATCCTCACCGGGACCGGTTTCTCCGGAGGGCTGCGCGCGCTCGAGCAGTCGTGGGGCCGTGACCCCGAAACGATGATCCCCGACGTCCGATACACGCCGAACCCCAACGATGCCCCGGGCGGTCCGCTGGTCGAAAGGGCGGATAGGCAATGTTGACGCGCTTCATCTGGCGCCAGCTGATCATCTTCAGCATCCTCAGCGTGATCACCGCGATTGCCTTGGGCTGGTACTACTTACAAATTCCCACCGCGGCGGGGATTGGTCGGTACACGCTGAAGGCGGACCTGCCCGCGTCGGGCGGTCTCTACAAAACCGCCAACGTGACTTACCGCGGTGAAACGATCGGCACGGTGACCGCGGTGGAACCGACCGAAACGGGCGCGCGAGTGACCATGAGTATCGCCGACAGCTACCAGATCCCGATTGACGCGTCGGCGAATGTACATTCGGTGTCGGCGGTCGGTGAGCAGTATCTGGATCTGGTGTCGTCAGGCAACCCGGGCACGTACTTCGCGCCGGGACAGACGGTCACCAAGGGCACCGTGCCCACCGAGATCGGGCCCGCCGTGGACGCGGCCAACCGCGGGCTGGCCGCCCTGCCCAAGGAAAAAATCGGCTCCCTGCTTGACGAAACAGCCCAAGCGGTAGGAGGTTTGGGCCCCGCGCTGCAACGCCTGGTCGATGCGACGCAGGCAATCGCCGGCGACTTCAAGACCAACATCGGCGATGTCGACGACATCATCCAAAACTCCGGGCCGATCATCGACAGCCAGGTCGATTCGGGTGAATCGATCCGGCGCTGGTCACACAACCTGGACATCCTGGCCGCCCAGAGCGCGGAAAACGACCAGCGGGTGCAAAGCATTTTGACCCACGCCGCGCCGACCGCCGATCAGGTCGATGCAGTGTTCAACGACGTCCGGGAGTCGCTGCCGCAGACACTGGCGAATCTCGAGATCGTGTTGGACATGCTCAAGCGCTACCACAAGGGCGTCGAGCAACTGCTGGTGGCGTATCCGCAGGGCGCATCAGAAGGCCAGACGGTGACGACGCCTTTCCCGGGCTACGCCGCGCTGGGCACTTCGCTGACGATCAACCAGCCCCCGCCGTGTCTGACCGGCTTTCTGCCGGCATCGCAGTGGCGGTCTCCGGCGGATACCAGCCTGGCGCCTATGCCGTCCGGAACGTATTGCAAAATCCCGCAGGACGCTCCCTCCAACGCCGTGCGCGGTGCACGCAACATCCCGTGTGTCGATGTTCCCGGTAAGCGCGCCGCAACGCCCCGGGAGTGCCGCGACCCCAAACCCTACGTCCCGTCGGGCACCAACCCCTGGTACGGCGACCCGAACCAGATCCTGACCTGCCCGGCGCCCGCGGCGCGCTGCGACCAGCCGGTGAAACCCGGCCAGGTGATGCCCGCGCCGTCGATCGACAACGGCCTCAACCCGGCACCTTCCGACCGGGTAGCGGGAACACCGCCTCCGATCAGTGATGTCCTGCAGCGACCGGGGTCGGGGACCGTACAGTGCAATGGGCAACAGCCGAATCCCTGCGTCTACACCCCCAGCGCCCCTCCCCCGGCCGTCTACAGCCCGCAAAGCGGTGAACTGGTGGGCCCCGACGGTGTCAAATACTCCGTCCAGAATTCGGCCAAAACAGGAGACGACGGCTGGAAGGACATGCTCGCACCGCCGAACTGAGCCCATCTCGCGCCAATCTTACTTAATCTCAACGCTTTTCATGAATATCGGCTGGCCGCAAACTCGTTGTGCTGGTTGCGTCGATTCCGCGCCGAGTCCGACCGCACCGTTGACACTGACCGCACGTACAGTCATATACTGGTGGTCGGCGGCCGTCGTTCCGAGTTCCCGAATCGGAGCGTGTCGCCGATTTGTACCCAGCCCGGCTCAACGCACCGCGGCCGGCGGGTGCAGACGAGATCGGAGCGAAATGCGGGAAGTGATTGGCCTAGGCCAACTCCGGAGCAACGCGTGTGCATATCTGGAGCAGGTAGCCGCCGGGGTGACTATTGACGTCGTCCGCCGCGGCAAGGTGGTGGCCCGGATCGTGCCAGTCGGCGACTGGCGGGTGGCTCCGATACCCGCACGATCTGCCAAGATCGTGGCGCCGGACGCCGGCGGCTGGGTCGGGCTGGACGAACTGCGAACGCGCGCCGGGCGGTGCCTGGATCGGGTTGCAGCCGGGGAGACGATTTGTGTCGTCCGTGGCGGCAGGTTACTGGCACGGATCGTCCCGGCGGGCGCTTCGAGGATGAACCCGAGCGCGGCGGACGGTGGTCGACGGATCGAGCTGGGCGAACTGCGAAAGCGTGCGGGGCGCTATTTCGACAGGGTTGCCGCTGGGCAGACGATCGAGGTCGTCCGGGGCGGCAAGCTGGTTGCCCAGATCGTGTCAGCCGATGGCGACACCGCCGCGGGGGCCGAATCGCCGGCGCTGCACCACGCGCTGTGAAAATCGGCGCGCCGCACCACATCATTTCCACCAGCCTGACCTCCGCTGCGGCTTGACCGCGAACAGGTACCGTGGCGCTGTGTATCCGCTCGAGCTTCGCGCGAACTGATGGACCAGGCCAACACCACACGCCCGGACCGCAATCTGGCAGTGGATTATTACCGCGTCTCGGGCGTGATCCTGATCGTGCTGGGACACTGGCTGGCCGGATCCGTGACCTACCATGACGGTCAATTCGGACGGCAGAATCCGCTCGTCGACATGCCCTGGACACAGTGGCTGACCTGGCCGTTTCAGGCGGTCCCGGTGTTCTTCCTGGTGGCCGGTTATGCGGGTGCGGTGTCCTGGACGCATCACCGCGAGAGCGGCGCGGTGTCGCGCCAGGACTGGCTTCGGCGCCGGCTCGCGCGAGTTCTGGGTCCGACCGTGGTGTACGTCGCGCTGGTGTCAGCGATCGTGGTGGCCGCGGCGGCCCACGGTGTCGGCGGTTCGCTACTGGAATACGCGGGCTGGGCGGTCGCGATGCACTTGTGGTTCCTCGCCGTTTACGTCTTGGTGGTTTCGCTGACTCCGATTGCGATTGCCGCACAACGCCGTTGGGGACTTTGGGTGCCGGTAGTAGTCGCTGTGGCAGTCACCGTGGTGGACACCACGTTGAAGCAGGGGCCGTTGCACGACCTCGGCTGGCTGAACTATCTGTTGTGTTGGGGAACGCTGTATCAGCTCGGTATCGCTTGGCATGGTGGGTTATTGGCCGACCGTAGACCCGTTGTGCTTGCTACCGGATCTGCTGTCGCTCTCGCACTCCTGATCTGGTTGGCGGGCTATCCGGTCAGCATGATCGGCGTTCCCGGCCAAGCCGTGCAGAACACCTCACCCCCGACGGTCGCCATGCTCGCATTCGGCTGCGCGCAGGCCGGAATCGCGATGGCGGCCGCGCCGGCGCTCAATCGCATCCTGCGCGGGGGCGCGATCCAGCGAGTACTCGCCGTCGGCAACAACAATGTGATGGCCCTCTATCTATGGCACATGATCCCCGTCGTGATCGTGGCCCTCGTCGGTTACCCGGCCGGCTTGTTGATGCAACCCGCGGAGGGCACGGCGCAGTGGTGGCTGGGCCGGCTGCAATGGGTTGCCATCCTGGGACTCGTGACGGCCGTCGAGATGGTGCTGTTGTGGTGGGGACGGCGCCTGTTCGCCGCTCCGCTCCCCCTGCTCGGCATTCCACTGCCGCACCGCTGGACCGAACCGGTCATGGTGCTGGGAGCCGTGCTGGCGGCGTACGGCCTCGAGTTCGTCGCCGCCGACGGGTTCGCCCCCGACGGGCACTTTGCACGGATTACGGTCGCGGTCTTCGCGATCGGCGCGCTACTGGTGGCGCTTCGTCCCAAACAGGTCAGCCCGCGACCAGCGGCGCCCGCGTCGACCACACGTTGAGCGCCAGAACATCGACATGCCCGGCTTGTCTTGTAGTTGGGATCTAGCCCTGGCTGAACACGTCGGGCAGCGGGCGCCGACAAACGTCGCGGGCCTCGTCGGCCCCCAACCCGAACAGGCGCAGCACATTTTCGGTGACGGTGTCGGCCGCACGCGCGTCGTCGCGGCCCGGGTCGTCGCGCAGTAGCTTTCCGAGCCCGAGCAGTGCACCGCCGGCCATGGCGAGGGCAAGTTCCGGGTCGTCGACATCAAACCTGCCCGCATCGACGCCGGCCTTGATATCGCGCAGCGCCCGGGGAGCCAGGCCGCGGTCGGACGACAGCAATGCGGGCCCATGCGCGAGCAGAATGTCGCTTTCCTGGGGTCGCTGACGAAATAGCCGACCGGTCAGCCGGAAACTGGCGGCGAAGGTTTCCGCCGGATCCTCGATCGATTCGGTCAACCGGTCCAGCATCGCCCCGTGGGCATCGAGCACGTCGGCGACCGCGGCCTCGAACAACTCCTCCTTGGTGTCAAAGTGGTTGTAAAAGGAACCCATTCCGACGTCGGCGGCCTGGGTGATCTCGAGTACCGGCACGTTGAGTTTGCCCTCGGCGATCAACCGCTGCGCCGCCTGAATCAACGCCGCCCGGGTGCGCTGCTTGCGCCGCTCCAGCCGATTGGGCGGGTCGGCTTCCTCGGGCATCGCGCTCATCTCACAAAGTATGCATCACTTTTGAGGATTTCGTCAGAAACCTTGACTGAGCATTGTCTCGTATGTGACGATTTCGTCAGTTATGTTTACTCAAGCCAACGCCACGCACCGGGATCTGCACAGCGAGCAGGGCGCACTCCCGGGTGAACCCAGCGGCCGGTCCCGGAACCCGGTGATCAAGGTCGTCGACATCGCATGGCTCGAGTTCGAGAAGCCGGATCTGCCCCGCTCCGAGGCATTCGCGCGGGCCTTCGGGTTTCAATCGGCCCAGCGCGGCCCGGACGAAATCCAGCTCCGTGGCACCCGGGCGGGTGCACCCTGTGTGATCGTGCGCCGCGGTCCGCGAACGCGGTTCACCGGTGCGGCCTTTCGGGCCGGCGACGAGGCCGACGTGTTGCGCCTGGCCGACACGTACGGCACCCGCGCGCGGCCGCTGCCGGATTCCCTCGGCGGCCT
Source organism: Mycobacterium sp. 050272 (assembly GCF_039023525.1). Taxonomy (NCBI): domain Bacteria; kingdom Bacillati; phylum Actinomycetota; class Actinomycetes; order Mycobacteriales; family Mycobacteriaceae; genus Mycobacterium; species Mycobacterium sp. 050272. Next base: position 137,404 of record NZ_JBCHKV010000011.1, on the reverse strand, counting down.
GTCGGTCGACTTGGTCGACCCCACCGGCATGCCGGTCCGGGTGGTCGCCGGCATGCACGAATTGCCGGAACTGCCGAGCCAGCAGCTCCACACGTTCAACTTCGGAGACCACCCGCAACGGATCAACACCGGCCAGCGCCCGGCACGGGTGCCCGCCCGAGTGCAACGGCTGGGTCACCTGGTGCTGCAGACCACGAAGTACGTCGAAACCCTGAACTGGTATCTGGACAATCTGGGGATGGTCGTCAGCGACTTCCTGTTCTTTCCGGGTCAACGCGAGCGCGGACCGACCATGAGCTTCATCCGGTGCGATCGAGGTGCGACCCCCGCCGATCACCACACGCTGGCGCTGGCTCTGGGTCCGGCGAACCGCTACGTCCATTCCGCTTATCAGGTCAGCGATCTCGATGCCCTGGCCGCGGGCGGCGAATACCTGCACGAGCGTGGCTACTTTCGGTCGTGGGGAATCGGCAGGCACATCCAGGGCAGCCAGATCTTCGACTATTGGCGCGATCCCGACGGATTTCTGGTCGAGCACTTCGCCGACGGAGATCTGTTCGACAACACCGTCGAACCCGGCTGGGCACCGTTTCGCGCGTCCGGCTTGGCCCAGTGGGGACCTGCGGCGACCAGAGACTTTTTAGGAACTGATCTGAAATCGGCTCGCCACGAACTGGTTTCGATGATCACCGCGCTGCGCGCCCGCAACGAGTTCGATATCCGCCGCCTCATCGGCCTACTGAAAGTACCCACATCATGACCGTTTCCGTCCTGCGTACCGCCGACGCCTGGTGGCTCAAAACCGGTACGGGTGCGGCCAAGATCGACACCGCGGCGACGACGACCGGCGCGCTGCTGATGGACCGGGCGGCAATCGAAGCCGCCATACAGACCGACACCGTGCCGATAACCGACCTCCCATTGCTCTCGCCGGTGACCCGGCCGTGCCGAGTAGTGGCTCAAATGACCAACTTCGAGTCGCACGTCAGGGACGCGGGCATGGACCCGGCATCGGTTCCGCTGACGTTCTTTCGCAAGGCCTCGGCATCGATCACCGGTCCGTTCGACGAGATCGTCAAACCCCCACACGTCCGTTTGCTCGACTACGAGGTGGAAATCGGGTTGGTGATCGGGCGTGCAATCCCGGTCGGCACCACCATTTCCGAGGCGAACTTGGCCGAGTTCATCGCCGGATTGGTGGTCACCAACGATGTTTCGGCGCGCGACGTCCAGCTTCCGCAAACCCAGTTCTACGAGGCCAAGTCGTATCCGACGTTCACCCCGGTGGGACCGGAGCTGGTGTTGCTGACAGCCGACGAGCTCGCCCGCTTCGGCGATCTGCGGCTGCGGCTGCGCGTCAACGGCGTCGAACGGCAGAACGCGCTGGTCGACGGGGACATGTTGTATCGGCCGCTGCAAGCTCTGCAGTCACTCACCCAGTTCCAGGAACTCGCCCCGGGCGACTTGGTGCTCACCGGCACCCCGGCCGGCACCGCGCTCAGTGCTCCGCCCAAGCCGCTGGCGATGATCGGGAACCTGCTGCCGACCTCCCTCAAGTGGAAGGTGTTCTTCAGTCGTCAGGCCGGCAACCCGAATTATCTGCGACACGGTGACATCGTCGAGGCATCGGTCGCCACCGATGACGGAGCCATCGACCTCGGGACACAGCGCAACGCAGTCCGATTCGCGTGAGCGCTAAGGCAATTCGGCGCGTTCCCGTCGTGGTTGTCGGCGCCGGACCTACCGGTATCACCGCCGCCACACTGTTGGCGCAGTACGGCGTTGACACCCTGATCCTCGATCGCTGGCGCGGCGTCTATCAACAACCACGCGCCGTCCATCTAGATGACGAGATTTACCGCATTATCGCCCGGCTCGGCATCACCGATGAGTTTGCGGCTATTTCCCGGCCGACGCTGGGCTTGCGATTGCTCGACGGTCGTCTTCGCGTCCTCGCCGAGTTCACTCGCGACACCGCTCACAGCCGCAATGGATTTCCGCAGGCCAACATGTTCGACCAACCGGAGTTGGAGGCACTGCTGCGGGCAAACCTCAAGCGGCACCCGCAGGCTCAGCTGCGCGGCGACGCCGAGGTTACCGATGTGACCGACACCGACGAATACGTGCGCGTCACCTTCACCGACCGCACCGACGGCGCGGTGCACCAGGTCGATACCCACTACCTGCTGGGTTGCGACGGAGCCAACAGCCTGGTGCGCGCCCAAATAGGCTCAACGATCAAGGATTTGAACTTCGAACAGCGCTGGCTGGTGGTCGACGTCGCCACCGACGCCGACCTGCGCCAGTGGGAAGGCGTGCACCAGGTGTGCGATCCGGTGCGCGCGGGCACCTACATGCGCATCGGAGCGTCACGCTACCGCTGGGAGTTTCAGTTGCTCGACGGCGAAAGTGCCGACCAATTCGGCACTTTGACTGCCTTGTGGCCACTGATCAAACCTTGGACCGCCGGTGTCGAGGACCACGAACTGGCGCTGCTGCGCGTCGCGGAGTACACGTTTCGCGCCCAGATCGCCGAGCGCTGGCGCCGGGGAAACATCTTCATCCTCGGTGACGCGGCGCACCTCACTCCCCCGTTTATCGGCCAGGGCATGGGAGCCGGGGTGCGCGACGCGATGAATCTGGCCTGGAAGATCGCCGGGGTACACCACGGCAATCTTGCTCCAGCCGTGCTGGACACCTATGAGCAGGAACGTAAACCGCACACCCGAAGCCTGATTCGGTTGGCGCTCAACGTCGGTCGTGCGATGACCGGCGGCGCCCGGGTGGGCAATGCGCTACGCCGCGTGGTGCTGCCCCGGCTGCGGCTGATCCCTGGCCTGCGCGACAAGGTGGTCGACTCCACCACACCGGCACTGTCTTCTTCCGCGCTGGTGTGCAGATCACGCCAGCCCGGCCACCTGGCCGGCACGCTATGCCCGAACCCGCGGCTGGGCGACGATCAGCGGCTCGACGAGGTATTGGGAAGCGGCTTCGGCCTGATCACCATCCGCAGTCCGAGCGCCGCCGATGAAGCCGCGCTTGCGCAGCGCGGCTTCATCGTGCTGGTTGCCCAGCCAGGCGACGAGCTGGCGCGTTGGCTGCACGAAGGCCACGCCACCGCCGCGCTGGTCCGCCCGGATCGGACGGTCATGCGCGCGGGGCGCGACATCTGCGCGCTGTGCGCATGGGCATGTAGCGTCGTGAATGGCCGATTCGGTGCTACACCTGCGTCGGCCGCGCAACGATGATCGGCACCAACACCGAATGCAGAACGGTATTGCTGACCGAGCCCAGGATCAGACCGGTGAGACCACCGCGGCCGTGACTGCCCACCACCACCAGCTGCGCTTCTAAAGACTTCGTCTGTTGAATGATCTGTTGGGCGGGCAGGTCCCGAGCCAGCACACGGCGCACGGTGACATCGGGATATTGTTCGTGCCAACCGGCCAGTCTTTCGGTGAGGCTGCGCTCGGCCTCGGCCTCGACCGACTCCCAGTCGAATGCTGGAAGTTCGAGGATTGCGACATCACTCCAGGCGTGCAGCGCCACCAGATCGACTCCCCGGTGCGACGCTTGATCGAACGCGATCGCCGTTGCGAGTTCCGACGCCGGTGAACCATCGATTCCCACCAGAACGGGGCCGTGCTGCGGGTCCGGCACGTCTTCGTCACGGATGACCGCGACCGGGCACTTAGCGTGGCGCACCACGGTTGAACTGACCGAACCGAGCACACCACGCGCCAGCAGCCCGCGACCCGAGCTGCCGACGACGATCATCTCGGCGTCGTCGGACATCTTGATCAGGGCCAGCGCCGGAGTCGAGTAGACAAACTCCTTGGTAATGGTGACCTTACGGCCTGCCGGCATCGCCTCCTCGGCCAACTTGAATGCGTGAGCGAGTTGCTGGCGGCAATCATCTTCCAGCTTGACCAACAGCGAGTCGGGATAGGGAACCGGCGGCCAAGTGGTGGTGGGAGTAACCACCGCGTGGAAAAGGGTCAGCGGAATGTTGTGCATCGCGGCGTCGCGGGCCGCCCAGACAACGGCGGTATCCGATGCGGGTGAGCCATCGACCGCGACAACGATGCCGAGTTTTTTGACAGGTGCCGACATTTCGTACTCCTTTCGTCGGGAGTAACGCTATTGACCATCGGGGTGTGCGGTCGTGAGGCTTTGGTCCCCAACCACCGGGACTTCAGGACCTTCGTGAACTGGGCAGCAGCGGATTGACCGGCGGCTTTCGGCGTTGCGGCGCTATCGGTGCCGACTGTCCTTGAGCTTGTTGATCGCGTTGACGAATCCGGCGATGTGGTCCTCGCTGAGCTTCTGCCCGTCAAAGACGTGAGTGAGCAGAACCTTGAGGTCGGCCATCTGTTGCAGATAAACCAGACACGGCGGGCAATCCTCGAGGTGTTTAGCCACGATGGGACCCCACTGGTCGGCACTGGAGTCGACCAGGTCGTCGACCAGCCGGACGAAATCCACGCAGTCGATGGCGGGAACTGTGTTGTCGTGGACGGTCATTGGCGGTGCCACTTCTCTAGTTCATTACGAAGGTTGCCCCGCGCGCGGTACAGAAGTGCGCGCTGCCCCTCGGCGGAGAGGCCGAGGATCGCCGCCGCCTCTTCGGCAGACGTTCCGACGAGGTCACGCAGGATGACGAGCTGGCGCTGCCGTGCGGGCAGCGCCTCCAGCGCCGCCCGCACGTAGCCGATCAGCTCCCGGGCCACGGTGCGGTCCTCCGGAAGAAAGCGCCGCGACGGCGGGTCACTCCAATGCCCGGCGTCGGGATGGCCGGCCGGATGCATCCGGCCGGCGAGCGGGTCGGTCTCGGTGGCGGACAGCACCTCGTGGTCCCGAATCCGGGATTCACGGCGGCGATGACGCGAAGCGGTGTTTTTGACGATTGCGAACAACCAGGTGCCCACCGAGGAGCGCCCTTCGAACGAAGCCGACGACTGCAAAACCTGCACCCACGCCTCTTGCACCGCCTCTTCGGCTACCGCCGTCGAATCCACCATCGTGCGAGCGAAATTCACCATCGGCCGGTGAAAATCACGGACCAAACTGGCCAGCGGTATCCCGCCGACCAGGTGCGCAGTGTCCTCCGGAGGCACCGCCACCTGGCTCACCATCGGCCCGAACTCAAGCGCATCTGCCCAGTTCCCAGCGCAATTGCGCCTCCGACGGCGACTGCACCGGGATGAACGCCGCCTCCCGGTAGCGGCGACTCGCCGACGTCCGGCTCGCATACCCTTTGCCACCGGCGGTGCGGATTTCTAAATTAGCACTGGCACTGGATAATTCAGCAGCGGCAAGACGCAGCGACAGCAGTTCGCGCTTCGACGGCGAGTTCGCTCCGCCGACCGCACCGGCCAACTCGGCCAGCGTCGTCTCCGCCGCCGCGAGCTTGTCCGCGATGGCGTCGACCTCGGCGGTGAACACCGAGTTGACCCCGGTGAGCCCGAGCTTGCTCTGCTCGACGGTGGTCCGGGCCAGCCCCAGGCACATCGCCGACTGCAGCACGAGAAAAGTCGGTCGCACCGTCTGCAGGAACGCGTCAAAGCCATTAGACAGCACCTGTTCCGAACTCACATGTGCGTTGTCCAACGTCAGATATGACGACGCCGTGCTCCCCAGTGCCAACAGGTCGAAGTGGTCACCGACCGTAACGCCCGGCGTATCCAGCCGAAGCGCCACGATCAACCTCTCGCCCGTATCGGTGCGCGCCGCGGTCACCATCGTCGAGTCGGGATAGAGATTGCTGGCCCACCTGATCGAACCGTTCAGCCGGTATCCACCATCGACCGCTGCTGCGGTGAGATCGAGGGTGCCGCAACCGGCCGCCTCCTTGAACGCTGAAGCCATTCCGGTCACGCCCAGCGCGGTTCCGGCAAGCAGCGACTGGGCCGCCGCGAGGCTGAATGGCGTTGCGGCCGTGAGGAGATACTCCAGCGCCATGCGATTGGCCCACACCGAGAACCCCGTGCTCATGCACTCTGCGGAGATCAGGCCGATGACATCGGCCATCTGAGGGAGCCGCCCGTCGGAGTTTCCCGGGGCGCCGAGGCCAAGCAGGCCGGCCGCACCCAGCCGAGTGAAGCTGCGGCGCGAGGTTTGCTCGCAGCGGTCCAGTGCGCTCGCATGGGCACGAATGTCTGCCAGCAGCTCTGGATCGAGCCGCTCGACTGCGGCATCCACGGTTGAGGTCACGGCACGGACTCCTGTTCGGTGTGTTTCCCGGACTAATCGATGACCAGAGTCGAGTCGACGCTCGCGGGGCGGCTGAAGGTGTTCACTACCGGCGACCAGGCGATGGCGTTGTCGTGGATCTGCCTGAGCGTCTCGTCATCGGTGTCACCGGCCAACGCCACCTTGCAGCGGACCGCGGTGAAGCCGAGCACCTTGCCGTCCGGGGTGTCGCCGACTCCCCACACCGCGGAGATGTCGATGTCGCCTTCCATCTCGACCTCGATCTTGGTGAGCGTCACACCGCGGTGGGTGGCGTTGGCCAACAGCCCGACCGAGATGCAGGACCCCAGGGCGGCCAGGGCGGTCTCGGAAGGATTGGGCGCGGAGTCGTCGCCCAGCAATGCGGGTGGTTCCCCGACGAGCAGTGGTGCGAGGTCGCGCACGTAGGTCATGTTGCGAAACCCGGCTTCACACACCGTTTTGGCCTTCAGGGTCTTCTTGCCGGTGGCGGGATCGGCCTTGGCATTACAGGACAGCCGGTCAAGCCCTTCCGCGTCGATGACGAGCGCGTCGGTCATGGAGTTCCTCCGTTTCTCGCTGATTCTGGTCTCCACCGGGTTAGTGCTCGGTTGATCCCCGTGCGTGACGGCGGGTCAGTGTGATTTAGGTGGACGACGCAAGATTGCCGCTGCCCGAAACGGCCGTGCCGTCGGTGCCCACCGAGCCCACCCGAGATTTGCTCAGTCGAACAGGGTTTGCGCGATGTAGTGGCCTTCTGCCGGCGCGGGCGGCACTGCGAAGATAGCTGATCCGATGTGACGGATGTACTCGTTGAGTAGGTCGTTGGCGCCCAACCGGTTCTGCAAACGAATAAAATCTTGCGGATCTTTTTGATACGAGACGAACAGCAGTCCGGCGTTCAGTTGGCCGTTGGGGTCCAGGCCGTCGGTGTAGTTGTACGAGCGGCGGCGGATCATGATCCCGTCGTTGTTTTCCCGGGCAGCCAAGCCGACGTGTGAGCGCGGATCGATCAGCGGTTCGCCGTCGGCGCCTTTGGCGGCGAAATTCGGCGTGTCGAATTCGGCCTTGCCGCTCAGCGGCGCTCCTTCCTGCTTGGTACGGCCGAAGATCCTCTGCTGGTTGCCGATCCGGTCGACGTCCCACGTCTCGAGCAGCATCCGGATCTTGCGGACCACCTGATAGGTGCCGCCGTTCATCCACGGCTGGTCGCTGTTGTCGACCCAGACGAAACGCTCGTACTCTGACTCGGTGGCGACGTTGCGGGTACCGTCCTTGAATCCCAACAGGTTTCGCGGGGTCTGCTGACCGGGGCCGGCGGAGGCTCGGCCGAAGCCCAGCACCGCCCAGAACGGCGACACGATGGTGCGCCCGAGGCGGGCCAGATTGCGCACCGCGTGGTAGCAGACCTGCGGGTCGTCTGCGCAGGCTTGCACCGACAGATCGCCACCGTGCAGCCTCTGATCGAGGTTGTCCCCGTTGAGCGGCGGCAGATCGGTGAATACCGCCGGACGCCGCGCGCCAAGACCGAACCGATCACCAAACAGTGACGGCCCCAATCCGATCGTCACGGTGAGGCTGGCGGGGCTCAGTCCGTAGGCCTCCCCGGTGTCGGTGGGAGGTTGCACTTCGACCTGCGGCGCAACCGTGCCGACGGGCTTACCCTGCTGCAGCACCGCCACCGCGGCCGACCAGCGCGCCAGCAGCCCTTGGACATCGGCGCGAACCGCGGCCGAAGCCAACGAGAACGACATGAAGACGGCGTAACGCTGTGGGAGCGTGGCGATTCCGCCCTGATGCACCTGGCCGTAGAAAGGATAGCTACGGCGCATGTCCACGATGTCGTCTCCAGCATCCGAGCCGCCGTGGTGGGCTGTCGCGGACGCATATCCGGCGAACCCGCCACCGACGGCGCCGATCGCGGTCCCGGTGAGACCGGCCAGCATCGCGCCACCGAGCATCCGCCGCCGCGATACCGACGCTTCATCGGCGGGCGTCTCAACGCCGTCAGGTTCAACCAGTTCGTCGTCAGCCATGATCAGTTGGCGGAGACCACTTTTTGAGCAACCATGGACAGGCTCTGGTGCAGCGGCTGAATCACCGCGGTCAGTTTCGGCGCATCGCTACCCTGCAGTACCGGAGTGTATGTCCGGTAGCCGCCCAGCGCGGCGGGGTCGCGGTAGCCGTCCAGCACACTGAGCACCGCACGGAACTGCTGATCGATCTGGCTGACCAAGTTGGCGTCGATCTTCTCCAAGCCCGGCCGAAGTGACGCGTAAGCCTGTTGGGCGCCTTCGACATTGCCCGAGAAGTCAACCAGGTCAATGTGACTGAATGCCTCTTCCTCACCGGTGATCTTGGTGTTCTGCACCTCTTCGATCAAATCACTTGCACCGTTGGCCAAGTCTTCCGGCTTGTACTGTAAGCCGGAGACTACATCTTTCAATTTTCCTACGTTACTGACCAATTCGGTGCTCAACGCCTTGGTACCGGGCGTGATCGCGTTATCCTGCCACAGGTCGCGCTCGATCGCGTGGAAGCCCTTCCACCCGACTTTGGCGTCCACCGGAGTGGAAGCGCGCATGTCGATCAGATAGTCCAGGCTGCCCGCGTTGTCGCCGACCGCGAAGCCCGGCAGGACGAAGCCTTCGACGCTGGATTCCGCGCGCTCATAGAACAGTCGGGCTTTGGCGTAGGCCGCCCTGGCGGCGTCGAGGTTGCCGGACTGGATGGCGGCATCGAGTGCCTTCACTTGGTCACTGAGCTGGCCGATCTGAGTCACAATGTAGGTCGCGTAGTCCCTGGTGCCCTGACCCAGGATGCTCGCCACCGTGCCCGTCGGCCCTGCGGGCGCCTGACCGGTCACCGACAGGGTTTGGTATTCCACACTCGCTCCGGGGCAATACAGTTGATACGAGCCGCCGTCCAGAGTGACGGTGAATGACACCGGGTTCAATCCGGGTGCGAGGTTCTCCTTCTCACCAACGATGCGCTGATCTCGGAGCAACTCCATCTCACTGATGCCCGGCGCGCTGGTGTTGACGACGGTGAAGGTCACCGGGCCGGCCGGCACGCTGGTGGTGTCCAGGGCACAACCGTCTTTTCCACTGCTGTTGGCCATCGTTACTTTGACGGCGTTCGTCCCGCCGGTCGGACTGGCTTGTCGAGACGGCGGGGGGCCCGCGGCTGGGCTCGAGTGGTTGCAGCCGGCCGCGGCCAACACCGCGCTGGAAACCAAAGCCGGTGCGGTAAGCCAGAATTCACGAGACCGCGACCTTGCCCGGGCGGTGCGATTCGCTATCACTCGTTTTCCTCTCCTGTAGGGCTCGCGCGTCGCTGCGCATCGAGATTATGGCGCCCAGGGCACAAGCCAGCGCAAAGCAGGCCAGTACCAACGGAAGCCAGACCCGCCACAACTGTCGCTCGGCGTGCTTCTGGGTGCCGGCGGCGATTTGGGCGGCGGTCGACTGATCTTCGGCGGCGGCGGTCGACCAGTCCGTTGCTAGCCCGCCGAGACTGACGGTCTTGGCTCCGGTCAGCCCACCGCCGGTCAAGATCGCCGTGCGGTTGCTCGTCGCCTGCGCGCTGATCACGAAATCGCCTCGCGTAAGAACGGTATACGCGGTAGTCGTCGCCCATTGCCCCACAAACGGCCCCGGCGTGCGGCCGGGCGCGAGACCGACCGGCAGCCGGCCCCCCGCCATGTTTCGCAACTGATCCAGCGTTACGGCCGGCGCGCCATCGGCGCCGGCGGGCTCGGAAGCCTGCCACGCCTGGACCGGCAACCCGTCCACGGTTTGGTCGTCCGCCGGGATCAGCGGGATACGACGGCCGGTCGGGGTGTCTTCGTCGGTGAGAATCAATTCGCGTCCGTGCGGCCCGGTCGTGATCGACACCTGAGCGGTGTGGCCGGAGTGGTCGATGACGGTGCGCGTCCGCGCGCTCGGCGACGAGCTACCCGCGGGCGTCATCGCCGCCAGCATCGCCGCGATGATGACCAGCACCGCCGCGGCGGCCAGCTGTAGCCGGGAGCGGCTTCGCGGCGTCGCGGCCAGGCGCTCGGGCCACAGGAAGACGACGAGCACGGGCACCGCGTACAGCAGCCACCCCAGCACCTCGATGAGGCGGGGGTCGGTGGGGATGCCGAACACGCCGGCGAGCAACGCGCCCAGCACGGACTGGCTCGGTATCCAGGACGAGAAGTCGAGCACCTGCTGCTGGCCGATGGTCACCCAGCCCGCCTCGTGTGCGGTGCGCAGCGCGCCCAGCACCAGTCCGGCGGCGATCAGCACCAGGAATACCCCGGTGATTCGGAAGAAGCGGCCGAGATTGAGCTTCAGACCGCCGAAGTACAGGCCGACACCCAGCACGATCGACGCCCCGAGCCCGACCGCACCGCCCAGCACGGCGAACCACCGGTTGCCGTGCGACGTCTGGGCAGCCGCCAGCAGGAAGACCGATGTCTCGAAGCCCTCCTTGAGGACGGCGAGGAAGGCCATCGCGACGAGCGCGAGCGCCCCGCCACGGTTGAGCGCCTGTTGGGCTTCGCGCTCGAGTTCGCCTTTGAGCCGCCTGGAGTTGCGGTTCATCCAGATGATCATCGAGGTCACGAACACCACGGCAATGGCGTTGATGACCGTCTCCATCATCTCCTGCTGGGCCTGCGGAAGCGTCGCCGAGAACAGATCCAGACCGACGCCGACCGCAACGCTGATCAGCACCGCCAAGGCCACGCCGGCAAACATCGGGCGGGTCGACTGCCCGTTTCGCTTGAGGAAGGCCGCAACGATGCTCACGATGAGCGTCGCCTCCAGGCCTTCGCGCAGGCCGATGAGGAACGTGCCGAGGAAAACGCCGAATACGCCTTGCATGCGTCCGATTCCCATCCCGTGGATCGGGACCTTCGACTTAGCCTAACCTAACTTGCCGTCGTGATTAAGAGCGCCGGCACTTCCCGCCCGCGTCAGCGACCCGGCTCGGTCACGAAGTCGATGAGTTCTTCGACTTTGCTGATCAGTGCGGGTTCCAGGTCGTTCCAGTCCCGCACCCGCGACCGGATGCGCTGCCACGCCCGGGCGATGTCGGCCTGGTTGGCGTGCGGCAAGCGAAGCGCCTGGCACACGCCGTGCTTCCATTCGAGGTGCCGCGGCACCTCGGGCCAGGCAGTCAGGCCGAGCCGTTGCGGCTTCACCGCCTGCCAGATGTCGACGTAGGGATGGCCGACGACCAGCGTGTCGGGCCCGCCGGGTCCCCGGCGCACCGCCTCGGCAATGCGTGCCTCCTTCGAACCCGTGACGAGGTGATCGACGAGAACGCCGAGCCGGCGCCCCGGACCGGGAGCGAACTCTGCGACGATGCCCACCAAATCGTCGACGCCTCCGAGATGCTCGACGACGACACCTTCGATACGCAGGTCCTCGCCCCAGACCTGCGCAATGAGTTCCGCGTCGTGACGGCCTTCGACGTAGATCCGGCTGGCGCGCGCGACGCGGGCGCGAGCGCCCGGCACCGCGACGGATCCGGACGCGGTACGGCTCGCGGCCGCCGGCGCCGCGCGGCGCGGCTCGGTGAGGATCACCGGACGCCCCTCCAGCAGGTATCCGGGCCCGAGCGGAAAGCCTCGGACGTGGCCATGCCGGTCTTCGAGGTCGATGCGTCCGTACTCGACCCGCACCACCGCACCGACGTAGCCTGTCTCGACATCCTCGACAACAAGTCCCAGCTCAGCTGGGTGTTCGGCCGAACGTGGCTTGCGCCGAGCGGCGGCCAGGACATCGGTTCCGTAACGATCCATCACGCGGGCAATACTAGGAACGGTCGCGACCGAAATCGGTGATCGGCGCGCCCATGAGCGCCTGCCGACGGGCGTTAATGAAGCGGCAAAATCGGCGCGAAACCTGTAAGGACCGCGTTGTCCCACCCGCGAATGAGCGCTTTGCTGCTACGTTAATTAAGTGCGCCTTGCGCGCAGCAGTTGATGAGGTGGAAGCAATGGGGATTGCCGGCCTGGTGTCGAAGGCTGTCGCGTTTTTGCGCGCCGGCTACCCGGCCGGGGCGCCGGAGCGCGGCTACGTGCCGCTGTTGGCGCTGCTGCGCCGCCGCGTCACCGATGATGAAATCACCACCATCACAAGTGAATTCATGGCACGTAAAGCCGGGCCGGTCGGCACCGTCGATGTCGGAGTCGCGATCTTTCGGATCACGAACGAGATGCCCTCGCTGGACGACATCGTGCGCGTCGAGCAAAGACTCGATGCGATGGGGTGCGCACGGCGTTAACCCTGTTCGACCGGCCCGCCGCAGGCCGCCAGATAGTCGGCATAGTTCCACGTCTTCAAAAACTCCTGGCCCGCGACCAATCCACGCTGGTACAGGGCGTCGCGCTGCGCGGCGGTGATGTCGAAATCGATCGGGCTCACCTCGTCGGCGGGCACGAAGATGGTGCGTCGCACCGTGCATGGATCGTCGATGTAGGCGTTGTCCTGATTGCTTACCAGCGTCTCTATCGCCGCGATGCCCAACGACACCGGCCCGTGCACCGGATGCGTGGGCGCAATGCCCGGCCGTGCCGATAGCCGGATCCCGAACGTCGGCCACCGCGGCTGAGCCCGGTCGAACAGCTCCACCGGAAAACTCGACAACAAGCCGCCGTCGACCCAGGTTGCGCCGCCCACCCGGACCGGTTCGAACACGTAGGGAATAGCCGCCGACGCGTGCACCGCGCGTGCCACGGAGAAGTCGTTCGGGTCGATTCCGTAGGAGTCGAGGTCCCACGGTATGCGCACCAGCCGGCGCCGGGACAGGTCGCTGGCGGTGACGACCAGCGACCACGCGAATTGCTCGGGTTCTTCACCGGTGCGCAGGTCGCCGAAGGTCCGCACACCCAGGTCGGCCAGCAAGCCGGCGAGCAGGTGTTCGAGATAGGCGCCGCGGTAAACCCCATCCGATACCAGCAATGACAGTCCCCCACCGATCAGCGGAACATGCCCGATCAGGTTGCGGTCCAGAAACTTTCGGTAGTCGAGCGAACGCATGATCTCCGCGAGCCGGCTGAGTGGCTCGCCCGCCGCCTGCAGGGCTGCCACCAGCGATGCGACGATCGCGCCCGCGCTCGTCCCGGCCACGCGAGGGAACTGGTAGCCGGCCGCGGACAGCGCGTCCACCGCACCCACCAGGCCGATACCCCGGACGCCGCCGCCCTCGCAAACCAGATCGACGGGCTGCGTACTCACGAGATCCGCTCGCCGTCGACCCCGAAGAAGTGCACATGCCCGGGTTCCGGATGCAACCGCACCCGGCTGCCCTTCTGGGGCGGGTTGCGCCCATCCGCGCGCGCGACGACGTCCTGGTCAATTGCCTTCGCCGAGTCGGTGATCCGGCCGTACAGGTAGGCGTCGGCCCCGAGCTCCTCGACGACGTCGACCTCCATCTCGACACCGAGGCCGCCCAGCTCGAAGTGCTCCGGCCGGACACCGACCACGATCTCGCTCGCGCTGTTGGCGATCTCACGCGGCAGCTGGATGGGCCAATCCCCCAGCGAGACAACGGAATCGATGATCGGCAGAGTGAACAGGTTCATTGCCGGCGACCCGATGAATCCGGCCACAAACACGTTGGCGGGGTTGCGGTAGAGCTCGCGTGGCGCCGCGAATTGCTGCAGCACGCCGTCGCGCAGCACCGCCACGCGGTCCCCCATCGTCATGGCCTCTACCTGGTCATGGGTGACGTAGACGGTCGTGGTCTGAAGCCGTCGCTGTAGCGCGGCGATCTGATTGCGGGTTTGCACCCGGAGTTTGGCATCGAGATTCGACAGCGGCTCGTCCATCAGGAACACGTGCGGGCGCCGCACGATCGCACGTCCCATCGCCACCCGCTGGCGTTGCCCGCCGGAGAGGTCTTTGGGTTTGCGATCCAGATATGGTTCCAGGTCAAGCAGTTTCGCCGCGGCGAGCACCCGATCGGTGATTTCAGCCTTCGAGGTTTTCGCGATCTTCAACGCGAAACCCATATTCTGCGCGACCGTCATATGCGGGTACAACGCGTAGTTTTGGAACACCATCGCCACGTCGCGATCCTTGGGATCGACATGAGTTACGTCGCGCTCACCGATGCGAACACATCCGGCGTCCAGCGTTTCCAGTCCGGCGACCATCCGCAATGAAGTCGTCTTGCCGCATCCGGACGGCCCGACCAGGACGACGAACTCGCCGTCGCCGACAAACAGATCGAGGCCGTCCAGGGCCGGGCGTTGTGCGCCCGGGAAGTGTCGTGTCGCCTGTTCCCAACTCACTGACGCCACGATTCACCCACCAAGCCCGGTGACGGCGATGCCGCGCACGAAGGAACGCTGCGCGACCGCATAGATGATCACCAGCGGCACCATGATGATGATCGAAGCAGCCATGATGACGGGCCAGCGGGCAACGTACTCTCCCCGCAGCCGCACCAGCCCGAGCGTCAGCGTGGCCAGGCTGTTGCGCTGAATCATCAACAGCGGCCACAAAAAGTCGTTCCAGACGTTGACCCAGGTGAGCACCGCGAGCACCATCACCGCGGGCCTGGCATGGGGTAACAGAATCCTCCAATAGATCTGCCACGGCGTACAACCGTCGAGAATCGCGGCTTCCTCCAGATCGGCGGGCAGCGTTTGGAAGAACTGCCGCATCAGGTAGGTGCCGAACGCACTGCCGAACAGGCCGGGCACGATCATCGCCCAGGGTGTATCAACCCAGCCCGCCGTCCGCATCAGGATGAACTGCGGAATCACCGTCACGGTCAGCGGTACCATCAGCGTCCCCAGGTATAACACGAACAACGTGTCGCGACCACGGAATTGCAGTCGCGCGAAGGCATATCCGGCCAGCGAGCAAAAGAAAACCTGTCCCGCGGTCACGCATCCGGCGTACAGCACGGTATTGAAAAACATTCGCCAGAACGGCATCACATTGAACACCTCGACGTAGTTCGACCACCTCGGGTGCGACGGCAGCAGCTTCGGCTCACTGATCTCGCCCTCCCTCTTCAGCGAACCCGACACCGCCCAGGCGACCGGGAACAGCCAGCACCAGGCGATGGTGATCAGCAGCGCGTAGACCACCACGGCGCGAAAAGCACTGCGCTTGAACACTCCCTCAGCTAAGGCCACGCGAAGCCTCCCACGATCGCCGATGCGTCAGCCGCAACTGCACCAGGGTCAGAACGAGCAAAATCGCGAACATCACCCAGGCCAGCGCCGACGCGTACCCGAATTCCAGGAATGAGAAGGCGTGCTGGAACAGCATGATGCCCAGCACATAGGTCGATGTCTCCGGGCCGCCATTGGAACCATTGAGAACGTAGACCATGTCAAACGCCTGGAATGCGTGGATGATTGAAATGACGACGACGAACGACACCGAGCCGCGGATCAGCGGCACCGTAATCGACCAGAACTGCCGTATCTCGCCCGCACCGTCGATTTTGGCTGCCTCGTAGACGGTTTGCGGCACTCCTTGCATCGCCGCCAGCAGAATGACGGTCGCGAACGGCACACTGCGCCACACAGCGACCACGCAAAGCGAGGCCATCGCCCAATTGGGGTCGACAAGCCACGGGACGGGACCGAGTCCCACCCAGCCGAGCATGATGTTGAGCAGCCCGTTGTCGGTGTTGAAGACGAACTGCCAGACGACCGCCAGCACCACCGAGGAGATCGCCAGGGGCATGAAGACGATTGTCCGAACGATGGCTATGCCCTTGGCTTTCCGGTTCAGCACCGCCGCCACAATGAGACTGATGACGACCGTCGGTATGACCGTTCCGAGAGAGAACACGATGGTGTTGCGGATCGCGATGAGGAACAACGGGTCTGATGTGAAGAGGTCTTCGAAGTTCTTGAGGCCCAAAAACTTTGGCGGCCTGAACACATCCCACTGCTGAAAGCTCATGTACAGCGAGAACCCGAGCGGAAACAGCATGAACACCGCGACCGCGGCCAGGTTGGGCGCGACGAACAAGCGTCCCGCCCAGGCTCGCCGCCGTGACGGATACGGACCCTGGGGACGGCGTTTCGCGGCGGCCGGGGTGAGCACGGCTGATCTGTTGACCGATGTCATGGGTTGCGCAGCACCTCGTCAACTGCGACCGACAACCCGGTCAGCGATGTCGCGGGCCGTGAGCCACGCAGGACGGGTCCCATGTTGCGATCCATCAGCGCAACGACCTTTTCCCAAGCCGGGGTGACGGGCAGGCGTTCGGAATAAGCAGGTCCTTCGGTGAGCACCGAGAGGTTGCGAATCCCCTGGTGGGCCTTGGCGAAGCCGTCCGAGGCAAGCACGGATCGCAACACCGGCACGAACAGGCAGGATTCGGCGATGATCGCTTGACCCACCGGACCGCAGGCGAACTTGACGAATTGCCATGCCTGGTCCTGATGCCGGCTGCTCGCCGAGACGGACAGTCCGGTGGTGCCGATGTTGGAGCAGGCGCTGTGCCCGCTGGGCAGCGATGGCCCCACCGGCAGGGGCGCGACGTCGAAATCCAATCCCTCGGCGCGAATGAAGGTCTGGTATCGCCAGTGACCGCCCAGCGCCATGGCCGCCCTGCCCGCGGCGAACAGATCTGGCGTCGACATCGATTGCACCTCGGACGCATTCGGTGCCACCTTGTGTTTGTTGGCGAGGTCGGCATAGAACTGCACGGCCTCCATGAACGCCGGGCTGTCGAAATTGAAATGGGTCGGATTCCGAATCGGCGTCGACCACGGTACGCCGTTGTTCATCGCGAACAATCCGGCCGAGTAGTACGAGACAAAGGTGTTGACGAAACCCCACTGCGTGACGCGCCCCGATCCGTCCCGCTTGGTCAAGGCCTTGGCCGTGTCGAGGAATTCGGCGAACGTCCACGTCTTGTCCCACGACGCGGGCGGAGGCGCGACGCCCGCGTCGGCGAACAGCCGCCTGTTGTAAAACAAGAAGTTTCCCGACCACTGCTCGGGAAAAGCCGACTGCTGCTCGTCGAACGTGAAGGTGTCATAGAGCGGCCCGACGCAGTCCGTCTTGAGCTGGGCGGCGAAGGCTTGATCGCGCGCCAAGCGGTCGTTCAAGTCGAGCAACACCCCCCGGGCGGCCAACTCGGCATAGCTCAGATCCCACGTCTGCAGCACATCCGGGCATTTGCCACCCGCGCAGAACGTGGACAACTGCTGCATCACTCCGGGCCCGGACCGCACCGCCCGGACCTTGATGTCGGGGTGGCGGCGCTCGAACTCGGCGACGACACGAAGGCGGGCGGCGGCCTCGTCCGGATTGGCGGCGAAGAAGAACGTCAACGCGTCGTCGTCGGAAGCACACCCACCGGCCCACGGCGCCAGAGCCGCTGCCGCAACAGCGCCGGCGCCCCGCATCAAGCTGCGCCGTCCGAACGGCTTATCGAGCATCGTGTTCCCGTTCTCGCCCATCGCCGACGTCTCCATCGGCCGTTTCCATGTCCTTGGTACCCGATCGGTCTGGCATCCGCCTAAGACGGCCACCCCGGCAATGCAAGTTCGGCCCGCCGCCGGCCGCCGCCGTCGGCGGTGATGTCGATGGTGTGAATGCGGTTGTCGGCGCCGATGCCGAGCTGCAACAGAATCTGCGCGCGCCCGCGCGGCGCGATCACGATGCCTGCGGCCCCGTCGATCAGCATGACCACGCCGGCCCGCGCACGCCGCGTGAATCGACGCGTCTCCTCGGCGACCTCGCGGGCCCCGCGAACCTGCACCGCCACGTCGTCGGGAACCAACACGCGATCGACCCTGCGCACCACATCGGGGGCCAGCAGCTCGAGCAACGTGGCGATATCACCACCGCGGGATGCCGTCAGAAACGCCTCGACGATCTCGAGGTGCCCGGCGAGGAGGCGGGATTGAGCGGGCGAGCCACCGTGCAGTCGCGAACGTGCCCGACTCGCCAGTTTCTTGGCGGCGGCCGGCGACCGGCCCAGCACATCGCCGATCGTCTCGAACGGCACGGCGAACACATCGTGCAGCACGAATGCGACTCGCTGCGCGGGCGACAGGCGATCCAGCACCACCAGCATCGCGGTGCCGACCGAGTCGGCCAGCAGCGCGTCCTCGTCCGCCGGCACCGACGCGGTGGCCGTCAGGCGGTCGAATTCGTGCGCGTCGGCCACCGGCTGCTCGGCGCGGCGCTTTCGCATGCGCAGCTGGTCGAACGCCTCATGCGCGGTGATCGTGGTGAACCAACCGGTCAGGTTGCCGACGTCGCCCCCGTAGGCCCGGCTGGCCTTCAGCCACGCGGACTGCACCGCGTCGTCGGCATCCGTGGTCGAGCCGAGCAGCCGAAACGCCACCGCCCGCAGGTGCTGACGATCGGCGTCAAACCGCTGCGCCAGACCGGTGAGGTCCACCGGATTTTCGGTTCTCGCATTCATGGGTCACCTTTTCCGCACGGGAGTCGTCAAGAAGATGACCGCATCGATCGAGCTCTTCGCACCCAGGAGACCAGCACCATGACCCTACCGATTGTGCGCCGCGGCGCGCACCGCGGCCACTGGGCTCGCCGCAGCGGAAATTGCTGCACCACAACGGTTTGAACGAAGGAAGGACCTGATGGCATGCACATCGCATACCTGGTGATCACCGTGATCACCGTGATCACCACCGGCGGTATCGCCGTCGCCGACCTCATCCCGGCGAAATTCGTGTTGGCGAACTCGGCCGAGGTCGGCGTGCCTCGTTCGTGGCTACCTGCGTTGGCGTTGACGAAGCTGGCCGGGGCCGTCGGACTGGTCGCCGGGCTGGCCGGTCTGCCGGCGTTAGGTATCGCGGCCGCGGCCGGCCTGGTCCTGTTCTTCATCGGGGCGGTGCTGACTCACGTCAGGGCACGCGTCTTGTACAACATCGCCTTTCCGGGCGCGTTCCTGTGCCTGTCCGCAGCGTCGCTGGCGCTGCTGGTGATCCAGCGCTACTAGCTGGTCATGCGGCTCTTGACCGCGTCGTCCTGCTTCTTGGCCACATCCATCACGAAGTCCTGCGGAGCGGCATCGTTGGGTCCGCTGTCGAACTCCAGGTCGACGATGACCTTGCCCTCGGAGAACACCACGTAGGTCACCGATTTGGTGTTATCGGGCGACGGCCCGACCACGATGACTCCGTTGGTCCCCACCGCGAACGGCTGCGGGGCACCGGTGACGTATTTGCCCAGGGAGGCGGGGCGGTCCTTGGCGCCTTGGGCGGCCGACGCCGGGTCGGTAAACACGACGAGAAGATCGGTGATCGTGTGAGTCTTGGAGGTGTTGCTGAAGGTCACCGCCACCCCGGCCACGCCGCCCGGGTTCTGCTCCGGCGGACCCAAGGTCGTGTCGGCACCGATGTCGGCAGCCGAGACCAGCAAGTTGGAGTAGTCGGCCAGCGGCGCGGTCCCCGACGGCGCCGCACTCGACGCGGATGAGGACGCTGCCGAACTCGACGATGCCGCCGAAGTCGAGGACGACGTCGACGACGACGAGGAAGAGGAAGAGGACTTTTCATCTTTGCCACAGGCTGTCGTGGCGGTCAGCAAGGCGGTGACCGCCACCCCAACGCCGACGGTTCTTATCACACTCATCGCTTGCCTCCGTTT
Organism: Mycobacterium sp. 050272; assembly: GCF_039023525.1. Classification (NCBI taxonomy): domain Bacteria; kingdom Bacillati; phylum Actinomycetota; class Actinomycetes; order Mycobacteriales; family Mycobacteriaceae; genus Mycobacterium; species Mycobacterium sp. 050272. Next base: position 117,593 of record NZ_JBCHKV010000011.1, on the reverse strand, counting down.
CATGACAGCTATTTCTACGGCACCTATCAGGTTCTCGGCAATACATGCAACCACGCGGTACGCAGGGCCGAACGAGCGACGATGACCCGCAAACTCCGCCGTCGTTGCGGGCGGCGCTGTTAGCGAGCCGATCGGGGCACGCTCAGGCCGGAAAATAGCGGACGTGATCGATCACTTTGCCGCGCCGGCCCAGGTCGGCAAACATAATGCCGCGCCCGTGAGCCGAATTGAGCGACACGGTGACCGTGGATCCCGCACCGATCATCTTGGTCCAGTTCGCGCCGGCGAGTTCCGCCGCGAATTCGGCGATGTCGAGCGGGTCGTTGTCACCTAAAGTGATTTCAGCAGCAGGTGATAGCGCGTGAGCCGCAGCCAAGGTATCGCCGCGCGAAACAGCGCCGAGGAATGTCTGCACCAGCGTCTTGTGCCGGGCACCGGGTCGGCGAAAGCCGGTCACGAAGCCCGCAGTTCCAGCCAGCCCTTGATTGTTGAGCAGATCTCGCGACAGTGCCACCGCGGGCGACACCGCCGACGATCCGGTCCGCAGGAACTGCAGCATCATCGCCGGTAGCTCCCAATACGCGCGCAGATGAGCAATCTGCCATTGGCCGTTCGCTTCTCGCAGGTCGTAACGCAGGAACGCGGGTATGTACATCGTGACGGCCGCACCCATCGACACCTCGAGTTCGAGGTCGCGCAGCACGACGGTGCCGAAGACGATGTCGATGTCGCGATGGAACTTGATCGCTCGCGGACCGATGAAAGTGTCGTAGAAGTCCCCGATCTGGACCCGGCCCAGATGCGGTCGGGAGCCGACCGGGTCTTCGATACGGCCGTCCTCGGTGAACAACCCCACCCAACCGGCGCGGTCGTGGGCGGCGGCCGCCCGGGGCGAGCGCTCCACCGCGGCCAGCAGGGACTCGCGGTCCAGTGGCACCACCATCAGATGCCCTCGACCACTTCGATTCCGGCACTTCGCATCTCGACTAGTGCTTGCGCGGCCGAACTCGGCGACACCGCTGCGGTCAGGTCGAGCAGGACCCGGGTGCTCAAACCGCTGCGCGCCGCGTCCTCGGCGGTTCGCCGGACGCAGTGGTCGGTGGCGATGCCGACGATGTCGACCTCGTCGACGCCGCGCTGCCGCAGCCACTCGAGCAGCGAGGTCCCGCTCTCGTCGGCACCCTCGAAGCCGCTATAGGCCGCCGCGCGGGCGCCTTTGCGGAATACCGCCTCGATCGGCCGGGTGTCGAGGTCGGGACGAAATTCCACTCCCGGACTTCCGACAACGCAGTGCGGCGGCCAGGACGACGAGTAGTCGGGGTGGTCGGAGAAATGGTCGCCCGGGTTGATATGGAAATCCTTGGTGGCCACCACGTGTTGGTAGCCGGGCTCGCGGGCCAGATAGTCGTTGATGGCACCGGCCACTTCAGCGCCGCCGCGCACGGGCAGCGAGCCGCCCGCGCAAAAGTCGTTTTGCACGTCGACGATGATCAACGCTCGCACGCGCTCCACCATATCGCCGTCAACTGCGGCAGAGTCGGTTTGTTTGCCGACTCCCCGGGTACACCCCCTGCCATGGTGATCCGCAGAATCGCACGTCCCCTCTTGTCGGTTGCCTTTATCGGCCAAGGAGTTGAATCCCTACTTAATCCGAAAGCTGCCGCCGAGGCCGCAGCCCCCGCGGTGGATGGCCTGCAGGCGTTGCCGGACCAAGTGGCCCGCAGTATGCCCAACGACCCCCAAACGTTCGCCCAGATAACCGCCGGTGTTCAGATCGGCGGCGGGCTGCTGCTGGCCACCGGGAAAATGCCGCGCGTCGCGTCGGCCGTACTTGCCCTGACGGTGCTGCCGGCCAACTTCGGCTCCTACTCGTTCTGGAATGAGAGCGACCCGCAGCGCAAAGCCGAGCGACGCCGCGAGTTCCTGAAAGACCTGAGCCTGCTGGGTGGGTTGATGATCGCGTCCGCCGACACCGCCGGCAAGCCGTCGCTGGGATGGCGCGGCCGCAAGGCAGCCGAGCGGCTGTCCGACCGGGTGTCCTCGGTGCTGCCCGGGTCCGACGACGCATTGTTCGACACCGACCTCGGTGAGCTCGGCGAAAAGATCGCGCACGGCCTGCACGTTGGCGCCGAACGCGGTCGCGAACTGGCCAGCACCGCCGCCGAGCGCGGCGCGCCCTACGCCGAGGCCGCCCTCGACCGCGGCCGCGAACTGGCCAGCACCGCCGCCGAGCGCGGCGCGCCCTACGCCGAGCTCGCCCTCGACCGCGGCCGCGAACTGGCCAGTGCGGCCGCCGAGCGCGCCGAGCCGCTGGCCAAGAAGGCCCGCAAGCGCGGTGAGCAGCTGGCCGACGAGGTGGCCGAGCGAGCCGAAAAGGCGCGCAAGCGCAGCGAGAAGCTGGCGGAAGAGGCCGCCGACAAGGCCGGACCACTGGCGAAGAAGGCGCGCAAGCGCAGCGAGAAGCTGGCCAAGAACGCTCGGGTGCGTGGCGAAGAATTCGCCGAATCCGCACGCACGCACGGCAACCAGATAGCCGACGCGGCGCGCGACCGAGTCGGCGGGCAGGCCAATACCCGTCGTCGTCCCTGGTAGCGGCTAGCCCGCCAGGAAGGTGTCGACGATCGCGTCGACACCTTGATCGATGTCGACGGTGACCCCGGGCTCGTCGGCCCCCAGCGGTTCCAACGTGTCGAGTTGTGACCGCAGCAATGCGGCCGGCATGAAATGGTCCGATCTGGCCGCCAACCGCGCGCCGATCAGTTCCGGGGAGCCGCTCAGATACAGGAACTCCACGCCCGGGCAGTGCGCCCGCAACTGGTCGCGGTAGCTGCGTTTGAGCGCCGAGCAACTCGCTACCCCACCCGCACGGTGATCGGCCAACCATTGCCCGACACGTTCCAGCCACGGACGGCGATCCTGGTCGCTAAGCGGTTGCCCGGCGGTCATCCTGGCCACGTTGGCCGGTGGATGCAGACTGTCGGCGTCGACGAAGGGCACCTGCAACCGCTGGGCGAGCGCGCGGCCTACCGTCGACTTGCCCGACCCGGACACACCCATCACCACGACGGTCGGCACCGCGCCTAAGTCTGTCGCTCGAGGTTGCGGTTCCATTCCATCCAGCCGACGCCGCTGCGGCCGTCCGCGGTGTCGATGCTGACCCAGGCGCGGGCGAACTCACTGACCTGTCCGTCGGGGCCGGTCAGCAGCACCGGGGCGTGGCCATGGATGTCGACGTCGCCGCGCAGGCCGCCGGGGTCCAGACTCAAGGTCATTTTCAGCGGTAACCCGTTGTCGCCGAATGCTCTTGGGTTCGTCACGGTGTGCAGTTCGGTGACGTTGCGGTCGGCGTCCTGGATGTAACCGATCCCCACCGGAGGAACATTCGGGATGTTGATGTCCAACCCGTGCAGGTGCGTGCCGTCGCCGAGGTGCAGCGCACTCCACATCCAGTCCATGCTCCACCAGTCGCGGACACCCCACGAGTGATCACGCTGTCCCGCAACAGAATCCATCCGATAGGTGGTGCCGTTGACGGAGACGGTTCCTGTGACGGTGCAGGGTATTTCGTAGCGCGTCGTCACCCGGTACTTGTATGGGGCGCCGTCGGTGGTCCACACCAGATTCATTGTCACGTCGGCGGGTGTTCCCGGTTCGCCGCGCAATATCGCCGACGGGTCCGCGTAGGACTGCCCCTTCGCGCGCACGTCGACCCGGTAGGTCTGCAGTGGCGCGCTGGCGGCGTGGCTGATTTCGAAGGCATCGGTGCGCAGCACCCACGGGTCTTCGGGCAGCGGAACTTCGTAATCGAGCACCGCGACGGTCGGCAGGTCCGGTCCGCACACCAGCACCTGAACCCAGGCGGCCCGCTGGTTGGCGACCAGGCCGATGCGGAACCAGCCGCCGAATCCCTGTGCCGCATCGACGAAGTCGGCATACCAGCTCTCGCTCCACAGCGGCTCGTCGGTCGGCACATGCGCAAGTTCGTCGTCATCGGTTGGCCGTAGCGGTTCGGGCGCGACCGCATTGGGCAGCGTCGCCAGCGCGTCGGTATCGAGGACATGATCGCAGTGCCGCGCGAGCATTGTCATGAACATCAGGTCGCCGCGCTCGGTTCGTTCCACCAGCATCGACGACACGATCGCCATCATCACGCCGAAAAAGCTTTGCCGCCGAACACCTTCGGTGACATCGGCAAGCGTGATCGGCGGTTGGGGACCGAGCGCCTCGTGGTAAGCCCGCAGCAACGCGTCGTAGTGTGCCCGACGATCCTGTGTCCCCAGTGCGCAGCCGAGGAAGTAGGCCAGGTCGGTAAACGGCAAACCCCAGGAGACGGTCTGCCAGTCGACGACGGTCAGCGCGCGGTCGGCTCCGTCGACGCCGAACAACAGGTTGTCCAGCCGGTAGTCGCCGTGGACCAGGCCCAGGATCCGGTTTCGTTCCGTTTCGGCGGCCAGATAGGCATCGAACGCCCCGACCAGGCGTTCGCACACCATGCGGTGCGCCGGCGCGATCTGGTCGCCGTAGCGGTCGAGGAAGCCGGCATACAGCGGGGCGATCATGGCCTGGTTTAGCGGTGCGTCCCGATTGAGCCAGGGCGCGTCGGCCAGCGAGGTGTCGCCGAGCAGCGGGCCGTGCAGCCGCCCCAACTCGACGACCGCCACGGTGGCCTGTTCGATTGTGGCACCGGCGATTTCGTTGCCGACAATTGCCGGAACGGCGTCGCCGAGCAGCAGATCGAAGACACCGGTCGAGGTGTCGATCGCGGCGTGATAGCACGGTGCGATCGGTCCGCCCAGGCGTGGCGCGATATCGCTGTAGAAACGGACTTCACGCTCGTAGAGGCCCAGCGCCAACCCGGTTTGCCGACTGATCGGATCGCTGGCCGCGACCTTCAACACCGCCGACTCCGGTCCCGCGACCCCATCCACGTAGCGCAGCCGCACCCGGTAGCACTCACTCATCTGGCCGGTACCGATGCGTTCGGTCTCGAAGTCGGCGACCTGGCCGGCGCCGATCGTGGCGGTCAACCACGAAGCGGTGAGATCACTGGGTCGTTCGACTGGCTGGGTCTGCATTGACGTCCTTTGGCCGAATTTGCGCTGACGGGTTCAGCGTGCCACGTCAGCGTGCCAGGTCACTGCGCCAATGAGAAGCCTGCCCACGCCATCCGGCGATGCGGGTGCGGATCGAATTCGACACGGCTCTTGCGGTCGAAGACCATCACGGCGCGGTCGTCGACGGTGTAGGCGGGCCAGTCCTCACCCGGCACCCCGCCGCGACTGAATGCTCGCCAACGGCGCTGCACCTCGTTGCTGACCCGAATTGCGGCGCGCTGATCGGCCGCCGCGGTCAAGAACGCCCCGAGCCGGGTTCGATAGAAGTCGAAAACGGCCAACAACTCGGTGGCATGGGTCGCACCCAACCCCGACCAGCGCAGCATCCGCGGAGCGTAGTCGTAGCGATACAGATACGTCGGGGCGTGATGACTGTGCGCCTCGGCCAGCTGCCAGGCCGCCGAGCTGAATGCGAAGTCGCCGCCCAGCTGGATGCATGCCGAGGATGACGGGTAGCCCGGGTAAGCGGCCATAATGCGTTCGCGGGCAACCGGTTCCAGGTCGGCCAGCAACTCCTCGATCATCGACTCATTGGTCGGCAGCATCTTGAGGAACCTGGTGAACAACCGGCCTTCTTCGGCGTTGGTGCCCACGATCAGCGGGACCCGATGCGCCCGACCGTTCTGCATCGCCAGCACCGGGTCTTCGGGCAGGCAGTCGTCGCCGATCACCGGGCCGATCGGGAAGGCGCCCAGCCTGTTCTCCATGCCCTGGTCGATCAGCCGGTGTTGGGTCTCGACGAGTTGCGCCGGGGATGCCTGCATCAGCGCGTTGGCGGCATCCTCGGGACGCGCGCCCAGCAACTCGGCGAACCTCGTCGCGAACTGCGCCGAAATCTCCTTCGACCGAACCAGGCCCGATGCCGGGCTTTCGGCAATCGCCTGCGCGAACAGGCCTTCGGCTGCCGGCACCGCCAACAACGTGGCGGCGATACAAGCACCGGCGCTTTCGCCGAAAATGGTGACGTTGCCGGGATCGCCGCCGAATCCCGCGATGTTCTCTCGAATCCACTGCAGCGCCATCACCAGGTCGCGCAGGTACAGATTGCTGTCGATGGTGGTGTCCGCGGTCGACAACGAGGACAGGTCAAGACATCCCAGCGCACCCAGTCGGTAGTTGACCGATACGTACACGCAACCGCGACGGACCATCGCCGCACCGTCGTAGAGCGGGACCGCGGAGCTGCCCAGGATGTATCCGCCGCCGTGAATGAAGACCATGACCGGTAACGGTTCGTCGTGGCCCGACTCCGGCGCAACGACGTTGAGGGTGAGGCAATCCTCGCTCATCGGCTGGTATCGGCCGACACCCAGCATTGTGTAGCGGCGCTGCTGGGGCGCGCAGCTGGTGAAACCGTGGCAATGACGCACGCCCGACCAGGCCTGCGCCGGCTGCGGCGCCCGCAACCGCAGCCGTCCGACCGGCGGCCGGGCATAGGGAATGGATCGCCAACGGTTGACGCCATCACGGGTGAAGCCTTCGACGATGCCGTTGGCGGTGCGTGCGCGGATAGTGCGCTCGTGCATACGCCGACGGTAGCCGACACTACGTAGACAAAGCGCGCGTAGCGGCTAAATCCGCGGTGTGACGGATAGCCTGTCGGCATGCGAATGGCCGTCTGGGTCACACTCTCGGTGCTGGTGGCCGCCGGATGCTCGCACCGCGGCGGCGGTCAATCGGCACCCAGCCAGGCACCGAACACAACCGCGGTGTCGGGTTACTCCCCCACCAGCACGGTCTCACCCGGGAGTAAACCGCCGGGGCCGTCGGCCGTCCCAGCGGCCGGCGCGCCGATCTCCGATGTCATCGCCTGGATCGAAGCAGGTCATCCCGCCGATCCGGCCCGCTATCACGCGGTCGTCCGCGACGGCGTCACCACCCAGCTCGGTCCCGACGTCGCCTTCAGCGTCCCGGCCGCCAAGCTCGCATGCACGACGGATTCCGCACACACCGGCGGTGCGCTGACCTGCCTGGTCGAGCTGTCCAGTCCGCCGCCCCGCCCGGACACCGCCTACGGCGAATGGAAAGGCGGCTGGGTCACCTTCGACGGGACGAACCTGCAGATCGGAGCGGCCCGCGCCGACCCGGGGCCGTTCGTCTACGGCAATGGGGCCGAATTGGCGGGCGGGGACACGTTGTCCTATGACGACTATCGCTGTCGCGCCGACCAGGCCGGCCTGTTCTGCGTGAACTACGCCCGTCAGTCGGCCGTACGGTTCAGCAGCGCCGGGATCCAGCAGTTCGGCTGTCTGCGGTCGGTGCCGCCGCCCGACGGCATCGGCATTGCGTTCAGCTGCTGATCACGGCAACTCATGAAGCCATGATCATGGCGAAGAGCTCGGCCATCTCGTCGGCGGGTCCCCCGGGCACCGTGTAGCCGGCTTCGTCGCGAATTTGCCCCAGGTTGTCCCGCACCTCTTCGATTGACAATTCGGGACTGTAGAAGCCTTTGGTCCGCCCGATGAAAAATCGCGAAACATGGCCTGCACCAACGGTATAAACCTCGCCCGACACCGGGCAATCGCGATGTGTCAGGAAAGCCGCCACCGGAGCAACCAGGGCCGGATCCAGCTTCTTGAGGTAATGGTTCGTCAGGTCGTCCAACACGGCTCGCGCCGCCGCGTCGGCCGGGGGCGCGGCACCGTCGATCGAGTGCGTCAGCATCCGCGTGTAGGCGATCGGGGCGACGGCGTTGACCTTGATATCGCCGCCAGCACCTTCGGCGGCCAGCACATGGGTGAAACCGAGCAGCCCGGTCTTGGCCGAGCCGTAGTTGCTCATTCCGGCATTGCCCAGAATGCCGGCTGCCGAAGTGGTGTTGAGGATCCGGCCATACCCCTGCTCGCGCATCACCTTCCATGCCGGTCGCGTCACGTGGAAAGCACCCCGCAAATGCACATCCAGCAGCGGCTCGAAGCGCTCGGCGGTCATGTCCTCGAACGGCGCATCCCGAACGATTCCGGCATTGTTGATCACGATATCGACGCGGCCCCATGCGCTCAGGGCGGTATCGATAATCGCCTGTCCCCCTTCGGCGCTGGTCACGCTGTGGCTGTCCGCAACGGCCTGGCCGCCCAGCTCGCGAATCTCGTGTGCGGCGGCGTCCGCCGCCTGGTTGCTCGAACCATCGCCCGTCACCGAACCACCGATGTCGTTGACGACGACGCGCGCACCCCGAGACGCCAGCAACAGCGCGTACTGCTTGCCCAGGCCGCCGCCGGCACCGGTGATGACGGCAACCTGATCGTCGAACCTCAGCTCGTTCACCAACTGACCGGCAGTTCCTTCATGCCGTAGATGTCCGCTTCTTTGAACTTCAGCTTGTCCGCAGAGACCGCCAATGTGAGTCCGGGCAGTCGTCGTGCCAACGTCGCGAACGCGACCTGCATCTCGACACGGGCCAGATTCTGTCCGATACACTGATGCGCGCCGTAACCAAACCCCAAGTGCCCATGCGTATTCCGTTCGGGGTCGAAGCGTTCAGGGTTATCGACGAACTCGGCGTCCCAGTTTCCGGCGGGTATGTTCATCAAGACCATGTCACCGGCCCGGATCATCTGACCGCCCAGAACGAAGTCTTCGGTCGCCACCCGGTCCACCTGGCTGTGCACGATGGACAGATACCGCATCAACTCTTCGACGATGTTGGCGATGACGGAATTGTCGTCGGTACGGCCCAGACGTTCGTAAACCTCTGGATGCTCGAGCAGCGCGACCGTTCCCAGCGAGATCATATTCGCGCTGGTTTCGTGACCGGCAAGCATCATCACCACGCCGTTCATCGCCGCCGTCTCGCGGGTGAGGTGACCCGTCGCGACGTAGTCGGTGACAAGGCGGCTGATCATGTCGTCGCCCGGGTCGTGCGTCCGGCGTTCCACCAAGTCCTGTATGTAGACGTACATCTCGGCGAAGGCCTGTGCCCTGACGTCGTCGGGTGTGGCGACCTCGAGCCCCAGCGTCGAGTTGCGCTGGAACAGTTCCAGGTCTTCGGGCGGCACACCCAGCAACAGCGCTATAACCAGCGACGGGATGGGCAGCGCGAAGTCGCTGACCAGGTCGGCGGGCGGCCCGTTGCCGATCATCTGTTCGATGAATTCGTCCACCGTTTCCTGGATCTGCGGCCGCATCGACTCGCAACGCCGGAAAGTGAAGTCGCGCACCAACATCCGGCGCAGCCGATTGTGTTCGGGATCGTCGATGCGCGGGAACATCACCGGCACGGTGCTGTCCGGGCTCTCGGGCTTGAACGAGGCGGGGATGGTATCGGCGGACAGCCGCGGGTCGAGCAGCGCCGCCCTGATGTCGTGATAGCGGCTCACCACCCAGGTCGGTTGGCCGTGATACATCGCCTTGCGCAGTCCGGGCTCGTCGCGCCAGTTGACGAACTCGGCCGGCGGGTGCAGCGGGCACTGCGTCGCACGTTGAACGGGTATGACGGGCAGGCTGGATTCGGAGGTTTCGAAAGCAATTGACATTAGCCGCATTTCCCCATAAGTGTCAGTTGGCTGCCAGTTGCATCAGCGTAGAACCTAGCGGACTGGCAGTCAACTGTCAGTTAGGCTGTCACCATGACCGCGGTGGAAGACCGGCCGTTGCGGGCCGACGCGGCGCGCAACGTCGAGCGCATCCTGCGCGCGGCGCGGGAAGTCTATGGTCAGCTGGGGCCCGACGCCCCGGTGGAAGCGGTCGCGCGGCACGCCGGCGTGGGTGAGCGCACGCTCTACCGCAGATTCCCGGCAAAGGCTGACCTGGTGCGGGCCGCCCTGGACCAAAGCATCGCCGAGGACCTCACACCGGTGATCGAAAGCGCCCGCCGTGCGACGGATCCGCTGTGGGGTCTCACCCAGCTGATCGAAGCGGCGATATCGCTGGGAGCCCGCGAACACAACCTGCTGACCGCCGCACGCCGGGCCGGATCGCTCACGTCCGACATCTCGGTTTCGCTCAACGAAGCGCTGGGCGAGCTTGTGCGAGAAGGCCAGCGGGTGGGCAGCATCCGCGACGACCTGGTCGCCGACGACCTTCCCCGCCTGGTCGCGATGCTCTTCGGTGTGCTGTCCACGATGGCGACCGGCAGCGACGGCTGGCGACGGTATGTCGCCCTTGTCGTCGATGCGATCTCGGTCAACGAACGACAGCCATTGCCGCCGCCCGTCGCATTGCATTACGAGGCCAGGCCGGACAGCTGGCCGCTGTAGCGGTCAACCCTCGGCCCACATCGCGCCGCGCATTGTCGCGGACAGCGGAATATCCTCTACCGCAACAAGTCCCTGCGGTGCGCGACACACCCATTCGATCGCATTGACCGCGCGACCCGCCGTCGAAATGCAGCCTGCGTCAGTGGAATCCAGCACCGGGTGCGAAAGGTGAGTGTTGATCTCGACGCGCGGTTCGCCCTCCACGACGACACGGTGCACCCCGGTGTGACCCTCGGGCGGGAATTCCCAGTCCGGTGCCGCCGCGTTGGTCAGCCTGGTGACATGTTCGAGGGTGATCACCGGTTTGCCATCGCGCACGCCCTCGGTCGCAAAACGCACCGCGGCCATCTGTCCCGGCTCGACCGTCATCATCGTGCAGTCGATTCGTTGGGGCGTGTACCAGGGCTCGACGCGCTGGCGCACCTCGTCGAGCTTGATGTCCAGATTGTCCGCCAGACTCCGGGCCTGACCACCCCACATCGACACAATCACCCCGGGCAGAAACATCATCGGCGAATCGTCGTCTTCAGTCGATCCGAACCCCATTGCAGCGCCGGTGAACTCGGCATCATCGTAGTTCCCGTAATCGAAGATCTCCTGCACGGTGATCGAATCGACGCGAGTCGTCAGGCTGACCGCCGCATGTACGAGCGTATCGCCGGAGAAGCCGGGATCGACGCCGTTGACGTAAAGCGAGGTGTTGCCCGCCGCGCAGGCGCGCTCCAGGGGCTCGCGCAACCAGTCTTCGGCGTGGCGTGGTGTGACCAGCCAGACCATCGAGGTACCGACGACATTGGTGCCCGCGGCGAGGAACTTAGACATCTGCTCGATCGCTTCCATCGGCCGGGTCTCGCCCTGCGACGTGTACACCACACAATCGGCACCGAGGTCCACCAGGGCATCGATGTCATCGGTGGCGACAACGCCGGTCGGAGTGTCGAGTCCGCACAGCTGAGCCGCGTCCTTGCCGATCTTGTCCGCGCTTGCGGCGTGCACGCCGACAAGTTCGAGGTCCGGCCGGCCGATGATCGCCCGCAGCGAATGCCGGCCCACATTCCCAGTGGAGAACTGGATCACTCTGCGCATCGTTACGTCATCCTTCCCGTGGTGGTTCTCGTCTGCACCGGCCGGTTAGAGCACGCAGATTTCGCCCGTCGTGCCGTCGACCTCGATCAGCGCACCCGACGGCAATGAGGTGGTTGCCCCGTGAACATCGACCACGCAGGGGAATCCGAACTCGCGGGCCACGACGGCCGCGTGTGACATCGGCCCGCCGAGTTCTGTCACGACCGCCGCGGCGTAGCAGAAAGCCGCGGTGTACCCGACGTCGGTAACCTCCGCGACCAGAATCTCACCGGGTTGCAGGTCGTCGATCGTTTCGGGCCGCACGATCCGCACCCGGCCGCGCACCCGTCCCCCGCACACGCCGACGCCGTGCAGGGTGTCTCCGCTGGAAAGAACCGGCGCCGACGTGGTGGACGGCTCCCACCTCCCGCTGAATACCGTTGGCGGAGCGACGGTGACCAGACGGCGCCGCTCGGCCCGGCGGCGTGCCACCAGCTTCTTGACGTCGGGCGGCAGGGCGTCGAGTTCGTCGACCAGCAGGTAGAACACGTCGTCGGCGGCGTCGAAGACCCCGGCGTCGACCATCCTGCGCCCGTATTCGCGCAGCAGACCGCGCAGCACCCAGTTGGCGCGCACCACCTTGTCGCGACGTGCTTCGCGGTCGCGCAGTTGGAGTGCAGCCAGCACCGCGACCGGCTTGGCCCGCAACGGAATTCGCGGATGATGCGGGGTGGGCGCCGCCGGCGCGCTCATTGCCCTGGCCACCATCCGGATCAGCAGCTCGGGGTCATCGGCATAGCTCGTTGAGAGCATCTCGAGCTCGGCGGGGCCGCGGTGACCGATCAACGCCAGCTCGGCCAGCACCGCGGCGTGGAATTGCGGCGCGTCGACGGCCAGCTTGTCGAGCCGCTCTCCCGGTTCGTCCAACAGCCGCACCACATTCGGATCACGTTGTGCCGCAAGAACCAAGCGATGCATCGCGGCTACCGAGCGAGCACTGACCAGTTCCGGCCCCGCGGCCGGGGAGGTGTCGCGGCCGCACAAGCCGCGCAGCAACACGTTGAACGCGGCGCACAGCATGAATGACGCCGAGGCCAGCACCCATCCGTGCACCACCTGGTCGCGCGCCAACCCGATCAGGCTCAGCAGTCGGCGATCGTCGAGCTGAGTGACATCTTCGGCCAGCCGTTCCAGGCGGTCTACGTCGGCGATGAAGTCTTCGGTATCGCGGGATGCGCCGGAGCTCAGGCCCACGAGATTGACACCGAACACCCCGATATTGCGGGCATTGCGCAGTTGCCTTCGGGCCCGGCCGATTTCGGCGGGCCGCTGCTCACCGAACACGGGCAGCGACGCCATGCTGGGTCCGAAGAACCCGCTGTTGCTGACGATCATCGACGGCTTGGCGAACGGCACGGTTTCGGCCATGAAGTGCGCCGATGTAATCGCCCCGTACAACCGATGGGCGAACACCGCGACGGTGCGCATGGCGATTTCGCGCTGGACCATTCCGCCCGGCCGCAGCCGCTCGGCAATGATGGCGCCGCCGGCGCGCAACCCGCGTACGGTCGCCGACGCCGAGGCGGGCGAAAACGGCCCTGGCAGCGCCTCGGACAAATTGGTGGCCAGGAAGGTGGGAAAGCGCGGGTCGATCGGGGTGTCGAACTCGCCGTTATCTCCCGGCGGACCAGCCAATCTGGGGACCTCTCCGTCATCGGCTGCCGCATCGACGGCCGGCAGGTCCGCGACGTTGGCCAGCCGCCACGGCAGCGACACGACCCGCTTGCCCAGCGCGATGCGGCCGCGCACCGCGATCGCGAAGTCCTCGATACATTCGTCGCAGTTCCACGCCGGCTGGAATCCCCACTGCTCGCGCAGCCGCGCGGTATCCATCAGCGGGGCGCCGCGCACCAGCTCCAGCTCGCCGCGTCGTGCCCAAGGCCGCAACGGCCCGGGCAGCCGCAGGGTCGGACGACCGAGCGCGGCCGCGATCTGACGGAACGTCTGCCCACCCGCGGCGGCCAGATTGACTGGGCCGTGGGCAATGTCGGCGTCCGCTACGGCGCGGGTGAACAGCCGCAGTGCGTCGTCGAGGTGGACGACCTGAATGCGGCGATCGTCAGATCCGTGCGGGAACGCCGGCGACGCCAGCAGACCGCGCACCCAGTTGTCGACGTTGCGCCCGACGATCAGCGCCGAGCGGATCGCGACCCACTCGGCGTCCAACCCACCCAGCAGATCCTCGACGCGGGCCTGATGCACGCCGTCGGCCAGCACCGGAACCATCGGCTGCTGCTCGCCTTTCGGCCCGTCAGCCCTGCCGTAGACGTGCGCGGACGAGGCGAAAACAATGCGCCTGGAACCGGTTTCGGCCATCGCTTCCAGGACGTTGACCGTGCCACCGACGTTGACCTCATGACCGATGCGTTCGTCGGGTCCGGGGCAGCGTGCCCAGGCGAGATGCACGACGACGTCCGCGCCCGCGATCCCACGTTTGACCGCGCTCGCGTCCCGGATATCTGCCTCGATGAAATCGGCTGCGCTCGACCAGCTTTGGGGTCGGTGCCGCGCGATCCCCATGACCTCGTGGCCCTGGCTGAGCAGCCGGGCGGACAGACCGCGGCCGAGGACACCGCTGGCCCCGGTGACCGCGACTCTCACTGACTACTGGCTTTCATCGGCTATTCGTCGTCGTCGCTCAACGCGGCATTGAGCAAGTCCTCGAGGTCCATGTCCGCGATGTCCTTTTCGGCGCTCAGCCCGGCAACCGGCGCCTGCACGGTTGCGTCTTCGGTCGCCAATGCGAGCAACAACTCCAGCACGCCGGCCTGCCGTAGTCGCTTCACCGGAATCGAGCCCACCACACGCTGGATGTCGGCTTCTCCAGGCGCGGCCGACGGAGTACTTTGCTCTTCGGTTCCGATGAGCTCGGAGTGCATGTAGCCGGCCAGCGCGGCGCAGTTGGGGTAGTCGAAGATCAGCGTGGGTGAAAGTGCCAGGCCCGTCGCGGACTTCAACCGGTTGCGCATTTCGACGGCGGTCAGCGAGTCGAAACCGAGCTCCTGGAACGCGCGGTCCGGATCGATGGACTCGGGGCTGGAGCTGCCCAGCACCGTGGCGATGTTGGAGCGCACCAGATCCAGCAGCACGGCGTATTGCTCGTCTTCTGGTAGGCCTTCGAGGCGTTGCAGCAGAGCCGATTTCGATTTGGCGGCGGCCAGCGAATCGTCGACCTGACGCCGGGTCGGCGCGTTGATCAGATCGACGAACATCGGCGGCAGCGTTCCGCCGTCGAACTTCACCCGCAGCGCGGCAAGGTCGATATGAGCCGGCAACAGGAACGGCTCGTCGACGATCAGTGCGGTGTCCATCAACTCCAGCGCCTGGTCGGAGGACATCGCGACGATGCCGTCCCGGCCGAACCGGGCCCGGTCGGCAGCGCCCAGCGCGCCGGTCATGGCACTGGCCTGGTCCCACAGCCCCCAGCCCAGCGATATCGCCGGCAACCCGGACCTTCGTCGGTGCAGCGCCAACCCGTCCAGGAACGAGTTGGCAGCCGCGTAGTTGGCCTGGCCGGACGCTCCCGCCAACCCGGCCATCGACGAAAACAGCACGAAGGCGGACACGTCCAGATCGCGGGTCAACTCATGCAGATTCCAAGCGCCATCGACCTTGGCCCGCAACACCGCATCCACCCGCTCCGGGGTCAACGAGGAGATGACGGCGTCGTCGAGCATCCCGGCCGCATGGATCACGCCGGACAGCGGTCGCGTCACCGGGATATCGGCGATCACCTTGGCCAGCGCCTCGCGATCGGCCACATCGCAGGCCACCACCTGCACCACAGCGCCGGTCGCGCTGAGTTCGGTCATCAATTCCGCGGCGCCCGGTGCATCCAGACCACGCCGGCTCACCAACACCACATTGCGAGCGCCATGTCGCGACACCACATGACGGGCCAGTGCCGAGCCCGCCATCCCGGTTCCACCGGTGATCAGCACGGTGCCGGTACCCAGCCAGTTACCTGGCCCAACAGGCACAGTCATCACGACCTTGCCGACATGGCGGGCCTGGCTCAGGTACCGCAACGCCGCCGGAGCGCGTCGCACGTCAAACCTGGTGACCGGCAACGGCCGTAGCACGTCGTCGCCGAACAGTGCGGCCAGCTCGTCCAGCATCTGCTGGATGCGCTCGGGTCCCGCCTCGAAGAGATCGAACGCGCGGTATCGCACACCCGGATGCTCGATGGCGACCTCACCGGGTTCACGGATGTCCGTCTTGCCCATCTCCAGGAAGATTCCGCCAGGGGCCACCAGCCGCAGCGAGGCATCGACGAAATCGCCGGCCAGCGAATCCAGTACCACATCCATGCCGCGCCCCGCGGTGACCGCGCGGAACTTGTCCTCAAAGTCCAGGCTGCGCGAGTCGGAGATGTGGTCGTCGTCAAAGCCCATGGCCCGCAACGTGTCCCACTTACCGCGGCTGGCGGTCGCGAAGACCTCCAGACCCAGGTGCCTGGCCAGCTGCACGGCAGCCATGCCGACGCCGCCGGCGGCCGCGTGCACCAATACCCGCTGGCCGGGCTTGGCCGCGGCAAGATCCGTCAGGGCGTAGTAGGCGGTCGCGAAAACCACCGTGGTGGTCGCGGCGGCGGTGTGCGACCATCCGGCCGGCACCTTGGCCAGCAGTCGCTCATCGGTCACGGCGATTGTTCCGGTTCCGTCGGGGAACAGACCCATGACGCGGTCGCCGACAACGAAACGACCTTCCTGCGAGGCGGTTTCCGGCCCCGTTTCTACGACCACGCCGGATGCCTCGATGCCCATGATCGCGTCAGGGTCCGGGTAGAGACCAAGCGCGATCATCACGTCACGGAAGTTGGCCGCGATCGCCGACAGCGCGATCCGAACCTGTCCGGGACCCAGCGGCGCGTCGGCGTCAGGGATCCGCTCCAGTCGCAGGTTCTCGAAGGTACCGCGACTGGTCATCCCCAGCCGCCACGGGCCATCGCCCGGCGGCACCAAGAGACTGCTGACCGCGCGGCTGCCATGCACGCGAGCGATGTAAAGCCTTGCGCCACGGAGCAATACCTGCGGCTCACCGGCGGACAGGACCGCGGCGACCGCCTCGTCGTCGAGCGGTCCGTCGGTGTCGACCAGTACGATGCGCCCGGGATGCTCGGTCTGCGCCGAACGCACCAAGCCCCACACCGCGGCACCGGCCAGATCGGTGATGTCCTCCCCCGGCAACGGCATCGCGCCCCGGGTCGCCACCACCAGCGTGCCGGCGCCCTCACGGGCCAACCACGATTGCAGCACCGGCAGCACCGCGCGGGTGGCGGTGTAGACCCCGGCCAGGATGTCGTCGGCGAACGGCGCCGACTCGAACACGACTGCCGACCGTTGTCCCTCGGCGGCCTCCGATTCCGGTGCGCCCCAAGCGGACACCGAGACCGGTTGCACCGAGGACGACGGCTGCACGACCCAGTCGACTTCGAAGAGACGGTCCGGCCCCGACTTCGAGACCGCGGCCAGCAGTTGCTGATCGGTGACGGGCCGGGCCACCATCGACGCTACCGACAGCACCGGCAGCCCAAGGCCATCGGCGAGTTCGATGGACACGGCCGATTCGCCCACCGGCACGATCCGCGCCCGTACCGCCGCCGCGCCCGCGGCGTGCAGCGACACCTGCTGCCAGGAGAACGGCACCAACATCGAACCTTCGGCAAGCTCGTCGCCATCGGACGCCAGGATCACCGCGTGCAGTGCGGCGTCGAGCATCGCCGGGTGCACCCCGAATCCGGCCACCGACACGCCCGCATCCGCGGGCAATGCCACTTCGGCGAACACTTCGTCGCCGCGGCGCCACATCGAGGCCAGGCCACGGAATGCGGGCCCGTATCCATATCCGCGTTCGGCCAGCCGCTCATAGCCGTCGCCGATGTCGACCGGGACCGCACCGACCGGGGGCCAGGCCGACAGGTCGGTGCTCGGTTCGGCCGAGCCCGCGCGCAGCATGCCCTCGGCGTGCATCGACCAGCCCGAGCCCGCTTCGCCGCGGGAGAACACCGACACCGCACGAACACCCGATTCGTCCGCCCCACCGACCACCACCTGGACCGCGACCGACCCGCCGGCCGGCAACACCAGGGGCGCCGCGAGATTCAATTCGTCAACGATTCCACAGCCCACCTCGTCACCGGCGCGGATCGCCAGCTCGACGAATCCGGCTCCGGGGAACAGGACGACCCCACCGACGGCGTGGTCGTTCAACCAGGTCTGCACGCTCGGCGATAGCCGGCCCGTCAGCACCACCCCGCCCGAGGCCGGCAACTCGACCACCGCCCCCAGCAGTGGGTGTTCGCCGGCCGCCAGGCCCAGGCCCGCCGCGTCGGCCGGGGCACCGTCGGCGGCTAGCCAAAAGCGCCGTCGCTCAAAGGCATAGGTGGGAAGCTCGACGAATTTTGCCCGGCCAATGGTGGCGAGCCAGTCCACGGCCATGCCCGCGACGTACCCCTGCGCGATCGCCGTGATCAGGGTTTCCGGCTCCGGACGGTCCTTGCGCAGTGCGGACATTGTGATAATCGGGGCATCGGGAAGCGATTCCTCGATGGAAACCGTCAGGCCGCCGCTGGGCCCGACTTCGAGGAATCGGGTTGCACCCGCTGCGTTGACGAACCGGATGCTGTCGGCGAATCGCACCGCCTCGCGCACGTGCCGCTTCCAATACGCCGCCGTGGCGAAGTCGTCGCCGGCCAGCTGGCCGGTCACATTCGACACGATCGGGATGGTGGGCGTGCCGATGGCGAGTCCGGCCGCGACCGTACCGAATTCGTCGATCATCGGATCCATCAACGGCGAGTGGAACGCATGCGAAACGGCCAGCCGGTGCACGCGGCGGCCGTCGGCACGAAGTCGCTCGGCGATCGCGGTGACCTCGTCCTCGGCGCCCGAAATCACCACGGAGCCCGGTGCATTGACCGCAGCGATGCCGGTGTCGACCGTCAGCAACGGACGCACCTCTTCTTCGCCGGCCTGCACGGCCACCATCGCCCCGCCCGCCGGTAGCGCCTGCATGAAGCGACCCCGGGCGGCCACCAGCACCGCGGCGTTCTCCAGGGACAACACACCGGCGACGTGCGCGGCAGCCACCTCGCCGATCGAGTGACCCATCACGAAGTCGGGTCGCACACCCCAGGATTCGAGCAGCCGGAACAGGGCGACTTCCACCGCGAACAAGGCGGGCTGGGCGAATTCGGTGGTGTTCAGCAGCGCCTCGTCGTGGCCCCACATGACTTCGCGCAGGGGGCGCAGCAGGTGCCGGTCGAGTTCGGCGACCACACTGTTGAACGCTTCGGCGAACACCGGGTATCCGGCGTGCAGGCCCATGCCCATGCCCAGAAGCTGGGAGCCCTGGCCTGGGAACACGAAGACGGTCTTGCCGCCCGTTGCGCTGCCGCGGATCACCGAAGCGGCCTCGCCGGTGGCCAATTCGTCCAGGCCGGCCAGCAACTGCGCGCGATCGGCACCGGCGATGACGGCACGATGTTCGAAGTTCGACCGGCCCGCCAGGGACCACGCCACATCGGCGGACTCGAGGTCACGGTGGCCGCGCAGGTAGGCGGCCAGCCGGGACGCGTGAGAACCCAACGCCGGCAATGACTTTGCCGATATCACCCACGGCAGCACCGGTCCCACTGCGCGCTCGACGACGTCGTCGACGTCGGTGGGGGCAGCCTCGATGATCACGTGGGCGTTGGTGCCGCTGATGCCGAATGACGACACACCCGCCCGGTGCCTGCGCCCCACGGCGGGCCACGGCCGCGCTTCGGTCAGCAACGACACCGCACCCGCCGACCAATCCACGTGCGGGCTGGGCTCGTCGACGTGCAAGGTCGCCGGCAGCAGCTCGTGGCGCATCGCGAGCACCATCTTGATCACACCGGCCACGCCCGCGGCGGCCTGGGTGTGACCCATGTTCGACTTGATCGAGCCCAGTAGCAGCGGCTCGGTGCGATCCTGACCGTAAGTCGCCAACAATGCCTGGGCCTCAATGGGATCGCCCAAGGTGGTGCCGGTGCCGTGGCCTTCCACCACGTCGACGTCGGCCGTCGACAAACCGGCGCTGGCCAAGGCGGCGCGCACCACGCGTTGCTGCGACGGGCCGTTGGGGGCGGTCAACCCGTTGGAGGCCCCGTCCTGATTGATGGCCGAGCCGCGGACCACCGCCAGTACCGGATGACCCAGCCGACGGGCGTCCGACAGCCGCTCGACGACGAGCATGCCGCCGCCTTCGGAGAATCCGGTGCCGTCGGCGGCTCCCGCGTAGGCCTTGCAACGACCGTCGACGGACAGCCCGCGCATCCGGCTGAACTCCACGAAGATGTCGGGGGTGGCGTTGACCGTGACACCGCCGGCCAGGGCCAGGTCGCACTCGCCGGAGCGCAGCGACTGCGCAGCCATGTGCAACGCGACCAACGACGACGAGCATGCGGTGTCCACCGACACCGCGGGGCCCTCCAGCCCCAGCACGTAGGACACTCGGCCCGACGCGACGCTCGAGGACTGACCGGTCAGCCGGAAACCCTCCGCGGTCGGTGCGGCGCCAATGCCGTACCCCTGCGTGTAAACGCCGGCAAACATGCCCGTTGCGCTGCCCCGCAGCGCGCCGGGCTCAATCCCGGCCCGTTCCAAGGCTTCCCACGAGAGTTCGAGGAACATCCGCTGTTGCGGGTCCATCGCGAGTGCCTCGGTCGGCGTGATGCCGAAGAAGGCGGGATCGAAGTCGCCGACCCCGTCCACGAAACCGCCGGTGCGGGTGTAGCAGGTGCCCGGAACATCGGGGTCCGGGTTGTACACGCCGGCGATATCCCAGCCGCGGTCGCTCGGAAACTCGGTGAGCACATCGCGGCCCTCGGTCAGCATCTCCCACAGGTCCTCGGGAGAGCTCACCCCACCCGGGTAGCGGCACGACATGCCCACGATCACGATCGGGTCGTCACCGGTGACCGCCACGGCCGGGGTGTGCGCGATTTCTTGCGGAACTCCGGCGAGCTCCTTGCGGATGTAACCGGCCAACCCGTTCGGCGTCGGGTAGTCGAAGATCAGGGTGGGCGAAAGCGCCAGCCCCGTGGCGGTTTTCAACCGGTTACGCATTTCGACGGCGGTCAGCGAGTCGAAGCCCAGATCCTGGAAAGCCTTGTCGGGGTCGATCGCCTCGACGGTCGTGTTGCCCAGCACGGTCGCGATGTGCGAGCGGACCAGATCCAACAGCACCGCGTGCTGTTCGGCCTCGGAGAGCCCGTGCAGCCGGTGCGCCAGAGCCGATTTCGACTTCGCGGCGGCCAGCGAATCGTCGACCTGGCGTCGGGCCGGCGCGTTGAGCAGGTCGGCGAACATCGGCGGTACGGCCGCCGCATGCGCGCGCAGCGCCGCCAGGTCGATGCGGGCGGGCGCGATGAAGGCCCGGTCGACAATCAAGGCGGTGTCGAACAGTTCCATCGCTTCATCCGACGGCAACGCCAGAATGCCGTCGCGGCTCAAGCGGGCGCGGTCGGCGGCGTCGAGTCCGCCGGTCATGGCGCTGGCCTGGTCCCACAGCCCCCACCCCAGCGAGATCGCGGGCAGTCCGTGGGCACGGCGATGCGCGGCCAACCCGTCCAGGTAGGTGTTGGCCGCGGCGTAGTTGGCCTGACCCGACGAACCCACCAGGCCGGCCATCGACGAAAACATCACGAACGCAGACACATCGAGCTCGCGCGTAAGCTCGTGCAGGTTCCAGGCCGCGTCCACCTTGGCGCGCAACACCGCATCCACCCGCTCGGGCGTCAGGGAGGTGACCACGGCATCATCGAGCACACCGGCGGCGTGAATGACCGCGGTCAGGTCAGCAATCTCGGCGAGCACCGCGGCCAGTTCGGCCCGGTCGGCGGCGTCGCAGGCGACCACCTTGGCGCTCGCCCCGGCCGCCTCCAATTCGGCGACCAGCTCGGCAGATCCGGCGGCATCCGGGCCGCTGCGGCTCAGCAGCACCAAGTCCCGCACGCCATGCCGCGTCACCAGGTGGCGGGCCAGCGTCGAACCCGCCATCCCCGTACCGCCGGTGATCAACACGGTTCCCGTCGCCCACGCGTCGGGCAGCGTGAGAACCACCTTGCCGATGTGGCGGGCCTGACTCAGATACCGCAACGCCGAACGGGCCCGTCGCACATCGAAAGTCGTTACCGGCAGCGGCCGTAGCACGCCACTGTCGAACAATTGCGCAAGCTCGAGCATCCACTCGTGCATGCGGGGACGGCCCGGTTCGAACAGGTCGAAGGCGCGGTAGCGCACCCCCGGGTACTCCCGGGCGACGACCCCGGGGTCGCGGATGTCGGTCTTGCCCATCTCCAAGAACACACCGCCGGGGGCGACCAGACGCAGCGATGCGTCCACGAATTCACCGGCCAGCGAGTCCAGCACCACATCCATACCGCGCCCGCCGGTGACCGTGCGGAACTTCTCCTCGAAGTCCAGGCTGCGCGAGTCGCCGATGTGGTCGTCGTCAAAGCCCATGGCCCGCAAGGTGTCCCACTTGCCGCGGCTGGCGGTGGCGAAAATCTCCAGACCCAGGTGCCGGCCCAGCTGTACGGCGGCCATGCCCACACCGCCGGCGGCCGCATGCACCAACACCCGCTGACCCGGCTTGACGTCAGCCAGATGGATGAATGCCATGTACGCGGTGGTGAAAACCGCCGAAATGGCGGCGGCTTCGGCGTAGGACCAGTCGGCGGGCTTGCGCAGCAGCAGCCGGGTATCGCCCGGCACCAGCGTGCCGCTGCCGTCGGGGAAGAATCCGTAGACCGAATCACCGACCGCGAATTCGGTGACGCCCGGACCGACTTCGACCACCACGCCCGCACCCTCGCCGCCGAGCAGGGCGTCGTGGGTGAACATGCCCAGGGTGATCATGACGTCGCGGAAGTTGGTGGCGATGGCCCGCAGTGCCACCCGAACCTGGCCCGGCTCCAGCGGCGCCTCGGCGTTGGGAACCGGTTCCAGGCGCAGGTTCTCGAAGGTGCCTGCGTTGCTGATGCCCAGGCGCCAGGGCCCCTCGACGGGCGGCACCAAGATGCCGTCGACCGCGCGGCTGCCCCGCACTCGTGGGGTGTAAAGCGTTGCGCCACGCAGCAATACCTGAGGCTCACCGGCCGCCACGACCGCGGCTGTCGCGTCATCGTCAAGGGGCACATCGGAATCCACCAGCACGAGTCGGCCGGGGTGTTCGGTCTGCGCCGATCGCACCAGCCCCCACACCGCGGCGCCCGGCAGATCCGTGACGTCCTCCCCCGGCAATCCCATCGCCCCGCGGGTGGCCACGACCAAAACGCCCGAGTCGTGTTCGGTCAGCCACGACTGCACGGCCGCCAGCACCTGATGGGTGCGCGGATAGGTAGCCGCCACCGGATCGTCTTCGGTGGCAACGGATTCAAGTAGCTGGTGGGATGAGCCGTTGGCGGCGGCTGCGGCTGCCGGCGTCGGCGACCACACCACCTCGAACAGCCGGTCCGGGCCCGAGCTTGAGATCGCCGCGCGTAGTTGCTGCTCGTTGACCGGGCGGGCGACCATGGTGCCCACCGAGAGCACCGGCAACCCCAGCCCGTCGGCCAGCTCGATCGAGAATCCGGTGGGCCCCGCCGGCGCGATGCGTGCGCGAACCGCCGACGCACCCCCGGCGTGCAGCGAAATGCCTTGCCAGGCAAAGGGCAACACTACATCGGTGGCCTGGTCCTCGACCTGGTGAGCCATGACGATGGAATGCATTGCCGCGTCGAGCAATGCCGGGTGCACCCCGAACCCGCTGACGCCGCCGGCCGCGTCCGGCAGTCGCACTTCGGCGAACACTTCGTCGCCGCGGACCCAGGTGGCGGTCAGGCCCTGGAACGCCGGGCCGTAGCCGTACCCGCGGGCCGCCAGCTTCTGGTAGCCGTCGGCCGCGTTCACCGCGACCGCACCCGCCGGCGGCCACACCGACAGATCGGCACTCGGCTCGACCGTCGCGGAGCTCAGGGCCCCCTCGGCGTGGCACACCCACGCGGAGTCGGCGTCGACGCGCGAGAAAATGGCGACACTGCGCTGCCCCGACTCTTCGGCCGGGCCCACCACGACTTGCACTGCCACCGAACCGAACCCGGAATCGCCGGCCGGCAGTAGCAACGGCGCCTGCAGCGTGAGCTCCTCGACCGTCGAACATCCGACTTCGTCGCCGGCGCGGATAGCGAGCTCCACGAACCCCGTGCCGGGGAACACCACCGTGCCGGACACGGCGTGATCGGCCAGCCAGCCCTGCTGGCTGGGTGACAGGCGTCCGGTCAGCGCCACCCCACCCGAGGCCGGCAGCTCGACGACCGCGGACAGCAACGCATGCTCGCTGGTGCCCAGCCCCAAGCCTGCGACGTCGGCGCCGATGCCCTCACCCGACAGCCAAAACCTGCGTCGGTCAAAGGCATACGTGGGCAGCTCGACGAAACCGGCCCCGTCGAGTACGCCACGCCAGTTCACGTTCACGCCCGCGGTGAAGGCGGCGGCGGCCGAGGTCAGGAACCGCTCGAGTCCGCCGTCGTCACGGCCCAGGGTGGGAACGACGATGGCCTCGGTGTCGCCCGCGGTGTTGCTGTCGTTGAAGGTGTCCTCGATGCCGGCGATCAATGCGGGATGCGGACTCGATTCGATGAATGTCCGGTACCCGTTCTCGCACGCGGTGCGCACCGCCTGCTCGAATTGCACGGTCTGGCGGATGTTGCGGTACCAGTAGGCGGCATCCAAACCGGCCGTGTCCAACCGGCTTCCGGATACGGTGGAGAAGAAGGCGACCCGCGAGGTGCGCGCCTCGATGCCGGCCAGCGCTGCGGTCAGCTCGTCGCGAACCGCCTCGACCTCGACCGAATGCGATGCGTAGTCCACGTCGATACGGCGGGTCCGCAGATCGAGATCGGCGCAAAAGCCGATGAGTTCCTCCAGCGCGGCGACCTCACCCGAGACCACGACCGCGGACGGGCCATTGACGGCGGCGATGCTGATCCGATTGCCGTAGGGCGCCAGCAATTCTCGTGCGCGCTCGGTGCTGCACGCGATGGAGACCATGCCGCCGGGGTGGGCCAGCGAGCGCAGCAGTTTGCTGCGCAGCGTCACCACCCGCGCGGCATCGCGCAACGACAGCGCACCGGCGACATACGCCGCGGCGATCTCGCCCTGCGAGTGACCGATCACCGCATCGGGGTTGACCCCGACCGACTTCCACAATTCGGTCAACGACACCATCACCGCGAAGAGCACCGGTTGCACGACATCGACGCGGTCCGTACTCGCAGCGCCCGGCGCGCCGCGCAGGACGTCGATCAGCGACCAGTCGACGAATTCGTCGAACGCCTGCGCGCAGGCTTCGATGTGCTGAGCGAATACCGGTGCGGTATCGAGCAATTCGATGCCCATGCCGACCCATTGCGAGCCCTGGCCCGGAAAGACGAAGACATGTTTGCCTGCGGGCAACGCGGTGCCGCGGATGATGGAGGCGCCCGGCTGGTCACCGGCCAATTCCTGCAGCCCGGCCAGCAACCGGTCGCGGTCACCACCGACGACAACGGCTCGGTGCTCGAAGGTGGCCCGGCCCGCCAACGACCACGCCACGTCGGCGATGTCGAGCCCGTCATCGGCGGCTACGTGCGCGGCCAACCGAGAAGCCTGAGCGGCCAACGCCGGCAACGACTTTGCCGACAGTGCCCATGGCACGACCGCGCGGGCCGGGGCGGGTTCCCGCGGTTGCCGGGGCGGGGCGGATTCGACGATCACGTGGGCGTTGGTGCCGCTGATGCCGAACGACGAGATTCCCGCGCGGCGTGCGTGATCCGCGGCCGGCCACGGCCGCGCCTCGCTCAGCAACGACACCGCTCCCGCGGTCCAATCCACGTGCGGGCTGGGCTGATCCACGTGCAACGTCGCGGGCAGCATTTCGTGGTGCATCGCCTGCACCATCTTGATCACGCCCGCGACGCCGGCGGCGGCCTGGGTGTGACCCATGTTCGACTTGATCGAGCCCAGCCACAGGGGCTCGCTGCGATCCTGGCCGTAGGTCGCCAACAACGCTTGGGCCTCAATGGGATCGCCCAATGTGGTGCCCGTCCCGTGACCTTCGACGACATCCACCTCGACGGCCGACAACCCGGCGTTGGCCAAGGCCGCGCGCACCACCCGCTGCTGCGACGGGCCGTTGGGCGCGGTCAACCCGTTGGAAGCCCCGTCCTGATTGACCGCCGAGCCGCGCACTAACGCCAGCACCGGATGGCCGAGCCGGCGCGCATCCGACAACCGCTCCACGACCAGCATGGCGCCGCCCTCGGACCAGCCGACCCCGTCGGCCGCGCCCGCGTAGGCCTTGCTCCGGCCATCCGGGGCGAGCCCCCGGTGGCGACTGAATTCGATGAAAACAGTGGGCGTGGCATTGACGGTCGCGCCGCCGGCCAGGGCCAGGTCGCACTCACCGGACCGCAGCGACTGGACCGCCATGTGCAATGCCACCAGCGAGGACGAGCACGCGGTGTCCACCGAGACGGCCGGGCCTTCCAACCCCAGCACGTAGGACACCCGGCCCGAGGCGACGCTGGAGGTCATGCCGGTCAGGCGGTAGCCCTCGATCTCCTCGGCGAGCATGCCGTAGCCCTGGACGATGAGTCCGGCGAACACTCCGGTGGCGCTGCCGCGCAGCCCGCTGGGGTCGATGCCGCCGCGCTCCAGCGCCTCCCACGACAGCTCCAGCAGCATTCGATGCTGCGGGTCCATGGCGAGCGCCTCGGTGGGTGCGATACCGAAGAACGCCGGGTCGAAGTCCGCGACATCGTCGACGAACCCTCCGGTGCGGGCGTATGTCTTGTGCCGCGCGTCGGGATCGGGGTCGTACAACCCCGCCAGATCCCAGCCGCGATCGGTCGGAAAGTCCGAGATGACGTCGCGGCCTTCGGCCACCATCTGCCACAGGCGCTCGGGGGTGTCGACCCCGCCCGGGAAGCGACAGGACATGCCGACGATCGCGATCGGCTCGCTCGAGCGCTCCAGCAGCGCACGGTTGGTGCGCTTCAGGCGTTCAACCTGGACCAGCGCTTTCCGCAGCGCCTCGGTCGCATGCTGGAGTTGATCCACCTCAGTACCCCTTGCCTAACACTGGCCGTTCAACCACCGGATGCCGAGTCACGGCAGTTGCGGCACGAGCGACGTGGTCGTGCTGCTACGACCCAAGATGTCGCTGGTGAGTATGGCCAACTCCGACCGGATTTCAAAACGTCCCGTAATCCGCAGGCACGGGCGCCCGTCCATGGCGCGACTGTACCCGGCTAACCATCTGTCGTGGTCAAGTGCGGTCAGACGACCGCTCGACGCCAGCCGTCGGCGGCCTGGGCCGCGCGGATCAGCACTTCGCAGAGCTCGCGCAGTTCGGTTGCCTCGGCGCCTTCGTCCAGCGCTGTCGCGACATCCTCGGCAGCGCATCGGACCTGGTAGACGCGATCTGACAGGTCGGACGCATCGTCAGCCGACAGCACCACGGCATCGACCGGCACGGCCGTTACCTCGCCCCGGCTGATCGAAGCCCGCTGCTCGTAGGCCCGCTGCCGGCAAGACTGCCGACAGTATTGGCGGCGCCGACCCATCCCGACTTCGGTCACGTCTCGACCGCACCAGCGGCATGGTTGTGGGTGGGAACGGCGGCTCACGCTGCCGACTTTAGTCGGCCCCATCGCGCGATCCCGGTATCATTGACGGTCGAGTCGCGTATGCCGCGTGTCGACTCGGGAACTACACACAACGTCCTAACGTTTGCTATGCGAATAGAATCGCGTCACCGGAGCCTAGGGCTCAGAGCAATTTAAAGGAGTAACAGCCATGGCTGATCGTGTACTGAGGGGCAGTCGCCTCGGAGCCGTGAGCTATGAGACCGACCGCAACCACGACCTGGCGCCCCGTCAGCTCGCGAAGTACCGCACCGAGAACGGCGAGGAATTCGAGGTTCCGTTCGCCGACGACGCCGACATCCCCGGCACCTGGCTGTGCCGCAACGGCATGGAAGGCACCCTGATCGAGGGTGACCTACCCGAGCCGAAGAAGGTCAAGCCGCCGCGCACCCACTGGGACATGCTGCTGGAGCGCCGCAGTGTCGAAGAGCTCGAAGAACTGCTCAAGGAGCGCCTTGAGCTGATCCGCTCGAAGCGACGCGGCTGACCCGGGCGGTGCGCCCGGCCGGCTAGCTGTGGTTGGCCGCGCGCGCGGCCCGTGCGCCGTTGCGGCGGCTCTCAATGCCCCACTTCGCGACCTTCACCAACGCCTCGCGAATGTTGGATCCACTCATTTTGGAGACGCCGAGTTCGCGCTCGGTGAAGGTGATCGGCACCTCGACGACGATGAAACCGTTGTCCAGGGTGCGCCGGGTCAAGTCGATCTGGAAGCAATAGCCCTTGGAGTCCACGCCGTCGAGGTCGATCGCCTCGAGCACCTCGCGGCGATAGGCCCGGTAGCCGGCGGTGATGTCATGGATGTCGATGTCGAGCGCCAGCCGCGCGTAAGTGTTGGCGGTCCAGGACAGGGCCCAGCGCCGCTTCGGCCAATTTCGTACCGCTCCGCCCTCGACGTAACGCGAACCGATGGCCAGGTCGGCTCCGGCGTCGACGGCGTCCAGCAGCCGGCGCAGCTGCTCGGGCGCGTGACTGCCGTCGGCGTCCATCTCGACGAGGACCGCGTAGTCCCGACTCAAACCCCAGCCGAAACCGGCGAGGTAAGCGGCGCCCAGGCCGTCCTTGGCCGTGCGGTGCATGACGTGGGTGCGACCACCGTCGGCAGCGGCCAGCTCGTCGGCGAGTTCGCCGGTCCCGTCGGGGCTGCCGTCGTCGACGATCAGCACGTGCACATCGGGGCAGGCGTCCGTCAGCCGCCGATGGATCAGCGGTAGGTTCTCCCGCTCGTTGAAGGTCGGGATGATAACCAGGACACGCTGGCTGGGACGATTGGCCGGAGGCCGGGTCGCCTGCTCGCCGGTGGTCATTGATCTCCTCTGTGTCGCCCGAGATACCGAGGTTGTCGGCCGCCCTTTTGGTGGAGCGGAGTGTAGTCGCCGAGTGTGTCCGGCGCAGCGTCGTGCGCGGTCGCCGGAGCCTGCTCGTCGGGCCCGGGTTCGTCCGGGGCTGCCCCGACGTCTGCCGATTCCGCCGACGGCCTGGACCGCCGGCGAATCGAACGCGGGAAGCTCCCATTGTGCCGTATTCCGGCCAGAATGACCGCTCCGGCCGCCGCGACCAAGACCCACTGCACAATCGGGGCCCACTGCGTTGCCGGCGTCAGCTTCGTCTTGAGACGCACCTGGATGTCCAGGTAAGCGGGCTGGAAGAAGTCGGTACGGACCAGCTCGGCGCCGTCGGGAGCGATCACCGCACTGACCCCGGTGGTCCCGGCGACCACGACGTATCGGTCGTGCTCGACAGCGCGAACCTTCGCGAATGCGAGTTGTTGCTCACTCATGCGCTTGTTGAAGGTGGCGTTGTTGGCGGGCACCGCCAACAACTGGGCACCGTTGAGCACCGCCTTGCGCGGCACCCGGTCGAAGATCACCTCCCAGCAGGTGGCCACGCCGACGGGCACGCCGGCGATCTGCACCACGTCGGTGCTCGTCCGGGGGACGAAATTGCCTGCCAGCCCGGCCTTGCTCGACAGATGCTCGAAAAGCCACCGCATGGGCAGGTATTCGCCGAACGGCTGGACGATCTCTTTGTCGTGGCGATCGGCCGGCCCGGTGACCGGATTCCAGACGATGGCGGTGTTGGTGTATTGCTCGGGTCCTTGGTCGTGGTGTGGCACCGCGAGTACCGACCCGATCAGGATCGGTGCGTTGATCGCGTGCGCCGCCTCCGCGATGCGCTGCGCGGCATCGGCGTTGACGAAGGGGTCGATGTCGGAGGAATCCTCGGGCCAGATCACGAACTGCGGTTGCGGGGCGGCCCCGGCCCGGACGTCCTCGGCCAGCCGCAAGGTCTCGTCGACGTGGTTGTCGAGCACCGCGCGCCGTTGTTCGTTGAAGCCGAGGCCGAGCCTGGGCACATTGCCCTGCACGGCCGCGACCGTAACCGTCGGTTCGCCACCCGATCCGGCGCCGGAGTGCCGCACTTGTGGCCAGATCATGACCGCGGCAAAGAGCACCAGACAGAAGCAGACGCCGGGAAGCACGACGGCGGGCGGGGACGCGGCCGCCACACCTTCCTCCGAGGCCTCCCCGCGCGCCCGGCTGCCGGTCCGCCACCACTTGGCGATTTCCAACGCGATCGCGGTCACGCTGAAGCCCAGCAGGACGACCCCCATGGAGAGCAGCGCCACCCCGCCGAGCTGGACCAACGGCAGCAGTGGGCCCTCGGCCTGGCCGTAGGCCACCGCACCCCAGGGAAAGCCGCCGAACGGGAGGATCGACTTCAGCCACTCCTGGGCCGTCCACAGCAGGGCGAACCAGAGCGGCCACCCTGGCAGTCGGCGCACCAGGACGGCGAAGAAGCCGAACAGGCCGGGAAACAGCGCGCACATCGTCGCCAACGCCAGCCACGGGATGGCGCCCACCAGCAGGCTGATCCAAGGCAGCAGTGGGGCGTAGAACGCAAACCCGAACAGGAATCCGTAACCGAATCCGCCCGCCAGTGTCGTGGCGGGATGTTTGAGCACCCAGGCCAGCAACGCGGCGGCGACGACGGCCGCCCACCACCAGTTGACCGACGGGAAGCTGGCACACAGCAGCGCTCCGCCCGCGATGGCGGCCACCAGGCGCGGCAGCCTGGGCCGCAGCGCGGCCCCCGTGCCGGCGAGCCGGGTGATCGCCCCCTTGCCCAGCCGCGCAAATCCGCGGCCGCCCGCGGCGGCTATTCGACCGGCCGGGCCCGGACGGCTCTTGTCGTCGGCTTCCGGCTCGTCCTCGGCTTCGTCGTAGTCCTCGGCCGCGTCGTCGACCGGCTCCTCCCTAACCATGGATGACAGCACCTCGGTGCACGGTGCGTCGGCACCGCGGGAGCTCGTCGGCCGGGCCCAGGCGCGGCAACGCGGGGACCCGCGACCGTGGGTCGGTGGACCACCGCTGGACGCTGTCGTCCGGGGCGTGTACATCGAGGTCTCCGGCGTCCCAGACCGCGTAGGAGGCCGGAGCACCCGGCACCAGGGCGCCCATATTCTCGTCGCGCACACCGCACGCGCGCCAACCGCCGCGGGTGGCGCCGGCGAATGCCGCCCGGGCCGAGACGCCGCTGCCCGCGGTGTGGTGGTTGACGGCCGCGCGCACGCTTTCCCACGGGTCGAGCCCGGTCACCGGGGCGTCGGAACCTAGCGCGAGGGGCACGCCTTGGGATGCTAACAGCGCGAGTGGATTGAGCCGGCTGCCTCGTTCGGCACCGAGACGGTCGGCGTACATGCCGCCGCGACCACCCCAGAGGGCGTCGAAATTGGGCTGCACGCTGGCGATGACGCCCCACGCGCCCAGCTTGGCGGCCTGGTCGGCGGTCACCATCTCGAGGTGCTCGAGCCGGTGCCCGCAGCGGGCGACGGCAACTACCCCGAGGTCGGTGACGACCCGTTCGAACGCGTCGACCGCCGCCGACACCGCGGCATCGCCGATGACGTGGAAACCCGCCGTCACCTGCGCCTCGGTGCACGCCCGTACGTGGGCTTCGATGACGTCGCGGTCCAGGTAGCAGGTGCCGACACGGTCCGGGGCGTCGGCGTATGGCTCGTGCAGCCAGGCGGTGTGTGAGCCGAGCGCTCCGTCGACGAACAGGTCACCCGCCAGGCCGCGGGCTCCGGTCTGCTTCATCAGCGCGCTGGCCTGCGCGGCGGTGCTGACCGCCTCACCCCAATAGCCGATCACCTCGACGCCGTGGTCGAAGGCGTCCAGCTGTAGCCAGTCGTCGAGGCCACCGATCTCGGGCCCGGCGCATTCATGGACGGCGACGACGCCGGCCGCGGCCGCGGCACCCAGCGCGGCGGTCCTGGCCGCCGCGAGCTGCGCGGGCGTGAGCAGGCCGCGGGCGACCGCACGGACCAGGTGGTGAGCGTCGCCGGCCAGCGGCCCCTCGGCGGTGAAACCGCGCGCTGCCGCCAGGTCCGGCACCAGCCTGCGCAGCCCGGTCGAGGCCAGCGCGGAGTGGACATCCACGCGCGCCAGGTAGGCCGGCCGGCCGCCGAGCACCGCGTCGAGCTCGGCGGTGGACGGCGGGCTGTTCTCGGGCCACGACGACTCGTCCCAGCCGTGACCCCAGATCGGCTCGCCGGGGTGGGCGGCGGCATAGTCGGCGACCATCCGCAGGCACTGCGCGCGGGAGCGGGCCCCCCGCAGGTCCAGGCCGCTGAGGGTGAGGCCGGTCGCGGTCACATGAATGTGGCTATCGACGAATCCCGGGGCCACGAAGCCGCCCTCGAGGTCCACCAGCTCGGCGTCAGGAAACTGCCGGCGGCCGACGTCGTCGCTGCCCAGCCAGGCAACGACCTCGCCGCGCACCGCCATCGCGGTCGCGTCGGGGTTGGTGGGGCTGTGCACCCGCCCGTTGAGCAGCAGAGTGGTCGGAATCGGGGTCACAGGGCAAAACTACGTGGAACACGAGCCCGTCAGTACGGGCCGGACGCGTAGCGGGGGCCGCCCCAGTGCTCGTCGGCGGGCCGGTTCTTCGGCAGCGCGGCCGGCTCGACGTCGTAGACATCGATGACCTCGCCGTCGATGTAATCCCCGCGTCTGGCCGTGAAATCGGTCATGACCAGTGGTGCGTGTCGCTGAAAACTGCGCAGCGCGATCCGGGTCAATCCGGGCCCGGCGGCCGCACGCACCGGCGGGAGCAGCAGCAGCATTCCCACCAGCGTGGTGACGAAGCCCGGAACCAGGACCAGCGCGGTGGCCACCGTCACCAGCGCGCCGTCGCCCAGGGTGGTGCGCGGTTCCTTGAGACCGGCGCGCATCCGACCGATGTCGCGAATCAGCTGCGACCCCGCGATCGGGGCCAGCAGGCCCCAGCCGATAACGAACGTGACCAGCAGACCCAGCAGGGTCCAGCCCCACCCGACCGTCCAGACCAGCGCGAAGATCGCCGCCAGTTCGACGACGGCGTAGACGAGTAACAACCGGCTCACCATGTGATGCCAACGTCTGTGCATTGCACTCGAGTTCCCCTGGTGATCGGTGTCGCGGCTGCAGTTAGATGACGATATGACCACGATTGAGATCGATACGCCGGACGGACCGATCGATGCGCTATTGAACATCCCGGCCGGTGACGGCCCCTGGCCGGGTGTGGTGGTAATCCACGACGCCTTCGGCTACGGCCGGGACAAGCAGCAGACCAACGACCGCATCGCACAGGCGGGCTATCTGGCGCTCACGCCGAACATGTACGCGCGCGGCGGCCGCATCCGCTGCATCACTCGGGTGATGCGTGAGCTGATGACACAGCGTGGCCGCGCTCTCGATGACATTCTTGCGGCCCGCGATTACCTGCTGAAGCGGCCGGACTGCACCGGACAGGTCGGAATCGCCGGCTTCTGCATGGGCGGCCAGTTTGCACTCATCATGTCGCCCAAGGGATTTGGGGCTTCCGCTCCGTTCTACGGCGCTCCCCTGCCCCGGCACCTGAACGACACACTGGAGGGGGCGTGCCCGATCGTGGCCAGCTTCGGCGGGCGCGACCCACTGGGCAAGGGCGCACCCGAGAAATTGCGCGAAGTGATTGCGGCCAAGCAGATCACCAGTGACGTCAAGGTCTATCCCGACGCCGGGCACAGCTTCGCGAATACCCTTCCCGCCCAACCACTGCTGCGCATCGCGGGGTTCGGCTACGACGAGGCCGCGACCGAAGACGCCTGGAGCCGCGTCTTTTCCTTCTTCGGCGAGCAGCTAAAGACGTAGTTTGTCCGACACGACGCCGGCGAAGGTGTGGGTATCGCCGGGCCAGCGCGCCGAGATGTAGTTGCCGTCGTCGACGACGAATGCGGGCCGCGAGTCCGTCGCGGTGTCCCGCGCCATCCCCGACGACTTCAGCCGCCAGTGCGGCGTACCGCGTTCGACGTCGCGGAAATCCGTCGGATCTTTAAGCGCGCGTGTGACTTCCGACTGCACGGACATAGAGCCTTGCGCCTGACCGGGCGCTTCGGTGTAGGTCCGGTAGTAGTCGGGATCCCAAAACCGGGTGATTCGGGTCAGCCGCCAGGCCAGCCGTTCCATCGCCCAGGTGAGCGCGGTGGTCTTGCGTCCGTAGAGCACCGAGCGACCCGTGTCGGGGTCGATACTGCGCGCGGCCAGCAGCACCCCGTGGCAAATCGCGGCCACGATCATGTCGCGGGCAAACGCCTCGACGACGAGGCGCTGCAGGATGCCGCTGTCGACGTAGCTGCGCATCCCCCGGGCGCGATGACCCCCGGGCAGCAGCACCGCGTCGACGCCGTCCAGCGTGGCTTGATGCCAGCTGACGGGATGCTGGTACTCCGGTGAATCCGCCATCGCGGCGTAGGCGGCGCGACCGTTCTTGTCGGCGCGCAGCGCCAGTCCGACGAGTGACAGTGAGCCCACTAACGGCAGCGCGGACCAGATGTCGAGCCCTCGACCGGTCACCATGATGTCGTCGGCGACACCGGGCGCTCCGCTTTCGGTCGCAAAGATCACCCGGTGCCCGTTGTCGGTCAAGACCCGCCAGCTGACGGCGACCTCGGTCGGGTCGAAGTCACGATCCGGGATCGGAATGAGCACCGTACTCATGAAGGCTTCAGCCTTGGGCCACTCGCAGTTCGAGACCGATGTTGCTTTCCATACCGCCGCGCAGCTTGCTGAAGAAGTTGAAAACCGTGCCAATGATGCCGTAACGCTTGCCGATCGCGTCGTAAACAGTGCCGGTGTCCGACTTGTCGAGCAACGCCGCGGTGCCCTCGACCGCCTCGCTCGTCGGGCGACCACGCATGGTGCAGGTCGCCATCGTCACGCGGGGTGTATGACGAATCCGCTTGACCTTCCAGGAGTTTGCCTGCGTGATCACCAGCAGGCGGTCGCCGTCCACCGCGGTCCAGACCGGGGTTGGCTTCGCTCGACCGTCCTTGGTGAAGGTGGTCAACAGGATGTATTGCGCCTTGGCGAGGTCGGCAAAGGTGGGCGTCACGGTCTCAACCTACCTGTGAACGTTGACATTCTCAGCAGTCGGCCCACTTCATCTAGGTCAGCCTTCGAGATCGCCTTCGGCTTCCAGCAGCGCCTGGCGCAGCCCGTCCAGAGTTTCCGGCTGCGGCTGCGCCCACATACCGCGCCCGGCGGCCTCGAGCAGTCGTTCCGCCATGCCGTGCAACGCCCACGGGTTGGATTCGGTCATGAATTTCCGGTTTTCCGGATCCAGCACGTAACGCTCGGTGAGCTGTTCATACATCCAGTCCGCCATAACCCCGGCGGTGGCGTCATAGCCGAAGAGGTAGTCGACGGTGGCCGCCATCTCGAACGCGCCCTTGTAGCCGTGCCGGCGCATCGCGGCCATCCAGCGCGGATTGACCACCCGGGCGCGAAACACCCGCGTGGTCTCCTCGGACAGCGTGCGGGTGCGGATCGCGTCGGGTCGGGTGTTGTCGCCGATGTAGGCCGCCGGCGCCTTGCCGGTCAGCGCTCGCACCGTGGCAACCATGCCGCCGTGGTATTGGAAGTAGTCGTCCGAGTCGGCGATGTCGTGTTCGCGGGTGTCGGTGTTCTTGGCGGCCACCGCAATTCGCCGATATTGACGGTTCATGTCTTCGACCGCCTCGCGGCCGTCGAGGTCGCGTCCGTAGGCGAACCCACCCCAGGCCGTGTACACCTGAGCGAGGTCGGCGTCGTCGCGCCAGTTCCGGCTGTCGATCAGTTGCAGCAGCCCCGCGCCGTATGTACCCGGTTTGGAGCCGAAGATCCTTGTAGTGGATCGTCGTTGGTCACCATGCTGGGCCAGGTCGGCCTGCGCGTGCGCGCGGACAAAGTTGGCGTCGGCGGGTTCGTCGAGTTCGGCGACCAAGCGCACCGCGTCGTCAAGCATCGTGACGACATGCGGGAACGCGTCGCGGAAGAATCCCGAGATGCGAACGGTCACGTCGATTCGCGGGCGGCCCAGCTCGGCCAGCGGAATGGGTGTCAATCCGACCACACGGCGCGACGCGTCGTCCCACACCGGCCGAACACCGAGTAGCGCAAGGACTTCGGCGATGTCGTCGCCGGAGGTGCGCATCGCCGAGGTGCCCCACACCGACAGCCCGACCGATTGCGGCCACTCCCCGTGGTCGTTGCGATACCGATCCAACAGTGAATCAGCAAGCGCGACACCGGCTTCCCAAGCCAACCGCGACGGTATCGCCTTGGGGTCGACGGAGTAGAAGTTGCGGCCGGTGGGCAGCACATTGACCAGGCCGCGCAGCGGTGACCCCGAAGGTCCTGCGGGGATGAACCGGCCGTCGAGCGCCCGCAGCACCTGGTCGATCTCCGATGCGGTACCGGCCAGCCGGGGCACTACCTCGGTGGCCGCGAATCGCAGCACCGTGGCGACGTCGGCATTGTCGGTGATCGTGTCGGCGGTATCCGGGTCCCAGTCGCTGGCCTGCAGCGCTGCGACCAGTTCGCGGGCAACCGCCTCGGTTTGATCGACGGTCGTCCGCTCGTCGGTGCCGTCCTCGGCGAGACCGAGTGCTTGTCGCAGACCGGGGATGGCCTGCTCGCCGCCGAACAGCTGGCGGGCCCGAAGAATGGCCAGGACGAGGTCGAGTTCTGCTTCCCCCGTGGGCTTTTGCCCGAGAATGTGCAGACCGTCGCGGATCTGGACATCCTTGATCTCACACAGCCAGCCGTCGACGTGCAGCAGCATGTCGTCGAACGAGTCTTCTTCAGGCCGCTCGGTCAGGCCCAGATCGTGGTCCATCTTGGCGGCCCGGATCAGCGTCCAGATCTGCTGGCGGATGGCGGGCAGCTTGCCGGGATCCAGGGCGGCGACGTTGGCGTGCTCGTCGAGCAGTTGCTCCAAACGCGCGATGTCGCCGTAGCTTTCGGCACGGGCCATCGGCGGGATCAGATGGTCGACGAGTACGGCGTGCGCCCGGCGCTTGGCCTGAGTGCCCTCGCCGGGATCGTTGACGAGGAAGGGGTAGATCAACGGCAGGTTGCCCAGTGCGGCGTCGGACCCACAGGCCGCCGACATGCCCAGCGTCTTGCCTGGCAGCCACTCCAGGTTTCCGTGCTTGCCCAAGTGCACCACCGCGTGGGATCCGAATCCGGTATCCAGCCAGTGGTAGGCGGCCAGATAGTGGTGGCTCGGTGGCAGGTCGGGATCGTGATAGATGGCAACCGGGTTCTCGCCGAACCCGCGCGGCGGCTGCACCAGCAGTACCAGGTTGTCGGATTGCATTGCGGCGATGACGATCTCGCCGTCAGGATCGTGGGTGCGATCGACGAACAGCTCCCCGGGTGCGGGGCCCCAATGGGTCTCGACCGCCTCGCGGAAGTCGTCGGGCAGGGTGGCGAACCAGGCGCGGTAGTCCGCGGCGGACAGCCTGACCGGGTTGCCGGCCAGTTTCTCCTCGGTGAGCCAGTCGGGGTCCTGCCCGCCGCGTTCGATCAGCGCATGGACCAGCGCGTCGCCGTCGTTGGCGTCGATGCCGGGCAGATCGCCGACCCGATAGCCGCGCTCGCGCATCGCCTGTACCAGTGCCACCGCGCTGGCCGGGGTGTCCAGTCCCACCGCGTTGCCGATGCGCGCATGCTTGGTGGGATACGCCGAGAACACCAGGGCCACCCGCTTGTCGGCGGGGGCGATGTGTCGCAGCTGCGCGTGCCGGATGGCCAGGCCGGCGACCCGCGCGCAGCGTTCGGGGTCGGCCTCATAGGAGATCAGCCCGTCGTCGTCGATCTCTTTGAACGAGAACGGGACGGTGATGATGCGCCCGTCGAACTCGGGCACCGCCACCTGGGTGGCCACATCCAGCGGGGACAGGCCGTCGTCGTTCTCGTTCCACTGTTCCCGCGAGCTCGTCAGACACAGCCCCTGCAAGATCGGAATGTCCAGAGCGGCAAGGTGTTCGACGTTCCAGCTGTCGTCGTCCCCACCGGCCGACGCGGCCGCGGGCCGCAGTCCCCCGGCGGCCAGCACCGTGACCACCATCGCGTCGGCGTCACCGAGCCGTTGCAGCAGCTCGGGCTCGGCGGTGCGCAGCGACGCGCAGTAGACCGGCAGCGGTCGCCCGCCGGCGTCTTCGATTGCCGTGCAAAGCGATTCGATGTAGGCGGTGTTGCCGGCCAGGTGTTGCGCGCGGTAGTACAGCACCGCGATGGTGGGGCCCGGCGTCTGCCGGGCCGCAGGCCGCTCGAGTTCCCCCCAGGTCGGGGTCACCACCGGCTCGGTGAAGCCGACGCCCGTCATCAGCACGGTGTCGGACAAGAAGGCGTGCAGCTGGCGCAGGTTCTCCACGCCACCGTGCGCCAGGTAGATGTGCGCCTGCACCGCGATTCCGGCGGCCAGGGTGGACAGTCCGGTCAACTCGGCGTCGGCGGCCTGCTCGCCGCTGACCAGGATCGTCGGAATGCCACTCGCGAGCACGGTGTCGATGCCGCTTTGCCAGGCGCGGTAGCCGCCGAGGATCCGGACCACCACGATCTCGGCGTCGCCCAAGAGATCGGGCACCTCTTCATCGGACAGCCGCGCGGGGTTGGCCCACCGATAGTTTTTCCCGCTGGAACGGGCGCTGATCAGGTCGGTGTCGGATGTCGACAGCAGGACGATCGTCGGCTCAGCCACCCATCATTCGTACCGTAGCGCGACCGGTGGGCGGACAGCGCCCGCTCAGATCCCGGTGCAGATGCTGATGAAACGGATCGGCGCGCAGACGCTGACCCAGACGTGCGGCCGCGGGCCGGACCACGCCGGCGGCGGGGGCGGGGGCGGGGGCGGCGGAGCGGCCGGGGGCGGCGGGGCCGGCGCTTGCGCGGCGACGACGCACGTGTTGGTTGGCGCGTCGTAGATGGTCCCTTCGCCACATTGGGCTGCTCGACTAATTGCCGGCGACATCGCGCTCGCGGCGACGGCGAGCGCGAAAGCGGGCGCGAGGGTGAGTGCCAAGCGATTCGCTATCCCGAACATCACAGCTCTCCGTGCGTACCGATTCCCCCTCAGCAAACATTGCCACAAATGCCGCCGGACCGCGCGTGTTCATACCGTTTTCAACGGAGCACCGCCGCGATCCGTGCGGCGACCCCGCCCGCGACGTCAGCCTGCTCGGCCGCGTGGTAGCGATCGGCGGCCTGGTCGTACTCCGCTCCAGCGATCGACCCGTGATCGGCCGCCAACTCCACCAGCTGCACCGGCCACCCGACGGCCTCGAGCTGAGTGGCGAAGTCGCGGCTGGCCGTCACCGGAACCACATCGTCGGCCAGGCCGTGCAGCAGAGTGAACGGCGGACCGCCCCGGCCAGGACTCAGCCCGTTGCCCGGGAGGCGACCCGTGATCGGGTCGGGGACCGTGAAAGCGCCCGCCAGACAAACGGTGTGGGTCAGCGGGACATCCTCGCGAGTCAGCGTCAGACCCGCCGCGGCGAGGCCGCCCATCGACCACCCGACGAGCACGAAGCCGTCGCTGCGCTGCCGCATGAATTCGACCGATCCCAACAAGTCCGCGCGGCCTCCGTCGTGGGAATGCGAATTCCAGTCGGCCACCACGACGTGGGCGCCACGGTCGGCCAGCAAGCGGGCCAGCGGCCGGACGACAGCGCGGGCATTGGCCTGCATGCCGTGCCAGACGAGAACGGCCGGTTGAGTCGGATCACCGAAGACATCGGCCAAGCGTCCCGGGGCGTACTCCATCGTCTGCACCACAGGAGGGTGCCCACCGTGACCCGTGGCAATCTTCGGACTTGTCAGTGGCCGTCGCTAGAATCGAAAATATGTTCGATGGACTGCAGGGTGCGGACGAGCTACTGCGCGCCGACGATGCGACCGTGGTCGCGGCGATCGCGGAGTGGACGCGAGCCGAAGCCGCCGCCTCCTCGCGCCGGCTGGCAGCCATCGCCGAACTGGTGCGCCGCCGCGCGGTGGGCCGCGTCGACCATGCCATGTGGTCCTGTGACAACTGGGATGCGATGGCCGCCGAAGTCTCTGCTGCACAAGGCATCAGTCACTCCAGGGCGTCCGGTCAGATGCATCAGGCCGTGGCATTGCGGGACCGGCTGCCAGAAGTAGCAGCCCTCTTCTACGACGGCGCCATCAGCGCTCGGCTGGCCGCGGCCATCGTGTGGCACACGGATTTGATCAAGGACCCGGACACGCTGCGGTTGGTCGATACGGCACTGGCCAAGAGTGCGGCCCGATATGGGCCGCTGTCGGTGAACAAGACGGCGCAGGCCATCGACGCGATAGTCGACCGCTATGACCCCGGTGCATTGCGCCGGACCCGAGCGGCCGCGCGCAGCCGGGACTTGGTGGTCGACCTGGCCAATGACGAGTCGGGAACCGCCGCGGTGTGGGGCCGGCTGTACTCCACCGACGCCGCGGCTTTGGAGCGACGGCTCGGGCAAATGGCCCACGATGTCTGCGATGACGACCCGCGGACTGTCGCCCAGCGCCGTGCCGACGCGTTGGGCGCGCTCGCCGCGGGAGCAGAGCGACTCGGCTGTGGCTGCGACAACGCCGAATGCGCGGCGCGCCTACAGCACGACGAGCGCGCGACGGGTGTCGTCATCCACGTCGTCACCGAGCCGGCGGCGCTGCAGAGTGCGCCCGCACCCTCGGGCATTAACCGGCCATCCGCGTTGATCACCGGCGGCGGAACGGTTCCCTCCCCACGGCTCGCCGAGCTGGTACGGGCTGGTGCGAAGGTGCGGCCGTTGCGTCATCCCGGCGACGCCAATGCGCGCGAGCCGAGTTATCGCCCCTCGGCGGCGCTCGAAGCATTTGTGCGATGCCGCGACATGACCTGTCGATTCCCCGATTGCGATCGTCCCGCCGAGATCTGCGACATCGACCATACGATCCCCTATCCGTTCGGCCCCACGCATCCGTCGAACCTCAAATGCCTGAGCCGAAAACATCACCTGCTCAAGACTTTCTGGACAGCCTGGCGCGACGAGCAGCGCCCCGATGGTGCCGTTGTCTGGACTTCACCCAGCGGGCACACCTACACCACCCGGCCCGGCAGTCTCCTGCTATTTCCGACGCTGTGCCTGCCAACAGGCGAATTGGCCGGTGCGCCAAGGGCTGCCGACCGACTCGACTGCCGCGGGGTCATGATGCCCAAGCGGCGGCGCACCCGGGAGCAAGATCGCGTCCGCCGCATCAACGCCGAGCGTTCACTCAACGCCGCTCACGTCGCCGAACGAAATCACCCGCCGCCGTTCTAGAACTTTGGCAGGCCGTCTTTGCTCTACCGTGGAATACATGGCCCGAACCCGCGACAGCGACGCTTGCCCCGGTGCGTTGCAGGTGCATCAGGCCGCCGACGGCGCTCTGGTGCGCGTGCGACTGCCCGGTGGGATGATCACCGCCGCGCAACTGGCGGCGCTGGCCGGCCTGTCCAGCGGATTCGGTTCGGGAACCTTGGAACTGACCGTGCGCGGCAATGTGCAGTTGCGCGCGATCACCGACGTGACGGCCGTCGCTGAAGGGATCGCCAGGGCGGGGCTGCTGCCGTCGTTAACGCACGAACGGGCGCGAAACATCGTCGCCTCGCCGCTGTCCGGCCGTGCGGGCGGACGCGCGGATGTGCGGGCCTGGGTGGGCGCGCTGGACGCGGCGATCTGTGCCGAGCCCAAGCTGGCGGATCTGGGCGGCCGGTTTTGGTTCAGCGTCGACGACGGCCGCGCCGACGTGTCCGGGCTGGGCGCCGACGTCGGTGTGCACGTCTGCGATGACGGGTACGCGCTGTTGCTGATGGGACGCGATACCGGCCTGCGCATGGCGGCCGACGATGTGGTGACGACGCTGGTCGGGATCGCCGTCCGGTTCACCGA
This sequence comes from Mycobacterium sp. 050272, assembly GCF_039023525.1. NCBI lineage: Bacteria > Bacillati > Actinomycetota > Actinomycetes > Mycobacteriales > Mycobacteriaceae > Mycobacterium > Mycobacterium sp. 050272. The sequence goes on along the minus strand of NZ_JBCHKV010000011.1, from coordinate 76,208 downwards.
GATACGCGAAAGTGCTTGGCGAATCAATGAATTGACTGACATCGAGGACCTACTGCCCGGCGCGGATTTCGGTGCCGTCCGGTTTGCGCCGGCCGCCAAACCGCCAGTGGGCTGGATAGCCCAGGACTGGCCGGGCCAGGAAGGCCGGGTTGCATTGGGCGCCGCGGTACCGCTGGGTGTGCTGCCCGCACAAGTCGCAGAGTATCTCGCCGTCATCGAGGCCCCGATGGTGTTCACGCCGTGGCGTTCGGTGCTGGTGTGCGACCTCGACGAGGGCGTCGCCGACGCCGCGCTGCGGGTGCTAGCGCCGCTGGGTCTGGTATTCGACGAGAACTCCCCCTGGCTCGACATCAGCGCCTGTACCGGCAGTCCGGGCTGCGCGCGCTCGGCCGCCGACGTGCGGGCCGATGCGGCCGACCTGGTCGGCACGGATTCGTCGGTGCATCGTCACTTGGTCGGATGCGAACGCGCGTGCGGCAGCCCGCCGACCGGACAGGTGCTGGTCGCCACCGGCGACGGATACCGGCTGCTTCGAAGTTAGGGGGCCGTAGGGTGGGCAGGTGCTCGACTACATCCGCGACGCGGCGGAGATCTATCGCCAGTCGTTCGCGACCATCCGCGCCGAGGCCGACTTGGCCCGATTCCCCGCCGACGTGGCCCAGGTCGTCGTCCGGTTGATCCATACCTGCGGGCAGGTGGACGTCGCCGAGCATGTCGCCTTCACCCGGGACGTGGTGGCGCGGACCGGCGCCGCGCTGCGAGATGGCGCTCCCGTGCTGTGCGATTCGTCGATGGTGGCCGCCGGGATCACCAAAGCACGGCTGCCCGCCGCCAACGAGGTCGTGTCGTTGGTGGCCGACCCTCGCGCACCCGAGTTGGCCGCGCGACAGCAGATCACCCGGTCGGCGGCGGGCGTCGAACTGTGGGCCGACCGGCTCGACGGCGCGGTGCTGGCGATCGGCAATGCCCCTACCGCGCTGTTCCGGCTGCTCGAGCTGATTGACGAGGGGGCCCCGGCACCGGTGGCGGTGCTGGGCGGGCCGGTGGGATTCGTCGGCTCGGCACAGTCCAAGGTGGAGCTGATCGAACGCCCCCGCGGGATGTCGTATCTGGTGGTGCGGGGCCGCCGCGGTGGCAGCGCGATGGCCGCCGCAGCCGTCAACGCGATCGCGAGCGACGCCGAATGACGGACTCCTCAGACCAGCGAGGCACGCTGTGGGGCGTCGGCCTGGGCCCCGGCGATCCGGAGCTGGTGACCGTCAAGGCGGCGCGGGTGATCGCCGAGGCCGACGTCGTCGCGTACCACAGCGCCCGGCATGGCCGCAGCATCGCGCGCGGCATCGCCGAACCGTATCTGCGGCCCGGCCAAATCGAGGAGCACCTGGTCTATCCGGTGACCACCGAGGCGACCGATCATCCCGGCGGGTACGCCGGCGCGATCGAGGACTTCTATATCGAGGCCACCGAGCGCATCGCCGCGCACCTCGACGCGGGACGCAATGTGGCGCTGCTGGCCGAAGGCGATCCGCTGTTCTACAGCTCGTATATGCATCTGCACACCCGGCTGACGCAGCGGTTCGACGCCGTCATCGTGCCCGGCGTGACGTCGGTCAGCGCTGCCTCGGCGGCCGTGGCAATCCCACTGGTGGCCGGCGACGAGGTGCTGTCGGTGCTGCCGGGAACCCTGCCCGTCGCCGAGCTGACCCGCCGGCTCGCCGATGCGGACGCCGCCGTGGTGCTCAAGCTGGGCCGTTCGTATCGCACTGTGCGGGAAGCTCTTTCGGCGTCCGGGCGACTAGACGAAGCGTTCTATGTGGAGCGGGCCAGTATGGCCGCGCAACGCATCTCGCCGGCCGCTGACGTCGACGAGGGCAGCGTGCCCTACTTCTCCCTGGCCATGCTGCCGGGCGGACGTCGGTTGGCGGAACGCGCGCCGGTCGGGGCCGTCGCCGTCGTGGGTCTGGGCCCCGGCGACCACGACTGGATGACACCGCAGAGCCGACGTGAGCTGGCCGCCGCGACCGACCTGATCGGCTACGGCAACTACCTCGACCGCGTCCCGGTGCGCGACGGCCAGCAGCGCCACCCGAGCGACAACACCGACGAACCCGCGCGGGCGCGCCTGGCCTGCGCACTGGCCGAACAGGGCCGCGCCGTCGCGGTGGTGTCCTCGGGCGATCCCGGAGTGTTCGCAATGGCCACCGCCGTGCTGGAAGAGGCCAAACAGTGGCCCGGGATTCAGGTTCGCGTGATCCCGGCGATGACCGCGGCCCAGGCCGTCGCCAGCCGCGTCGGTGCGCCGCTGGGTCACGACTACGCGGTGATTTCGCTGTCGGATCGGCTCAAGCCGTGGGACGTGATCGAGACACGCCTGACCGCCGCGGCCGCGGCCGATCTGGTGCTGGCCATCTACAACCCGGCGTCCAAGAGCCGGACCTGGCAGGTCGGCGCCATGCGCGACATCCTGCTGACCCATCGCGAGCCGGGAACGCCGGTAGTGATCGGCCGTAACGTGTCCGGGCCCGACGAGGATGTCCGCGTGGTGCGGCTGGCCGACCTTGATCCGGCCGACGTCGACATGCGCTGCCTGCTGATCGTTGGTTCGTCTCAAACCCATTGGTACACAGACGATTCCGGCGACAAGGTGTTCACGCCGCGGCGCTACCCTACCTGAAGCCGGTTAGTCCTTGCCCCAGGTCTTCGGCAGCATCGGCATGGACGGGCCGTCATTGAGCCCGTCACCGGTCAGCGTCGTCAGCCCTGCGGCGTGGTCTGCGCCGGATTTGGCTGCGGCACCGGCGAATCCGAGCGGCCCCGCACCGGACTCCCCAGCCGTGGAGACGGGCTTGTCGTCCGGCGCGGCGGGGGTGTCGTCGAGGTCCATGTACTCGTATCGGTAGGCCTTGTCCTTTGCGGTTCCGCCGCGACGGCGGCGGGCCTTCAACCGCTCCTTGGCGGATGCCGCCGCCGACGCGGCCGGGGCTTCAGCGTCGTCCGGTGCGGGCTCCTCGGACTTGCGGCGGGATCGGTTTCGCGCGCTGGCACTCCCCGAAAGTCCGGACAGCCCAACGGCATACAGCGCGTCGGACAGGCCGGCGCCGAGTCCGGTCGTACTGGTCGGGCCGAAGCCAACCCCGGGGCCGCCACCGACCGGTGGGGCACCGTGCGCGGGCATGGCCGTTGCCGTCGCGGGCGCCGGAGCGGGCGCGCTGACACTCGAGCTGGTCGGCACATTGCCGAATCCCGCTGGAGCCGGCGCGGTGGGCATTGGCGTGGGCGCCATCGCGGGTAACGGCGGCTGGATCGACAGGGGAACCGCGGTGCTCACCGCGATCGCCGCGGCGCCCGCCGCCGCCCCGGCACCCGCCGCAGCGGCGACGGCCATCATGGCCGGGATGGCGACGACGGCCAGCTGAACAGCGACCTGGATGAACGGCCAGAAAATCATCAGGGTGTGGAAGATGGCCCAGCCCATCGCGCTGGCCAGCGTCGGCGACAGCCCCAACTGCGTGAAAAAGGAGGCGAGGCTGTTGACCCAGGGCACCGGCGGGAACGGCCAGCCACCGGGGTTGAGTTCCTTGGATACCGGCCAGGCAAAACTGGTCGTGTACTGCCGAATCCACGCCTCGAGCTGATCCATCCAGGACGGGTACTGTGGCGCCGCGGTGGTGGCTTGCTGCTGGGTGGTCGACGTGTTCGCGGCCGCCGTCATGATCTGGGGTGCGGGGGTCGACGGCGGCACCGCGGCGAGCGCGGATTCGCTAACTGCCTCATAGGTGCTCATCGTCGTGGCGGCCTGCACCCACATGCGCGCATAGTCGGCCTCGTTGACGGCGATCGGAATCGTGTTGATGCCGAAGAAGTTCGTCGCGACCAGGGTGCCGTGAATGACGTGGTTCGCGGCGAGCTCGCCCAGCGTGGGCATCGCGGCCAGCGCAGCCGTGTAGGCGCCGGCGGCCGTCTCGTGCAATGCGGCCGCGGCCGTGCTGTCCGCCGCGCTGGCGAGCAGCCAGGTCAGGTACGGGGCGTGGGCGGCGACGTACTGCTCCGCGCTCGGGCCCTGCCACTCCCCGGCCTGCACCGCGCCCAGCAGACCGGTGAGTTCGTCGGCAGCGTCGGCGTATTCGGTGCTCAACGCCGACCACGCACCGGCCGCCGCCAGCAGCGGCCCCGGTCCGGGCCCACTGCTCAGCAGCGTGGAATGCACCTCGGGTGGAAACGCGAGCCAGATCGGGGCGGTCATGAAAGCGGGCCTTCCGGGGCGACGTGGGCTGTCCTCAGTGGTCGTTGCGGCGCACGATTTAGTTCCCACCGGGTTTCTTCTTTGCGCCCGGCGCACGCATGCGCAACGATGCAGGGATGCGGTGTGATGTTGCGCGTGAAGCGCTTTCCGCCCGATTGGACGGCGAGCGAACGGACGTGCTCGCCCAGCAGGTGGATGCCCATCTGGAGACGTGTCGTGGGTGTCGTACCTGGTTGATCGGCGCGGCCACCCAGACTCGGCGGCTGGCCTCGATCGAACCCGGTGACGGCCCGGACCTGGTCGCCCGGATCATGGCGAGCATCGACGAGGACCCGACAGCGCGTAACGGCTGGATGCGCGCCGTTCGGGCGCGCTACGCGCGGTGGGGACTCATCGCCGTAGGCGCCTTCCAGGTCGTGATCGCGGCTGCGCAAATCGGCGGGATGAGCTTCGGGATGGTGTCGCATCACATGCACGGCGCGATGTCCGGCGAGCACCTGTTGCACGAGTCCACGGCCTGGTTATTGGCGTTGGGGACGGCCATGATCGCGGCCGGTGTCTGGCCGGTGATGGCGACCGGCGTAGCGGCGATAGCCGGCGCGTATTCCCTCGGACTGATGGGTTATGTGGCGGCCGACGCCCTGGACGGCCAAGTCACCGCGACACGCGTCGCCAGTCACGTGCCCGTGCTGCTGGGGCTGGCGTTCGCGGTGTTGGTGGCGCGCGAACGAACCGGCGGCAGCGGGTCGGGCGAGGCCGACTTCGACGCTTTCGATGGCGAGCTGCCCGCCAGTTTCCCCACTCGCCGCCGCGGCCATCTGCGGCCGATCAACCGTTCTCCGTCGGACCTCGCCGCAAAGTCTACGACGGCCCGTCGTAGACTGATCGAACCCGCACAACTAAGGTGGTTGGCCATGACCGCGTCCAGCGACGACGAGGCCGTGACCGAACTGGCCTTGGCAGCCGCACGCGGGAACGAGCGAGCTCTCGAGGCATTCATCAAAGCCACCCAGCAAGACGTGTGGCGGTTCGTCACCTACCTTTCCGACGCGGGTAACGCCGACGATCTGACCCAGGAAACATTCCTGCGGGCAATCGGGGCGATCGAGCGGTTCTCCGGCCGCTCCAGCGCCCGCACCTGGCTGCTGTCCATCGCGCGCCGCGTGGTCGCCGACCACATCCGCCACGTCCAGTCGCGGCCGCGCACCGCGCCGGGTGCCAATCCCGAGCACGTGCGCACCAGCGACCGGCACGCGCGCGGATTCGAGGACCTGGTCGAGGTGACGACGATGATCGCCAACCTCACTTCTGAGCAACGCGAGGCCCTGCTGCTGACCCAGCTGCTCGGGCTGCCCTACGCCGACGCCGCCGCCGTGTGTGGCTGCCCGGTGGGCACCATCCGGTCCCGTGTCGCCCGGGCTCGTGATGCGCTGATGGCCGACGCGGAACGCGACGACCTCACCGGTTAGGCTTGGCGCGCAACCCAATCCGCCGCCTGTTCGACGGTGTCGGCCTTGAGCACGCCGTCCGGCAGCGGCGGTCGCTGAACCATGATCACCGGAATGTCCAATGCCGCGGCCGCATCCAGCTTTGCCTTCGTCATGTCGCCACCGCTGTTCTTGGTCACCAGGGCGTCGATGCGGTGCTCGCGCATGAGGGCGATTTCGTTGTCGTAGTGGTACGGCCCACGGGACAACAGCACCCGGTGATTTTGCGGTAGGTCGGCCTTCTCCGGTTCGGTGACCGCGCGAATCAGAAACCATGCGTTGCTTTTGGCGAAGGCCTTGGTTCCCGAGCGGCCAGTGGTGAGGAATATCCGTTCAAACCGTTGGTTGGCAACGGCTTTCGCGGCTTCGCTATCGGACTTTACGACCTGCGCGGCGCCGGGTTCCCAGGCCGGGCGGGCCAGCACCAGGTGCTCGATGCGCAGTTCTGTGCAGGCCTGCACGGCGTGCGCGGTGATGGTCGCCGCGAACGGGTGGGTGGCGTCGACGACGGCATCGATGTCGTGTTCTCGCAACCAGTTTTTGAGGCCGTCGACGCCACCGAATCCGCCGATGCGCACTTCGCCGACGGGCAGCGCCGGGTCCGGGACTCGCCCGGCCAACGAGCTGATCACGTCGACGTCGGGGTGCAATACTTTGGCGAGCGCGCGCCCCTCAGCGGTGCCACCGAGCAGCAGTACCCGCATCAGTGTTGGCTTGTTGCGCGGCGCGCGGTCGAATACAGATAGCTGTCCGTAAAGCCCTTGGCGGCAAGCACATCGCCGACGATGATGACGGCGGTCTTGGTGATGCCGGCGTCGTGCATTTGGCCGGCAATGGTGTCGAGGGTGCCGCGGAGCACTATTTCTTGCGGCCAGCTCGCGAAAGCCACGACCGCTGTTGGGGTTTCGGGCGGGTAGCCGCCTTGCAGGAGTTGCGGAACAATGGCGTCGATCTGAGCGGCCGCCAAATGCAGTACCAGCGTACCGCCAGATTGGGCGAGGGTGGGCAGGTCTTCACCGGCGGGCATGGCCGTCGACAGCGTCGATACCCGGGTCAGCGTGACGGTCTGCGCCACTCCCGGAACGGTGAGCTCTTTCTTCAGAGCCGCTGCTGCGGCGGCGAAAGCCGGTACACCGGGCACGATTTCGTAGCCGATTCCCAGCGCTTCGAGCTGGCGGCATTGCTCGGCCACCGCGCTGTACAGCGACGGATCGCCGGAGTGCAGTCGAGCGACGTCGTGGCCTTTGTCGTTCGCATCGGCGAGTTCGGCGACGATCTGCTCGAGCGTCAACGGTCCAGTGTCAACGATTTTCGCGCCGGGCGGGCACAGGGCAAGCAGGTCGTCCGGCATGATCGAGCCCGCGTAGAGGCAGGTTTCGCATCGTTGCAGCAGTCGTTGACCGCGAACGGTGATCAGGTCGGCGGCGCCGGGGCCGGCGCCGATGAAGTAAACCGTCACTTCGTCACCGCCCACTGGGTAACCGGGTATTGCGGGCGCCAGCCGGTGAAGCCGCCCAGCGGTTCGCCTTGATAGTGCTGGAAGCGCCGCAGCTCGCCACCGAGTCGTGAATATGCCTGCAGTAGTTCAGCTTCCGATTCTATGGTCACGACGTTGGCGACCAGGCGGCCCCCTTCTGAGAGCCGCTCCAGGCAGACATCGAGGAGGCCGGGATGGGTTAGGCCGCCGCCGATGAAGATGGCGTCAGGGGCTGGCGCGCCGTCGAACTCGTCCGGCGCTTCGCCGTGCACGTCGATCGCGACGCCGTAGGCGGCGGCATTGAACGCGATGTTCTTGCGACGCTGCTCGTCGTGCTCGAACGCCACGGCGGTGCAGCCTTGCCAACTGCGGCACCATTCGACGGCGATGCTGCCCGAGCCCGCGCCCACATCCCACAACCGCTCACCGGGCCGTGGTTGCAGAGCCGCGAGGGTGACCGCGCGGATGCCGTGTTTGGTGATCTGGCCGTCGTGGACGAACATCTCGTCGGGTAAGGGCGTGATGCGTTCGTCGGGCAGATAACGAATGGCGATCACGTTGAGGTCGTCGATGTCGTCGTTGGCCCAGTCGCGGGCGGTGCCGTCGCGGCGGCGTTCGGCCGGGCCGCCCAGTTGTTCGAGCACGCTGAACTCGGAATCACCGCGGCCGTGCGCGATGAGTAATTCGCTCAAGGCTTTCGGCGTGGACCCGCTTTGCGACAGCACGATCGCTTGGCCGCCGCGGCGGACCGCGGTGTGTGGCGGTGCCGTGACCAGGCTGATCACCTCGGTGTCGTGGACATTCCAGCCCATTCGGGCGCACGCCAGCGTCACCGAGGAGACATGCGGTAATACGCGGACGTTTCCGGCTCCGTGCAGGCGGATCAGCGTGCCGCCGATGCCGTGCATCAGCGGGTCGCCGCTGGCGACGACGTGAACGTCGGCATCGGGCCGAAGCGCCTGCAGAGCCGGCAACATCGGCGACGGCCACGCTCTGCGTTCGGCGGTCACCGTGCCGTCGAGCAGATTCAGCTGTCGTTCGGCACCGTAAATGACTGTGGCCGTGTGCAATTCGTCCCTGGATTCCGTGGCAAGGCCGGCCATACCGTCGGCGCCGATGCCGACCACGACGATCATCGCGGCATCCTGCGCCAGACGAATTGCGGCAACATCCGCATCACGGCCGCCGCGGGTCCCAGCGCCCACGGGATCCACACCGTGCGCTTTTTCTTGGCGAGCGCGCGTGCGGTGGCGGCGGCCACTTGTTCCGGGGTGCTGGATAGCGGTGCCGGGGTCATGCCCTCCGTCATACGCCCGATCACGAAGCCGGGGCGCGAGATGAGCAGGTGCACCCCGCTGCCGTGCAGTGCGTCGGCCAAGCCGCTGGCGAAGCCGTCCAGACCGGCCTTCGCCGAACCGTAGACGTAGTTGGCCCGACGCACGCGCGCGCCGGCGATCGAGGAGAACACCACCAGCTGGCCGCTGTTGCTTTCGCGCATGGCGTTGGCGAGATGGGTGAGCATGCTGACCTGGGCGACGTAGTCGGTGTGCACGACGGCGGTCGCGTGGGTGGCGTCGGCCTCGGCGCGGGCCTGATCGCCCAGGATCCCGAAGGCCAGCACCGCGGTGCCGATGGGTCCGTGCTCGGCGGTGACGTCTGCGACCAACGGGCCGTGTGAGGCCAGGTCGTCGGCGTCGAACTCTCGGGTGTGCACCGCCTTCGCGCCGGCTTGTTGGAGCCCGGCGACCTGCTCCTGGAGCTGGTCAGACCGGCGTGCGGCCAGCACCACGGTTGCGCCTGGGGCCAGCAGCTGCGCGAGCTCGATGCCGATCTCGCTGCGGCCGCCCAGAATCAGAACTGGACCTGCGCCCGTGTCGTCCACGGCTGCGATTATCACCTGCGCTAGCGTGAGCGGTGATGGCGAACACCACGACGCGGCTGACCAACGATGCTTTGGCGTTTCTGTCCGAGCGTCACCTGGCGATGCTGACCACGCTTCGGGCGGACAACTCGCCGCACGTGGTAGCCGTCGGATTCACCTTCGACCCCACGACGCACATCGCGCGGGTGATCACCAGCGGGGGCACGCAGAAGGCCGTCAACGCCGACCGCGCCGGGGTGGCCGTGCTCAGCCAGGTCGACGGCGCGCGCTGGATTTCGCTTGAAGGCCGGTCCAAGGTCAACAACGACGCCGATGCCGTGCGCGATGCCGAGCTGCGGTATGCGCAGCGCTACCGCACGCCGCGCCCGAACCCGCGACGCGTGGTCATCGAAGTCCAAATCGAGCGCGTGCTCGGGTCGTCAGACCTGCTCGACCGCGGCGGCGAGTAGTAATCCAATCCCGCTGTACCCAGCAGGAACTTACACGGGCGTTCCTCGATTGCTGCCCGGTCTTTGCAACAGCAGGTCATCGTGCTCACGATTACGACAAGCCTGTATGAATTCGATCGCTGCTGTGCGGTCACCTAGAAAAGTGCGATACTGGTCTTGGGTTAACTCGTAATACTCTTCGTAATCAACTATGCCGTTGCTTACGGGTATTGACGCATAATACCGACCGGAGACGGACTCGATTCCAATTGAATATCTGTCATCTCTCGAAAAATAAGTGTCTTCAAATTTCATGCGATAGCACGGCCCTCGTGTGATTACCGAAGGTTCCACCCAACGCATCGCCCTATCTCATGAAGCGCTTCCGCCGATAGCTCCGGGTGCCGCTCATGAAATCGCCCCAAGATGTCGTTAACGCCTTCTTCCAATGTCATGCTGCCCCACTCAATGGGCATACTGACAGCCTCGCGAATGAGATCGGAAACCTGCGCGCTCAGTACTTCTCCTTCGGCCGGTCCGAACGCTTGGAGCAGCTTGGTTTTGTCCACCCGTGGGACAGCGGTGTCTTTCACAGCAATGACGATGGCGGAGTTAAGGGTGTCCGAGTTCAACATTCAGCTCCTCAGCGCTCGAAGATATTCGTCACAGAACCATTCTCAGGGTCAATGATCACAATTCTAGTCACATTCGGGTTGTCCATAAGCCTCGGTAGTTCGACCGTCTCCCAGACGTTACCGGTACGAAGATCCGATCCGATAACAGCATGAACTTGACCTACGACGTTCTCGGCGAACATTCCGGAAACTCGAGACCACCAATCTTGTGCAGCCGGGTCGTCAAAGCTCCACTTAGGGGGCACTACACCATTCCGCTCCAACAGCCCTTCCAAGGTGGTTCCCTCGTGCGAGCCCGCGTACAGATCGGCGGCGCCGTTACCTCCCGCAGATACTGGCCCGATACCGATTCCCTCAGAGGTTCGTCCGGACCAGAAAAAGGCACCGTCTGGCGGTGGAGAGACAAGCTCAGGGCGCGGAAGGGCGTACGAATCCCCTTCACCTTGATTCAGCTCGCCTTCGATGTCATCGCCCGACTTGTCGTCGTGCGGCCGCCCATCCTCCAATTTCCCGTCGTCTCCGTCGCGAGGGGATCCTGGTGCGTCGCTGCGGCCGTTACCGGGTCCGCCGCCTGGTGCCGCATCGTGCGGGCTGCCCTGGGAGACTTCCTCGCCAATCCCGCGCCATCCGCCGCCACCTGGAGGAGTTAGTTCGGCGGATGGCGCACTGGACGGCGTGAAATGTGAAGGCGATGCATGAGGTGCCGCAGATGCGAGCGCCGGTGACTGGTTTGCAGAGGGCACCGCGGCTGGTGCAGTTTCAAGCGAAGCCCCATCGGCCGCCGACGGCACGTGTAGCGAATTGGGCTCTTCGAGCTGCGGATTGCGTGACGGCAGATGCTCGGTGGGTGCGGCCGACACCGGTGCGGGCTCTCGTGGGCCTCCGGCGGGCGCGGACGCCGGTTCATGCGGTCTACCCGCAGGCGCTGGATCATGCGGACTGACCGGCGCCTCTGGGCGACCCGGGGCCGAACCACCCGGCGCCGTTGGCGAATGAGGCGCTGACGTGCCTGGCGGCGCCGGTTCCACCGGTCGTGGCGGCGGCACCTTTGGAGCTTCGAGCGGTGGCGGGCTGACCGGACGACCGCCTGCCGGAAGATCTGTTTTGGGCAGGTCGAGTTTCAGGTTGTCGAGGTCTTTCGTCAGGTTGGTGCCGGCCTTGCCGATGTCGCCCAGCGCGCCCCCGGTAACCGCGAATTCTCCGGCACGCCCCGCTGCGCCCGCGCCTTCCGCGGCCTCTTCGGCACCACGTGCAGCCGCAGACCCTGCTTTCGCCCCCACACCGGCCTCGCCGAGTCCGGGCATAAATAAGGTCGCGCCGTCAAAAACGTTCTCCCCGAATCCCAAGCCCGGCCGAGCTGTGCTCCAATCATCAAGGTGTAGAAGCGATTTCCACATCTGCAGGTTGGCCGCCCCGCCTTCCCGCGGATGCAGAATTTCGTTGAGAAGACTTGCCCTGAACTGGCCCTGCACCATGTCCTTCCAGGTGGTCTCCGCACCCTGGGGATCGAGGAGCAACCATGGCGCTGCTAAATCGCCCACGCCTAGGGCCGTTTGGGCGGCTACTTTGACAACTCCCTCGTTTGCGTTGACGAAAGTGTCGAAAACAGTGGCGACCTGGTTTCCGACGGCGTCGCCGAAGAAGTGGGTGAACCGACCGCGCATGGACTTCTCCATGTCGACGACCAAGCCGTCGGCAACCTGCATCAGCAGCTTTATGCCCTGCTCGAAAGCCCTTGCCTCTCGGCCCAAGTCATGCAATACGACGTTGATGTCACAAGCGATCTCCTTGATTTCTTCGAACGCTTTTCCATCGAGTATCGAGACGACGTCATGCCAGACATCAGTTAGCGACTCCAAGCGGCGCAACAGATTTCGGATGTCGTTCTGAGCCTTGGCAACTTGCCCGGCGAAATCATCGAGGACGGTCGCCATATGCCAGCATTGAGCCCCCAACGTGGCCATCGCGACGACGATGCGCGAAAGGACTTGATTGATCTTTTCGCCTTCGGGGATCTGCTGTGTCCCGACCAGCGTCTTCGATCCATCCAGCGCATCCTGCATCCCGCTGACCGCTGAGCTAAATGTGCGCCAGCACCCGGCCGCGGAACGTATCGCTGCCACGTCGCCGTTCGGCCAGACATCGTCGACGAATGACTGCACGACCGCCCATAACAGCGGCGGGGGCTCCCCTGGGCCCAATGTTCCCGGCGGCCCGGGCGCGCCAATGTGTGCCGGCTCCGTTGGTGCGTGCAGCACGCTCGCACCGCCTCCCAGGCGCGAGGCCGCTTCAGCTTGCGACCAGTTCGATGCGTCGACTTGGATCATGACGCCATTGCGCCGACATGCGTTGATCGCCGCCGCCGCAGCCTTCAACAACGACTCCGCCGTCGCTTGATACGACAGCCCGAACACCTCACCGGCCACATCCAAACCCGTGTTGGCGCCGAAGCCCGCCGTCAACACTGTCATCGCCGCGTCCAGGCCGTCGCCCGCCGCAACCACGGCGCTGCCCGCAGCGGACAACGCGTCTGGGTCGACAACAATGGGTGCCACACGCGAGATTTTTGCCCGAGCTGGCCGTCGAAGCTATTCACCCGCGGATCGCGCTGCCAAGCTAGCCTCGACCGCTTCGCGGTACAACTCATTCATCAACAAGCGACCCTCGGGGATGGCCGGCGCGGCTCGGCCAGCGTTTGAGGACTTCGTGGTGAATTGACCAGCGTTCACACCGTCGTTAGCCTCGCCATTAGGGCATGGGGGCACGTTAATTCGTGGTAGCCAGGGAGGATGTCATGTTGGTCGACACCGCCTTGCTTCGCACATTTCCGCTCGGGAGGGAACCATGAGCGGCGGCGACGATGAAATTCGCATAATTCTCGAGCACCTGGCCAAGTTGAGTGGCGGTCCACCACCACCGGGGATCACGCCCGATCAGCTGGCTACGGGCACCGTTCCTCTCAGCCAGCTACTCAGGGCCCTTGGCCTGGCCGCAAATGGCGGCGATCCCAGGGATATGGGCGACGCCCAAAACGGGTACGCCGAGCGCGACGCGAAAACCGCTGACGCTATGGCCAAATTCCCTGCGAATGAAGCAGAATCGGCCGGAAAGTTGGGCGGCGCCGGTAGTCCGGCCGAGATGGCCCAGCAGATTCCGCAGATGATCTCGGGCGTCGCTGGCGGCATTTCCGGGGCCATGCAAGGTTTACTGCAACCATTGAGTCAGCTTCCACAGCAGGCTGCTCAAATCGGACAGCAGATGATGCAAGCGGGCATGGGCGCGATGCAGCACGGAGCGGGAGAAGCGGCGGCGATCCCCGGTGAACTAACGGGATCCACCAGCGGCGCCGGTGCAGGCGCGGGCGGTGGCGGCGTGGGCGGCGGCGGACTCGGTGGCGCCACCACGCCAACAGGAAGCCTCAATCCACTGCCCGCTCCATCGGCCGGCACTGAGCCCGCGTCAGCGCGCTCCACCTCGATACCGCCGGCGAGTGCGTCGGCTCCGACTAGCGCGTCGCGGGGTGGGATGGGCGCGATGCCGATGATGCCGCCTGGTGCAATGCACGGAGCGGGCGGCGGCAAAGACGAGAAGCCCGACACCAAACGCATTGTGGCACCGTCAGTTAAGAACGGGGCTCCGGTCCAAGGTCGAATTACGACGCCCCCGCCGGCTCCCGAAATCGTCAAACGTGTTGAAGGCAAACCGGTTGCGAGTCGACGCATCATCTTGCCGGATCAAAAGCGCGATGACGACGACAAGGACGCGAACCGGTAGCGGCATCGGAAGGCCAGCGGCAGTAGCTCGCTGGCAACCAGATCAGACCATCTGCGCGAGAACGAATTTCGAACACTGAACTTGGCTATCGCCTCAACGCAGACCGCTGACTAGCGGAATTCGAAGTCGGCGCTACGATCAAGACCGTGTCAGATCTGCCCCCGCCCCCAATTTCGCCTGCCCCATATCCGTGGCCTCCCACAATGCCGGCCCCGCGCAGGCGACAGTGGCCGATGTTTGCGTTCTTGACGGTCCTACTGCTCGTAACACTCGCCGTCGCGATCGTCGGATGGTTTCGACCCATACCGAGGAAGCCGCCGCCCCTACCGACATATTCCAGTGAGCAGATTGCCGACGCGAAGGCTGCGATCTGTACGGCCTACGAGCACGTGCGTAAAGCCGGCGATTTGGCAGGGGCCCGAAGTGGAGGCAGTGGCCCGACAGGGCAGCTCACGGTAGCGACGAGCTCGAGGCAAGTTTTCGATGCAGGAAGTCGTTACCTCTCAACAAAGCTTGCCGAGCAACCCGCTACACCGTCTGATCTCGCTGCGGCGGTCCGCAAGCTCGCGAGCGTGCGCTTCAGTTCCGGCGCGGATTAAAGGCTCCGTCTCAGAATCAGGCGCTTCCGCGAGGTAGTCAATTGCGAGCTGTTGGTAGAACACAACAATCGCGGGACTCTGTAGATGACTATCGCTTCATATTAAGAGCTCGAAATCTTCCGTGTAGTATTCTCGCACGAATACCCAGTCGCAAGCTAATTAGGATGTCTATATCGCTCTGCAGTGTTTAATAACTAATGCCGACTATGGATAAAAGCGAATTCGATAGTAACGAAGCGAGAAGGGTCGCTTTGGGGTGACTACCGATATTCGCCCGGGACGATACGATTGATAACGTGTCGAACTTCGGACCGCCCCCGTCGCCTTCATCACCCTCGTGGCCAGTACCCATGCCATCCCCGCCCAGACAGCCCTGGCGGATGTCGGTGTTCCTAATCGTTGCGCTGCTAGTGACGCTCGGTGTCGCGATCGTCGGCTGGTTCCGACCCGTACAGCCCAAGCCGCCACCAGCTCCCACCTACACCGCGAAGCAGGTTGCAGACGCAAAGGCGCAGGTGTGTGCCGCGCACGAGAAGGTGCATAGTGCGATCAAAGCGAGTTCGGCTCGCGAGCGGGGCACCGATCCAACTGCCCAATTAGTGTTCGCAATCAATGGTCAACAATCAATTCTCGCCGGAAGCGAGTTTCTTCGGACAACGCTTTCTCAGCAGCCAGCGACGCCAGAAGAGCTGGCCAGAACAGTGCGGAGACTCACCGACATTTTTCAAGAGCTTGTGGTCGACTATCAAAATGGAATACCTGATTCTGAAATGGAGCCAACCCTACGCGCAAGCGACGATGCAACGGTAACAATACAAGGTATGTGTAAATGATCTTCCCACCTGGGGATTACTCGATTCCCATTGTCGGTGATCAATGGGTATTTGACCAAGACCTAATGATACTTTCTCATGGCAAGGCTAACCGCGGGATTATCAAGACGGGGTTCTCAAATTTTGCGGACACCCTGCGCAATGCGCAAACTGGACCGCTAGCCGACCAACGGGGCCACACGGCGGACGATCTCCGCAGCGCTTATCGCCAGGGCGAAGAGCAAGCACGGGAGGTCGCAGAGAAAAACGGCGTCAAGGAGAACGCATACGGCACCGCTTACGAAAGCATCGTAAGCCTCCAGCACGACCTAACTAACATTGCCGAGGAGGCCAATAACCGGATCACTGAAATACAGGATTCCAAGTTGCCGATGGAAGCTAAGGTAACCCAGATAGTTGCAACGGTGCACCAATATCGCGCCCAGGCGAGCATGGTGGCAGCAAAATATTCTGGGAACATATTTGATGCGATGCAACGGATCCTTGATACAGAGGGAACCGGGCAGTCAGCGCGTCAATTCGCACAAGCCAACGGTGTCAATGTCGGGCAAATGTTCCGTCCCCCCGAAGACGAAAAAAATTTGGAGCAATACGTTAGGGGCAATCTCGGCCATAACGGGGCGCAGGCAGGCGCCACACCAGGCTTCGCTACACCACGGCCGGGCGCCACACCACAACCGGGCGGGACTCCCGGCTTCGCCACACCACATCCGGGCGGGACTCCCGACTTCGCCACACCACAGCCGGGCGCGGCACCGCCCGTCGGAGGGCAGACTGCGCCTGCCGGCGTTGCCACTGGGGCCTCGACAAGTTTTCATTCTGCAGCTGGCAAACCGCCCCCGTCTGCGGAAGGGCAAGCCGTTCCTGGCGCACCCGGCTCTCGCACGAACCTGACGTCGGCGTTTAAATCTCCTTCGCCTCCTGCGCCCACGGACGCACGGTTGCCGTCTCCCTCGATCTTTCCCAGTGCACCATCCGCGTCTGCCCCGGCCCCGCTCGCGCCACCGAACCCGGGTGTACATGCCGGGGTGCCGTCAACGGCCGCTACCCCTGGCACACCCCTAACCGGCGCACCGATCGCACCCGCGAGCCCGGTACAACCGGTCACGCCGGCCGACTTGATGCATAGCTTTGACAAGGGAATGCAAGCGGGAACGCCGATTTCGGCGACTGCTGGCGCAATGCCACCGCCTCAAGCCCCAGAGCCGCAAGCCCCACCGACAACGCCCACCTCGGGCATGGGCAGCGTCGCGGCCAACGCACCGGCATATGAGGCACCGCCGGTCGCCCACGCAACGGCCCCGGACGCGACCCCGGCACCGCAGGTCGTTGCGGGACCGTCGGCACCGGCTGCCCCGGCCGCATCCGCACCTTCGGGTCCGCTGCCCGCTTACGCCTCCGACATGCGCCCAGCAGCCCCCGCGGCCTCCGCTCCGGTTGTCCCGTCGAGCGCACCACCCTCGGCAATGGCTAGCTCCGCGCCGGTACACCCCTCGGCAGGACAAGCCAGCCCGGCTGGCCCGACGATGGTCCGTCAAACCCCCACTCCGCCACCTCCGTCGTCGCCGTCGAGTTTGGGCACCGAGGCCGTCGCGGCGACTGCCACCGGCGCAGTCGCCGGGGCCGCCTCGGCCAACGCCGCCGAGCGGGCACGACTGGAGCGACTAGTGGCCTCGGTCGCCCGCCAGCAGCCCCGACTGGCTTGGGCAGCCGGCGACCGAGACGACGAAACTACCGTTCTCACAACGGATCTCGCCAGCGGCTGGATTCCGCCGGGCATCGAGCTCCCGGCCGCAGTCACGCTACTGTCTCCCGAACGCCGCCGCGGCGATATCGAAACTCTGCTCGGCGAGGTAACCCTCGCCGCCGGCTACACCCCGATCCACCACGTTCCCGAAGAGGACGAGCCGGTCCCCAGCTCGTCTCGCCCGCGACGCCTGCCCGAAATCGACGAGCTCGGCTGGGAACTCAACCAAGCGACCCAATGGCGCGACGGCCTACCACGTCTGGCCCACACGCTGGCGAAGGCCGCCACCAGCGGCACCGGAGTATTGGACAAAGAGGTCGAACTCCTGCAAACGCATCTCAAAGAGGTCAGCACCCGGGTTCTGGACAGCTACCCCGACAATGTCGACTTCCACGATGTCGGCAATTGGCAGCTGTTGGCCGCGATCGAAGCCCTGGTGGCCGGGGACAAGTCGGAAGCCAACTATCACCTCGCCTGGTTCCAGGCCTGCAGCGCCTCGATTAGCCATTAAGGACGGCAGCGTTGTTCGTCGACATGGGATTACTGCACTCGGGCGCAAGCCAGTCGCACCGCGCGGGCGGCCACGCGCAAGACGCGGCCGATCGCCTGTCGCGCGGACCCGTCATGTCGGGCATGTTCGGCGACTTCGACGCCGCGGACGCTTTTCACCAAGCAGTAAGCGTTGCCCACGGTAAGCACGTGAAAAACCTTCAGGCCCATGGCGAAACGCTGTCCGACGTCGGCGCCAAGGCGCACAAAGCCGCCGTCACCTTCGCCGACATGGAGGAACACAACACCGCCCAAGTGCGCGCCGTCTACCCCACCTAGGCCACCGGCACCACGACCAGTTCGTGCGGGCGGTTGTTGACGGGCAGCGCGCCGCTCTCGGTCACGATGACGATGTCTTCGATGCGCGCGCCCCAGCTGCCCGGAAAGTAGATACCAGGTTCGATCGAAAAGGCCATTCCCGCAGTCAAAGGCAGATCATTGCCCGTGACGATGTACGGCTCTTCATGCACCGAGAGCCCAATGCCGTGGCCGGTGCGGTGCACGAAAAACTCACCCAGGCCGGCTGAGGCCAACACGTCGCGCGCAGCGGCGTCGACCTGCTCGGCGGTCACTCCCGGACGAACCGCCTCGAGCGCCGCTTGCTGCGCCTGCTGTAACAGCGAATATTGCTGCGCAACAACAGCATCCGGCTCACCGAGGCTATAGGTACGCGTCGAGTCGGAATGGTATCCGGGCTCGTAGGCTCCGCCGATGTCGACGACGACAATGTCACCGGCCCGCAGCTCGCGATCCGAATAACTATGGTGCGGGTCGGCCCCATGCGGCCCGGATCCGACGATGATGAAGGACACATCCGAATGCCCCTCGGCGACAATGGCTTCGGCAATATCGGCGGCCACATCGGCTTCGGTGCGGCCCGGGATCAAAAACTCGGGCACCCGGGCGTGCACCCGGTCGATGGCCGAACCGGCCTTACGCAGCGCGTCGATCTCACACTCCTCCTTGACCATTCGCAGCGAACGCAGGATGTCGGTCGCCAACACCGGCGTCACGCCCAGCACTCCGGCCAACGGCAGCAAATGCAACGCCGGCATCGAATCGGTGACGGCAACAGCGGCCGGACCACCCAGCGCCGCACGAACCAACTGGTAGGGGTCGTCGCCGTCGACCCAATCGCGCACCGCCACGCCCAGTTCCGTGATGGCCGATCCCTTGAGCGAAGCCAGCTCCAGCCGCGGCACCACGACGGTCGGATCGCCGGAGGCCGGCACCACCAGTGCGGTCAGCCGCTCGAACGTCTGCGCGCGCGAGCCGCTGAGATAGCGCAGGTCGTACCCGGGGGTGATCACCAGGCCGTCGAGTCCGGCCTTAGCGGTCACCGCGGCGGCCGCGGCCAGGCGACGGGCGTAGACCTCGGCGTCGAATCGGTGAGAGTCCATGGCAGCCAGGCTAACCGCGCTGGCAGGATAGCCGCATGCCCGCACCTCTGTGCCTCCTCGACGGCGCCAGCATGTGGTTCCGCTCGTACTTCGGGGTGCCGTCGTCGATCACCGCCCCCGACGGCCGGCCGGTCAACGCCGTCCGGGGATTCATCGACTCGATGGCCGTCGTCATCACCGCGCAGCGGCCGAAAAGGCTGGCGGTCTGCCTCGATCTGGACTGGCGCCCGCAGTTTCGGGTCGACCTGATCCCGTCGTACAAGGCGCATCGGGTGGCCGAGCCGGAACCCGAAGGCACGCCCGACATCGAGGAGGTGCCCGACGAGCTGACACCGCAGGTCGACATGATCATGGCGCTGCTGGACGCGTTCGGGATTGCGACAGCCGGCTCGGAAGGCTTCGAGGCCGACGACGTGCTCGGCACGCTGGCCGCCCGGGAACGCGACGACCCGGTCGTCGTGGTCAGCGGGGACCGCGACCTGCTGCAGGTGGTGGCCGACGACCCGGTCCCGGTCCGGGTGCTCTACCTGGGCCGCGGCCTGGCCAAAGCCACCCTGTTCGGGCCCACCGAGGTGGCCGAAAACTACTCCGTGCCAATCGACCGCGCCGGGCCGGCCTACGCCGAACTCGCGCTGCTGCGCGGCGACCCGTCCGACGGCCTGCCGGGTGTGCCGGGCATCGGCGAGAAGACGGCCGCCACCCTGTTGGCCCAGCACGGCTCGCTGGATCAGATCCTGGCCGCCGCCCACGACCCGAAATCCAAGCTAGCCAAGGGCTTGCGTACGAAACTGCTGGGCGCGACCGACTACATCGAGGCCGCCGGCCAGGTGGTGCGGGTGGCCACCGACGCACCGATCACCTTGTCGACGCCCACCGACGAGCTACCGCTGGTCGCCGCCGACCCGCAGCGCACCGCGACGCTGGCCACGGAATTCGGCGTGGGATCCTCGGTCGCCCGACTGCAGAAAGCGCTCGACTCGTTGCCGCAGTGAGTTACTGCGGCCGGCCGACCTCGTAGGTGCCCTTGTCGTCCTGGAAGGTCACCGTCACGCGCTTCTGAGCCCCGTCGATGCTGACGGCGCAGTCAAACGTGGCGCCCTTCGTCACG
The DNA here is from genome assembly GCF_039023525.1 of Mycobacterium sp. 050272. NCBI lineage: Bacteria > Bacillati > Actinomycetota > Actinomycetes > Mycobacteriales > Mycobacteriaceae > Mycobacterium > Mycobacterium sp. 050272. Next base: position 56,046 of record NZ_JBCHKV010000011.1, on the reverse strand, counting down.
GTGGGATCGGCGCCGTTGTTGCACTTGACGTCCTTGACGTTCTTGGCGCCGTAGCCGTTGGTCTCGTCGGTCAGGACCTGCTGCACACCGGCCTGCGCTTTGTTGATGTCCAGCTTCGTGGTGACGAAGAAGCCGGGCTCCCAGAATCCGAGCACCAGCACGACCGCGATCAGCAGGAAGGCGACCGCGCCGGCTATGCCGCCGATCAACGCCATCGAGCGCTTCTTCTGGGGCTGAGCCGGGTACTGCTGAGGGTACTGGCCGGGCTGACCGTACTGGCCCGGCTGACCGTATTGGCCGTACTGACCGGGCTGGCCGTACTGACCCGGCTGGCCGTACTGACCGGGCTGACCGTACTGACCCGGCTGGCCATACTGGCCGGGCTGACCGTACTGCTGCTCGGGCTGCCCGTACCCCGGCTGCGGTTGCTGGGGGTACGGCTGCTGGTACTGGGGGTACTCGGCGGGCGGCGTGTACGCAGGCGCCTGCCAGGTCCCTTCCTGGGCCGCCGGTTGCTGCTGTTGCCAGGGCGAGCCCACCTGACCCACCTGAGTCGGTTCCTGGGAGCGATCGCCACCCTCGGCGGGCGGCTGCCACTGCTGGCCCGGGTCCGATCCGTGCGGTCCGCTCATCATTTCTCCTCAATCACCTCGTGTTCTGGCCCTGTAACGGTAGCTCGGAGCCAGCCTACCCGGCGTCAACTGCGACGACGCCGCGCCGAACGTCGTTGATAGCCCGCTTCGCCGTGGCCCGCAGTTCGGCATCCGGCGCGGCATTGCGAACCTGGTCCAACAGGTCGAGCACCTGGCGACACCACCGTACGAAATCGCCTGCCAACAACGGCGAACCGTTGCCGGTCGCGTCGGCCGCGGCCAGCGAGGCAGCCAGATCGCCGGTCCGGGCCCAGCGGTAGACCACGGTGACAAAACCGTCGTCGGGCTCGCGGCTGGGCGCGATGCGATGTGTTTGCTCGTCGGCGCGCAGTGCGAACGACAGCTTCGCGGTCTGCAGCAACGCCTGCCGCAACCGCGGCGTGGGCGCCTCGGCCGCAAACGGAGCACTGGGGCCGTCACCGCCGCGGGTCTCGTAGAGCACCGACGAGACGACGGCGGCCAACTCGGCGGGCTTCAGCTCCGCCCACGCACCGGTGCGCAGGCATTCGGCGACCAGCAGGTCGCTTTCGCTGTAGATCCGGGCCAACAGCCGACCGTCGTCGGTGACGCGCGGATCACCCGCGGAGCCCTGGATGAACTCACGCTCGGTGAGCAGCCCGACGATCCGGTCGAACGTGCGCGCCAGCGAGTTGGTGGCGGCGGCGACCTTCTTTTCCAGCTGCGCGTTGTCGCGTTCGATGCGCAGATAGCGCTCGGCCTCACGAACCTGTGCCTCGACGCCGGGGCTGTTATGCGCCGGGTGGCGGCGCAGCTCCTCCCGCAACGACGCCAGCTCCGGATCGTGGAAGCCGCCGTCGGGATCCGCGGCGCGACGACGCGACGGAACGTCGAGCGGAGTTGCGGCCGACCGCAGCGCCGAAGCCAGATCGCGGCGCACCCTCGGCTGACGATGTTCGACGCGCTTGGGCAACGACATCGACCCCAGCGGCGCCGAGGCACCCGAGTAGTCGGCCGACGAAATCCGGCCCGCCCAACGGTGTTCGGTGAGCACCAGCGGTCGCGGGTCGTCGCCGTCGCGCGCCGATTCCAGCACCACCGCCAGACCGCTGTGCCGGCCGTTGGTGATCGTGATGATGTCGCCGCGGCGCAATCCGGCCAGCGCGTCGTTGGCTGCCTGACGCCGATGCAGCCGCGACGCCCGGGACTGCGCGCGTTCCATCTCGGTGATCCGTGCGCGCATCCGGGCGTATTCCAGGATCGGCGCGTCGGCCCCGCCGAGTTCGGCGGCGATCTCGTCTTGCATCCGCTTGCCGCGGTCGATGCCTTTCACCAGCCCGACGACCGACCGGTCGGCCTGGTACTGCGCGAACGACTGCTCCAGCAGTTGGTGCGCCTGCTCCGGACCCATGTGCTGGACCAGGTTGATCGTCATGTTGTACGACGGCGCGAACGAGCTTTTCAGCGGGAACGTCCGGGTGGACGCCAGCCCGGCGACCGCCGACGGCTCGGAGGTCTCCTCGGCGGGATGCCAAAGCACCACCGCGTGCCCCTCGACGTCGATCCCGCGCCGCCCGGCCCGCCCGGTCAGCTGCGTGTACTCCCCCGGCGTCAGCGGCACGTGCGCCTCGCCGTTGAACTTCACCAGCCGCTCGAGCACCACCGTTCGGGCGGGCATGTTGATGCCCAGCGCCAGGGTTTCGGTGGCGAACACCGCCTTGACCAGCCCGGCCGTGAACAGCTCCTCGACCGTATGCCGGAAGGCCGGCAACATGCCGGCGTGGTGGGCCGCCAACCCGCGCAGCAACCCCTCCCGCCACTCGTAGTAGCCCAGCACCGCGAGGTCGGCTTCGGCGAGGTCACCACAGCGGTGGTCGATCACCTCGGCGATCTGGGCGCGTTCCTCCTCGCTGGTGAGCCGCAGCGGCGAGCGCAGGCACTGCGCGACGGCGGCATCGCACCCCGCCCGCGAGAACACGAACGTGATGGCCGGCAACAGCCCCTCGGAGTCCAGCGTCGCGATCACGTCCGGTCGCGCGGGCGGCCGGTAGAACCGTGGGCGCTCGGGGCGGCCCCTTCCTGACTGCCGGCGAGGACCACGCCAATCGCCCATCCGGTCGGCCTCGCGACGGTGCGCAATGTGGCGCAGCAGTTCGGGATTCACCCGCGGCTGACGATCCGCGGCCGGTTTCTCGTTCTCGTAGTCGAACAGGTCCAACAGGCGCCTGCCGACCAATACGTGTTGCCACAGCGGCACCGGCCGGTGCTCGTCGACGACGACCGTGGTGTCGCCGCGCACGGTCTGGATCCAGCCGCCGAACTCCTCGGCGTTGCTCACCGTCGCCGACAGGCTGACCAGCCGCACCTCGTCGGGCAGATGCAGGATCACCTCTTCCCACACCGGACCCCGCATCCGGTCGGCCAGGAAATGTACCTCGTCCATCACCACATGGGAAAGTCCTTGCAGCGCAGCCGAATCCGCGTAAAGCATGTTGCGCAGCACCTCGGTGGTCATCACCACCACGGGAGCGTCGGCGTTCAGCGACACGTCACCGGTCAACAGCCCGATCCGGTCGCGACCGTAGCGTGCCGTCAGGTCGGTGTGCTTCTGGTTGCTCAACGCCTTGATCGGAGTGGTGTAGAAGCACTTACTGCCGGCGGCCAGCGCCAGGTGCACGGCGAATTCGCCGACCACTGTCTTGCCGGCACCCGTTGGCGCACAAACCAATACGCCGTGACCGCGTTCTAGCGCCGCACAGGCCCGGGTCTGGAAATCGTCGAGCCCAAACGGCAATTCCGCGGTGAACCGTGGCAGCTCGGTCAGTTCGGTCACGCCGCCGTCAGGTGGTGCGGTCATCTACGTGACGTCGTCGTGTTGCCCGGCGTGCAACGACGGCTCGGGCTGCGGCTCGGATAGGGGTCCGGCCGGCTCGATGACCGACGCTTCGTCGTCGGGGATCGCGGTTTGGGCTTCGCGCTTGGCTTTTCGCTTGTCGTGGACGCGGGCGATCTGAATGGCCAGCTCTTGGAGTACGGACAGCGCGACGCCCAGCGCGGTCATCGAGAAAGGATCGGAGCCGGGGGTGAACACCGCCGCGAACACGAACATCGCGAAGATCAGGCCGCGCCGCCACGCCTTGAGCTTCTCGTAGGGCAGCACGCCGACCATGTTGAGCATGACGATCAGCAGCGGGAATTCGAAGCTGAATCCGAACACCAGTAGCAGGTTGATCAGGAAGCCGAAATAGCGATCGCCGGACAGCGCGGTCACCTGCACGTCGCTGCCGACCGTCAGCAGGAAGCCCAGCGCCTGGGACAGCACGAAGTAGGCCAGGATCGCACCGCCGACGAACAGCAACGCGGCGGGAATCACGAACCCGATCGCGAAGCGGCGTTCCTTTTGATAGAGCCCAGGCGTGATGAACGCCCACAGCTCGTAGAACCACACCGGGCAGGCCAGCACGATCCCGGCCGTCATCCCAACCTTGAGCCGCAGCATGAATTGGTCGAACGGCGCCGTCGCCAGCAACCGGCACTGCCCGTCGGCGCTGATGTCCGCGCGCGCCGACTGCGGCAGCGAGCAATAGGGATGGCGTAGCCACTCGCCCAGGCTTTCCAGCCCAAACACCGAATGGCTGTACCAGATGAAGCCGAAAATTGTGGTGACCAGGATCGCCGCGAGCGAGATCAGCAGCCGGGTGCGCAGCTCGGTCAGATGGTCGACCAGCGACATCGTCGCGTCGGGATTGGTCCGACTGCGCCTGTTGCGCGGATTGAGATGCTTCAGAAACGCAGCAGTACGGGCTGAAGTCTTGAATGCTTTCACGACGCTCGGTCAGTGGCGCTCAGGCACCGCGGCCGATGCCCCCTAAGCGGGGCGCGCTTCGGTGTGGCCCTGCTCGGAGGCCGACGGGTCGACCCGTTGCGACTGCACGGGCTGCGGAGCCGCCGCGGGGGTTTCGATGGAAGGCGCGTCGGACTTGCTCTCCGTCTGCATTTCCCGCATTTCGGACTTGAAGATGCGCATCGACTTGCCCAGCGAACGCGCTGCGTCCGGGAGCTTCTTGGCGCCGAACAGCAGGATGATGACGACCGCGAGGATCGCCCAATGCCACGGACTAAGACTGCCCACTTTGATTACCTCCAGACGTCCACCCGATGCTACCGCAGCGCGGCCAACTGCCGGTGTGCCCGCGCCGTGCGGTCAGGACGTCACAGCCTGGTAGGACTCCAGGGCCGCCGCCGCGGCATCCCGTACACGCTGGGCGAGCGACTGCGGTTCAATCACCCGCACGTCCGGCCCGAAGCCCAGCACCAGGCGTGTCATCCAGTCCTCGGAGGCATACGTCATGACCGCCTCGCACGACCCGTCCGGCAGCTCGTGCACGTCACGCATCGGGTAGTACTCGAACATCCACGACGCGGCCGCAGAAACTCGCAGCTTGGCCGACGGTAGCGAGGGGTCCCCGTCGAAAAGCGACGTGTCCGGCGGCGCCTGCAGCGCCGGCTGGGGCGGGGCGGCCGGCTCCCCCAGCTCGGTCGCCTCGACGATCCGGTCGAAGCGGAACAGCCGCACGCCCTCGGCTTCGCGCGACCACGCCTCCAGATAGCTGTGTCCGCCGATCAGCAGCACCCGGATGGGGTCGACGATCCGGCTGGTCAGGGTGTCGTGTGAGGCCGAGTAGTAGTCGATGGCCAGCGCGTGTTTGTACTGCACGGCGGTGCGGACCACGGCCGCGGCCCGGCTCTCGATGGGTGCCGGCTCGTCGATCGCCGTGACCGTACCCGTCGCGTCCTGTCCGACGGCGCCGGCCGCGGCGGCGATCTTGGCGATCGCGCTGCGGGCCGCCTCCGGATCGACCACGCCCGGGATGTCGGCCAGCGCCCGCAGCGCGACCAGCAGACCGGTGGCCTCCGGCGAAGTGAGCTTGAGCGGGTGGTCGATGCCCGCCGAGAACGTGACCTCGATGGTGTCGCCGGAGAACTGGAAGTCGATGAGATCACCCGGGAAGTAGCCGGGAAGCCCACACATCCACAGCTGGTTGAGGTCCTCCTCCAGCTGCTTGGCCGACACCCCCAGCTCGGCGGCGGCCTCGGCGCGGGTGATCCGCGGATTGGCCTGGAAGTACGGCACCATGTTCAGCAGCCGAACCAGGCGGGTCGACACGGGAGTCACGCATCCACCTCCGCCTGGGCGCGCAACCGGGCCACCACGTCGTCGCGCAGTGTTTGCGGCTCGAGCACGACGGCGTCGGCCCCGTATCCGGCGATTTCGCGGGCCAGCTGGTCGCTCGAGCGGATCTCGAGCTCGATCACCTCGCCGTCGCGCCCGCCCAATGGCCGCGCGCCGGTGGATCGTCCGGCGCGGCGCAGCGCGGTGGCCCGCCCGTCGGCGACCCAGACCAGGGCCTGCGCGCCGGTCGGTGTCCCTGAAACGTCCGTGACGGTCTGGGCGACGATCTTGCGCAGATCGACGCCGTCGGGGACGGTGACGGCGCCGGCCGGGCCGATCGGCTCGACGTCGACGCCGATGCGGGACAGCCGGAAGGTGCGGGTGGCGTCGCGGTCACGGTCGTGACCGACGAGATACCAGCGGCCCTTCTCGGTGACCACCCCCCACGGCTCGACGGTGCGCATCGTGTAGGGCTCGGCACGCGACGGGCGATGCGGAAACCGTACGGCCTGCCGGGAATCGATGGCGGACAACAGGATTCCGAGCACGTCCTCGGAGCCACGCAGACCCGGCACACCTTCCGGGGAGGCGATGGCCACCGGCGCCTCGGGGTCGACGTCCACACCGGCGGCGCGCAGCTTGAGCAGTGCGCCCTGCGTCGCGGTGATCAGTTCGGGTGACTCCCACAGCTGGGTGGCGACGGCGACCGCGGCCGCCTCGTCGGCGGTCAGTTCGACCGGCGGCAGCGCGTAGGCGTCGCGATTGATGCGGTACCCCTCGCTGGGGTCCAGCGCCGACACCCGGCCGACTTCGAGCGGGATGCCCAGGTCGCGCAGTTCGTTCTTGTCGCGCTCGAACATCCGGGAAAACGCCTCGAGGCTCGGGCTGTCCGAATAGCCGGCGACGCTGGACCGGATCTTTTCCGCGGTGATGTATCCGCGAGTGGACAGCAGGGCGATGACGAGATTGACCAGCCGTTCGACTTTCGAGGTCGCCATTTGCTCCAGGTTAGATGGCCCGGACCCGCCGCGCGCACCGACTCGCGGTGGACCCCGAGGGCGTCACATGCTGGCGATGAGCCGCTTCACCCGCTCGTCGACGGCCCGGAACGGGTCCTTGCACAGCACCGTGCGCTGGGCCTGGTCGTTGAGCTTGAGGTGCACCCAGTCGACGGTGAAGTCGCGGCCGGCTGCCTGCGCGGCGCTGATGAATTCGCCGCGCAGCCGCGCCCGGGTGGTCTGGGGCGGGTTGTCGACCGCCTCGGCGATGTCCTCGTCGGTGGTGACGCGCGCCGCGAGGCCCTTGCGCTGCAGCAGATCGAACACACCGCGACCACGCTTGATGTCGTGGTACGCCAGGTCGAGCTGGGCAATCTTGGGGTCGGCCAGCTCCATGTTGTAGCGGTCCTGGTAGCGCTGGAACAGCTTGCGCTTGATCACCCAGTCGATCTCGGTGTCGACCTTGGCGAAGTCCTGACTCTCGACGGCGTCGAGCTGGCGTCCCCACAGGTCGACGACCTGCTCGATCTGCGCGTTGGGCTCCCGGGTCTGCAGGTGCTCGACGGCGCGGGTGTAGTACTCCCGCTGGATGTCCAGCGCGCTGGCCTGACGCCCGCCGGCCAGCCGCACCGGACGGCGGCCGGTGATGTCGTGGCTGACCTCGCGGATGGCGCGGATCGGATTGTCCAGCGAGAAGTCGCGGAAAGGCACACCGGCTTCGATCATCTCCAGCACCAGCGCGGCGGTGCCCACCTTGAGCATGGTGGTGGTCTCGCACATGTTGGAGTCACCGACGATGACGTGCAGCCGCCGGTACTTCTCGGCGTCGGCGTGCGGCTCGTCACGGGTGTTGATGATCGGGCGGCTGCGGGTGGTGGCCGACGAAACACCTTCCCAGATGTGCTCGGCGCGCTGCGACAGGCAGAACGTCGCGGCCTTGGGGGTCTGCAGCACCTTGCCGGCCCCGCAGATCAGCTGGCGGGTGACCAGGAAAGGCAGCAGCACGTCGGAGATCCGGGAGAACTCACCGGCCCGCACGATCAGGTAATTCTCGTGGCACCCGTAGGAGTTGCCCGCGGAGTCGGTGTTGTTTTTGAACAGGTAAATGTCGCCGCCGATGCCTTCGTCAGCAAGCCGCTGCTCGGCGTCTACGAGTAGGTCTTCCAGCACCCATTCCCCGGCCCGGTCGTGGGTGACCAGCTGCACCAGGCTGTCGCACTCGGCGGTGGCGTACTCGGGGTGGCTACCCACATCGAGATACAGCCGGGCACCGTTACGCAAGAACACGTTGGAGCTGCGACCCCATGACACCACCCGGCGGAAAAGGTAGCGGGCTACCTCGTCCGGGGACAGGCGGCGATGGCCGTGGAACGTGCAGGTGACACCGAACTCGGTCTCGATGCCCATGATTCGTCGCTGCACATTATCGAGGGTACTGGTTGTCTGAACGCGACGAGCAGCAGCCGCGCCCAGGGGCTAAGATTCGCCGGCTGAATCCGGGGAATCGCCCTCGGATTTCGCACCCTTCGACTCCTGCAGCAGGTTCTCCAGGGTGGACCCGCCGATGCGCCGGAACGCGCGCCGCGGCCGGTTCGCGTCCAGGATGGCGACTTCGAGGTTGGCCACGTCCAGACTGTGTTCGTCACTGCCGTTGGCGCTCCCGGCTCGCAGCGCGTCGACGGCAATCCCCAAAGCACCGCTCAGGTCGGCGTTTTCGGCATACGACTCCTTGAGCGCGGTCGTGATCGGCTCGGTGGTGCCGCCCATCACCACGAAGTGTGGCTCGTCGGCGATGGACCCGTCGTAGGTGATCCGGTACATCTCAGGCGCTTTGGTCTCGCCGTAGTGGGCGACCTCGGCGACGCACAACTCGACCTCATACGGCTTGGCCTGCTCGGTGAAGATGGTGCCTAGGGTCTGCGCGTAGACGTTGGCCAGCTGCCGGCCGGTGACGTCGCGGCGGTCGTAGGCGTAGCCGCGGGTGTCGGCGAACTGGATGCCGCCGCGCCGCAGGTTGTCGAACTCGTTGAACTTGCCGGCGGCGGCGAAACCCACCCGGTCGTAGAGCTCACTGATCTTCTGCAGGGACCGCGACGGGTTCTCCGCGACGAACAGCACACCGCCGGCGTAGGCCAGCGCCACCACGCTGCGGCCCCGGGCGATGCCCTTGCGCGCGAGCTCGCTGCGCTCGCGCATCGCCTGCTCAGGTGAGATGAAATACGGGAAGCTCACTTCTCACCGCCGTCCGGGCCGAAAGTGTCTGCGCGCGAGCGACTTTCGATGACCTCGCGGGCCAATTCGGCGATCCGGCTCTCGGGCACGTCGGCCGCTCCTTCGGCGCCGATGGTGACCGCCGTCGGGAAGATGCCGCGCACCAGATCCGGCCCGCCAGTGGCGGAATCGTCATCGGCGGCGTCGTACAGCGACTCCACGGCTACCCGCAGCGCGGAGTCGACGTCGGTGACTTGGGCATACAGCTTCTTGATCGATGACTTGGCGAAGATCGACCCCGACCCCACCGACTGGTAGCCCTCTTCCTCGATGTTCCAGCCGCCCGCGGCGTCGAACGAGACGATGCGCCCGGCGGTTTCCGGGTCGGCGGCGTGGATGTCGTAGCCCGCCAGCAGCGGCAGCGCGACCAGCCCCTGCATCGCGGCGGCCAGGTTCCCGCGCACCATGATCGCGAGCCGGTTGACCTTGCCGGCGAACGTCAGCGGGACGCCTTCCAGCTTCTCGTAGTGCTCCAGCTCCACCGCATACAGGCGGGCGAATTCGACGGCGATCGCGGCGGTGCCGGCGATGCCGGTCGCGGTGTAGTCGTCGGTGATGTAGACCTTCTTGACGTCGCGGCCCGCGATCATATTGCCCTGGGTGGAGCGCCGGTCACCGGCGATCAGGACACCGCCGGGGTATTTCAGGGCGACGATCGTGGTGCCGTGCGGCAGCCCGGCCTCACCACCGGATCGGCCGGAGCCACCCCCCAGGACGGCCGGGAGCAACTCCGGCGCCTGACGGCGCAACAGGTCCGCGAAGGACGACGTATTTACAGCAGAAAATCCGGGTAGAGCCGAGTTAGTGGACAAGCGATCAGGGAAAGGCCAGGTCACTGTCCGCCCTTTTGGACATACGCGCGGACGAAGTCCTCGGCGTTTTCCTCCAGGACGTCGTCAATCTCATCGAGCAGATCGTCGGTTTCCTCGGTCAGTTTCTCGCGACGCTCTTGGCCCGCAGCCGTGGTGCCAGCGACGTCATCTTCGTCGCCGCCGCCACCGCCACGTTTGGTTTGCTCCTGCGCCATCGCCGCCTCCTGCTATGTCTGGGCTTGCTCACTGGCCGCTTAAGCCGCCCGCTGGTATCTCTACCCTACCGGTCAAAGCCGACGTTCTTTGGTTAACAGACCTCAGCTCGTCAGTTGTTCCACCAGTTCGACGGCGCTGTCCACGGAGTCCAGCAGGGCTCCGACGTGCGCTTTGCTGCCCCGGAGCGGCTCCAGCGTCGGGATGCGCACCAGCGAATCGCCACCGAGATCGAAAATCACCGAGTCCCAACTGGCCGCGGCGATGTCGGCGCCGAATCGGCGCAGGCATTCGCCGCGGAAGTACGCACGGGTGTCGGTCGGCGGGTTGTCCACCGCCTCGAGCACCTGGTGTTCGCTGACCAGACGCTTCATCGAGCCGCGCGCGACCAGCCGGTTGTACAGGCCCTTGTCCAGCCGGACGTCGGAATATTGCAGGTCCACGAGGTGCAACCGCGGCGCCGACCAGCTCAGGTTCTCGCGCTGCCGGAACCCCTCGAGCAGTCGCAGCTTGGCCGGCCAGTCCAGCAGCTCCGCGCACTCCATCGGGTCGCGCTCGAGCAGGTCCAGCACATGCGCCCAGGTCTCGACCACGTGGGCGGCCCGCGGGTCGGGGTCGCGACCGTCGACCAGCTTGGCCACCCGATCGAGGTAGATCCGTTGCAGCGCAAGCGCGGTCAGCTCCCGGCCGTCGGCCATGGCCACCGCGACACGCAGCGACGGGTCGCGGCTGATCGCGTGCACCGCGTGCACCGGCCGGGCCAGCGCCAGATCGCTCAGATCGATGCCGTGCATCGGGCCCTCTTCGATCAGGTCCAGGGCCAGCGCCGTGGTGCCCAGCTTGAGGTAGGTCGACGTCTCGGCGAGGTTGGCGTCGCCGATGATCACGTGCAGTCGGCGGTAACGGTCGGCGTCGGCGTGCGGCTCGTCGCGGGTGTTGATGATGCCGCGCTTGAGCGTGGTCTCCAGCCCGACCTCAACCTCGATGTAGTCGGAGCGCTGCGACAGCTGGAAGCCGGGCTCGTCCCCCGAGGGGCCGATGCCGACCCGGCCGGAGCCGGTGACCACCTGCCGCGACACCAAAAACGGCGTCAGACCGGCGATGATGGCCGAGAACGGCGTCTGCCGGCTCATCAGGTAGTTCTCGTGCGACCCGTACGAGGCGCCCTTGCCGTCGACGTTGTTCTTGTACAGCTGCAGCTTGGCGGCCCCGGGCACGCTGGCGACGTGGCGCGCGGCAGCCTCCATCACGCGCTCACCGGCCTTGTCCCAGATCACCGCGTCCAGTGGGTCGGTGCACTCGGGCGCGGAGTACTCGGGGTGCGCGTGGTCGACGTAGAGCCGCGCGCCGTTGGTCAGGATCATGTTCGCCGCGCCGACCTCGTCGGCGTCGACCACCGGTGGCGGGCCGGCCGAGCGGCTCAGGTCGAAACCGCGGGCGTCGCGCAGCGGCGACTCCACCTCGTAGTCCCAGCGGGTGCGCTTGGCGCGCTGAATGCCGGCGGCGGCCGCGTAGGCCAGCACCGCCTGAGTCGAAGTAAGGATCGGGTTGGCGGTCGGGTCGGTCGGCGACGAAATGCCGTACTCGACCTCCGTCCCGATAATCCGTTGCATGCCTTAAGGGTAGGCGTGCCGACGAGAACGACCCGCACGCGGGTTGCTGCGCCACTAGGGTGTGCCGGTGTGGACGTAACTGCGCGCCGCACGCCGAACACCCAGAAGGCAGCCACAGCCGCCGCTGAAAAGTGGTTCCTGGAGCGCGGTTTACCGTCGGTGCTCACAACCCGGGGCCGATGGCGACGGCTCTGGCCGCGGTCGTCACCGATGCTGACCGCATGGGCGACCATCGAGGCCTGCCTGCTGGGCTGCTTCTTCGCCAGCGACGGCAACGAGGTCTTCATCGACGGGACACCCACGACGCGGCAATGGGTGATCCTGGCCTTGCTCGCGGCCGCCCTGCCGCTGGCCGCCCTGTTCGGCTGGCTGGTGTCGCGCATATCGAGCGGGCGCACCCGCGCGGCGGTCGCATCGCTGGCACTGGCTTTCGTGATCGTCTGTGGAGTCGTCGAAAGCGGCCCTGTCCGGCTGACGCGCGACGCGGTGATTCTGGCGCTGGTGTTGGTGCTGACCGGTTCCGGTGTCGGATCGGTGCTCGCGTGGGCAATGCGGATGACGTTCGAACATCTCGCGACGGTCGGGACGCTGGCGGTCCGGGCGCTGCCGATCGTGCTACTGACCGCGTTGGTGTTCTTCAACACCTACGTCTGGCTGATGGCCGCCACCATCAACGGCGAACGGCTCTCGCTGGCCATCGCCTTTCTGCTCGGCATCGCGGCAGCATTCGTCGTCTCCAAAACCGTCGAGCGGGTCAGGCCGCTGCTCAGGTCGACGGCGTCACTACCCGAGGGCAGCGAGGGCCTCGCCGGAACCCCCTTCGCCACGATGGCCGACCCGTCGCCCGGCTCGGCGCTGAAGAAAGCCGAACGCCTGAATGTGGTGTTCCTGCTGGCGACCTCGCAGCTGGTCGAGATCCTGGTGGTCGCGCTCGTCGGCGCCACGATGTATCTCATTCTCGGCCTGATCATCCTGACGCCGTCGCTGCTCAACGAATGGACGCACACCTCGGTGAGCACCGCGACGGTGTTGGGATGGACGCTGCCCGTACCGGACTCGCTGATCCACATGTGCCTGTTCCTCGGCGCGCTGACGTTCATGTACATCGCGGCCCGCGCGGTCGACGATGCCGAGTACCGGGCGATGTTCCTCGACCCACTGGTCGAGGACCTGCACACCGCTCTGGCCGCGCGCAACCGCTACCTGGGCAACGTCGCATCCGACACAACGAGAGAAAGCGAGTAAGCAAATGACCGACCTGTCCGGGAAGCGTTATGGCGAAGTACTTCTCGTCGAGGTGGGCGAATCCGGCCCACAAGCCACCGTCTACAACAGCTTTCCGCTCAACGACTGTCCGGCCGAGTTGTGGTCCAAGCTCGACGCGGCGGCGATCGCGGCCGAACACGGCGCCGCCGCGGCCTTGCTCAACGGCCCGCGCTACTGGCTGATGAACGCGATCGATAAGCAAGCCGACGGTCCGCAAGAGCGGAAGACATTCGGCGGCATCGAGATGATCAAACAGGCCACCGTGGCGCTGTCGTCGATGAACCCCGCGCCCTACACCGTCAACGAAGTGACCCGCGATACGGTCTTCGTCTTCAACGCCGGCGAAGAGATTTACGAACTGATCGATCCCGACGGCAAGCGCTGGGTCATGCAGACCTGGAGCCAGGTCGTCGACCCCAACCTGTCGCGGACCGACCTGGCCGGGCTGGCGCAGCGGCTGACCCTGCCCGACGGGTGGAGCTATCAGCCGCGGGTGCTCACCGAGACGCTGCGAGTCGACACGACAGATCGTCCCGCGCGCGTGACGCAGGACGACCTGACGAACACCTACTCGTTCGAATTCGACTGAGCCGCTTAGGGATTGGATCCCTAGAGGTACTGGCCGAGGTTCGATTCGGTGTCGATGGCGCGCGACGCGCTCGACGACTTGCCGGTGACCAGGGTGCGGATGTACACGATCCGCTCGCCCTTCTTGCCCGAGATCCGCGCCCAGTCATCGGGGTTGGTGGTGTTGGGCAGGTCCTCGTTCTCGGCGAACTCGTCGACGATGGAGTCGAGCAGGTGCTGGATCCGTAGACCGGGCTGACCCGTCTCCAGCACCGACTTGATCGCGTTCTTCTTCGCCCGGTCGACGACGTTCTGAATCATGGCCCCGGAGTTGAAGTCCTTGAAGTACATGACTTCCTTGTCACCGTTGGCGTAGGTGACCTCCAGGAACCGGTTGTCGTCGATCTCGGCGTACATCCGCTCGACGACCTTCTCGATCATCGCGGCGATGCACGCTCCGCGGTCGCCGTCGAACTCGGCGAGATCGTCGGCGTGCACCGGCAGCGTCTCGACCAGATACTTCGAGAAGATGTCTTGTGCCGCTTCGGCATCGGGCCGCTCGATCTTGATCTTCACATCGAGACGTCCGGGCCGCAGGATCGCGGGGTCGATCATGTCCTCGCGGTTGGACGCGCCGATCACGATGACGTTCTCCAGACCCTCGACACCGTCGATCTCGCTCAGCAACTGCGGCACCACCGTGGTCTCGACGTCCGACGACACACCGGTACCGCGGGTCCGGAAGATCGAGTCCATCTCGTCGAAGAACACGATCACCGGCGTACCCTCGGACGCCTTCTCGCGGGCCCGCTGGAAGATCAGCCGGATGTGTCGCTCCGTCTCACCGACGAACTTGTTCAGCAGCTCGGGACCCTTGATGTTGAGGAAGTACGACTTCGCCTCGCGGGCGTCGTCGCCGCGCACCTCGGCCATCTTCTTGGCCAGCGAGTTGGCGACCGCCTTGGCGATCAGCGTCTTACCGCAACCGGGCGGACCGTAGAGCAACACACCCTTGGGCGGACGCAGTGCGTACTCCCGGTAGAGCTCCTTGTGCAGGAACGGCAGCTCCACCGCGTCGCGGATCTGCTCGATCTGCCGGGTCAGACCGCCGATGTCCTGGTAGCTGACGTCGGGCACCTCTTCGAGCACCAGGTCCTCGACCTCGGCCTTGGGAATGCGCTCGAACGCGTAGCCGGCTTTGGTGTCGACCAGCAGAGAATCGCCAGGCCGCAACTTGCGCGGCCTGGTGTCATCGTTGAGTGCGTCGGGCACCCCGTCGGGCAAGTCCTCGGCCACCAGCGGCTCGGCCAGCCAGACGATCCGTTCCTCGTCGGCGTGGCCCACGACCAATGCGCGGTGTCCGTCGTTGAGTACCTCGCGCAAAGTCGAGATCTCGCCCACGGATTCGTACGTCCCGGCCTCGACGACGGTCAGTGCCTCGTTGAGCCGAACCGTCTGTCCCTTGCGCAGCGCCGGCACGTCGATGTTGGGCGAGCAGGTCAGTCGCATCTTGCGACCCGAGGTGAACACGTCGACGGTTTCGTCCTCATGCGACGCAAGCAAAACGCCGTAGCCACTCGGCGGCTGCCCCAGCCGGTCGACTTCTTCCCGCAGCGCCAGCAGTTGTTGCCGGGCCTCTTTAAGAGTTTCCATTAATTTGGAATTGCGGGCCGCAAGCGAGTCGATCCGCGCTTCGAGTTGATGCACATCGCGCGCGGAGCGCGTGCCGGCCGGCGATTCGGCGGCTTGCTCAAGTTGCTCGCGCAGCACCGCGGCTTCGCGGCGCAGCTGTTCCAGCTCGGCAGCATCGCTGCTGGACATGCCGGTTTCATGATTGATCCCGAATGCTTCAGAACGCTCTGACTCACCCATGTTGCGCTCCTTTCCCGCCCCGAATTGATGCGGTGGATCCTTACAACGCTACCGGCGATTGGCCGTTCATGCGTGAACTCAAAAGCCATCAAAAGTCGCGTCTTTACTCCCGCTGGTAACCTCGGCGTCGATTTGGGACCACCGAAAGGACACCCCGTGACCGCAAAACCCCTCACCACAGGCCCTGCCGTGGTCGCGGTCATCAACGCAATGTTTCCAACTGTGACTTCCATTGCACCAGTTGGCCAGATCGCGGCAACCACCGCCCTCCACGAATCAGACGGCGCCGAATAGCCCGGCCGGTCAACGGATGCACCGACACCTGTCCGTAGCGCTGAGCACCGCCACCGTCGTGGCGGCGTTCGGGGTCGCGGCATGCTCGCACAGCGAGCCCAAGGTGCTGCCGTCGACGAGTTTGGCGGTGCCGGTGCCGACGTCGAGTCCGCTGATCGCCGCGGCTCCACCGACCGCGCCGCTGCCGGTGCCCGAAGCTCTGGTCGAGGTGCTGAACCGGCTGGTCGATCCGAACGTCCCCGGGATGAACAAGGTGAACCTCGTCGAAGGCGCGACGCCGGAAAGCGCGGCCACGCTGGACAAGTTCGTCAACGCGCTGCGCGACAACGGCTACCTGCCGATGACGTTCGTGGCGAACAACATCGCGTGGTCGGACAAGAATCCGGCCAACGTGGTGGCCACGGTCAGCGTCAACACCGCCAAGGGGCCCAACGGCGCGTTCACCTTCCCGATGGAGTTCGCTCCGCTGGCGGGCGGCTGGCAGCTTTCCCGCAAGACGGCGGAAATGCTGTTGGCGTTGGGCAACTCGCCGGCCCCGCCACCCCCGCCGCCCAGCCCGACCATTCCGCTGCCCCCGCCGCCGGAACCGGTCCAGCCGCCTTCTCCTTCGCCAGCTCCGCCGTCCGCCGCCCCGGCCGCGCCGCCTGCGCCCGCTTCACCAACGACGCCCGCGCCGCCTCCCGAGCCCGCGCAACCCGCGCCTGGCTGATGTGGATCGCCTGGCTGGAATTCGACGTGCTGCTGGGTGACGTTCGATCGCTCAAGGAGAAGCGCTCGCTGATCCGTCCTGTTGTCGCCGAGTTGCGCCGCAAGTTCAGCGTGTCGGCCGCCGAGACTGGTTCGCAGGAACTGTATCGGCGCGCCGGCATCGGGGTGGCCCTGGTGTCCGGCGACCGGGCGCATGCCGTCGACGTCCTGGAAGCGGCCGAACGTCTGGTCGCCGCGCATCCCGAGTTCGAGCTGCTATCGGTGCGACGCTCGCTGGTGCGCAGCGAGGACGATGACTAGCCGGGACTAGCCGTCCCGGCCCGCTCGCTTGCGGCCCAAGGGCATCGGGGCCACCGTGCCCGGCGCGAGCCGTCGCGACGCCACCAGGAACGCGGTGTGGCCGCGCATGGTGTGCTGTGGCCGGACCGCCAGGCCGACGACATGCCAACCGCGCTGCATCGTCTCCCAGGCACGCGGTTCGGTCCAACACTGCTGGGCCCGCAGCGCCTCCACCACCTTCGACAGCTGGGTGACCGTGGCCACGTAGATCAGCAGCACCCCGCCGGCGACGACGAGCCGCGACACCGCGTCGAGCACCTCCCACGGCGACAGCATGTCCAGCACGGCCCGGTCGAAGGAGCCGTCGGGCAGCCCGGAGTCGACGACGTCGCCGATGATCAGCTCCCAGTTGGCCGGTGCTGCGCCGAAGAAGACGTCCACGTTGCGCCGCGCATGTTCGGCGTGATCCGCGCGCACTTCGTAGGACACCACCCGCCCCTCGGGACCCACCGCACGCAACAGCGAACAGGTCAGCGCGCCTGAGCCGGCTCCGGCCTCCAGCACCCGGGCTCCCGGAAAGATGTCGCCCTCGTGCACGATCTGCGCGGCGTCCTTGGGATAGATGACCTGCGGCCCGCGCGGCATCGACATGATGTAGTCGACCAGTAACGGGCGCAGCACCAGGTAGGGGTTGCCGTTGCTGGATTTGACCACGCTGCCCTGCTGCAGCCCGATGATCGTGTCGTGCGGGATCGCACCGCGGTGCGTGTGGAACTGCGCACCCTCGGTCAGCTCCACCGTGTAGTGACGGCCCTTGGCGTCGGTGAGCTGAACACGCTCGCCGACGACGAATGGACCGGTGTTGGACACGCCGTTCAGCGTGCCAGCCGACTCGCCGTTGGCGATGCTCGGGGTTGTCGGCACGGCGTCCTAGGCTGCGAATATGACCGACCAGCCAGTAGAGCAGGCGCGGGCGGCTTCCAGATCGGCTTCGCGGCCGGCACTGTCGCCGTCGCGAGCGGCCGACTTCAAGCAGTGCCCGTTGTTGTACCGGTTCCGGGCGATCGACCGACTGCCCGAGCCGCCGTCGACGGCGCAGATCCGCGGGTCGGTCGTGCACGCCGCGCTCGAGCAGCTCTACGGTCTACCCGCGGCGTCGCGCGATCCCCAGACCGCGATCTCGCTACTGGAGCCCGCATGGGAGCAGGTGATCGCCGCCGAACCGGGCCGGTTCGGCGAGCTGGACGCCGCGCAGCGCGCCCAGGTACTCGAGGATGCTCGCGCGCTGCTGTCCGGCTACTACCGGCTGGAAGACCCGACCCGATTCGACCCGCAGTGCTGCGAGCAGCGGGTGGAGGTGGAACTCGCCGATGGCACGCTGCTGCGTGGCTTCATCGACCGGATCGACGTCGCGGCGACCGGCGAGCTGCGGGTGGTCGACTACAAGACCGGCAAGGCACCGCCGGAGGCGCGGGCACTGGCCGAGTTCAAGGCGATGTTTCAGATGAAGTTCTATGCGGTGGCGCTGCTGCGCACCCGCGGGGTGCCGCCGACCCGGCTGCGCCTGATCTACCTCGCCGACGGCCAGGTGCTGGACTACTCGCCCGAGCGCGACGAGCTGGAGCGCTTCGAGAAGACCTTGATGGCGATCTGGCGTGCCATCCAATCTGCCGGTGCGACAGGCGATTTCCGCCCCAGCAAGTCGCGATTGTGCGACTGGTGTCCGCACCAGGAGTTCTGCCCGGTTTTCGGCGGCACCCCGCCGCCCTACCCCGGCTGGCCGGACGACGTTCGGGCGCAAGCCATTTCGTGTTCGAGCGAACCGGCGGCCTAGTCGCCACCGGCTAGTCGAGCGGTGTCATCTCCTGCAGCATGGTGGGAATGAGCTCGCTGACGGTGGGATGGATGTGCATCGTGCGCGACAACGTGGTGTAGGGCACCTTGGCCGACATGACATCCAGAATGGCGTGGATCGCCTCGTCACCGCCGACCCCGAGGATGGCCGCGCCGAGGATCTGGTCGGTTTCCACGTCGACAACTACCTGCATAAAGCCCTGCGTCTCACCCTTTTCCACGGCCCGGCCAACTTTGGTCATCGGCCGCTTGCCGATCAGCGCCTTGCGGCCCGACGCGCGGACCTCGCCGACGGTCATCCCGGCGCGGCCCAGCGGTGGATCGATGTAGAGCGCATAAGTGGTGATGCGGTCACTGACCCGGCGTGGATCGTCATCGAGCAGGTTGGCGGCCACGATCTCGTAGTCGTTGTAGGAGGTGTGGGTGAATGCACCCTTGCCGTTGCAGTCGCCCATCGCCCAGATGTGATCGACGTTGGTCTTGAGCGCGTCGTCGACGACGATGTAGCCGCGCGCGTCGGTCTGCACACCGGCGGCCTCCAGTCCCAGATCGTCGGTGTTGGGCCGGCGCCCGACCGCCATCAGCAGGTGGCTTCCCGCGATGGGCTCGGCCCCGGCGCGTGGCGTGAGTTCGAATCCGTTGTCTGTCTTGGTGATCCGCACATCGTCGGCACCCAGGACGATCGCGACGCCTTCGGCTTCCAGGATTTCCTTGATGGTGGCCGAGACGTCCTCGTCTTCGCGGGGGGCCAACCGCGGTCCCCGCTCCACCACGGTGACCGCCGCGCCGAAGCGCCGGTACATCTGGGCGAACTCCAGAGCGATGTAGCTGCCGCCGACAATGACGAGATGGGTTGGCAGCGTGTCGAGTTCGAGGATGGACACGTTGGTGAGGTAGTCGACATCGGCCAGGCCCGGGATGTCGGGCACCACGGCGCGGCCACCGACGTTGAGGAAGATCCGGTCGGCGCGCAGCTCCCGGTCATCGACGCGCAGCGTGTGCGGGTCGGTGAAACGGGCATGGCCGCGAACAACGGTGCAACCGTCCATGCCCTCGAGCCAGTCCTGCACACCCTTGCGGTCGGCGAGCACGATGCCCTCTTTGCGGTCCTTGACTTTCCCCATGTCCACGCTGATCCAACCGGTCGCCACACCGTATTCGCCGCCGCGGCGGGCGAGTTGGGCGGCGTGCGCGCTGGCGACCAGCGTCTTGGTCGGGATGCATCCGTTGTTGACGCAGGTGCCGCCGATCAGTTTGCGCTCGACGACCGCGACGCGCTGCCCCGCAGCGGTCAGCCGACCCGCAAGCGGGGGTCCCGCTTGGCCGGCCCCGACGATGATCGCGTCGAAATGCTCGCTCACTTAACGCCCGAGACCAGGTATTCGGCCAGCACGTGACCCGTCAGTGCCGCGACGGCGAACCCGCCCAGGATCGCGACCGCATCCTCGAGCAGCGCGATCGGCAGGTCCCGCCCACCGCTGACCGCCACCAGCCGCTTGCGTGCCTGATAGCCGCCGAGGGTGCCCAGCACCGCGCCGATGATGCCGGCCCCGAGGGCGGTAAACGTCCAGTGCGGCCACGCGCCCAGCGCCGCGCCAGCGAGCCCGCCCATTAGGAGCCGGGCCGCGAAGACCGGTGGCGCGGTCCGCGGCGGCGTCTTGGGCAGCTTGTCGTTCACCAATTCGCCCACGGCCAGAACGCTGAAGACGACGACGGTGATGATGTTGCCCAGCCACGATGCCCAGGTGCCGTGCAAGTCGATCCAGCCGAGGTACGCGGCCCACGCGACCACCGCAGGAGCCGTCAGGGAACGCAACCCGGCGACAACGCCAATCAGCAAAGCCAGCAACAGAACAAGGACATGCGTCACGGCAACCCTCCTGGGGGATGAACAGCGCGTCAACCATAAGAGCGGGCGGCGGCCGCTCGGGCCCCCAACCCCTAGCCGGACGCTAACACAGCCTGGGCCGAGCTGGTGAGATCAGAATCGGCAGAACCTGATATCGGACGCCAGGATCGCTTTGGCGCCGATGGCCGCGAGCTCGTCCATGATCTCGTTGACGCCCCGACGCGGCACCAGCGCGCGGATCGCAACCCAGTCCGGGTCGGCGAGCGGGGCGATGGTCGGCGACTCCAGGCCCGGGGTAATCGACGTCGCCTGATCCAGCACCGAGCGCGGGCAGTCGTAGTCGAGCATCAAATACTGCTGCCCGAACACCACACCCTGAATCCGGGCGACCAGCTGATCGCGTGCCGCCTGCTGTGCGCCGTCGCGGTCCCCGGCGCCGCGCTCGATCAGCACCGCCTCCGAATCACACAGCGGCTCACCGAAGGCCACCAAATCGTGCAGGCTCAGGGTGCGGCCGGATCCGACCACGTCGGCGATCGCGTCGGCCACGCCGAGCTGCACCGAAATCTCCACAGCGCCGTCAAGTCTGATGACCGTCGCTTCAATTCCTCTGTCCGCCAGATCTTTTCGTACCAGATTCGGGTAGGCGGTGGCGATTCGCTTGCCGGCCAGGTCGGCCGTCGTCCAGTCGAACCCGGCCGGCCCCGCGTAGCGGAAGCTGGACGACCCGAAACCCAATGCCAGGCATTCGGTTACCGGGGCGTCCGAGTCGAGCACCAGGTCGCGTCCGGTGATGCCGAAGTCAAGCTGTCCCGAACCGACGTAGATGGCAATGTCTTTGGGCCGCAGGAAGAAGAACTCGACATGGTTGGCGCGGTCGATGACGGTGAGGTCTTTGGAATCGGTGCGCCGCCGGTAGCCGGCCTCCGAGAGGATCTCACTGGCCGGCTCGCTGAGCGTGCCCTTGTTCGGTACGGCGACTCGCAGCATGCTCATAGCTTCCGATAGACGTCGTCGAGGGACAGTCCGCGCGCGATCATCAGCACCTGAGCCCAGTACAGCAACTGACTGATCTCCTCGGCCAATGCGTCGTTGGATTCGTGCTCGGCGGCCAGCCACACCTCGCCGGCCTCCTCCAGGATCTTCTTGCCCACCCCATGAATCCCGCCGTCGAGCGCGGCGACCGTGGCACTGCCGGCCGGTCGGGTGCGGGCACGGTCGCCGAGTTCGGCGAACAGATCCTCGAATGTCTTCACGGCCAGCGATTGTTTCACGAGGCAGCGAGCAAAGTCACCTCGGTTTCTCCTGGTGACCATGCCTACTGGAATCCCGAAGCCGCACAGGTTTTTTCGCAGTGCGGGCAACCCGCTAATCGAATCCGGCGAGCGTCATGCGCAGCGCCTCTTCGAGCTGAACGTGAAACTCGGGGCCGTCGACGGGTTCGGTGAGCCAACGATCGATGACGAACTTGGCCGTGGCCAAGCTGGTGTGCACCAACAGCGCGGGCCGGACGTCCGCCGCTGCGTCGACGCCCATGCGGGCAGCCACCTGTGCGATGAATTCGCGATGTTCGGTTTCGGTGACCAGCACCGATTGGCTCAGCAGGTGCGGGGCGGTGGCGACGGCCTGCCGCCAGGTGTCCAGCGTCTGGACTTCGATGACCTCTTGCGCGCGCACGACGAACAGCCGGATCAACGCCTCGACCGGTGACTCGTCCGATGGTCTCGCGCTGTAGGACTCGACGATCTCGGCGCTAGCCTCCCGGACGGGACCGACCAGCAGGCTCTCCTTGGTGGGTGCGTACCGGAAATAGGTGCTGATCGATACGCCGGCCGCCGCGGCGATGTCCTCGGTGGTCACCGCGTCGAAACCGCGTTCGGCGAAAAGCCGCTGGGCGGTCTGCTGGATCTGCGAAACTAGCTCAGCACGGCGGCGGTCTCGTAACGAGCCGGTGTTTGCTGAGGGCATGCCTTCACCTTCGCCAGTCCGACATTTCAGCCCCATGGAGCCGCTCAACGGCGAGCCAGATGAGTGACTCTACACTATTGAAAGTCCCTATCAAGTAGGCTAGTGTGACTCAGCACACGCCTATGAGCTGCGAAGTTACGGAACCTGATAAGGCTATTTTAGTGAAGTTAGGCTTCCCGTGCTCCGACCTCTCCGCTCGGCGGTCAGGACGTAATTGGTTCGCGATGACGGGTGCCGCGAGTTTGCTAGACATACGACAAATAGTCGGGCGATGACGACCCAGGAAGACGGCATCGTCGCGATTCAAAACTGGTCTGTCGGTTACGTCAAACGTCATCCGATCGCGTCGCTGACGACGGTGGGCGAGCAGTTCGTCCTCGGCGTGCGCACCATTCAGTACTTCTTTTTCGACCTGGTGACGGGCCGATTTCAGTGGCAGGAGTTTGTTCGCCAGGGCGCGTTCATGGCAGGCACCGCGGTATTGCCGACGATTCTGGTGTCACTGCCGATCAGCGTCACGCTGTCCATTCAATTCGCCCTGCTCGCCGGGCAGGTGGGCGCCACCTCGCTGGCCGGCGCTGCGAGCGGTCTGGCCGTCATCCGGCAGGGCGCTTCGTTGGTCGCCGCCGTGTTGATGGCCTCGGCCGTCGGCTCGGCGATCACCGCCGATCTGGGGTCACGAACCATGCGCGAAGAAACCGATGCAATGGAGGTGATGGGCGTATCGGTGATCCGCCGTCTGGTCGTGCCGCGCTTTGCCGCGGCCGTCATGATCGGCGTCGCGCTCACCGGTGTCGTGTGCTTCGTCGGATTTTTCGCGAGCTACATGTTCAACGTGTATTTCCAGAACGGCGCTCCCGGGAGCTTCGTGTCGACCTTCGCGTCGTTCGCGACCACCGACGACATGATTTTGGCGTTGGTGAAGGCGGTCATCTTCGGCGCGATCGTCGCCGTCGTGTCGGCGCAGAAGGGCCTGTCCACCGTCGGTGGCCCAACGGGCGTCGCGAACTCGGTCAATGCCGCTGTCGTCGAAGCGATCCTGCTGCTGATGATCGTCAACGTCGCGATCAGCCAGCTCTACATCATGTTGGTGCCCAGGACGGGGCTCTGACATGGCGGCCGCCCCCTACCTGCCGTTCGCACCCATCACCGTCCCGATGCTGCGGCTGTATCGCCGGGGCACGGTACCGATCATCCGGCTGGGCCATTTGCTGGTCTTTTTCATCCGGGCGCTGGTCGCGGTGCCACTCGCATTGCGCCAGTACCGCGGCGAGTTCCTGCGGCTGTTGTCGAACATCACCTGGGGCAACGGCTCGATCGTGGTGGGTGGCGGAACCGCCGGTGTGGCCGTCGTTCTCGGCATGACCGTGGGCGCGCTGGTCGGTATCGAGGGCTACAACTTCCTGGACCTGCTGGGCCTCGGGCCGGCCACCGGCTTCGTGTCGTCGTTGGTCAACACCCGCGAGCTGGCGCCGCTGATGGCGTCGCTGGCGTTCGCCATGCAGGGCGGTTGCCGCTTCACCGCCCAGTTGGGGTCGATGCGGATCGCCGAGGAGATCGATGCGCTGGAATCCATTGCGATCCGCCCGATTCCGTATCTGGTGACGACGCGACTGATCGCCTCGGTCGCGGCAATCGTCCCGCTGTATGTGGCGTGCCTGGCGATCGGCTATCTGACCACCCAGCTGGTGGTGGGGATCAGCAGCGGTGGCTCGACGGGCTCCTACCTGCATTACTTCACGCTGATGCTGGCCGGCCAGGACATCGTCTACTCGTTGATCAAGGCCGTGATCTTCGTGTGGATCGCGTCCACCATTCAGTGCTACTACGGCTATTACGCGACCGGCGGGCCGGAGGGCGTCGGGGTGGCCGCCGGGCACGGAATGCGGGCCAGCATCACCGTCGTGATCATGGTGAACATGCTGCTCACCATGGCGTTGTGGGGGGTAGACGCCGGCGCAAGGTTCGGTGGTTAGCCGGATGGGTAAGCCGAATTCCTTTGAGCTGGACGGCCGCGGGCCCTCGGACCGGCAGTTGCTACTCACCGGCACCGCGGTGGTAGTGGTCGCGGCGCTGCTCACCGTCGCGATGCTGCTCAAGTCCACCGGCCGGCTCAACGACTATGTCCGGGTGGTCGCCGATCTGGTCAACGTCGGCGACGGCCTGCCGCAGAAGTCCGACGTCAAGTATCACGGCGTGCTCGTGGGGACGGTCGATGATGTGACCCCCGCGTCCAACGGAAAACCCAACTACGTCCACATCGATCTCAAAACCGAGTACGCCAAGTCGATTCCGGCTGGGGTCACCGCTCGCGTGGTGCCCAGTAACGTTTTCGCGGTGTCGTCGGTGCAGTTGGTGGGCTCCGCGAGACAGCAGGGCCCCGGCGGGGCGATCCGCCCCGGCGCGCACATCCCCGAAGACACCCGGCTTCCGACCGTGCTGTTTCAGACCACAGTGAGCAAGTTGCGCGACCTGCTGGCCGCCGCCGGCCGTGGCCGCGACGACAGATCCATCGGGATCCTGGCCGCACTCGGTGCGGCCACCGACCACCGCCGCGTTCCGTTACTGAACGCCGGGGCGCAGCTGAATCGTCTTCTTGACCAACTGAATTCGATCGTCAGCACCGACACTGGGCCGTCGACGGTGTCCGCGCTCGTTGACGCGGCTCGTGGGCTGCAGGCCACCGCACCCGATCTGCTCGACGCCCTGCACCAGGCCGTCGAACCGATGCAAACCTTCGCCGAGACGCGGGGGCAGTTGACCGCGCTGCTCTCCGGCGCCGAAGACACCGTCGCCACGGTGCATCAGTCCTTCGACCATCACATCGACCAGCTCATTCACATCACCAGCGATTTCACCCCGGTGCTGGGTGTGTTGGCGATGAAGTCGAACAATTTCGTGCCCGCGGTCACCAAGTTGGACAACCTCGCCAACAGGTTCATGGAGGAAGTCTGGGTGCCGGGCCAAGACGTCGGCAATATGCGCGCGATGCTGACCTTTACTCCCAGCTCCACCTACACCCGCGCGGACTGTCCACATTACGGAGACCTGAAGGGGCCCAGCTGCTTTACCGCACCGCTCATCCCGGTGCGCCCCGACCTGCCGGAAGTGCTGCTGCCGCAGAACTATCAGCCGCCCGAGGATCTGGCGCCGCCGCCGGGAACCGTCATCGGCCCCAACGGAAACCTTGTTGCCGTCGGACCACCGTTGATCAACCCAAATCCCGACCTGACCGATCCCAATCCCCCGCTGGCCCCTGGTATTACGCCGGCGCCGCCGGTGCCGGGCAGCGCCAACCCCGATAACCCGGTACCCGGTGCTCCCGCAACTCCGTCGCCGAACGCACCGTGGGTTCCGCCGGTGGCGCCGAAGGCGCCGTGGATACCGCAATCGTCCTTCGGAGGCAACGTCGGACCCGTCGGCAGCCAGTACGAGCGAAACATGCTCAGCGTGATCACCGGACAGACCACCACGCCGGCCACCGAGCTACTGCTGGGACCGGTGGCCCGCGGATCCACGGTCTCGCTAAGTCATGCCCCCAAACCCGCAGTCGGACAACCCAAGTGAGATGCGAATGAGATTTCGTGCGCCGCTGATCGGTCTGACGCTGTTCATGGTCGTCGCGCTGACCCTCACCTGGCTGGTGTACGTGAGCCTGCGACGTGATGTTGCCGGCGACACGGCCAAGTATTCGGCACTGTTCACCGACGTCTACGGGCTGCGCGAAGGCGACGACGTCCGGATGGCCGGGGTGCGGGTCGGCCGGGTGGAAAGCGTGGAACTCGACGGGAAACTCGCGAGAGTGGCTTTCGTGGTGCAAACCTCTCAGCACCTGCACGGCAACACCGTCGCGTCGGTGACGTACCAAAACATCGTCGGACAGCGTTACCTCGGGCTGTCGTTGGGGCCGGAGGGCAGTCGAAGCCTGCTCCCGCCGGGCAGTGTGCTGCCGCTGGAACGCACCGAACCATCCTTTGACGTCACCGCGCTGCTCAACGGCTACGAGCCGCTGTTCAGTCTGCTGAACCCGCAGGATGCCGACAACCTCACCAAGGGAATCATAGCGTCGCTGCAGGGCGACACCTCGTCACTGACCACGCTGATCAGCCAGACATCAACGCTCACACAGACATTCGCCGGGCGAGACCAAGCCCTCGGCGACGTGATCACCAACCTCAACAAGGTGGTCGGCAACCTGGCGCGGCAGAACGACAATTTCGACGGGGTCATCACCCAAACCCGCGACGTGGTCGACCAACTCGACCGCCGACGTCCCGAGCTGGTGGCCTCGCTGGGTTCACTGTCCCGGGTGATGGGCCGGCTCTCGACGTCGGCCAACGACGTCTACCCCGCGCTGCGAGAATTCATCGACCGCAAACCCGGTGTGGCCAGGCATTTGATGGATGTCGAGCCGCAGGTGGCCTTTTTCGGCGACAACATCCCGCTGCTGCTCAAAGGGCTTGTCCGAGTGGGCAACCAGGGCGCCTACGGCAACGCCTATGTGTGCGACGTCAACTTCATGGGCTTCTTCCCCGGTCTGAACGACGTCGTGCCGATCATCGTCGCCGCCGCCACCCCGGGAAACAAGACGTGGCACACACCCAGATGCAGGAGCACCGCCGGTGGCTGAATCGTCTGTCTGGCTTCGACTTTCGCGGATCAGGAAGCGTCCGCTGGAAAGCTACAACACTACCTGGATGGGGTTTATCGCCGTCGCGGTGGTTGCGGTCGTGATCGGGGGCATGCTCGCGGTGCACGCGCTCGGTGCCGGCTACCGGCACTACACCGCCGAGTTTCTGCAGGCCGCCTCGCTGCGGGCCGGCAACCCGATCGTGGTCGCCGGCATCCCGGTCGGCGAAGTGACCAGCATGAAACTCGACGGCGATCACGTCGAGGCGGGGCTGAAGATTCGCGACAATATCGCGTTGGGCAAGGATTCTCGAGCCACGATCAAGGTCACCACGATCCTGGGATCGCGTTATCTCTCGGTGCAGCCCAACGGCTCGGCCGCGCTGCCCCACGGCACCTTTGACCTGGCGCACACCGAGGTTCCCTACGACTTGCAATCCGCATTGCAGGACGCCACCACGACGTTCGAGCAGGTCGACTCCGACCGGTTCGCGCAATCGCTCGCGGTGCTGGGCAAGCAACTCGAGGGCTTGCCCGCGGTGGTGCCACAGGCGATGACGAACATTCACTCGCTGTCGTCCATCATCGCGGTACGACGCGACCAACTGGGCCAGCTGCTGGCAAGCACCGAGCGGGTGACCAACACATTGCGCCGCCAGCAGGCCGGCCTCGGCAATCTGATCAACCAGGGACAAGACCTGCTGGGCCAATTTGTCGCGCGGCGAGCCGTTTTCCACGCGATGATGCAATCGCTGACCAACCTCGTCAACACCATGAGCCAGATCGTGGTCAACGACCGGTCGGGTCTTGACTCGCTGATCGCGGACATGCGCGACTTCACCGCGATGATGGCGCAACACGACGACCTGATGAGCAACCTGCTGCAAATCAGCCCCATCTTCTTCCGCGAGGCGGCCAACCTCACCGGCGAGGGCAATGCGCTGAATTTCAACGCCAACAACGTCCCGCTCGTCGACTCGTGGATGTGCGCCATCAGCGGCCGTGCCAAGCAGTTCGGGATGATCCAATACTTCAAGGACTGCAAGTGATGGCCTCGAAGAGCCGGTCCAAGGCGGTGGCCATCGTCGCTACCCTGGCGGTGGTGGCCGCGGCCGTCGGGGCCTCGTGGTGGTACCTGGCACCTGATCAGGACACCATCACGGTAACAGCCCAATTCGACAGCGCCTCAGGCCTTTACGAGGGCAATGTGGTCGCGGTGCTGGGAATGCCGGTGGGCAAGATCACCAAGATCAACGCCAAGGGCGGCTACGTCGAAGTCGAATTCACCGTTGATCGCCACGTCAAGGTACCCGCTACCGCCCAAGCCGTCACGGTGTCCACCTCGATCCTCACCGACCGGCAGATCGAGCTGACGCCGCCCTATCGTGGCGGTCCGGTGCTTGAGAACCACGACACCATCGGCCTGACCCGGACCAAGACGCCCGTCGAATTCAGCCGTGTGCTCAGCGTTCTCGACAAGGTCACCAAGTCGCTCGAGGGCGACGGCCACGGCGGTGGCCCCGTCGCCGATGTGCTCAACAACGGCACCAAGGTTGTCGAAGGCAACGGCGGGCAGATCAAATCGGCGCTCGACGAGCTGTCCCGGGCGCTGCGCCTGTCCAGCGACGGCGGGGCGGCGACCCGCGAGCAGATCACCACAATCGTCAAGAACATCAGCGCGCTGTTCGACGCGGTGGCCGCCAACGACGGCAAGCTGCGCGAATTCGCTTCCACCATCCACCAAGTCAGCCAGATCATGGCCGACGAGGAAATCGGCGGCGGCAGCACCGGACGCAGATTCGACCAGCTGGTGCAACGGGCCGGTGAGCTGCTCGACACCAACCGGGACACCATCAAGAATTCTTTGCTCCACGGCAACAAGATGCTGACAATGGTGACTAATCAGCGCCGCGACCTTGCCGAGCTCCTGGATGTGGCACCGATGCTGGCCGACAACGCCTACAACATGATCGACCGCGCCAACGGTGCCGTGCGCGCCCGTTTCCTCACCGACCGATTGGTCTTCGACAGCCAATACACCAAAGAGATCTGCAACCTGATGGGCCTGCGGCAACTCGGATGCAGCACCGGAACAATCCAGGACTTCGGGCCGGATTTCGGGCTGACCTACGTGCTGGACGGCATGGCCGCGATGGGGCAGAAATGATCACCCCCCGCGTCCGCGTCGCACTGGCCATGGCGGCCACGGTGCTGATCGCGTCCGGATGCGGCACGAATGGTCTTGCCAGCCTGCCCCTTCCGGCTCCAGGACTGGGTTCGGGCGGATACCGCTTGACCGCGGTGTTCTCCAATGCGCTCAACCTTCCGATGAACGCCAAGGTGAAGCTCGCCGGCGCCGACGTCGGGCAGGTCGACGCGATGGTCGCACGTGACTACACCGCGGTCACCACGCTGCGGATCAGAAACGGGGTGCTACTGCCGCGCGGCAGTACCGCCGAATTGCGCACCGCCACACCGCTGGGCGACGTGTTCGTCGCGCTCAAGCCCCCCGCCGACGATCCCGTCGACGATCCGATGCTGCACGACGGCGACACCATCGGCCTGGATTCGACGGCCGCGGCGGCGACCGTCGAATCGGTGCTGAGCTCGGCGGCGATCCTCGTCAACGGCGGAGCGGTGCGCAATTTCACCAATATCATTAACGGTTTCGGGAAAGCCACCGGTGATCAGGGCCAGGCGTTCGGTGAGCTGATCCGCAAGTCCAACCAACTGGTCGCCACGCTCGACGCCAGATCCGGCCAGATCTCGGGTGCGTTGACCGAATTATCCCGTCTGGCAAACGAACTCGATGCCAAGGATGCCGCCGTCACCGACTTGATGACCGCGGCCCGGCCCGCCACCTCGGCCCTGGCCGACAACACCACCCAGCTGTCCGATCTCGCCGTGCAGGTAGGCAACACCTCCCGGTTGCTGGCCAGGTTCCCGTCGATCGGGGGGACCGACACCAGCGGGCGCAGCATGATCCGCGACCTCAACACGATCGCCGGGGCCGCCAACGACGTTGCGATAAGCCCGGACACCAGCTTTTACGCGATCAACCGGCTGATTCCCCCATTGGTCAAATCGACGTCGGGAAGCGCGATTTCGGTGCACGTGGGCGTCGACAAGCTGATCCTCGGATCGCTGCCCGACATCGGATATCCCGGCGACATCGGACTGCACGGGCCGCACCACTACAACATGAACCTTCTCGTCGGCACCCTGAAATACACCCTGTGGCGCCTGCAAGAACGCGTCGTCGGGCGGGGCCCGAACTCGCCGCAGGTTCCGGTCGTGCCCGACCCGAACGTGCCGGGCCAAATCGACATCGCCCCCGGTCCGTTGTCGCCGGCGCCGGGACCGCGGCCATGATCGCCGCGGCCGCCAACGTCGTGGTCCGGGTGGTGCGCGCCGCTCACCGCCAGCAGGTCTGGCTGTCGGTGGCCGGGCTGGTGCTCACCCTGGTGGTCGGAACCGCTTATCTGCTGATCGGGGCATTGCGGGTAGCACCGCTGGCGTCGTCCTATCGAGTCACCGTGCAGCTACCCGAATCCGGCGGCCTGCTGCCCAATCAGGATGTGGCGTTGCGCGGCGTGCGGATCGGTCGCGTCGAGTCGTTGCAGATCACCGACAGTGGAGTCAACGCGATCGCCAGCATCTCCTCGAAGGTGCGGATTCCGGCCAGCAGCGTCGCGCGCGTGTCGGCGCTCTCACCGGCCGGCGAGCAGTACATCGACTTCCAAGCCGAATCCGATGCCGGGCCGTATCTCCACGACGGCAGCCTGATCGGGCCGGCCCACACCAGTGTGCCGGTCAGCCTGGCGCAGTTGCTCGGCGACGCCGACGGGATGCTGGCCCAGGTCGACCCCCGAAAGGTCGAGCTGATCAAGAAGGAACTGAGCCTGAGCAGCCAGGGCCCGGCGAAGCTGGCCGCCATCGTCGACGGCGGCACGTTCTTGTTGTCGACGCTCGATTCGGTGCTGCCCCAAACAACCAGCATCATCAAGACCAGCCGGGTGGTGCTCACCCTGGCGAGTGATAAGAACGCCGGATTAGCCTCCACCGCAACCAAACTCAACCGCACGTTGTCCGGGGTTGCGCGCATGCAAGCCGGCTACCGGCGGCTGACCGCGCAGACACCGCAGACGCTCTCGGCGGTCGACAATTTATTCTCGGACAATTCCGAGACAATGGTGCAGCTGCTGGGCAGCATGGCCACCATGTCGCAATTGCTCTACCAGCGGGTGCCGGCGCTCAACGCGCTGTTCCCCGACTACCGCGGCTCGGTGCTGGACGCGGTGTCGAGCTCCTTTCACGACCAAGGGGTCTGGGCAATCGCCGACCTTTATCCCCGCTACGTGTGCGATTACGGGACGCCCGCGCACCCGCCGTCGGCCGCGGACTACTACGAGCCGTTCATGTACACCTATTGCCGTGACACCGACCCCGCCGTGTCCATCCGCGGGGCCAAGAACGCACCGCGCCCCGGCGGCGATGACACCGCCGGTCCGCCACCGGGAGCCGACCTGGGCCGCAGAACCGACCCAACACCCAACGGCCGCTTCACGATTCCGACGCCATACGGCGGACCCCCGCTGCCGATCGAACCGCCCCACTGAGACCAACCTAAACTCTGACGGAGGAGTTGACTGTGACCGCCACATCCGAGAAAGTTGCCGAGGCCGAAATGCCCGAAGCGCCAAGCTCAGAACCCGAAGACCTCGAGGGCACCGACGGCATAGACGACGGCGTCAAGGACGCCGAAGCGACCGACGAGGACGACGAGGACATCCCGTTCGGGCGTGGGGCCAACAAGGACAAAGCCGACAAGACCCCGCTGCGCGATCGGCCGTGGGGGCGCTACCTGCGCCGCAGCGCGCTGCCCCTGTTACTCGTTGCCTCGCTTGCGGTTAGCGGCCTGCTGGGCTGGAAGCTGTGGCAAGAGCATCAGGTGAAGGAGGCCGGCCAGCAGGCTCAACAGGCCGCGATCGCCTACGCACAGGTGCTCACGAGCATCGACTCCAACAAGGTCGACGAGAACTTCCGGCAGGTGCTCGACGGCGCGACCGGCGAGTTCAAAGACATGTACACCCAATCCAGCGTGCAACTTCGACAGCTGCTGATCGACAACAAGGCAAGCGCGCACGGGGTGGTGGTGGATTCGGCGATTCAGTCCGCATCCACGAATAAAGTTGTGGTGCTTGTCTTTATCGACCAAACCGTGGCCAACTCGCAGTCGCCGGATCCACGCATCGACCGCAGCCGGATCAAGATGACGATGGAAAAGGTCGACGGCCGCTGGCGGGCCAGCAAAGTCCAGCTGCTCTGAGCCGATGAGCCAGGCCATGTGCAGGAGACTGAGCGCCGCACTTCTGTTGCTCGCCGCGACGGCGATTCCCGATCCGGCCATCGCGCGGGCCTCCGCCCCGTCGTTCTGCGGTGAGCTCGGCGGCGACTGGGACGGCCAGTACTGCCACACCACGGTGACCTCGGAACGCAATGCCGTCCGTGACATCAAGGTCGCGCTGCCCGGTGAGCTGATCGACAACCCCGTCACCAGTGGTGCGGTGCGCGACTATCTGCACACCCTGGTCAACAACTGGCGCAATGCCAACGCGCACATGGCCGCCGACAGCTACGGCGAGGAGAACTACGAAATCTTCCGGCACGGCAACCTGCTGAGCGCGGTGTTCCACGAGGACTATCACGCCGACGGGCCCAAGCCGAACAACGCCTACCGCACCTTCACGTTCGACATGGCCAGCGGCCGGCGGTTGCAGCTGTCCGATGTGACGACGTCGAATCCGCTGACCGCGATCCCACCGCTGGCGCAGCCCTTCATCGAGACCGCGCTCAATCAAGCACCGCCCCCGCATGACCCCGGGACCTACCCGTTCATCGTCGATCGCTGGACTCCCGACAAGGTCTACTCCGGGGCCTACAAGGCGTGGGCACTGACTCCCGACGAGTTGATCCTCTACATGCCTGACTATCCCGTCGGCCATGACGAGCCGGTCAACTTCTCGCCGGGCCTGCCGCAGTGGTACATGGACGGCGGCACCGTCCAGGCCCACATTCCCCTGGCGGCGCTGGGCCCGGTCCTGCGCGTCTAGTCGGCGGCCTTGCCGCGTACAGTGGCAGTGGTTAAGTCACCTAACTAACGCCGGGAAGGGAATGCCCATGGCGCGCACCGAGAATGACACCTGGGATCTGGCCTCCAGCGTCGGCGCGACCGCGACGGCAGTCGCGACACAGCGCGCGATGGCGTCGCAGGGGCCGGATGCGCTGCTCGACGACCCCTGGGCCGATCCGCTGGTGCGCGCGGTGGGCAGCGACACCTTCATCAAGCTGATCGACGGAAAGCTCGGCGACACCGACGATCCAGTGATGAACCGAAAGGCTGTGATCGAGCAGATCACCGTGCGCACCCGGTTCTTCGACGACTTCTTCCTGCAAGCCGCCGATGCCGGCGTGCGGCAGGCGGTGATTCTGGCGTCCGGTCTGGACACCCGGGCCTTCCGGCTGCCGTGGCCGGCCGACACGGTGGTCTACGAAATCGACCAGCCCGGGGTCATCGATTTCAAGACCCGCACGCTGGCCGACCTGGGCGCTAAGCCGCCCGCGCAACGTCGCACGGTCGCGATCGACTTGCGCGAGGACTGGCCCACCGCACTCGTCGACGCCGGATTCGATACCTCCAAGCCGACCGCGTGGAGCGCCGAAGGCCTGCTCGTCTATCTGCCGCCGGAGGCGCAGGACCGCTTGTTCGACAACGTCGCCGCACTGTCGGCGCCAGGCAGCCGAATCGCCTGTGAGCACCTGGATTTCCGCAACATTCCCGCGGATTGGGCGGACAAGCTCACCGAGAGGTCGCGGCGCATCGGCTCGAAGATCAATCTGGCCGAGTTGTTCTACACCGGTGATCGCAACACCGCCGGTGAGTATCTCGGTGAGCGCGGTTGGCGGGTCGACATCACCACGACCGAGCAGGCGTTCGCCGCCCAGGGTTTCCAGCTTCCGCAAGACGAGCTGGCCTCATTCGGTGGATCCTCCGGTTACCTGTCGGCGGTGCTGGGCGCGGACACCGAGCCGAGGGGGTCCGTGTAAGCCGGGCTGACGTGGGTACACCTCGGTGGTGTCCTCGCTGCCCGACGATCTACGCCGACTCGCCAAAGCCCATGGGGTGGCGACCTTTTACCGCAATGAACGGCGCGAGCCGGTAGAGGTCGACGCCGACGTCGTGGTCAAGGTGCTTTCCCTACTGGAGGTCGATGCCGCGACCCACGCCGGTCGGCTCCGCGAGTTGGACAAGCTGGCCGAGCGGGATGCAGCCCTGGCGCCCACGATCGCGGTCCGCATCGACGGTCGTCGCCGGCCCTTCCCCGGTGCGGTGGGGTTGGTCGGCGAGGACGGGGCCGAGACCGCCCTTCGCGAGGAATTGCCGGCCGATCTGTCACCGGGGTGGTATCGGCTGCACACCCGTGACGGCCAGGAGGTCACCCTGGTGGCAGCCCCGCCCCGGGTGCCGCAGACACCGGCTACCTGGGGATGGATGCTGCAGCTCTACGCGCTGCGTTCCGGACGATCGTGGGGCATCGGTGATTTGGCGGACCTACGCGAGTTCATCGAGTGGACCGCGGCCGAACACGGCGCGGGCGCGGTGTTACTCAACCCGCTGAATGCGCCCGGGCCGACACACCCCGTGCAGCCCTCGCCCTACACGCCGTCCAGCAGACGATTCGCCAATCCGCTGGCGCTGCACATCGAGGACCTCGACGCTTACCGTCGGGCCGAGCCCGCGACGCGTGCCGAAGTCGATGCGCTGCGCGTCGCGCCCGATACCGAGCGCGTCGACCACGATCTCGTGTGGGCGGCCAAGCGCTCGGCGCTGGAATTGTTGTGGCGGGCCGAAGGCCGGCCCAGTCCCCTGGAGGAACCGGGGGCTTCTGCGGGGCTGCGCGACTGGGCCACCTACTGCGCGCTGGCCGAGCGCCACGGTGGTCGCTGGTCGAGATGGCCTCAACCGCTACGAGATGTCAACGGGCCGGCCGTGATTGCGGCCCGTGGCGAGCTGGCGCACCGAATCGGCTTCCACGCGTGGGTTCAGCAGCGTTGCGCGGAGCAACTCCGCGCGGTGCGCGATACCGCGCGCAATGCCGGTATGGCACTCGGCGTTCTGCACGACCTGCCGGTGGGGGTCGATTCGGACGGGGCTGACGCGTGGGCGCTGGCCGACATGCTGGCGGCCGGGGTGCACGTCGGTGCACCGCCGGACAACTTCACCCCGCGCGGCCAGGACTGGGGACTACCGCCCTGGCGTCCGGACCGGCTAGCCGCCACCGGATACACCGCGCTGCGAGACATGTTGCGCGCGATCGTCGTTCACGCCGACGGCTTACGGATCGATCACGTCGCCGGCTTGTGGCGGCTGTGGTGGATTCCTCCCGGTGACACCCCCGACCGAGGCACCTACGTGCACTACGACGCCGATGTTATGCTCGCGGTCCTTGCCCTCGAGGCACACCGGGCGGGCGCGACCGTCGTCGGCGAGGATCTGGGCACCGTCGAACCGGAAGTCACCGAGGCACTCGGCGAAAACGGCATGCTGGGTTCTGCGGTGTCCTGGTTTACCCGCGACGAATCGAAGTCCGGACAACCGCTACTTGCCGCATCGCAATGGCCAACGCGGGTGGCCGCCAGCCTGTCCACGCACGACTTGCCCACCGCGGCAGGCTTTTTGCGTGGAGAACATGTGCGCGTGCGCGCCGAACTCGATCTGCTCAACGACGTACCGGCCGAACAAGCCGCGGCCGGCAAGGAAAAAGCCGAGTGGCTGGCACTGTTGCGTTCCCACGGCCTGTTGCCGGCCGATCCGGACGAAGCCGCGATCATCTCGGCGATGCATCGCTTCTTAGCGGCCACCCCGAGCCGGTTGAAGCTGATCTCACCCTACGACATCGTCGCCGAACCGCGGCAACCCAACTTGCCTGGCACCATCGACGAATACCCGAATTGGCGGTTGCCGCTGCCGCAGACGCTCGAGCAACTGCGTGTCGATCCACGAGTGTCCGAGATCGCCAGCGTCTTCCAGGCTGCCGCCGAAAGCTGACCCCGGCGGTTCGTTAGTTTGCCTGCCGCCGGCGCAGATCGATCGAAATCACATCGGCGATGTGCTCCTCGTGCACGCTCTGGTGATGATCATCCGTGGCCGTCTTGCTGCGGTGGGCGGACCAGCGCACGCTTCCCGCCAATTCGTGGTAATCCCAGACCAAATCGCTGACTTCGCGCTTGGCCCGGCCGACCGCGGTATGTAGCGCCCCGACAATGCGCCGGATATGCAGCGCGGTAGCGCCGACGGCCTCAACCGCCAGATATGCAATGCGATTGCGTTCTCGCTCAAGCATGACATCCCTCCCAGATGCCTATTGAGTTTAGAGCTCAGTCCTCCGGGTTGTAGCCGAGGTTGGGGCCGAGCCAGCGCTCGGCTTCGGCCAGGGTCCAGCCCTTGCGCTTGGCATAGTCGGCGACCTGGTCCTGAGCCATCCGGCCGATCACGAAGTACTGCGACTGCGGGTGCGAAAAGTACCAGCCGCTGACGGCGGCACCCGGCCACATCGCCATCGACTCGGTCAGCTCGATACCGGAGCGCTGGGTGACGTCCATCAATTCGAAGAGCGTCACCTTCTCGGTGTGCTCCGGGCAAGCCGGGTAGCCGGGGGCAGGACGGATTCCCACGTACTTCTCGCCGATGAGTGCCTCGTTGTCCAACTGCTCGTCCGGCTGGAATCCCCAGAACTCCTTGCGAACCCGCTGGTGCATCCGTTCGGCGAACGCCTCGGCCAGCCGGTCGGCGAGCGACTCCAGCAGGATCGCGCTGTAGTCGTCGTTGGCAGCCTTGAACTCCGCGATCTTGTCCTGGCTACCGAGCCCCGCGGTGACGGCAAAGGCACCGACGTAGTCGGCCAGACCCGTGTCCTTGGGCGCGATGTAGTCACCCAGCGAGCGGTTCGGGATGCCGTCGCGGTGCTCGCCCTGCTGGCGAAGGTTGTGCAACGTGGTCAGCACCTCGGTACGGGTCTCGTCGGTGTAGACCTCGATGTCGTCACCGACCGCGTTGGCCGGGAAGAACCCGATCACGCCGTTGGCCGTCAGCCACTTCTCCTTGATCAGGGTGTCGAGCATCTCCTGGGCTTCGTCGTACAGCTTGCGGGCGGCCTCGCCCGAGGTCGGGTTGTTGAGGATGTCGGGGAACCGGCCCTTCATCTCCCAGGCGTTGAAAAACGGCTGCCAGTCGATGTATTCGCGTAACTCGGCGAGATCGTAGTCATGGAAATCGCGCACGCCGAGGCCCTGGGCGGGCACCGGCGGCGTGTAGCCATCCCACTCGATCGGCGTCCGGTTCGCGCGGGCCTTCTGCAGCGTCAGCATCGGCCGCTCGTTCTTCTGGGAGTGCCGCTCGCGAAGGGCCGCGTAGTCCTTCTCGGTGGCCTCCAACAGGGCCGGACGCTGCTTGTCGTCGAGCAACGCCGCGGCGACCGGCACCGAGCGCGACGCGTCCTTGACCCAGACCACCGGACCGCTGCGACGCGGCGACACCTTCACGGCCGTGTGGGCGCGCGACGTGGTCGCTCCACCGATCAGCAGCGGAATTTCCAGCCCCTCGCGTTCCATCTCGACGGCGAAGTTGACCATCTCGTCCAGCGACGGGGTGATCAGCCCGGACAACCCGATGATGTCGGCCTCGTGCTCCTTCGCCGCGGCCAGGATCTTCTCGGCGGGCACCATCACACCGAGATCGATCACTTCGAAGTTGTTGCACTGCAGGACAACTCCGACGATGTTCTTGCCGATGTCGTGGACGTCGCCCTTCACGGTCGCCATGATGATCGTGCCGTTGGTGTCCTTACCGGCGGCCGCACCGGAGGTGACCTTCTCCTCCTCGATGAACGGCAGCAGGTACGCCACGGCCTTCTTCATCACCCGGGCCGACTTCACGACCTGGGGCAGGAACATCTTGCCCGAGCCGAACAGGTCGCCGACGACGTTCATACCGTCCATCAGTGGGCCCTCGATCACTTCGATCGGGCGGCCACCCGCGGCGGCGATCTCGGCCCGCAATTCCTCGGTGTCCTCGTCGACGTGAGCGTCGATGCCCTTGACCAGCGCGTGGGTGATCCGCTCGCGGACCGGCAAGTTGCGCCACTGCGCCACCGCCGCTTCGTCGGACTTCTCCGTGCTGTTGAACCGCTCGGCGATCTCGAGCAGCCGCTCGGCCGCGTCCTCGCGACGGTTCAGCACCACGTCCTCGATGCGCTCGCGCAGCTCGGGGTCGATCGAGTCGTAGGGCACCAGCGCACCGGCGTTGACGATGCCCATGTCCAGGCCGGCCTTGATGGCGTGGAACAGGAATACCGCGTGGATCGCCTCGCGGACGGGGTTGTTACCCCGGAACGAGAACGACACGTTCGAGATACCGCCGGAGATGTGCACCCCGGGCAGGTTCTCCTTGATCCAGGCACAGGCCTCGATGAAGTCGATGCCGTAGGTCGCGTGCTCCTCGATACCGGTGGCCAGCGCGAAGCAGTTCGGGTCGAAGATGATGTCCTCGGGCGGGAAGCCGACCTGCTCGGTCAGGATCCGGTAGGCACGCCCGCAGATCTGTTTGCGGCGCTCCAAATTGTCGGCCTGCCCCTGCTCGTCGAAGGCCATCACGACGACGGCGGCGCCGTACTTGCGGCACAGCCGCGCTTCGCGGATGAACTTCTCCTCGCCCTCCTTCATGGAGATCGAGTTGACGATCGGCTTGCCCTGCACGTTCTTCAGGCCCGCCTCGATGACCTCCCACTTGGAGGAGTCGATCATCACCGGAACGCGGCTGATGTCCGGCTCGGCCGCGATCAACTTGGTGAACCGGTCCATCGCGGCGACGCCGTCGATCATGCCCTCGTCCATGTTGATGTCGATGACCTGCGCGCCGACCTCGACCTGTTGCAAAGCAACCGACAGCGCGGTGTCGTAGTCCTGCGCCTTGATCAGGTTGCGGAATCGCGCCGAACCGGTGATGTTGGTGCGCTCACCGATGTTCACGAACAGGGAGTCGTCGGTGATGTTGAGCGGCTCGAGCCCCGAAAGTCGGGTGGCCACCGGGATCTCCGGCAGCTCGCGCGGCGCTTTGCCCTCGACGACCTTGGCGATTTCGGCGATGTGCGGTGGCGCCGTTCCGCAGCAGCCACCGACCAGGTTGACCAGGCCGGCCTCGGCGAAGTCGGCGATGTAGGAGGCCTGACGCTGCGGGGACTCGTCGTACTCGCCAAAGGCGTTGGGCAGACCGGCATTCGGATAGCAGGACACGAAAGTGTCCGCGATCCGCGACACCTCGGCGATGTAGGGCCTCATCTCCGGTGCACCCAGGGCGCAGTTGAGGCCCACCGCGAGCGGTTTGGCGTGCCTGATCGCGTTCCAGAACGCCTCGGTGACCTGGCCGGACAGCGTGCGCCCCGAAGCGTCGGTGATCGTGCCCGAGATGATCAGCGGCCAGCGGCGGCCGCGCTCCTCGAACAGCGTCTCGACGGCGAACACCGCCGCCTTGGCGTTCAGCGAGTCGAAGATCGTCTCGATGATCAGGAGGTCGGCACCGCCGTCGACCAGGCCGTTGACGGCCTCGAGGTAGGCGGCGACCAGCTGGTCGTAGGAGACGTTGCGGGCTCCGGGGTCGTTGACGTCCGGCGAGATCGACGCGGTCCGGGTCGTCGGTCCGATGGCGCCGGCGACGTAGCGCGGCTTGTCCGGTGTGCTGTACTCGTCGGCGGCCTTACGGGCCAGGGCGGCGCCGGCGTAGTTGAGCTCGTAGGCCAGGTCGGCCATGTCGTAGTCGGACAGCGAGATCGCGTTCGCGTTGAAGGTGTTGGTCTCGAGGATGTCGGCGCCGGCCTCGAGGTATTCGCGGTGGATCCCCTCGATGATCTGTGGCTGCGTCAGGGTGAGCAGGTCATTGTTGCCCTGAAGGGCGGTCGGCCATTCGGTGAAGCGGTCGCCGCGGTAGCCGGCCTCGTCCGGGCGGTCGCGCTGAATCGCCGTGCCCATCGCGCCGTCGATCACCATGATCCGCTGGCGCAGCGCCGCCGTCAGTTCGTCGGTGCAGTCGGGGCGGATGTTCGGCGCGAAGGTCTTCGACACCGTGCTCGATTCGGAGGCGCTCACGTACGTTCCTTCCATAGCGGAAGGCGTCCTTGACTCTGCCGAGCGTGGCGGCTACCGGCAGGAACCGGCGAACCGTTGCAACGCCTCTCGACCAGAAAAGTCTACGTCCTCCCCCGACGTCTGGACGCCCAGCTCGATCGGACCCGCTCGGTGCTGGCGGATCGTACCGGCAGTGTAGTAATTACCAATGTTAACCAGTTTGCTGCCGAGCGTATTTCGGGTCGACCGCATTCGAGCAGCCCGTGACGTAGTCGTGTGCGCTGGTAGCAACCACGCCGCAAGGATAGTCGGCCTATGCAAATACCGAGGTGCGCCGGCCGCCCGCGCGGCTGGGAATCGTCGCGGGGCGGGCAGGCCTTAGGCTGATTGGCGTGACTCCGCCGGATCGTGGCCCGGAAGCATCAGCGCTCCCCGACCTCCACAACACGATTGTTGTGGCGGCGTTCGAAGGCTGGAATGACGCCGGTGACGCGGCCAGCGATGCGCTCGAGCACCTCGACGCGATCTGGGAAGCCCACCCGATCGTGGAGATCGACGACGAGGCGTACTACGACTACCAGGTGAACCGCCCGGTCATCCGCCAGGTCGACGGGGTGACCCGGGAACTGGTGTGGCCGGCGATGCGGATCACGCACTGCCGGCCACCGGGCAGCGACCGCGACATCGTGTTGATGCACGGCGTGGAGCCCAACATGCGCTGGCGCACGTTCTGTGCCGAGCTGGTGGCCATCGCCGACAAGCTCAACGTCGACACGGTGGTGATCCTCGGTGCGCTACTGGCCGACACCCCGCACACGCGGCCCGTCCCGGTGTCGGGCGCGGCCTACTCCCCCGAGTCGGCGGAACGTTTCGGCCTGCAGGAGACCCGCTACGAAGGGCCGACCGGGATCGCCGGGGTCTTCCAGGACGCCTGCGTGGCCGCCGGGATCCCGGCGGTGACGTTCTGGGCCGCGGTGCCGCACTACGTGTCGCACCCGCCGAACCCGAAGGCGACGGTGGCGCTGCTGCGCCGCGTCGAAGACGTGCTCGATATCGAGGTTCCGCTGGCCGACCTGCCCGCCCAGGCCGAGGAGTGGGAGCTGGCGGTCACCGAGATGGCCACCGAGGACGAGGACTTGGCCGAATACGTGCTGTCGCTCGAGCAACGCGGCGACGCCGAGGTCGATGTGAACGAGGCCCTGGGCAAGATCGACGGCGACGCGCTTGCCGCCGAGTTCGAGCGTTACCTGCGTCGTCGCCGCCCGGGATTCGGGAAGTAATTGACGGGCCTGTCCTGTTGCCGTCGGCGGCCGACTGCGAAAAGATCGCTGGCAAACCAACCGGGTTGACAGTCCTGGTCTTGGCGATTCCGGGCCATCCCGCAGGTTGGGCGAACGACGACGATTGGACCTCGATGACCGCCCTGCCTGACACGCCGCAACCCGACGTCCCGCCGGCAACTCTCAACGAGGAAGCCGGCTACCACAAAGGACTGAAACCCCGCCAGCTGCAGATGATTGCGATCGGCGGCGCGATCGGCACCGGCCTGTTCCTGGGCGCCGGCGGGCGTCTGGCCAACGCCGGGCCCGGGCTGTTCATCGTCTACGGGGTGTGCGGCGTTTTCGTCTTCCTGATCCTGCGCGCATTGGGCGAGCTGGTGCTGCACCGTCCGTCGTCGGGTTCGTTCGTGTCCTACGCGCGCGAGTTCTTCGGCGAGAAGGCCGCCTACGTCGTGGGCTGGATGTACTTCCTGAACTGGGCGATGACGTCGATCGTCGACACCACCGCGATCGCCACCTACCTGCGCCACTGGACGGCGTTTGTGGTTGTCCCCCAATGGGTTCTGGCCCTGGCAGCCCTCGTGGTGGTGTTGTCGATGAACCTGATCTCCGTCGAGTGGTTCGGTGAGCTCGAATTCTGGGCCGCACTGATCAAGGTGTTCGCGCTCGTCGCGTTCCTGATCATCGCTCTTGTGTTCCTGGCCGGGCGATTTCAAATCCAGGGGCACGACACCGGGACCGGCATCTGGGATGACCATGGCGGCCTGTTCCCGACCGGCGCGATAGCCCTGTTGGTGACCACCTCAGGGGTGGTATTCGCTTATGCGGCAGTCGAATTGGTGGGTATCGCCGCCGGCGAGACCGCCGAGCCGGAGAAGATCATGCCGCGGGCTATCAACTCGGTGATCGCCCGAGTCGCGGTGTTCTACGTCGGTTCGGTCGCCCTGCTGGGGGTGATGTTGCCCTACACCGCATTCAAGGCCGGGGAGAGTCCGTTCGTCACGTTCTTCTCCAGCATCGGCTTCCACGGTGCCGGCGATTTGATGAACGTCGTGGTGCTCACCGCGGCGCTGTCCAGCCTGAACGCGGGACTGTATTCGACCGGCCGCGTCATGCACTCGCTGGCGGTGAGCGGCAGCGGCCCTAAGTTCGCGAAACGGATGACTAGCCGTGGCGTGCCGTTCGGCGGTATCGCGATGACCGCTGTCATCTGTCTTTTCGGCGTCGCGCTCAACGCCTTCAATCCCGGTAAAGCCTTTGAGATCGTGCTGCACAGCGCCTCGCTCGGCATCGTCGCGTCCTGGGCGATGATCGTATTGTGTCAGCTCCAGTTCTATAAGAAGACCCAGGCCGGAATCCTGGAGCGCCCCCGCTTCCGGATGCCGTTGACCCCGTATAGCGGCTATCTCACCTTGGTGTTCTTGGTATGCGTCGTGGTGCTGATGGCGTTCGACAAACCGGTCGGTATCTTCACCGTCGGCTCGTTGCTGGTGATCGGTCCGGCGCTGGTCGTGGGTTGGTTCGTGGTACGCAAGCGGGTCGCCGCCACCACGACGCGCTGGTGAGCGGGCACTAGGCCTGGCCCAACTCCTGGTTGTAGACGCTGGTGGAACGACCGAGCGCGGCAACCTCGGCGTCCATCTGAGGCATCAGTTCCGCGGTGGTTCTGCGAATCGGCAGTTCGCCGACGCGAGTGGAGAGCACCGGCTTGAGCCAGCGGAAGGCGGCCACCCAGCCCGGGCAGTAGACCCGGTCCTTGCGCCCTTCGATGCCTTTGACGAAGGCGGTCGCGCAACTGTCCACGTCGGTGGTCTTGCTCAACGGCCAGGGCAGTTTCTTGAGCAGGGTGGTGAACGCGGGCAGGTCGGCTTTGGTGTCGCGTACCAGAGCCGTGTCGATCCACGACATGTGCGCCACCCCGATGTCGACGCCGCGGTAACCCACCTCGAGTCGCAGCGCGTGGGCGAAGTGCTCGGTGCCGGCCTTCGACATGTCGTAGGACGCCATTCCCGGGGCCGCCGCGAACGCCGCCAGCGACGACACGATCAGCAGGTAACCACGCCGCTCAATCAGTGCGGGCAGCGCCGCGCGCGCGGTGTGAAAGACGCCGAGCAGGTTGACGTCGAGCACCCGCTTGAATGCCTCCGGGTCGACCTGCAGCACCGAGCCGTAGCTGGCGATGCC
Organism: Mycobacterium sp. 050272; assembly: GCF_039023525.1. NCBI lineage: Bacteria > Bacillati > Actinomycetota > Actinomycetes > Mycobacteriales > Mycobacteriaceae > Mycobacterium > Mycobacterium sp. 050272. Next base: position 12,426 of record NZ_JBCHKV010000011.1, on the reverse strand, counting down.
GGCGTTGGCCACGGCAACGTCGAGCCCGCCGAAGCGTTGCACGGCGGCCTCGGCGGCGGCCTGCATGCTAGGCAGGTCACGCACGTCGGCGACCGCCGTCAGCACGTGCTCGTCGCCACCGAGTTCGGCGGCCAGGGTGTCCAGCGCGGCCTTGTCGAGATCGGTCAGGACGAGTTTGGCGCCCTTGCCACGCAGCCGGCGAGCGACCTCGGCGCCGATTCCCCGGGCACCCCCGGTGATGAGAACGACTTTGCCCTGTAGCGATGTCATTGCCGTCAACTACCTTTCACAGTTCCACGCCGAGCAGCGCGTCGATCGCGGTGGCCACCAACTTCGGCGCAGCCTCGTCGTGTCCGCCGTACTCGAGCGCGTCGGTGGTCCAACCATCAAGTGCCGCAATCGCTTTGGGAGTATCGAGGTCGTCGGCCAGGTACTTGCGCACCCGGGCGATGACGTCGGTGGCATCCGGGCCGGCGGGCAGCATCGCCGCGGTGCGCCAGCGCTGCAACCGTGCGGCGGACTCGTCGAGCAGCTGCTGGCTCCAGGAGCGGTCCGCGCGGTAGTGCCCGGCCAGCAGACCGAGCCGAATGGCGGCCGGCGGGGCGCCCTGCGCGCGCAGCACCGACACCAGCACCAGGTTGCCGCGGCTCTTCGACATCTTGTGCCCGTCCCAGCCAATCATCCCGGCATGCACATAGTGCCGGGCGAATCGCCTTTCGCCCCTTACACATTCGGCGTGCGCGGCGGTGAATTCGTGGTGCGGGAAGATCAGGTCGCGGCCGCCGCCCTGAATGTCGAGGCCACTGCCGATGCGGCTGAGTGCGATCGCCGCGCACTCCACGTGCCAGCCGGGCCGCCCGGCACCGAACGGCGCGGCCCAGCTGGGCTCCCCGGGCCGCTCGGCCCGCCACAGCAGCGCGTCGAGTTGGTCGGACTTGCCGGTGCGGTCCGGGTCGCCGCCGCGCTCGGCGAACAGCCGCAGCATGGTGTCGCGGTCATAGCCCGACTCGTAGCCGAACTGCGGCGTGGCATCCGCGCGGTAGTAGACGTCCGGATACTTGTCGTCGACGACGTAGGCCGCCCCTGACGCCAGCATCTTTTCGACGAGCTCCACCACTTCGGGAATGGCTTCGGTCGCGCCGACATACTCGCGCGGCGGCAGCACCCGCAGCGCGGTCATGTCCTCGCGGAACAGCTGCACCTCACGATCGCCGAGCTCACGCCAGTCGATGCCGTCGCGCGCGGCCCGCTCGAACAGCGGGTCGTCGACGTCGGTGACGTTCTGCACGTAGTGCACGTCGTGCCCGAGATCAAGCCACAGCCGGTGAATCAGGTCGAAGGCGAGATAGGTGGCCGCGTGGCCCAGGTGCGTGGCGTCGTACGGGGTGATCCCGCAGACGTACATGGTGGCGACTGAACCAGGACCGGACCCGGCCGCCACCGGGCGGACCTGGCGGTCGGAGGTGTCGTAAAGCCGTAACTCCGGGCCGCGTCCGGGCAGCACCGGAACCTGTGCGGGAGACCACGACTGCATGCTGTCGACTTTAGGCCCGGGGTTCAGCGCCACGCGTCGCGGATGGCGCCGAGCAGGATCGGCGCCACCTCCGCGCGACACATCACGAAGTCGGGCAGGTACGGGTCTTCCTGGTTGTAGCGCATCGGCGAGCCGTCCAGCCGCGACGCGTGCATACCCGCCGCCATCACCACCCCGGCCGGCGCCGCCGAATCCCACTCCCATTGACCGCCGGCGTGCAGGTAGGCGTCGACATCGCCGTCGATGATGGCCATCGCCTTGGCGCCCGCCGAACCGATCCCCACCGGCTGGATCGCCAGCGACTGCCGGATGCGGTGCAGCACGGCCGGTGGCCGGGTCGCGCTGACGGCGATGCGCAACGTGTGCGGAATCCCGACCCGCGCCTGGCTGCCGTCCACGGTGTCGCTGCGATACACGACGTTGTCGCGCGCGGGCAAAGAGACTGCCGCATCGGTGATTTCGCGCCGGCCATCGACGGGACGCTGCCACAGCGCGATATGTACCGCCCAGTCGTCACGCCCCGGGGTGGAGAACTCGCGGGTGCCGTCGACCGGGTCGATGATCCACACCCGGTCGTGCTTGAGCCGCTTCAGATCGTCGTAGGCTTCCTCGCTGAGCACGGCATCGTCGGGACGCTCGGCCCGCAGCCGCCGCAGGATCAGCTCGTTGGCCAGGCTGTCACCCGCGTCGCCGAGCATCCATGGATGACCGAACCCGATCTCCTCGCGGACTTTCAGCAGCAGCTCCCCCGCGTCGGCGGCGAGATCGGCGGCCAATTCGGCGTCCGTCATCTCCGCCGATTGGTCGTGGGAGGCCGGGCTCACCGTCTCAGTATCGCCGACGGCGATGCCGGACCCTAAAAGGCGGGCCAGGGAATGGGGCGATGCCGGTTGGGGACGGGCATCACCGGGTTGTCCAGCAGCGCGTGCGCCCGCATCCCCAGCGCCGCGATCTCGGTTCGGCTGATCTGCCCGGCCAGCGCGTCGCCGAATTCATCGCCGAGCGCGTCGCACAGGCCGGCGATGGCCTGGCACGTCTGATCGTCGATCGGCTTGCCGGCCCAGCCCCACAGCACCGTGCGCAACTTGTTCTCGACGTGCAGGGACACTCCGTGGTCGACGCCGTAGATGTGGCCGTCGAGGTCGCGCAGGACGTGCCCGCCCTTGCGGTCGGCGTTGTTGATCAGGACGTCGAACACCGCCATCCGCCACAGGCGAATGTCGTCGGCGTGCATCAGGATGACCTCGTCGCCGCGGTAATCCTGGGCGCGCAGCACCGGCAGATAACCCGGCTGGTGGCGACCGGCGGGAAACAGGTCCACCAGATCCGGCCCCGGCCGCGGATCGCTGTCCACCTCGTCGCCCGGCTGCTTCACCCACAGCTGCAGCATGCCCGGCCCCGCCGGACCATGACGAATGATGGTGTAGGGCACCAGGTTCCAGCCCAGCTGTGCCGACACCTGATACGCGGCAAGCTCGCGGCCGGCCAGCGTCCCGTCCGGGAAGTCCCACAGCGGCTGCTCGCCGGAGATGGGCTTGTAGACGCAGTGCACGCTGGACTCGCCCAACGTGGCCTCGCACAGGAAGGTGGCATTGCTGGCCGAGCGGATCCGTCCGAGAACCGTCAGCTCGCCGCCCCGCAAGACCTCTCGATCGTCATTCTTGTTATTCAGGGGGGTCATCGTTCGACCCGAGCAGCGCGCCGCGCTTATATCCGTTGGCGCGCGCGCAAATGTGACCCTCAGGGTCCAGCGGTTCGTCGCACAGGGGGCAGGGCGGTCGTCCCGCCGAGATCACCCGATTGGAGCGGGTGGCGAACTGCCGTGCCGATTCGGGGGTCAAGAACACGCGCACCGCGTCCGGGCCTTCGTCGGTGTCGTCGAGCACCACCGAGGCGTCGAACTCGGCGTCGGTGACGGCCAGCAGTTCGACCACGACGGTCTGGGCTTCCGAATCCCAGCCCAGGCCCATGGTCCCGACCCGGAACTCCGCGTCGACGGGCGTGATGAGCGGGTTGAGGTCGTCCACCTCGGACGGTTCCGGCGGCACCGGCGTACCGAACCGGCGGTTCACCTCGAGCAACAGCGCACCGATGCGTTCGGCGAGCACCGCGACCTGTTGCTTCTCCAGGACCACCGACACGACCCGGGAATCGCCCACAGCCTGGATGTAGAAGGTCCGGTTTCCGGGCTGACCGACGGTCCCGGCCACGAAGCGGTCGGGAGTGCGGAATACATGGATTGCGCGAGCCATGGCACCTCCAAAATACCGGCTGTTGCCGTCGCAAGGCGATTCGATTCGGTTGCAGCAACCGACTTAGTCAGTGGATCCCCCGACGACCGCGTCGCTCGACGGCTCCGCTTCGGCCGGTTGTTGTTGCGGCTCTTCTGATTTGTCGGCCTCGTCGTCCGCCTTGGCCGGCGGACCGGCCCGCAGCGTCGCGGCCAGCCGTCCACCGGTGTGGTTGACGTGTAACACGAACGGCCGCAGCGGGGTGTAGCGGATGACGCTCACCGACGCCGGATCGGCGGTGACGCGCTGGAAGCCGTCCAGATGCATGCCGTACGCGTCGGCGATCAACGACTTGATGACATCACCGTGAGTGCAAGCCACCCACAGCGCGTCACCGCCGTGCTCCTCGCTCAGCCGCCGGTCGTGTTCCCGCACCGCGGCCACCGCGCGCGTCTGCACCTGGGCCAACCCCTCGCCGCCGGGAAACACCGCCGCGCTGGGGTGCGCCTGTACGACCCGCCACAGCGGCTCCTTGCCCAGCTCGCCGATTTTGCGGCCGGTCCACTCGCCGTAGTCCACCTCCGCCAGCCGGTCCTCGACGAACGGTTGTAGGCACAGCGCCTCGGCCAGCGGCGCGACCGTGTTCCGGCAGCGCAGCAGCGGCGAGGTGATCACCGCACGGATCGGCAGGTCGCCGATCCGGTCGATCAGGCCCACAGCCTGCTCGCGGCCCTTGTCGTCGAGGTCGACGCCCTCGGAACGGCCGGCCAGGACGCCCGCGGTGTTCGAGGTCGAACGGCCGTGGCGCAGCAGGATCACCGTCACGTCGCGGCCACCGTTTGTGTCACGACGACGACCGTACCCGCTGCGAATCGCGGTGCCCGGAGGTGACTAGCGAGACACGGGGACCGCGGCGGCGACCGAGTCGCGCACCGCCGCGGTCAAGCTGCGCTCGTCGGTGAGGTCGATGTCGACCAAACCGCGCACCGCCGTCGCGACCACGTCCTCGGCCTGCGGAACGGGCCCGGCAAGGCACGGCCGGTAAATTTCGACGACGAGCGAGCGATGCTCGATGTGGAACGAAAAGCTGCGTCCGTCACCGACTTGCCCGTATCCGCTGGCAAAGATGCCTGTCGAAATGTCTTCGACAGCAAACTCTTTGTCCGCGGTATGCCGGTCAGCGATGACGGTCATAGTCCGACCATACCTCTCCAGTACGGGCGCATGTCGGCAACATCGCCCTATTGGATGCGCAAGCGTTCCTTAGAATTTGTATTCCATGTCCTCCGATTCAAGGTTGGTTGTTGCTATCACCTCGTAAGGCCACAGCTCAACGATCTTTTGTTAGCCTGGTCACTTTGCTGACATTGGTCGCTGGCTGTTCATCGAATCCGCTCGACAGCGCCCCGCCGACCATCGAATCCGCGCATCCCGCCCAGTCACCGCCGGTGTCGCAGAATCCGGCCGGCACGGTGCGGCCGCTGGCCGCGCCCGCCGCTTCGAGTGTCTTCGACGACGGCACCCGGCAGCTGGCAGTGCTGACTGCCGGCGCCGATCCGGCAGCGCCCGCCGGCGTCGCGGTGTTCGGCCCAGGGCAGGTCGTGCCGCGGATGGTCGAGCTGCCGGGCCCGGCGAGCGCGCTGACCAGCGACGGCCACGGCACGGCCTACCTCGCCGCCCGCGGCGGCTACGTCGTGCTGGATCTGACCGGCGGCCACGCCACGCAGGTCAAGGTCGCCGATTGCGCCGGGGTGGACTTCACCGCGATCACGCGCCGAGCCGACGGCAAGTTGATGCTGGGCAGCGCCGACGGTGCGGTGTACACCGTGGGCGCTGAAGGCCCGGCCGGCGCGACGGTGCAGAACCGGACGAAAATTTTCGCCCGGGTTGACGGGCTTGTGACACAGGGCAATACGACGGTGGTACTGGATCGTGGACAGACCTCGGTGACGACGATCGACTCCGACGGCCGTGTCGCGCAGTCGCTGCGGGCCGGTGCGGGCGCGACCACGATGGTCGCCGATCCGGTGGGTCGGGTCCTGGTGGCCGACACCCGCGGCGACGAGCTGCTGGTGTACGGCGTCGACCCGCTGATCCTGCGGCAGGCATACCCGGTCCGGCAGGCCCCGTACGGACTGGCCGGCTCTCGGGATTTGGCCTGGGTGTCACAAACCGCATCGAATATGGTTATTGGTTACGATTTAGCAACCGGAATTCCCGTCGAAAAGGTGCGTTACCCAACTGTGCAGCAACCCAACTCGTTGGCCTTTGACGAGACCTCGGACACTTTGTACGTGGTGTCGGGGTCCGGTGCGGGGGTCCAGGTCATCGAGCGCGCGGCGGGCACGCGTTGACGGCGCCGCGCTGGAGTCGCCTACCGGCCGGCTGGGTCTCGGACATGTCCGACGACTACGAATGGGTGCCGCTGCGCCTGCCCCCCGAGGTGACCAGGCTCAGCGCCTCCATCCGGCTGTCCATCGAGGCCGAATACCGTGGCTGGGAGCTCACCCGGGTGCGGCTGTATAACGACGGCAGCAGACGGGTGTTGTTGCGCCGCAAGAAAACACGCGTCAGCGACCGACGGCCCGATCAGCCGGAACTGTGACGGTGGATAACGGTCTGTACGGTCTGCTGCGCCGCCTGTTCTTCTTGATCCCGCCCGAGCGGATTCACACGCTGGTCTTCGCCGCGCTGCGCGCCGCGACCGCCACAGCGGTGCCGCGCCGGCTGCTGCACCGGCTGCTGGGCCCGACGGATCCGGTGTTGGCCAGCACGGTGTTCGGCGTGCACTTCCCCGCGCCGCTGGGGCTGGCCGCCGGCTTCGACAAGGACGGCATGGGGCTGCGCACCTGGGGCGCCTTGGGCTTCGGGTACGCCGAGGTCGGCACCGTGACCGCGCACCCGCAGCCGGGCAACCCGGCGCCGCGCCTGTTCCGGCTGCCAGCGGATCGGGCGCTGCTGAACCGGATGGGGTTCAACAATCACGGCGCCGGCGAGCTGGCCACCCGGCTGGCCCGCCATCGGCCGGACGTGCCGATCGGGGTGAACATCGGCAAGACCAAGGCCACGCCGGCCGCCGAGGCCGTCGACGACTACCGGGCCAGCGCACGGCTGGTCGGCCCGCTGGCGTCGTATCTGGTGGTCAACGTCAGCTCGCCGAACACGCCGGGGCTGCGTGATCTGCAGGCGGTCGAATCGTTGCGGCCCGTCCTGGCCGCGGTCCTCGCCGAGACGTCGGTGCCGGTGCTGGTCAAGATCGCCCCGGATGTCAGCGATACCGACGTCGACGACATCGCGGACCTGGCCGTCGAGCTGGGACTGGCCGGCATCGTCGCGACCAACACCACGGTGTCGCGAGAGGGTCTGCGTACCCCGGGTGTCGACGCGCTGGGGCCCGGCGGCATCTCCGGGCCGCCGGTGGCACACCGCGCGGTCGAGGTGCTGCGCCGGCTCTACCGGCGGGTCGGCGATCGGCTGGTACTGATCAGCGTCGGCGGTATCGAGACCGCCGATGACGCATGGCAGCGCATCACCGCGGGCGCCTCACTGCTGCAGGGCTATACCGGCTTCGTCTACGGGGGTGGCTTGTGGCCCAAGCACATTCACGAAGGCATCGCGAGGCGGCTGCACGACGGCGGGTTCGCCTCACTGAGCGAAGCGGTCGGGTCGGCGATCAGCCCGCCGACCTAGGCCGCGCCGGGTCCTTCGTCGGCCAGCAGATTCTCCGGGTGATGGAATGTGTTGACCCGCGGCTGATCTCGGTCCAGATGTGGCGGCGGGATCCATTCCGTGTCGCCGTTAACGCGTTTTCGGGTTTTCCAGCCGTTTTCGTGGAGTTTGTGGTCGGGGCCGCAGGCCAGGGCGAGCTGGTCGATGTCGGTGCGACGGGTTGTCACCCAGTCTTCGACGTGATGGACCTCGCACCAGTAGCCGGGCACGTCACAGCCCGGGCGGGTACACCCCCGATCCTTGGCGTAGAGGACTATTCGCTGTCCCGCCGAGGCCAGCCGCTTGGTGTGGTACAGCGCAACGGGTTTCGCGTCGTCGAAGACCGCCAGGTAGTGGTGGGCGTGGCGGGCCAGCCGGATCACGTCGCTCATCGGGAGCACCGTGCCGCCGCCGGTCAATCCCTTGCCGGCCGCGGCGTCTAGGTCCTTCAGCGCGGTTGTCACGATGATTGCGGCAGGTAAACCGTTGTGCTGACCGAGCTTTCCACTGGCCAGCACGGCGCGTAGTGCGGCATTGAGGCCGTCGTGATTGCGCTGGGCGGCAGTCCGGATATCACGCCGCGCGACATCGGCGGCTGGTGTGCCGTCCACGACGGGCAGGTCGTCCTCGGGATTGCACATGCCGGGGGAAGCCGTTTTGGCCAGCACGGCCTCGATAGTGGCGCGGGCCTCGGGAGTCAGCCAGCCGCTGAGCCGGCACATGCCGTCGATGCCCTGCTTGCCCAGGGTCAGTCCGCGCCGTCGGGCGCGATCGTCATCCGAGTAGTTGCCGTCGGGGTTGAGGTAGGTGGCCAGCCGCTCGGCGAGCTTGGCCACCTGGTCGGGCCGATATTGGGTGGCGTGTTCGGCCAGATCCTTCTCGGCACATTCCCGGGTCTCGATGTCCACCCACTGCGGCAACTCCTTGAAGAACTGGCGAATCACCGCGACATGGGAGGGACCGATCTTGCCGTCGCGCTGCGCCATTGCCGTCGCGGTCAACCGCGGCGGCAGCTGCTCGCCCGTGATCGCGCGCCGCTGCCCTAGGTCCGCAGCCTCCGACACCCGGCTGCTGGCTTCACTTCGAGTGATTCGCAACTGATCGGCAAGTGCCACGGCCAGGCTGCCACCCAATTCTTCGGCCGTCGCCTGTTCGCCGATCTGGTTGATCAATTCATGCCCCGGGACCCGCAGCCGCCGAGTCTCGTGTTCGAGTCGCTCCAGCAATGCCAACCGCTCCGGCGTGGCAAGCGCGTCGTACGAGTGCGCCACGACGCGCGACACCGCGGTGCGCAGCGCATCGAAATCCTGCTGAATCTCCTCGCGACTGATCGAACCCATGTTCGAATGATAGCGGGCTCCACCGACAAGAATGCCAGCGTGAAACCGCTGAAACCAAAGTGACTCAAGTGGTTTGGACGAAGGCACTCCGGTCGCCGACACCTTTGCCGTCCGTGCATACGAAGCATCTAAGAACGTTTTCGAGATTCGCTGTCTTGGTCTGGCAATAGCTGTATGGTGGCCGCACCACAAACGATCCTCCCAAGGAGGCCTCCGGTGCGATTCAAGGGATTGACGATTGTCGCAACGACTGGCATAGCAGTGGTTATCGCGGGCTGCTTCGGTGGCACGGCGAACGGCGAGCCGCCCGACACCGCCACGTGTTACGACCTTGGCAGCGCCAAGGACAACCTCATGCTCGCGTCGAAACCGGAAACCGCCCGCACGGCTGCCGACACGCTCGAGAAGCACAGCCCTCCCGACGCGGTCAAAGCCGCGATCGAGCATTTCGTCACCACCGTCGGCGCCCAACCCAGCGATCCCACTCTCGACACCAATCGCAGCTCAATTGCCAACTGGCTCAAGCAAATGTGCCCTATGTTGAACACTTACTGAAGGTACTCTGCGACGAAATCGACTGTGCGGCGCTGCCATTCAAAGTACGGCCGCATCATCGAATGGCCCGCACCCGCAATGCCCACCCATTGGGCGTCCAATCCACGCTGGCGGGCTCGTAGCGTCTGGATACGCGATGCTTCGGGGTCGGTGCGGGTGTCGGCGGTGCCGTGCACCACCAACAGCCGGGTCGACGGCGGAATCAGGTCGCCGTCGTCGCGGGGCCAATACGGCGCCAGCGCAACCACCGCGCCGACCTGTCCACCGGCGGCGAGCCGGGTCGCGACTCGACCACCCATCGAATGACCCACTAGCACAATGCTTTCCGCATCGAAGCGATCCCGAACGACGTCCAGTACCGCGGTGGCGTCGGCGACCGCGTCGTAGCGCGGACTGTTCCAGCCGCGCAGTCGGTACTGGACGCGTCGCACCTCGACGTCGCGCCCCAGCCGCCATCGAAGGGCGGCAACGACCAACATCATCCGGACGTTGGCCAGCTGCCACCAGCGCGACGCCTCATCGCTGCGCACCCGCCCGCCCGGGAGGACCAGCACACACGCGCGAGGTTTCACCTACTGCTGTTCGTAGGTGCCGTGAATGTAGGCCCGCGCGATCGCGTGCTGGAACAGGTTGAAGCCGAGGAACGCCGGGCTCGCGTCCTCGGAGAGGTCGAGCTTGTCGACGTCGACGGCATGCACAGCGACGTAGTAGCGATGCGGACCGTGTCCGGGCGGCGGCGCGGCACCGATGAATCGCCGCATGCCGGCGTCGTTGACCAGTTGCTGTGCGCCGCCGGGCAGTTCGCGGCCGTCGCCGGCGTCCTCGGGCAGCTCGGTGACGTCGGCCGGCAGGTTGGCTACGGCCCAGTGCCAGAAGCCGGACAGCGTCGGCGCGTCGGGGTCATAGACGGTGACCGCGAAGCTGCGCGTCTGGGCGGGGAATCCCGACCAGCTCAGCTGCGGGCTCACGTCTTCTCCCCCGGCGCCCATGATGCCGCTGACCTGAGGCATGGCCAGCGGTTGACCGTCGGTGATCGAGGTCGAGGTCACGGTGAATGTCGGCAGCTTTGGCAGCGCGTCATACGGGTCGGGCTTCAGGCTCATGGCGATCCTCTCGTGTCGGTTCGTTCTAACAGTGGGTCAGGAAGTGGGCCAGCACGTCGGTGCCGAACCGCAGCGCGTCGACGGGTACCCGCTCATCGACACCGTGGAACAGTGAAGCGAAATCCAATTCCGGCGGCAACCGCAGCGGCGCGAAGCCGAAGCAACGAATTCCTATGCGCGCGAAGGCTTTCGCGTCGGTACCACCGGAGAGCATATAGGGCACGATGCGGCCGTCCGGGTCGACCGCCAGCACTGCGGCGTTCATCGCGTCGACCAGATCCCCGTCGAAATTGGTCTCGTAGGAGGGCAAGTCCCGGATCCACTCCCGCGTCACATCCGGGCCGAGTAACTCGTCGATCTCGGCCTCGAACGCGGCCTGCCGGCCGGGCAGGACGCGGCAATCGATCACCGCCTCGGCGCTGCCGGGGATCACGTTGGCCTTGTATCCGGCCTTGAGCATCGTCGGGTTGGCGGTGTCCCGCACGATCGCCTTCAGCATCCGAGCCATCGGGCCGAGTTTTTCGATCACGCCCTCCAGATCGCCGGATTCGGTGTCGAAGGTCAGGCCGGTCTCGTCACTGATGGCAGCCAGGAACTCGACGACGGTGTCCGTCATCACCAGCGGAAACTGGTGCCGGCCAATCCGGGCAACGGCCTCGGAAAGCAGCGTGACCGCGTTGCGGTCGTTGGCCATCGAGCCGTGCCCGGCCTGGCCCCGGGCGGTCAGCTTCATCCACTGGATGCCCTTCTCGGCCGTCTCGATCAGATACAGCCGGCGTTCACCGCCGTCACGACGCGGCACGGTCAGCGAGAACCCGCCCACCTCGCCGATCGCCTCGGTGACACCCTCGAACAGCTCCGGGCGGTTGTCGACCAGCCAGTGTGACCCGTACTTGCCACCGTGCTCCTCGTCGGCCACGAACGCGAACACCAAATCGCGTGGCGGCACGATGCCGGCCCGCTTCAACTGGCGGGCGACGACGATCATCATGCCGACCATGTCTTTCATGTCGACCGCGCCGCGGCCCCAGACATAGCCGTCCTCGACCGCGCCGGAAAACGGATGCACGCTCCAATCGGCGGGTTCGGCCGGCACAACGTCGAGATGCCCATGGATCAGCAGTGCGCCGCGTGAGCTGTCGGCGCCCTTGAGACGGGCGAACACATTGCCCCGCCCGGGGGCGCCGGATTCGAGGTATTCGGGCTGGTAGCCGACCTCCGCGAGTTGTTCGGCGACCCAGTGGGCGCATTCGGCCTCGCCCTGCGTGGTCTCGGGGTCACCGGTGTTGGTGGTGTCGAACCGGATCAACCGGCTGACAACTTCGACCACATCGTCGCTCGGATGGTTGGGAACTCCGTTCTCAACTGTCACAACCACCTTTCCTACCACTGCCGAGGATGCCCGGCTCAGGCAGCGGAACCCAATCGGTCCGCGGGCGGCCCGGAAAACTCGGCGAGCCTTTACAGGTACCCAAGGGGGGTATGGTATTTTCTGCGGATGCGGAGATTAGCGGGCGTGGCGGCCGTCGCCATTCTGGGAGCTGCCATTCTGGGAGCTGCCGTTCTGGGGCTGGCCGAGGTGGCTACCGCCGCTCCGGGACGCGCCCAAGTCGCCGGCCGTGCGATAGAGGGCCATCAGGGTGGTTGTCTGCCCTGTCGCGTACGCCACCACCACCGCTAGCTCGCCAACGCTTCAAACCACCGACGGCGAGCTAAGTTGGGTCGGCGCGGGCCGATCCGCTAGCCTTAGCTGCCAACTCTCGTTGGTCTGGTCCGAGTGGCGGAATGGCAGACGCGCTAGCTTGAGGTGCTAGTGCCCTACTAATGGGCGTGGGGGTTCAAGTCCCCCCTCGGACACACTGTGATGTCGCGAGACATCGAGGACAGATGTCTCGCGACATAGTGAACACCCTCAGTTGTTGGTTGGGGGTGTTTTCTGTTTTTGGGGTTGGTAG